>NZ_LT629758.1:6255000-6855000 GCF_900104725.1 Actinoplanes derwentensis
TCGGCGCGTCGGCGGAGCGCCCGAGGAAGTCGACGTACTCCGGGAGTACCGCGAACTTCGCGCCCCCGGCGGCGGCACGTTCTAGCAGATCACGGGCCACAGCGAGGTTTCGGGCACGGTCTTCGCGTGAATTCAGCTGGCAGACGGCGACGCGCATGAATCGAGCGTACGTGCACCGGCCCCGTTCCGGGACTGCTCACACACCGGACGGACACGGAGCGCGGACTGCACTGCCCCATCCCCCGAGGAGGCAGTCAAACAACACTGCCGCCACCCCGTGGGATAGCGGCAGTCTGCAAGCTCAGTGCGAGAAGCCCGGTGTCAGGCTGACTTCTCTTCGCGATCGGGGCGGCGTCGACGACCGACGAACTCGCGCGGAACGATCGTGGGAATAACGTTCTCCACGACGACCTCTCGGGTGATCAGCACCCGGGCGGCGTCGGGGTTGCTGGGCACCTCGAACATCACGTTCTGGAGGACTTCCTCCATGATCGCGCGGAGGCCGCGGGCACCGGTGCCACGAAGCATGGCTTGATCGGCGATGGCCTCGAGCGCGCCCTCGTCGAAATCCAGCTCGACGCCGTCGAGTTCGAAGAGGCGCTGGTACTGCTTCACGTACGCATTCCGCGGCTCGGTGAGGATCTTGATGAGCGCCTCGCGGTCGAGGTTGCGGACGGTCGTGATGACCGGAAGCCGGCCGATGAATTCGGGGATCAGGCCGAACTTGAGCATGTCCTCCGGCATCACCTTGCTGAAGATGTCGTCGGTGTTCCGCTCGGATATCGACCGGAGCCGCGCGCCGAATCCGACGCCGCTCTGTCCGACCCGCTGCTCGATGATCCGGTCCAGGCCCGCGAAGGCCCCACCCACGATGAACAGCACGTTGGTGGTGTCGATCTGAATGAACTCCTGGTGCGGGTGCTTCCGGCCGCCCTGAGGCGGGACGTTCGCGACCGTACCCTCGAGGATCTTCAGCAGCGCCTGCTGGACACCCTCGCCGGAGACATCACGGGTGATCGACGGGTTCTCGCTCTTTCGAGCGATCTTGTCGACCTCGTCGATGTAGATGATGCCCTGCTCGGCACGTTTGACGTCGTAGTCAGCGGCCTGGATGAGCTTGAGCAGGATGTTCTCGACGTCCTCGCCGACGTAACCCGCCTCGGTGAGTGCCGTGGCGTCCGCGATGGCGAAGGGAACATTGAGCATTCGCGCCAGGGTCTGCGCCAGGTGGGTCTTACCGCAGCCCGTAGGGCCGATCAGCATGATGTTGGATTTGGCCACCTCGACGTCGCTGCCCCCACCGGGTGCGCCGTTCGACTCGGCCTGGATCCGCTTGTAGTGGTTGTAGACCGCGACGGAGAGAGCCTTCTTCGCCTGTTCCTGGCCGACAACATAGGTGTCCAGGAATTGGCAGATCTCCATCGGCTTGGGAAGCTCTTCCCACTTCACCTCGCCGGTCTCGGCCAGCTCTTCTTCGATGATCTCGTTGCAGAGGTCGATGCACTCGTCGCAGATGTAGACCCCTGGGCCCGCGATGAGCTTCTTGACCTGCTTCTGCGACTTCCCACAGAAGGAGCACTTGAGTAGGTCGCCACCGTCGCCGATCCGTGCCACCTACGTTCTCCCTGCATTCAATGGGCCGGCCGTCGACCGGTCCTGGTCCGAGGACGGAATGCCTCGTTGCCATCTATCGTCCGCCGGCCCGCGTACCTGAGGCTGCAGACTCGACGTTACCCGCAAAGGGGCAGTTCTCCGACCCCCCAAAACGGGCGTGTCAGGGGTCGGTCAGTCTAGCGCCTGCCGACCTGACCCCTGACACCGCGGACTCGACGTCAGACGCCGGACGTCTGCAGGCTCTTCTTGCGAGTTGCCAGGACGACGTCGACCAGCCCGTACTCCTTGGCCTCGTCCGCGGTCATGATCTTGTCGCGGTCGATATCCTTACGGACCTGGTCGATCGGCCGGGTGGAGTGATGCGAAATCAGCTCCTCCAGCTGCGTGCGCATCCGCATGATCTCGCGGGCCTGGATCTCGATGTCGGAACCCTGGCCGTAACCACCCTCGGTAGCCGGCTGGTGGATGATGATCCGCGAGTGCGGGAGCGCCATCCGCTTACCCGGGGTGCCACCGGCGAGCAGCACCGCCGCGGCGCTGGCCGCCTGGCCCAGGCAGACCGTGCTGATGTCGGGGCGCACGTACTGCATCGTGTCGTAGATCGCCGTCATAGCGGTGAACGAGCCACCGGGCGAGTTGATGTACATCAGGATGTCGCGGTCCGGGTCGGTGCTCTCCAGCGTCAGCAGCTGGGCCATCACGTCGTTGGCCGACGCGTCGTCCACCTGCACGCCGAGGAAGATGATCCGGTCCTCGAACATCTTGTTGTACGGGTTCGACTCCTTGATTCCCCACGAGGTGCGCTCGGAGAACGAGGGCAGCACGTAGCGGTTGTGCACCGGAGCGAAGCCGGGAGGCATAGAGAGGTCGGTCATGGTTCAGCTCCTCAGTTCAGCGTTCCGGCACCGTCCGGGACCTGCGTGGCCCCGGTGATCACCTTGTCGATGAAGCCATAGTCCTTCGCCTCCCCGGCCGTGAACCAGCGGTCCCGGTCGAAGTCGGCCGCGATCTGTTCCTGCGTCTGGCCCGTGTGGTGGGCGATCCGCTCCTGGAACATGCGTTTGGTGTAGAGCATCTGCTCGGCCTGGATGGCGATGTCGGCGGCGGTGCCACCCATACCGCCCGACGGCTGGTGCATCATGATGCGGGCGTGCGGCAGCGCGAAACGCTTGCCGGCCGTGCCGGCGCAGAGCAGGAACTGTCCCATCGAGGCAGCCATGCCCATCGCGACGGTCTGCACGTCGTTGTCGATGAACTGCATCGTGTCGTAGATGGCCATACCCGAGTAGACAGAGCCGCCCGGCGAGTTGATCCAGAGGTGGATGTCGGCTTCGGGGTCTTCGGCGGAAAGCAGCAGCAGCTGGGCGCAGATGCGGTTGGCGCTCGCATCGGTCACCTCGCTGCCGAGGAAGATGATCCGCTCGCGCAGCAGGCGATTGAAGACCGAGTCGTCGAGGTTGCCACTCAGGGTGTCGCCGCCACCTCGCCGCGACACTGGCCCGGTGGGGATGTGGAGATCGGTCATGGCAGCCCTTCACAGCTTGCTGTGTCGGCCGAGGAATCCGGCCGGCAGGTTGTCCGTCGTACGACCAACCTAACTGGTCGGATGCGCATCAGCTTCCCGCTCGGGCAGGTGTTCGCTGACAGCGCATCGCCCCGCCGTACCAAAGAAAAGACAACGGCCACCACGCACCGGAAGCGGTGCGCGGTGGCCGTTCAGAGTCGCTCAGAGTCGCTCAGATCAGTGGTTGTGACCCGCGTGCTCGTCGGCTTCGCGCAGGTCGTCCAGCGACAGCGTGTTTCCGTCGGCGTCCTTCATCGTGACCTGCTCCATCACCGAAGCAAGCGCCTTGCCCCGGCGCACGTCGCCGAAGACGGCGGCCGCGGAGCCCGAGCGGACCAGCTGGTCGTAGTACTGCTGCGGCTGCATCTGGGCACGCTGTGCCCGGTGCACGATCTCGTGACCGAACTCGTCGTCGGTGACCTGGACGTCCTCGGCGTCGGCGACGGTGTCGAGCAGCAGCTGGATCCGGACGCCCTCCTGAGCGGCCTCGGTCAGCTCCTGGTCGATCTGCTCCTCGGTCTTCTCCTCCGAGGCCAGGTAGTCGGCCAGGCTGGCACCGATGCGCTCGAGCTGGTCGGTCATGGCCTGCTTGCGGCCCTCGACCTCGTCCTTCACGACGCCCTCGGGCGCCGGGATGTTCGCCGACTCGACGAGCTGCTTGAGGGCCTCGTCACGGGCGGCGTAGATCTGCTCGACCTTCTTCACCCGGGTGAGGCGGGTGCGCAGGTCGTCGCGGAGCTCGTCCAGGGTGTCGAACTCGCTCGCCAGCTGGGCGAACTCGTCGTCGACCTCGGGGAGCTGCTTGTCCTTGACGGTCCGGACCGCGACCTTCACCTCAGCGTCCTGGCCGGCGAAGTCGCCGCCGACGAGCTGGGTGGTGAAGTTCGCCTCCTCGCCGGCGGACAGGCCGACGAGCACCTCGTCGAGGCCGGGGAGCAACTGCTTGCTGCCGACCTCGTGGGAGATGTTGTTGGCCGAACCACCGGGGACGTCCTCGCCGTCGACGGTCGCGTTCAGGTCGAGCTGGACGTAGTCGCCCTCCGCAGCGGCGCGCTCGACCGTCTTCAGGGTCGCGAAGCGCTCGCGCAGGCCGTTGATCTGCTCATCGATCTCGTTGTCACCGATTTCGAGGGCCGGAACCGTGACGGTGATCTCGGACAGGTCCGGGACGCTGATCTCCGGGCGGACGTCGACCTCGGCCGTGAACTTCAGCGGCGCATTGTCGGCGAACTCGGTGATCTCGACCTCGGGACGGCCGAGGGTCTTGACGTCGTGCTCCTGGACCGCGGCGAGGATCTGCTGCGGGATCGCCTCCTGGACGGCCTCGTTCAGCACGGCACCACGGCCGACACGCTGATCGATGACGGCCGCCGGAACCTTGCCCTTACGGAAGCCCGGAACCTGAACCTGCGAGCCGATCTCCCGGTACGCCTTCTGCAGGCTCGGCTTGAGCTCCTCGAACGGCACCTCGATGGCGAGCTTCACCCGAGTCGGGCTCAGAGTCTCGACGGTGCTCTTCACAGGCGTACTCCTTGTTGCTGCGGATGATGATGTCAGTCGGGGTGGCGGGATTTGAACCCACGGCCCCTCGCTCCCAAAGCGAGTGCGCTACCAAGCTGCGCCACACCCCGTGGCGTCGGCCAGTGTATGCGGTCGGCTCGCCCGCGTGTGCGCTGGAGTCACCTGCTGGGGAATCCGGTTCGCGCGGAGGGCAGATGATTCAGTAGGATGTACACGAGCCCGGCGGTTTCCAGGGCTCACGCGGGCGTAGCTCAATGGTAGAGCTTCAGTCTTCCAAACTGACTACGCGAGTTCGATTCTCGTCGCCCGCTCCACCACGAAGGCCCAGGTCAAGGCGTACTCGCCGACCTGGGCCTTCGTCTTTCACCCACTCGGATGATCTTGCGTGCCATTAGGCAGCCGGGTCGCCGTCCCGCTGGCGCTTGCCGGGTTTGCCGTCGGCTTCTGTCGGCTTGCCGCGTTTCGCCCGCTTGCCACCGGCCTTCTTCGTCGGCTGGTCGGCCTTCGCTCCTTTGGTGATCCGCTTGTCCATCGTGTCGGCGGTCTCGCGGTCCCGTTCGCTGGTCGCATGCTGGTAGATCAGGGCCGCCCGCATGCTCGCGTGACCCATCCGATGCATCAGCTCCCGGGTGCTGGCGCCGCTGGCCGCCGCGATGTTGTTCCCGGTGTGCCGCAGATCGTGGAAATGGAAGCCTGCTGGCATCCCCGCGTCCGCCAGCGCCTTCGACCAGCTCACCGACCGCCGGAAGTTGCCGGTTCGCATCGGCTTGTCCTTGTCGCCAGTGAAGACCAGCGCCTCCGGGTTCTGACCGGTGAACTCCCCCAAGTGCTGGATCAGGGCCTTGCGGGCAACTGCCGGAAGGGCGACGACCCGGATGCCCGCCGCCGACTTCGGCGGGCCGAATTCCAGGCCCGACCTCAAAGCCGCCAACTTCCTGGGTACGCGCACGGTCCCGGCCGCCAAGTCGACGTCGCAGCGCGGCCAGTTCGCCCCACCGGAGGCCGGAGAACGCAGCGACGGTGATCAACGCCACGTACCGGGCCGGCATTTGCTCGGCGAGCGCGAGGACCTGGACGACGGTGGCGACCGGGCGCTCCGGAGTGTGGTACCGGTCGTAACCCGGGATCCGACACGGGTTCTGCTTCAGGATTTCGTCCTCCCGCACGGCGGTGTTGAGGATCGCCCGGAGCAGTGAATAGGACTTCACGGCCTGCGGTTCGGTGGTGCCACCCGCGAGCAGTTTGCCGCGCCAGGAACGGATGGTCTGGGGCTTGATGGCGCCGAGCTCCAAGTGGCCGAGGATCGGCTCGATGTGCAGACGGAACAGGTCCTCGTAGTTCTCCCGCGTGCGCGGCTGGAGCTTCCGATGGGCGATCCACTCCTTGCCGTACCCGGAGAGACGCACCTCGCCGGCTTCCGGGGCGTGCCACTCGCCCCGGATGATCTCCGACTCGATCAGGGTCAGCCATTGGGCCGCCAGCTTCTCGGTGTCGAAGGTGTGTTTGGCGTTGCGGGTGATCCCGTCCGGGCCGAGATAGCGCGCCTGGAAGCGGCCCGACGGCAGCTTGCGGATGTTGCCGAAACGGCGATGACGCTTCTGGTTGGCCATCAGTGCGCTCCCCTGACGTAGGCGCGGATCGCGGCCCGATCAGTCGGGGCGACGCGGTGGGAGTCGATGTAGTGGACGACTGCGGCCGGGTCGAAGCGGACCAGGCGGCCGATCTTCACGAACTCGATGCGCCGCTCGGAGACGAGGCGGCGCACGAATCGCGGGGTGGCACGAAGGCGAGCAGCGACCTCATCAGCGGTCAACAGCTCGTCATCCATTCGGGTCCTCCTCATGTCGGTGATTCCGCGGCTTGTTGCGTCGGGACAGTTGCCGAAAAAGTTCTGACCTGCGCCCGCCAGCGGATTCGCTCCGAGACGGCCCTCAAGATCCGGTGCCCCAGCGGCAGAACGTCCGGGTCTTCCGGCCGGGCCAGCTCGAAGCGGAACCGGTCCTTCTCCGCCGGGTTCTCTTCCTGCTGCTCCGGGTCGCCCAGGGCCGCGCGGATCCACGCCCGGTTGTCCGCGCGATGGTCAGCGAGGGTCTTGCCGGACCACTGCCGAGAGACCAGGACACGGCGGCCGGTGAAACCGAGCGTCGCCCGCTGGTGGACCTTTCCGGTACAGCGGCCAGGGACCAGGCCCGGCTTGGCGCGGTCCGGCTGGACACCGTAGAGCAGCCAGTTCGCGCACGTCGGCGAGCAGGGCAGGACGGCCAGCTCAGCGTGCAGGCGATCGGCGTGCGCCTTCTGGGTGGCCGAGTTCGCCGGCGCGTGTTCGGTCAGGTCCTTGGTGACGTACTTCGTGACGTAGCGGATCGACCGCTCGGCGTCCTTCGTGCCCTGGGCGATGCCACGGGCGTCGACACGGCCCAACCTAGCGACGTACGCCGGGCGCGCGTCCGGGTCCTCCAAGGCGTCCAGCGCCTCGCCCCACGTCGGCAAGGTCTCCCCGGTCGACGGGTCGACGTAGCCGCCCAGATCGGCGCTCCAGGTCGGCGGACGGTCGACGGTGTGGACGAACTCGTCGAACGGGGGCCACCACACCTGGTGGTACGTCGCGGCAGCCACCTGGTTGACCAAGCGCCGGGGCAGGGTGCCCCGCACGGCGAAGTGCGCGTGCGGGGCGAGACGGCGCTGAAGCTCGATGGCGCCGGCGTACTGGACGTTCCAGCCCGCCGCCCGGCGCAGGTTCTGCCACCAGCGGTCGAGCACCCGTGCGAAATGGATCGCGTCGAGTGCAGCCCGCCGGTAGTCGTAGGTGGCCGGGTCGACCGGAGTGCCGAGCTTCGGGTCGTGCGGGTGGTGGCGCTCCCCGCAGGCGCACGGCACGACGTACGCGCCCCGGCGCATGTGGGAATGGACCTGCCCGTGCGAGTCCAGGGTGAGCGTGACCAGCATCGACGGGCGGTAGGTCTGGCCCGCTTTGCCCTGGAAGGCACGGCCGACCGTGCGCGGGTCGACGGGCAGCCGGGGCAGGTCCGGGGAGTCGTGCCGACGCTTGGTCGAGCGCGCCCGGCGGGGACGGTCGTCGCGTTCCTTCGGCGTCAGCCGCCCACGGAGGTCGGTCTCGGCCAGGACTTCGTCCACCTCAGCGATCCGGTGGTCCAGCTCGGCCAGCCGCTCGATCCGCTCGTCGGGCGTCATCGGCTCGAAGTGCACCGCGGCCCGGTCGAACTCCAGATGCGCGCGGGTCTTCACCAGATCGAGTTCCGGTTCGCCGGGACGGTCCGGGCGTACCGCAGGCTCGTCTTCCAGATGCCAGCCCTCCCGGATCTGCTGGATCCGGAGACGGCGGTTGCGTTCGGCGCAAGGCTTGCACTTCGCGGCCAGCCGGGCGCCGCACGGGATCTCCACGACCTCGGTGAGGCCGGTCATGGTGTCGGTGCGGCGCAGAGGCAGAGGGCGTACGCAGACGCCGTTCCGTTCGGCCAGCAAGGTCAGGGCTTCACGGGCGAGAGGCTGGCGCATCCGGGCGGCCCGTGAACCGGGGCGAGGGTCGGCGGGGATGAGAGCGGTGACGGTCACAGAGCGGCCTCACGTGGTCGAGTGGGAAACGCGGTGACGGGAACGGGCACCAAGCCAGGGCGAGTCGGAGTCGGCACCTTGCCGGCCTTTTCGTCGGGCAGCGCCCTAACCGGCTCGGCCGGGACCGGGGCCGCTGGCGCGACGACAGACGGCGCGGCCTGGACCGGTGGCACGGCCGGAGCCGGGACCGAGGCCGGAGGCTGGGCAGCCGCGACAGCAGGAGGCGTTGCCGGGGCACCGGCCAGGACGAGCTTGGAAAGACCCAAGAAGGCCAGCGCCGGTACGGCGGACAGCAGCCAGCCGGACGGGCCGGGCTTCGCGACGGCGAGCTGTGCCGACAGGGACAGGCCCGCCGCGCAGACGAGCAGGAACATCGGGTAGCCGACCGAGCCGCCGGTACGCCGCCGCTGGCGGATCACGAGCAGGGCCGCCATCGGGATCAGCTCGGAGATCACAGCGTTGGCCCAGCCGAACCACTCCCCCGTACCGGCCGGGGAATTTGCCATCGTCCAGTCCTTGACGTGGGTGAACGACGCCGCGCCCGCGAATCCGCCGACGACCAGCAGGATGGCGACGAGTAGCAGCCCCTCGATCCGCTTCACAGGGCCGCTCCCCGTCCGTAGGTGGCCGCCAGGTCGGACACGTCCCCGTCATCCAGGTAGGAGAAGCGGACCCGGACCGGTTCCCGGACGCCGTCGAGGACGACGTAACCGACGCCCGGCGACGTCTCCGGGATCAGGTCGCACATCGCTCCCCGGTCGCGTGCCCCGTCGCCGAGGACCATGTCGGCCTGTTCCGGTTCGGTCATCCGCAGCGCGATCCGGGTCGGGAACAGGTCCCGGAACGGGAGCACGTCCTTGCGCGGGTCCTGCAAGGCTGCGATCACGTGGACGCCGACCGCGCGGCCCTGGGACAGCAACAGGCCCAGCGATTCCCGGATTCGGTCGCGGACCTTCCGATCGGTCAGGTAGGCGGTCAGCGCAGCCAGCTCGTCGACGACCACCACGATCAGCGGGTCATCGACCGTCGGCGTGTGCTGGCGAGCCACCCCACGCAGCCGGGCCGCCCGCAGCCGCATTCGTTTGACGGCCTCCTCCAGGACGCCGGCCATGCTGTCGGGATCGTCGTAGGCGAACCGGGCGAACAGCGGTGCGCCCGCCGCCAGCTCCATGCCGCCCTTCGGGTCGAACGCCCACACCTCGACCAGACCCGACGCGATGCCACCCGCCAGCGAACGCAGCAGCGACCAGAGCACTGAGCCCTTACCGGAGTTCGTCGCGCCGGCGATCAGCACGTGTGAGCCGGTCAGACGTAGGCGATAGGCGGTGCCGTCCTCACGTACACCCAGTTGAAGGTGGGAAAGATCCGGCGAAGCCGGGACCGGGAAGGGCTGGACCGTGCCGACCAGCGGATCCCGGCGGACGAAGTGCAGCACCACACGATCCGGGCGACCGGTGGTGTGAGCACGCGCCTCGCGGAGGTTGAACGAGTAGGCGAGGCGCGGCGCAGCTTTCGCCCAGTCGTCCGGGTGCTGGCCCGGTAGGAGCCGAACCGTCACCAGGTCACCCCATCGGTTGGAGCGGACACCGAGCAGGCGCGGCACCCAACGCTCCCCGCCGTGGACGCCGACCAGGCCACAAGCGGTCATCGCTGAGGTCCAGCCGCGCCGGTAGATCCACAGCCGACGGCACCGGCCGACCAGCGGGTACCAGCCGCATCGCAGCCAGGACGCCGGATGCAGTCGCCACCAGGAGAGGGCACCGGCCACGAGCCCGGCGACGACGCCCGCGAGCACGGGCCAACCGTGCTGGTCGGCGATCCACCAGGAGGCAGCCGCCGGGCCGGTGATCCACCAGTAGCGGGCCGTCAGCACCACCGAGCGGAACGTCCCCCGTCCCAGCCAGACGAAGGCGAGCAGCCAGCCGGGGATGCGCCAGACCGGGAGCCGGGTGTTCAGAGGGGCGGTGGGGATCTTCTCCCCGGGGATCACGTTGATCATCGGCATCCGCGCCACCCCCGACCGAGGCGGGTGGACCGGCCGAGGGAGCCGACACACTCTCGGCACGCCATGTGGACGCGGTCGAAACGGCGCGGGGAGACCCAGACCAAACACCAGGAGCAGCGGTACGCCCGGACAACGGCCAAGTCAGCTCGTCCCGTCATCCAGCGGAACGCGTAGACGATCTGAGCCGATGTCCGACTGAGCTTGCGGTCGATGCGGCGAGCGTTCATGCCGCACCACCCGTACGGATGCGGGTAGCTTCCGCTCGTGCTGCCGTCGCGAGGTCGGCCGCTTCCGAGTCGGTGGCGGCGATTCGCTCCAGCAGCTCGGCCTTGCGATCGAACCAGTCGGCACGCTCGTCGGTCGGGGTCGTCGCACCGGGACGGTCGCGCAGCAGGGCGGACAGATCGGCGGCGAAGGTGATCAGGTCAGCCTGAACTACGGTGGGCACCAGGCCCTCCTTCATCGAAATGGGAGTGAGGGTTGCCGCGCGGGACGGGCCGGGACTCTTGGCGGGGAAACGGCCCGCCCGCGCGTTCGGTCGTCAGGCAGCAGCGCCGACAACGGCCGGACGGATCGAGGTCGCTCGCAGCGAGTACGCCATTCGTGCCTTGCATGAGCCGGCGCCCTTGCAACGCTGGGAGTCGACGTACGGCGTGAGCGTCAGACCGTCGAACTCGATGGCGGGCGGGTAGCCCGGCACGGCCGAGGCAGGCGGGACCGGCTGCTGCGGCGCGCAGATCTTGACCTTGACCTCGGTGGTACGACCGAACTTTCCGGCGGCCGGATCGAGGTCGAGCACCCGGACCACCCAGACCCGTTCGCCGGTCTCCTTGTCGCGGACCTGGCTGTCCGGTTCGTTGCGGCGATCGAAGTCGACAGCGGCCTCCACGCCGAGGCAGAGCACTCCGGCCGGGAACACATAGTCGAACGGGACGGGGACTTTCAACGTCAGCGGGACCATCCGGACCTGACCTCCTGATCGCACGGACGTCAACATGACATCCGCCTATGCTTACAAGTTATGTCAGCTTGTAAGTACAGGCAACGACCTATGTCCGGTCTTCAGATGGCGCAATGATCAATTAGGACAGTGGGTACGAGTCCTCGATCTCGTGGCGACTCCCCGGCATCACGATCAGCGAAGTCATGATCGGTGCGCCGGACGACTGATGAGCCGTGACCACCACAGAGAGCACGGCCTCGTCAGTGGGCACGTTCAGGGCGCCGGCTTCCGCGTCATCGACCCGGCGGGCAGTCATCCGTTCGGTGGCGAAGTCGGCGCGCAGGCGCTTCTTGGCCTTGATGTGCTCCAGCAGGCCTCCGGAGATCGGCTCCGGTTTGATGACGTCGGTGCCGACCGCGATGTCCACCGGCACAAACGTCGAGATCAGATCGATCGGCCCAGACGCCGACACAGTGCGCCGCCGCCGCTCGTAGACCGGAGTGCCCTCTGGAATGCCCAGGGCAGCGGACACCCACGGAGCAGCGAGAACCGGGCCGACGTGCAGGATCTCGGTCTCGGCCGTCTCGTCCAGGTCGATGGCATCCCGCGCGTACTGCGGCGAGGTCCGGCCGGACGGCGGACGCCCCCGGACGAAGCTGCCCTTGCCCTGCTGAGATTCAATCCAGCCGTCCTGCTTGAGGATGCCCAGCGCCTTCAGCACCGTCGGGCGGGACACGTCGAACTCATCGCAGAGTTGACTCTCGGACGGAAGGCCGGCGCCGGGCGCATACGTCCCGTCCTCGATGCGGCCACGCAGCGCGTTCAAGACGCGCAGGTATTTCGGCGTCGGAATCTCGTACGCCATTGGGATCCACCCACCAGGTCAGTTTGACGATCTCAGCATGTGCTTACAGGACGATAAGGCCTGTCAGCACGACTGAACAAGATTGGTCAGCCGGTCGAGTCGCTGGCACCGGTGGAGCCGTTGAGCCAGCCGGACCAGGCTTTCGGGGTGCCGACCTGTTCCGGTCGCGATGTACCGGGAGCACGACGCGGTAGGCGCCCGTAGCGGGTGAAGACATGCGCCGCCACCAGCCGGAGGCTGCACGGGTCTTCCTCACCGCAGGCGAGGCACCGCCCGTTCCCGCTGGCAGCTGTGTGCCGATCGATCTGGGACTGTGCGTAGTCGAGCTGTTCCTGGACAGCGGCAGTCACGAAGACGCTCACCTTGGGTTCTCCCCTTGCTCTGGGCCGCCGGTCATCGCGGGAAGCGGCGCAGCCCCTCGAACTGGACGAAAATCTTCCGGCGCTCAACCGCGTTGCCGTCGCGGTCGAGGACATAGCCGGTGATCCAGCCCCACCCGTCATAGGTCGGCTTCACGCCCAGCGCGATCACACGGAAGACCAGCTCACGCCCGCCGCCGAACTGCACCGACGCACGGCTGTCGACGATCAGGACATCACCGGGACGCGGGATCACAGGAACCCTCCACCGCAGGGGGTTGGATGGCACCGAGGCGAGCGGGCATCAAGTCCGGCACCCGCCCCGGTGCCGGCTTATGAGGCCGTCGCCACTCTCGTGCCGCGCCCGCCGCAGTCCATGCAAGAGCGGCGAGCCGTCACCCGCTCGTCCCGGCACGACTGAGCCACCATCCGCAGTGCGGTCCGATGGGTCGTGTACTTCCAGCCCACACCGGCGCACGAGCGGCAGGCGACAGCCGGAGCGGAAACGGTGGTAACGGTCATGGAGACAGGCTGTAGCCAAAATCGCCCAGCAACCCGGAAAATCGTTCCGGGGTCGCCGATCTTCAAGCGGGGAGGGTCAGCGGATGCGCGGCATGACCATGAAACTGACGATCGGCGAGCGAGTCGCCTGGTACCGCCGCCGACGCGGCCTGTCTCAAGAAGTCCTCGCGGGTCTCGTAGGACGGACCGCGGACTGGCTCGGGAAGATCGAGAACAACCGGATCGAGCTGGACCGGCTCTCCGTCATCAAGTCTCTCGCCGACGTGCTCGATGTCGCGCTCGGCGATCTGCTCGCTGAGCCATCCCTGGTCGAGTGGACTGCCGACAGCGGGATGGAGACCGTGCCGGCTTTACGAACGGCGCTCATGGAGTACCGGGCGATCACCGCTCTCGGCACCAGCGGCCAGGACGCCGAGCCTCCGGATCTGGACGATCTCCGGAAGCAGACCGCTCGACTCTGGGATCTGTATCAGGCTTCCCGCTTCGGAGCCGTCACCGGCAAGCTCCCGGATCTCCTCCGCCAAGCTCAGGCTGCTGTCGACCACCTGGACGGCCGCGAGCAGGAACAAGCCCGGAACCTGCTCGGTCTCACCTACCAGTTGGCGGCTACCCAGCTCACCAAGCTTGGCGAGACCGACCTCGCGTGGATCGCTGCCGATCGAGGTCTCGCCGCCGTCCGTCCCGTTGGCAATCCAGCGATCACGGGTTCCCTGTTCCGGTCGGTCAGTCACGCACTCCTGTCGACCGGGCGCTATCAGGACGCGGTACGCCTGACGACCGACGCCGCCGACTACCTGGACCAGCACCTCACCGACGCCGGTCCGGAACTCCTGTCGGTCTACGGCACGCTGCTTCTCGCCGGATCGATGGCAGCGGCCAGGTCGAACGACCCCGGAACCGTCCGAACCTTCCTCAACACAGCCGACGAGACAGCCGCCAGGCTCGGCACCGATGCCAACCACCTGTGGACCGCATTCGGCCCAACAAACGTCGCCATCCACCGAGTGGCAACGGCCGGCGAACTCGGCAACGTCCAGGTCGCGATCGACCTCGGCCCCCGAGTCGACACCTCTGCCCTACCGATGGAACGCCGAGTGCGCCACGCGCTGGAGGTATCCCGCGCGTACAGCTCCTGGAACCGCCAGGACGAGGCCCTATCCGTCCTGCTCGACGCAGAACTGATGGCCCCCGAACAGGTCCGGCACCACTTCCTCGGCCGTCAGCTCGCCCTCACATGGGTAAGGCAGCAGAAGGGCAAGCCGTCCTCAGACTTGGTCGGCTTGGCACGCCGCCTCCACGTGCTCGACTGATCCACTCGCTCTACTCTGCTCGGTGTGACGACTACCAACACACCTCCGATGGCCACTCCGCGTATTGCAGCCGGAGCCCTCTTCTTCGACGATGAAAACCGTGTGCTACTTGTAAAGCCTACATACAAAGCCGGATGGGATATTCCCGGCGGCTATGTCGAGCCTGGGGAATCGCCGCACGCTGCACTTGTCCGCGAAATCAAAGAAGAAATTGGCCTCACCAAAGAGAGCACTAATATTCTTGCGGTCGACTGGGCGCCCACGGACAGGGAGGGTGACAAAATCTTGTTTGTTTTCGACGGCGGCATGCTAACAAAGGAGGAGATTTCTCAAATTCATTTCAAGGACGGCGAAATAGCCGAGTGTCAGTTTGTTTCTGCGACAGACCTAGGAAGATACCTTCCCCCACGACTGATTCGGCGAGTAAGCACCTCGATTCAAGCAAAACAGAAGGGGGTTCCCGTATACGCCGAGAATGGCAGAACTCTCTAACGAAAACCGGTGTTCACCACCGCTAGAACGGCACCTCACTCGCCGCTTCACTGTCCAGATTTTTCCACTACGGGGCAGCCGAATCCACAGCACGCACAAAAGAGCTACACACAGAGAAAATCTTTGGAAGTGAAGTCTTCACAATGTACAACTCATTGTTGGCGACTTGAATATCAACAAGACCCAACTGAGCCTTAATACCTCTTTTTCGCAACTGCTTTGCCGTTAAACGACCAAGGCCATGCGCAACCGAATTCCGCGCCTCAATTGCCGCTTCAACCCCTTTCCATCCGAACTGCTTGGACAAATCTACCGAGTGATACCTGACATACGACTCGTGTCGCTTTTGCCAAGATGATGTGGAATTCAGTTCGAAATCCTCTAGTAGTCGATTCACCGTCGAGGTCTTTCGAGGGAAATACTCATCCATTAGATCTCTATTCAGTATATCAAGATAAGCCTCGACTATCGACACCATGCGAAGAAGTGCAGCCTGTCTTCTAATTCGATCAGGATCAACTGGACCCATTGTTGTGCGCAGAATACGAGGCGACCGCACTAAACCGTCACCACCTTGCAATAGGTCAGGCTGGGCCCAAGCTAGCAACTTGAGTGCGACCTCCGTAGTTTCGTAGCGAGGAAAAGTATTCAACGGACTTGGCAAACTAATCACCGCAACAATACGCGATAAAGGGGTGACGACTGACGGACGGCCTCTAGCTGCTTTTCGGGAGGCGGAGAAGATCCCTGGGCAAGCATCTTCATTCCCAGTACAAACCATGGCGCTAGGGCATCTGGTGCCGCACGAAGTTCTTCCTCCAATTCGTCAAAGGAAACAGCATCTGCTTCTGCCAGCGCAAGATACGCCTCGGCACGTAATGGCGCGGGCGAGCTAGAACGCGTGAGCTCCTCAATCCACTCCCGCGCCGGATCAATTGCGCCCAATAGGCCCATCTTCCGAGCGCCATAGGTAAGCCACAGCGATTGCCAATCGCTCACAGAGTGCTCTGTTAACTCAAACCAAACTTCGATCGCCTCCCCCTCTCTAGACTCGTAAGCGCGAACTAAATACCTCACCAGGTGCGGAGTCAAGGAGGGCACATAGCGAAAGAGTCGGGTTACCCAAGGTAGACCACCAGCGTCACCATTTCTGATTAAGGAGTTAAGCGCACGTCGAAGATGTCGCAAGTCTTGGGAACTGATCTTTCTTAAGGTTATTCCTCCAATAGAATCACCCTCTCGGTCAATGCGTTGCAACATCTGCATTGCCCAAACAACAGATTCGGCTTCATCCTGATCGAAGTAGCCCGTAACAGCCACCTCTACATCCTGGGGATCGAAAGTCGCCGCTGCCGTATCCACGTCCATATCGGTATGAGCGAAAAGATAGGTTGGAAATGTTGAAACAAAAGTCTTCTGATCGCCTACTACCAACCCAACATCGCGAGCTGCCTCGCCGAGAATCTCTAGATTCCGCAGCGCATCTCGGTAGCTTCCACACCCGATACGAAAGTCGTCGTTGAAACGCCAAGCCGCGATTCCACGTCGTGTCACGGCACGCTCGACAATCCTTATATATACTTCCGACAGCCAATCCGAGGCATCGAGCAACTGTGGAATACCGAAAGATCGACCACTTAACTCCCCGAGCAAGCTAATCAACTGGTCAACATGCAGCACATCCCCCGTCTGCATGTGTAGCTCTTGCCGAAGGACTTCATGGTCTACATATTGATAGAACGCAGTTATATCAGCCTCGGCAACATATCGAATCTGCGCATCACCTATACGAACGGGTCCGCTGCTCACATGTTCAAATGCATAAGCAATAGGCGCCTTAATAAAATTCTTGTACTCTTCCGGGGTCCGCTCTGAAATTTCCAGATCTTCCAAAACTAGTCTAGTAAGCGCCCTGTAGGCTACGCGCTCGCCAATACCGATAATCGGAACTGGGCGTATGCCAAAGCCAGACTTCCGCGCATTTACAGACAATGGAGTGGCGTTCGGTTGACCGCTTAGAAGACGGCTCTTGACCCAGCCCGCAATGGCGGAACTTCCTACACGTATTGCATCGGACCACGGCTCCGGGGGAAGAAGGTTTCGAACAGTTTCAACTTCCTCTAAGACGGCTCTCTCGATCTTCAGCCTCGCGACGATACTGCTGTCTACTGCTTCCATTTCACCCCTAGATTATAGAAACCGGCAAGCTGACGGTGGTGAAGCCGATCAAGGCGATCGGCTGCCATTTACATCCGATAGTGATAATTACACGAGCACACGCGACCATACTGCCGAATTGATCTCTCTAAGATCAAGGCGCCGCGCAAGCGCGGCGCCGGCCGGTTGCGCTCGGCCTGCTGGCGGGCTCCGCCCGGCATCGGCCGGCGAACCGGCCGAAGCTCTGACTCATAAATAAGATCCATGGCTCGCTACCTGGTGACCAACGCGGCTCTGGCCGTCTCAGATTCGATCACCGGTGGCGGTAGATCCGGCCAGTCTCCCCGGCGGGAACGCTGCCACCACCACTTGCCTCGGCGCCACCACGAGGTTGGCTTCCATCCTGCTCGCGGCATACACGGGTGCTCCTCGACTCCCAGGTCAATGCGGCAAATCTGATCGAAGATGACCATCGCGAATCCAACGGCGCTTTGGTTCTCCGCATGTTGCTCGCGGGCTCCCACTGGGGTAGTCGCGAGGTTACCAAGCCGATCAGCGACTTCACTGGCCGCGCTGACGACCACATTCGGGGCCAGAACCCTCAGGGCTCCATAGGCACCCAGCAAGTCACCATGCGCCATCAGGGCTCGCTCAGTGATTCGGACAAACATGGAGTGGTAGCCAAGGCCCCCACCGAACTTCCTTCCGGCGATCGGCTGTATGGCGCGTACCGAGCCATCGCTCTCTACCACCGCCCAGACAGCCGCAGCGAAGCGCTCGTATGCCGTGACTCTGCGGTCTACTGGCACGCGTCCGGACTGGGCCAGCTTCGGAAGATGTTGAACTGCCGCAAGCCCTGCTTTCAGGGCGGCTGCGGTCACGGAGGCGGGTTCCACCGGCGAACTATGGCAGCGCTCCGGTGTCCACAGAAGACACCATCCGGCGTGTTGTTCCGGCGTGTAGGCCAATCACCCATGCCCCGTTTGGATGATCCGCTCCGGATATCGCACGCCACGACGGCGTCGGCGGTCCCTCCGGCCGTCTGGCTGCCGCACCGCTTCACGGCTTGCCCTCGACTCCTGTGGTCACTGCAGGTGGGGTACCGGGAAAACGGGTTCAGGACTGCGTGGACGTGCCAACTACGTGCCATTAGGCCGTGCCACTGGCGGTCCCAGACGGTCATGATCGGGCAACCGGGCACCGCTCCTGACCAGGCAATCCGGGCGGATCATGACAGCGGTTAGCGATCTTCCAAACTGACTACGCGAGTTCGATTCTCGTCGCCCGCTCAGCTACAACGGCCCAGGTCAGAGGTACTCCCTCAGACCTGGGCCGTTCGCTTTTCACCCTCTAGTGGATCTTGCGTGCCATTGGCCGCCCCGGCGCAGCTTCTTGCCCTTGGCGATCTGCTTGTTCGTACTGTCGGCTATCTCGCGATCCCGGTCACTCGTCGCGTGCCGGTAGATCAAGGCGGCCCTCATGCTCGCGTGGCCCATCCGGTACATCAGCTCCCGTGGGCTGGCTCCACTCGCGGCGCGATGTTGTTCCCGGCGTGCCGGAGATCGTGGAAGTTGAAGCCCGCCGGCATACCGGCATCCGCGAGCGCCGTGACCCACTTGACCGCCCAGCGAAAGTTGCCGGTTCGCAGCGCCACGTTCGTGTCACCGGTGAAGACCAACTCCTCCTGCCCCTTACCGATGAACTCGCCCGATTGGCCGGCCAGGGCCTTGCAGGCGACTGACGGACGAACGACAACCGGATGCCCGCTGCCGACTTCGGCGGGCCGAACGCCAGACCGTTCCTCAACGCGGCGAGCTTGCGGGGTACGCGCACGGTCGCGGCCTCCGCGTCGACATCGCAGCGCCGCCAGTCCGCCCACCGCAGGCCGGAGAAGGCCGCAACGGTGATCAGGGCCATATATCGGGGCGGCATCTGGGCCGCGAGCGCGAGCACCTGGGCGACGGTCGCCAGCGTCGCCGTGTTTCCCGTAGGCCAGTGCCCGGCTGAACAGAACCGGACCGGCCAAGGCCTGACCGGGGTGAGTCGCGGCATGACGCGCCGGTGCGGCGGTCTGTGGTCCTGATGTCCACGGCGATACGTACCCCACTGGGCGCCGTGCCGGAACTGGTCAGCGAATGTAACGCAAAGTCACCCAGCAAAATTACTGTAAGTAGTAAAAACTCGATCTTCCCCAAATTTTGTGCACGAAGAGTCAGTATTGGCGAGGAAGGAGAGGACCTAATGTCACTCCGAGCCACATAGTCGATTGCTGCTACACGGAGTACAGATGCGCCTGACCCCTCCCGCCGTCACGCACTACGCGATGGCGGCCACCGGTTGTCTGTTCGCGGGCATGCTGGTCGCCGCGCCACCGGCGGCGGCCGCCCCGGCCACGAACGATTTCCCGGCCTACACGATGTCCTCGGCCCTGAGCCCCGCGCCGCTGTCCGCAGCCGCGTGCGAGACCACCACGACCTGCGTCGTGGCACCTGCACCTCGCGGCGGGTCCGCTGACGATCACGCGAATCTCACCCAGGCGATCACCACCGCCGCCAGCCGGACCGTGCCGGCCGTCTTCGCTGCGGACGGCACTGTGACCAGCCCGGCGACCACCGCCACCGTGCTGCTGTCAGCCGGTACCTACCGGATCACCCGGGGTTTGAAGCTGCCGCCGAACGTCGATCTTCGCGGCGCTGGGATCACTGCCACCACGATCCTGATGGATCCCACCGTGAACTGGCGCAACTTCGCATATGGCTACCTGATCGCGCCGACCGGTGACAAGCAGCCGGGCAGCACCAATCTGGTGTCCGATCTGACGGTCAACGGGAACTGCCGTACCAGCGCCACCGGTTTCGACGACGCCACGATGCCGAGCCGTCCGAGACAGCCGTGTGACTTCCGCGGCACACTCGGCGCGCATGCGAACACCGGCGGCGGCATCTCGGTAGGGGACCGCTGGACCGTCCGGCAGGTGCGTTTCACCAACTTCGAATACTTCAAGCTGTGGGTCCACGGCACCACCGGGGCGCGGATCGTCGACAACCGTTTCGACAACCGGGGCGGTGCCGAGTCCGACGGTGAGGACAACATCGGCGGTGGGGGCCGTAACACCGGCACGGTGATCGAGGGCAACCAGTTCGACGCGACGATCAACGGCAACGCGTTCGATTTCACCAACGCCCAGGGCACCACCGTGCGCGACAACATCGTGCACACCACCCCGGCGGTGGCAGCGGCCCGTGGCGTCGCCGAGTACGGCAACCTCTACTTCGAAGCGGTGTACGGGGCCACTGTCACCGGCAACCAGTTGCAGGGCGCGCACATCGTGCTCAAGTCGAACTCCGACTACTCACACACCGGCACCAACAAGGACGTCACCCAGCCGCGCGACATCCTGGTCGCGGAGAACACCATCCGCGACTCGTTCACCGTCGGCATCGGCATCGCCTACGACGACTATCTGGACGATGACAAGACGTACGGCACGCCTGGTTCATGGGACCAGAACAGCGAAACCGCCGGCGATCACCTGGTCCGGCTCGGCGGAGCCAACGTCATCCGGGACAACCTGATCGAACGTCCCCGGCAGTCCGGAATCCTCGTCTACGGCAACACCGCGGCCAAGAACAGCCCGGACATCATCACCGGCAACCACATCCGTAATGCCGGGTTCGGCGGGTCCTCGGCGTACAGCACCGGCGCGGGATACTTCGACACCAGCGGCATCGGGCTGTCGGTAGGCTCCCGTGACGAGATCTACGGCAATACGATCGTCGACGACCAGGCCGAACCCACCACCTGGTACGGCGTACACATCGGCGCCCGTAATGCGGCTTCGCGTCCCACCTTCGTCTCGCTGACTGGTCCCGGTGGAGTCACCAACACCAGTAGTGGCGTCATCGCTGCCCCGGTGCGCACCACCGCGCTGGCCCCAGAGGCACCCACCGGAGTAGGCGTCGCCGGATCAGCGCTGACCTGGCAGGAGTCCTACGCCACCAGTAACCCGGTGGCCGGCTACCGGGTCTACCGCAACGGCGTTCCGATCGCCGATCTGCCGGTCGGCAGCCCGGCGGTACCTGGCGACATGCTCGACGCCGCCACCGGCTGGACCGTCAGCGGGTCGTCGAGCAGCGTGTCCCGGCCGGCCTCGGGCGGGCCGTTCGCCGGCAGCAGCCCGCTGCGACTCACCGCTCTGCGCGACGGTCAGATCAGCACCTACAGCAGCCCGGTGACGGCCGCGCCCGGCACCACGTACACCTCGGTCGCGAGTTTTCAGGCCGTCGACGTCAGCCGCCGAGTGCGGGCCGGGCTGGCTTTCACCGATGCCGCGGGCAAGGTGACCCGCCTGGGCAGCGCCAACACCGCCACCGTCGACGGCCTCACCGGCTGGACGACCAGTTCGTTCTCGGCTGCCGCACCGGCCGGCACGGTGTCCGTCCAGGCTTTCCTCATGGTGGAGAAGGCTGTCGCGGGTGAGTCCCATCTGATCGGCCGGACCGGCCTGGTCGCTGGCACCGCCACTGAGCAGTGGGCGGTTCCTGCCGGGTCGACCGGTACCCACCAGATCGTCGCCTACCGGGCCGGTGACGGTGAACTCTCCGCGGTGACTGAGCTCACTCTGCCCTGATTGTCTCCCTCCTCGACAGGACCCATCCTGCCGAGGAGGGCTCAAGGCCTGCTCAACCAAGTCTCCGGATCGGCGCAAGCCGGTCAACTTGTCTCACCTGAGTCGGCCGAGAGGGAACCGGCCCTCGGTGTGGCTTGACCGATGAAACCTTCGTTTATCGATCGTTGATCACCCGGTGCCAAGCTGTCCGCGTCAGGCCGAGCGGCCGCGAGCGATAAGGACAGCACGGTGAAGCACCTCACGACAGACAGCACGCGACCTCCACGGCGTCTCGCCGCAACGATGGTTTTCCTGGCGATCGCCCTGGTCGGCCCCACCGGGCTCGCGGTCGGGCTGCGTATGGCGGACGGCGCTTCCTACCTCGTCACGGCTGAGGGCGACGATTGCGTCAACGAGTGGAACAGCACGACCTCCTCCTACCTGCCGTGCGACAACCCCTGATCGCGACGAGCGGACGGTTGACCCTCTACGGGTAACGCCACTGCGGCGGTCAGCCGTCAGCGGTATGGGGGATCGCGGCGATCAGGTCACGGACTTCCGTGGCTTCGGGAAGCCCGATGTCGAGGAGTAGGCGGTGCGCCTGCCGCAGATGCTCCCGCGCCTCGTCGATCCGGTTCAGGTCGATGAGGGCCCGCCCCAGGGCCATCCGGGCGATTGCCTGATCACGCTGGTCGCCGATCTCGTCGCACAGGGCCAGGGAACGGGCAGCTTCGACGCTCGCCTCCTCCGGGTCACCGAGGAGGCGTAGTGTGTCGGCCAGCCGGTACCGGGCGTGCGACTCCCGCGCGCGCAGGCCGGTCGAGACACACAGGTCCAGGCATCTCCGGAAACAAGCGGCGGCCTCGTCGTATCGGTGTAGTGAATACTGCGCCAGGCCGAGAGTGTAATGGGCGTAGCTGGACACCTGGCCATCACCAAGCAATCGGGACTCTTCGATTGCTTGGTGACACATGGCGACCGCCTCGGCGGCCCGTCCGCTGCGAACCCGGCACAGCGCGGCGTTCATCGCCGTCGCGATCCTTCCGGAGCGGTGACCGAGCCGCTCGGCAAGGATGACGGCCTCGTCGAAGTGGCCGGCTGCCTCGTCGAACTGGCCGAGCAACTGGGCGACCAGGCCGAGATCGTTGAGCGCCTGTCGCAGGATGGCCGGGTCGTCGCTGTGGCGGCACGCCGACACGGCATGGCTCGCCTCCACCTCCGCCTCGGCCAGGTTCTTGGCGGCCAGCGCGAGGTTTCCCAGCAGGAAGTGTGCCCGCCCCCGGGAACGGAGGTCGCCGGTGCGTTCGGTGATCCGAACGAGAGTGCGGGCGGCGCCCACGTGCAACTCTTGGCGGGGATCCGAACCGAACGGGCTGAGCGCGATCAGCAGGTCGATCGAGGTCGGGATCGTGGCGGCCGACACCAGTACGGGCGTGCCGATCACTTGGCGGACGACGAGGCCGATGGTCTCGAAATGGGTTCGTGCCCAGTCGCGTGCCGCGGTCAGATCGGCGAAGTGGAGGCCGGTCGACGGCACCGGGCCCAGTGCCTGGCCGACAGGGTCACCGGGCACTGCTTGCTGGAGTGCGGTGCACGCGGTGGCCAGAAAAAAGCTCAGCATCCGGTCGAAGGCCACGGGCATCTCGTCGCGATGTTCGGCTTCACACGTTTGCCGCCCGAAAACCCGCAACAGGTCGTGGTAGCGGTAGCGGCCGGGCGCCGGCGACTCGAGCAGCGCGACGTCGACCAGGGATTCCAGGGTCTTCTCGGTCCGGCGAACGTCGCGATCCAGGAACGCCGCCGCAGCGGTCAAGGTGACCTCGGGAGCATCGATGGTCGACATCAGCGCGAAGGCACGGGCCTGGTCAGCGGCGAGATGCTGGTAACTCAGCTCGAAGGCGGCCTCGATCGCGAGATCGCCCACCCGGAGTTCATCGATCCGGCGTCTCTCATCAGCGAGGCGGTCCCGGAGCGTGGCGATACTCCAGCCGGGACGGGCGGCCAGGCGTGCGGCAACGATGCGCACCGCCAAGGGCAGGTGACCGCATAAGGCGACGATCGATGGGGCGGCCTGCGGTTCCGCAGCCACCCGCCGCGCACCGATCACCCGGCTGAGCAACTCGACCGCCTCGCGGGAGTCGAAGACCTCCAGATCCACCTGAACCGTCGCGGGTAGACCGTACATCCGGCTGCGGCTGGTGATGACGACCGCGCAGCCCGCCCCGCCGGGCAGCAGCGGGCTGATCTGGGCGACATCGCGGGCGTCGTCGAGCAGGATCAGGATCTGGCGCTGTGACACCAGGGAACGGAACAGAGCCGAGCGTACGTCCAGGTTCTCCGGCATTGACGCAGCGTCGACGCCCAGCGCCGTGAGGAAACCGGCCAGAACGGACTCCGGGTTGGCCGGTATGACGTCGCCACCACGAAGGTCGGCGTAGAGCTGACCGTGCGGGAACGCCTCACGGATCCGGTGGGCGACGTGCAGCGCGAGCGTCGTCTTGCCGATCCCGCCCATGCCGACCACCATCGCGATGCCGAGGGTTTGCCGAGTCTCCGAAGTCAGCGCGGCACCGAGCGCGGCGGCCGACGACTCCCGTCCGGTGAAATCGGCGGCTTCAGGCGGCAGTTGCGCCGGGCACGAAATGAGGGCCGGCTCCGCGTCGGTCACGGGTGGAATCCAGTCGGGTACGACGCCGGGTACCGGCTCCGGGGAACGGCTCGGCAGATCCAGCGTTCCCTCGAGCATGCTCCGGTGCAGCTCGGTGATCTCGGGTCCCGGCGACACCCCCAACTCATCGACGGTCAGCTCATGAAGCTTGCGGAACACCGCGAACGCCTCGGCCTGCCGTCCGGTGAAGTAGAACGCCCGCATGAGCAGGCCGTAGGGCCGTTCCCGCAGCGGATGCTCGGCGGTCAGGGTAGTCAGCTCGGGCACGCAGAGCTCCGCCCGCCCGAGTCGGAGATCGAGGCTGATCCGGCTCTCGAGAAGAGAGAGCCGCCGTTCCGTGAGCCGCTGCCGCTGTCGTCCCGCGAACGGTCCGGGCAACCCGGCCAGCGGCTCGCCCTCCCACATAGCCAGCGCCCGCCGGAAGTGGTCGTGCGCGCCGGTCAGGTCACCGTCGGCCCGCAACTTTTCGGCACGGACGGTCAACGCTTCAGCGTCCAGCGCATCGACCGAACCGACCGGCAGTATCAGCCGGTATCCGTCGCCGTGCGAGAGGAGAACACCTGGGGCGGAGCGATCCTTCTCCAGGACCTGCCGCCACCGCCACGCATAGGTGCGGAGCGTGGCCAGCGCCGAGTTCGGCAGGTCCGCTCCCCACAGTGCGTCGACCAGCTCGCCCGCGGTCGCTGTCCCGCCCGGGCGCAGGAGCAGCACCGCCATCATCGCCTGCTGCTGAGGGCTGCCCACCTTCAGTGGTTCACCGTCAATGGAGATCCGCATCGGTCCCAGTACCGAGAACCGAATACTCTCCAATGTGGCCTCACCTCTGCCGCGCCCAGCGATCGAGGTAGATTAGTACACTGAGGAGTGTGCCCTGGGCCACACCGGCTGATGCCCGTCAGCGGGTGAAGGAGCGATGCCGGCGCGGAGCAGTGCCCCAAGCGATCAATCCCAGGCCAACGAGTAGCAGGAATGCGAGTTTCCCCCACTCGGGGCCGAACTGGCCGTGCAGACTGTGACCACCCGGGAAGATCTTCAGGATGGCGCTGTCCCCGGCCTGGAAGAAAGGCCCGGGGCCGAGCCCGAGAACCCAGGCGACCGAGGTGAGAAAGTTGTTCACCGCCTTCTCGTGCCGGAATCCAAAGCAATACCCGAGCGCCGTACCCAGCAGCAGGAAGACGATCAGCATCAGTACCGCTGTCATCAGGTGGCTCAGCCGGTCGGCCCGGGTGACGGCCGAGGTGAGCAGCAGCGTCAGAAAGAGAACAACCGGGGCAGCCGACTCCACCAGCCCCAACAACAGCCGGGCCGCCAGCCCGCGGCCGGGGCGCAGCAGGTATTCGTCGGCCAATCCGGCGAAGAGTTCGGTCTCCCACGCGCCGACACCGGCCGTGAGCGCTGCCAGAGGGATGAAGTAGCTGTACTGGGTGACCAGTATGTCCGGGGCGAGCCGACGACCGCCCGCCGTCGCGAAGACAGCGGCAAGGACGAAAATGTTCAACAGGTTCAGCACCACGACCCGCTCCACCCATCGGGCTGCGCCCTCCTGCCGCAAGCGGTTAACCAGAAGCAACCGGGTGAGACGCCACACGGTCACCATTCGGCACGACCGTCGACGAGGCGCTGCTCGATCTTCGTGCCGACGCGGCGGCGAAGGGTGAGACCGAGGGCGACGCTCCAACCCACCAAGATCAGCACGAACATGGCGAGCGTCGTGAGTGATTCCGGCGTTCCCGGGCTGCCTGCCTCGTCCGCGTACCGCAGGATCCACCCCGGCGGCAACGCGAGCGCGGCGGGCTGCGCTCCCGGAAAGGGCAGGATCGAAATACCGACGATCAGCAACAACAGCCGGATCCAGGGAACCGCTGCGGCCGGCCGGGCGAACTGGGACAGCAACAGCGTGGTCTGATGACCGACGACCGCCAAAAACCCATAAACCATTCCGATGAGTACGGCGGTTCGCGCGCTGACAAGTGCCGGGAAGATCGTCATCGCACCTACGAACGGCACCACGATCGCCGGGGACATCACCACGGCGCAGGCCGCCGCGCGGACCGCCAGCAGCTTGCTCAGCGACATCCGGCCCAGGAGGACGTTCTCCATCGTTCCGTAGCGGAACTCGTTGTGGATGCTGGACATCGCGGACAGAAGCGCGATGCCGATCCCGGTGAGCAGCGCGGCCCGGCACGCCAGCTCGAGAGCGTGCGAGGGATCGGTCGCCTGGTCGGTCAAGGCGAGCGTCAGGATGCCGGTTTGCAAGGTGATGCCGATCAGGAACGAGGACGTGGCGCGTCGATCGATCCACTGGACCCGAATCAGGAAGGCAGCGAAACGCAACGGGCGGCTGGCGAGCCTCATACCGTGACCAGTCCGCTCGCCGTGAGGACGAACCTGCGGGTGGCGACGCGGGAGAGGAAGTCATCGTCGTGACTGACGATCACCTTGGTCTTGTCCGGGCGATCGCCCAGGATCTTCTCCAGCAGCCGTACGCCGTCGGTGTCCAGGCCGTTGGTGGGCTCGTCCACGATCCAGATCTCGGACGGCTCCAACAGTAGGCGGGCCAGGTGCAGACGCTGCCGCATGCCGAGGGAGAACGTCGCATATACGGCGTCCGCGCGGTCCGCCAGCCCGACGGTCTCGAGCAGGCGTCGTGCCCCGGCGGGGGAACACGCGGCGCCCTTGATACCGGCGAAGAAGCGCAGGTTCTCCACGGCGGTGAGCCGGGGGTAGAACCCGTACGGCGCGCCCGCCGAATAGTTGACCCTGCCGCGATAGTGCAGCGGCACGCGAGCCATCGGCCGTCCCCGGTACCGAACTTGACCGGAGGTGGGCCGCAGCAGGGTCGCGAGAATCTTCAGCAGCGTGCTCTTGCCAGAGCCGTTGGGCCCGACGACACCGAGCGTCTCACCCTCGTGGATCACGCCCGAGACGGCGTTCAACACCCGGCTGCCGCCCTGGGGCCCGGGATAGGTGTAGGACACCGCGGCCAGTTCGAGTAGCGGTGTCACACCCATTTGCGCTGCTCCACCGGCGTACTGAACTTGCGCAGGTGGAGGGGGACGTGGTCCGGGTAGTGCGGGTGTGAACCAGCCGACCCGGCATCCCGGGGGGCATACAGCGGCACGTCCCGGGCCGGCGGCTTGATGCATTCGTTGGCTTCCTCGTAGGCCCGCATCAGGATCCGTCGTTCCCGACTCAGCTCTGCGGCCCAGGCCGGTTCGGCGAGCTGGCGGTCGCTGGTGACCACCCACGACGGACCGTACTCGAGGAAGATGTTCTGCCGGGTGGTGTCGCTGTCGTTGACGTCGACACGATGCCAGAGACCGCTCCACATCAAGGTCAGCGCACCGGGCCGGACAATGAGACGCTCCTCCTGCGGATGCGGCTCGTGGGTCTGGTACTCGGGCAGGAAGTCCCACCGGTGGCTGCCCCGGATGAACACCAGGTTGCCCATCCCCGCCGTAGGCAGCGGCGTGAGCCAGTAGGCGGCCTTGATCCGCAATGGGAGCGCACCGGTGAACACGCTGAACGGCAGCGGCCGGGGACCGTCGAAATGCCAGGAATTCCGGACGATCGTCCCTGGCTCTCGGCGGAAGTACTCACTGCGCAGCAACTTGAGCATCTCGCCGTAGACGTCGTACACGAACCCGATGTGGGCCGGGTGATCGATGAGTTCGGTGAACCGTTCATCGTCGGCGACGATGTGGAGCGGGTTGTCCTCGCCGTGTCGCACCACCGCGTCGTTCAAGTCCGCCACCACCGCCGGTGACAGTGCGTCCTCGATCACCAGGATGCCGTCGCGAGCGAAGGCGGCCCAGCTCTCGTCGGTGAAACCCGGTGGCGCGGGGACGGTGGCGGGAGACGGGGTCTGCATGGGGAAGCTCCTCAGCATGATCGGGACAGCGGTGGGAACGCGCTGGTCACGGCGCCAAAGCCAGACTGCGGATACCGGGGAAGGGCGTCGGGTCGGCGTCGAGATGGTCGGCCGCCTCATACAGGCCGACGGCGGACATCGGAAGGCGGGCGCCCGTCTCCGCCGCGAAGACGCACGGCAGCACGGTCTTGCGTTCGGCGGTGCCGAGTTCGCCGGCGCGACGTACGTGCTTGTGCGTGTGAATGAGCAGCGGGACGAAACCGCCACCGAGGAACGAGCTGTGCTGAAGCACCGCCCCACCCACGCAGTCGATGACACAACCCTTGCCGAGCACGGCGTCCCGCCCGAGATAGAAGTACGACGCGTGCGCCGCGGTGCCGTGCTCGACGTGGAAGACGCCGGCGCCCAGTCCGACGATCGCCCGGCCGGAGACGCGCAGGACCGAACGGTAGAAGGCGATCAGGATCGGGCGTACCCGTACGTCAGGCAGCTTGAATTCCGGGCAGAGCAGGGCCACCCGCAACAGCTCGGCCAGGGTGAGGCGCCCTCCGGAGCCGTCGTCGGCGAGTTCCTGATCCCACGGGACCAGGTAGTCGGCCGGACGGACCAGCTCGTTGGCTGCGTCCTCGGCGATGAGACGCTCCGCCTCGTTCGACATGTACGGCGAGACGGGGGCCGCAGGACCGGGATGCCCGAGCAGCCGGGCAGCAAGGATCACCCGGGTCTCGGCGGTCTTGGCGGCGGCGGCCTGCCGCAGAATCGCCAGCCGTCCCTCGACCATGTCGGGAATCGCGAAGAGATGGTCGATGCCGTCGCTGCGGATCATCGTCTTCGACTCGATCGACCGCATCGGCAACGGCGTGGCCGAGTCGACCGCCTCCTGCAACGCTGCCCGGTGCACGCCCAGCCCCATCCGGCCCAAGGCGGCGGCGGCCAGCGCCCGGTAGTCGTACGGCAGGGTGGTCGAATCGGACAACACCACGGTGGCCAGCAGCGCGCGGTACTGGTCCTCGTCGAGCGTCGCGGCCGCCAGTTCCAGGGAGAGGTACGGCGACCCGTCGCCGGCACCGTGTACCCAGCTCTCCCCGAAGGGTGACGCGAAGGTGCAGGCAAGCGTGAAGACCGTACGAGCGTCCGCATCGGTGCGCAGCCGCTCCCGCAGGATCTGCCGTGCGGCCGTCAGCCCGTCCACGCGGTCGGCGGTGAACTCGGCACAAACGTCGGCGGTGAGGCGCAGCAGAATGGTGAAGTCGTCGGGAAGATCGGTGGTCATGTCGTCACCTGCTGATCAGGTCGATCGGGCAACACGGGCGAGAGCGCGTGGCACCGCGGATGAATGGATGGATTGCGCCTGCTGATGCAGGTGCCGGGTCAGCGAAGCCATGTACTCGTGCTCCGCGTGGTAAACCTCCGGCCGGAATCCCGACGGCCCGGCGACGAGCAGCTCCAGTTGGGTCAGCACCGCGCCCTTGAGCTGGTTGCCGCGAACCTCGGTGACATGACCGGGGGCGCCGATGTGGTCGCCCTCCCGGACGGTGTGGACGTTCTTGTAGTCATTCGAGACACCGAACCCGGGCTCGAATACGAGCCGTACCCAGGCGCCGGACGCGAACTCGACATGGGCGACGCGGTAGCGCAGGGCATAGCCGTACGGGATCAGGGCGTCATGAAGGTGATGGCGGGCCATCGGGCTCGCGAAATCACGGATCGCCAGGTTCGGGAAACCGATGACACCATGCATCGAGGCGTACAGATTGATGTCCGGAAACGACGCTCCGATGCCGCGGACCCGAATTTCCGAAGTGACCTGTTCCGGAGCAGAGTCCAAGAACGCCTGGTACTCCGGCCGGGGCAGGATCCGGCGCAGTACGGCCAGCAGGTGAAACCACTCGTAGCCCACCTCGCCGTAGTGGAGGTCGACGAAACGGCCGGCATCCACGTCCGCACGGCGGTTCTTGGTGAACTCCACGGTGACCTGGCGGATCGGGTCACCGGCGCCGGATCGCCGCCGGACGGCCTCAGCCAACGCGGCCACGGGTTCGCCGTACCCATAGACGTTGTTGACCGCGACCGAAGCCTCCGGATGGGCGCCGAGCAGCTCGGTCAGGTCGTCGAGCTGACCGAGGGACACCGACGGCTTCTCCAGCAGCACCCTGGCGGCGGGCCGGATGTCCAGGATCTGACGCAGATTGTCCAGGTGGGTGTCGGTGGGCGACGCGACGATCCAGGCGTCGACAGCCGCCGCCCGTTCCCGATGCATCTGCTGCAGGCCGGTCAGGTCCGAAGGCTGGTACGGGTCCATCGTGAGGACCGTGTGGCCCGCCTCGCGCAGATGAGTGGCGTGCAGGGACCCGATGGTGCCGACTCCGACGATAGCGATGATCATGCCCGCGGCCGTCTCACCAGGAGGTGGCGTTGTCCACGACCGCGGCACTCAGCGCCTCCTGGGTAGCCAGAAGCTGGAACAGAGGCGCCTTACCGGAGGCCGTGGTCAACTCCGCGAGCTCGACCGGGCGTACCGTCAACTCGCGTAGCCGCATCGTGTTCTTCAACGCGGCGTACAGATCCCGAGCCAGCTCGTCACCGTCGGCCGGCGACTCCGGGGCGATCAGCACGTCGAGGCAGCCGGCCTCGTTCTGCCGGACCTGCCAGCGGTGCAGAGGCTGCACCTCGAGGATCAACCGTAGCGGCTTGATGTTCACCAGCTGGCCGTCAGCGTCCGCGACGAGTGCCCGCTTGCGGCCTTCGATCTTGGTGAGCCGCACATGGGGGCGGCCGCAGGGACACGGTTCGGTCAGCAGTTCGCCGCCGTCACCGGGCCGGTACCGCAACAACGACATTGCGGTGTTCGTCAGCGAGGTGATCAGGACCTGACCGTCGCCCTGCACATCGATCGACACTCGTTCCTCGTCGATGTGGTAGGTACCCGGACTCTGCGGGCACTCCCACCCGACCCGTCCGAACTCCTGAAGCCCGTACAGGTCATAGTGCGGGCAACCGAACACGTCGGCGATGGTGGCCCGGGCCCGCGCATCAAGGCTGTCGCCGTGCGTGAGTACCGCCTTGAACTTGGGGAAGTCGATGGTCCCCTCGTTCTGCCGCAGCGCGGCCAGCAGGATCTCCACCGGCTGTCCCCACAGCACGTCCGGCTTGAACTCGGCACAGAGCCGGGTCAGGAAGGCCGCGTCACCGGGCGTCGCAGTCGACATGTTGACCTGCAGAACGGTGGCCTGTCCGAAGAAGGGCATCGTCTCGTAGTCGACCAGTCCGTGCCGCAGGTCCGCGGTCGCGCGGATGACCCGGAGGCCGGGCTGTAAGCCGTACGCGTCGAGCATCCGGAGGTTGGCAGCGGTCGACTCGGTCAGCTTGGTGTCGTCATGGATGATCCACACCGGTTCGCCGGTGGTCCCCGACGTGCGCACCTTCAACACGTCCCAAGGGTCGACCAGGCCCGTGGTGATGGCTTCGGGCGTATGCCGCAGCACGTCCTTCTCCAGCACCGGCAAGGCGGCCAGGGTGGCCTCCGCGTTGTCCGCGGTGATCTGCCGTCCGCCGAGGTGGGGTGCGAAGTGTTCAGTGCGTGCCGCGTGCGTGAGCGACTGGGCAAGCCGGGTGCGCCGGGTCAGCGCCAGTAGGTCCGCGTCCGTCTGGGCACGCAGATACAGGTCGTTGAAGAGACGCCACCCGTCGCCGACCGCCGTCGCCATGCGCAGGTCGGCGTTGTGCCACCATTCGTGACTGGTCATTGTGCCTCCGTCATCGCAGGCTTGATCGCATGCGTCTCGGTATGCGCTGTTCACCGGGGTCCGCCGCGTCACAGCGCCTGCGGTCGTCGATATCGGCTTCTCGGCCGAGCATCCCGCTCGTGTATGGACCGGGGCTGAACAAGGACGCCGGGGTCGACAACGGCCGACCCCGGCGTTCCTCACATGGTGGGGTCTCAGGCGACGCCCTCGCGCAGGGTGATCTCCATGGTTGACACCTCCCGACCTCGGCTCAGTGAAGGACCGCGTGCCCTTCGATGACCAGAGCCTGCTGGACGGTGATCTATGCGTGATGAATGCCGCGGCGTCGACGATCTACGAGCTGATATATGCAGAGGTGCCACAGCCGGGTCGAGGCTGTCGATCCAGGTCGAGATGATCGACTGTTTCTTCCCAACTGCCAGCTCATTGCCAGTGAAGTCGCCTGAGTACCGGGCAACCACGGGAGGAGTGACGACCCAGATACCCGTGGCCGACCTCAGCGGGCCGAGTTCCCAACCACGCCCCACTTTCGGAAGTACGTACGCAGTCCAGGCCACGAAGTCGACGTCGGCTCCGCACAATCCGGCGCTACGGGGTCTTGGTGGTGGTGAACCGGCCCTCGGTGTGGCTTGACCGATGATTCCTCCGCGCCGTGCTGGTCTGTACGACACGAGTACCGACGCAGCAGGAGGCTGACACCATGCGAAAGCTGACCTTCGGCATGAACCTGAGCCTGGACGGCTACGTCGCCGCGCCCGGCGGCGATCTCGGCTGGAGTGTGCCGAGTGACGAACTGTTCCAGTGGTGGTCCGACCGGGTGGGGGCGACGGGAACGGCGTTGTACGGGCGCAGACTGTGGGAGGCGATGAGCTCCCACTGGCCGACCGCCGACCAGCGACCGGGTGCCACGCCGGCGGAGATCGAGTACGCCCGCCGCTGGCGGGACATGCCGAAGGTGGTGTTCTCCTCGACGATCAGCACGGTCGACGGCAACACCCGCCTGGTCACCGGCGACGCGGTCACCGAGATCACCCGGCTCAAGGCCGAGGACGGCGGCCCCATCGACATCGTCGGCGCCACACTCGCCGCAGCGGCCATGCGGGCCGGGCTGATCGACGAGTACGTGCTCGTCACCCATCCGGTCCTGATCGGTGACGGCACGCCGTTCTTCACGGCCCTGGACAACTGGGTGAACCTGGCTCCGGTGGAGACCCGGACGTTTTCTGGCGGCGTGCTTCTGACCAGGTACGAGACCAGGCGCTGAGGCCTACTGGCGGCGAGCCAGCCGGCCCTGCCGCACTGGAGACCGGGTTACCTGGAGGTCCTGGAGACGTGACCATTGGCTGTGCTCGAACTGATCGACCCGACGGCGGAGTTGCGTACGGCGTGGCTGACGGCCCGTGAGGAGTGGGGCAGGGGTGTCCACCAGCCCGGCAGTGGGCTGCGCACCGGTGACGACGTCGATTCGCCGGCCGGCTTCGCGGAGTGGGTGGCGCGGCTACGGCGTGCGGCCGACGAAAGCCTGCCGCCGGAGCCGGGTCTGGTTCACGCCGCCTACTGGTGGATCGTGGACGGGGAGGCCCGGATCCTGGGTTCCATCTCGCTGCGCTACGTGCTCAACGACTTCCTCCTGCAGGGGGCCGGTCATATCGGCTACAGCGTCCGGCCGTCGGCACGGGGCCGCGGCGTAGCGAGCTGGGCGCTCGACGAGGTCCTGGGTGCAGCCCGCCGCAGATCCCTCGGCGCTGTGCTCATCACCTGCGACGTGGACAACGCCGTGTCGGCACGGGTGAGCGAGAAGCATGGCGGGACGCTGGAGGACGTGCGTGACACCACCCTCGGCCTCAAGAGCCGTTACTGGATCACACTGTAGGAACCGGCCGAAACAGACTTTCTCAGTATCACGCTAAGTGTTCGCGCCGCGCCCGGTCTTGGACTTCTTCGGAGCAGCTGACGGAATCCGGCATACCGGGAGCACTTGAGCCGCTCTTCTTGAGTGGCGACAAAACCACTGATCAAAACCCCACAACACCATCAACACCAGGCTTGCCGGTACGGGTGACAGTGGCGTCCACACCTTGACAGGTGACCAAACGGTCACCTAACTTGGTGTCATGACGGACGACGATCGAGTCTTCAAGGCGCTGGCTGATCCGAGTCGTCGCTTTCTGCTCGATCTGCTCTTCGTCCGGGACGGGCGCACCCTGACCGAGCTGGAGAGCGAGCTGGAGATGACCCGGTTCGGTGTCGCCAAGCATCTGAAGGTGCTTGAGGAGGCCGGGCTCGTCGTCGTGCGCCGCTCCGGCCGGGAGAAGTTGCACTATCTCAACCCGGTGCCGATCCGGCAGATCCACGATCGGTGGATCGACAAGTACACCGAGAAGCACGTGACCACACTCATCGATCTGAAGCGAACGCTGGAGGAAGAGTCATGAGCGACACCCAGGTCTTCCGCATCTGGATCAAGGCACCGGCCGAAAAGATCTGGACGGCCATCACCGACCCGGAGTGGAACGCGAAGTACGCGTACGCCGCTCCCCAGTTCTACGACCTGACAAAGGGCGGCCGGTATTACTCGACGGCCAACCAGGGGATGAAGGACTACGCGGCCGCGAACGGGTTCGACATGCCCGAGATCATCCTGGACGGCGAGGTCATCGAGGCCGATCCGCCGCGGCGCCTGGTGCAGACCTGGCGGATGCTGATGGACCCGACCACCGGGGCCGAGCCGTTCACCACACTCACCTACGAGATCGAGGAAGCTGGCGCCGGAGTGCAACGGGTCACCATCACCCATGACACGCCAGGCGCCCCAGCCACGGCCGCGATGGTTCGCGGCAGTGCGGAGGCCGGCGCTGAGGGTGGCGGCGGCTGGGCCTGGGTTCTCAGCGATCTCAAGTCGCTGCTGGAGACCGGCAAGATCCTGACCGACGCGTAAGGCCACAGCGAGTCGCAGCGAGGCCAGCCCGTGTCAGATCGGCGCGGGCTGGCACACTTGCCGCGTGAGCGACGGGGAGTTGGAGACGTACAGCCTCGTCGAATTGGCCGTTGAGCGCCTGCGGCGGGACATCCTGAGCGGACGGACCGACCCGGGCGAGCGGCTTGTCGAGGAGCAACTCACCCGGCGGCTCGGGATCAGCCGGGCTCCCCTGCGTGAGGCCCTGCGGCAGCTCTCCGAGCAGGGCCTAGTGGAGCACATCCCCCGCCGTGGCGCCCGGGTCGCCACGCTCTCCGACGACGACGTGCGGGAGCTGTACGAGGTTCGTGACGTGCTGGAACGGCACGCGATCACGGCCACCGCCCCGGGACGTGATCTGGGGCGGCTGCGATCCGCTCTGGACTCGATCCGGATCGCGACCGATGCCGACGACCGGCTCGAACTGGCCAACGCGCACCGGCGGTTCCACGTCGAGGTGGTCGCGCTCAGCGGAAACCGGCAGCTCACCGGACTGTACGAGTCGATCCTGGTGCGGATCCAGCTCTACATGGCGGTGAACATGCGCCGGGAGGCGGAGACCGCGCGGGCACTGGACGGGGTGCTCCGGCACGAGCGGCTGTTCACCGCCGTCGAGCGGGGTGACACGGCCGCGATTCTCGAGGCGCTGAGCGGGCACGGGGCTCGGACCTACCTGAGCTGACAGGCGAACAGCAGGGGCGGCGGCAGGGCAGCCGGGTCCGGAAGCCCGGGCCGGGGCCGGGGTCGGCAAGCGAATCGGCGTGCGGCGGAGCCGTTCGAGCATGATGGCGCGCCGCGATTCAGGGCGACTGCTGAAGGTACAGCGCGAGGTGGGGCGGCCCGGCAAGGCCGTTGATCACTGTAGGAAATCGTGACGTTACATGGCGCGGTCATCGGCGAAACAGAATTGTCGACAATCGACAGAGTGGACGCACGCATGAGCGTCGATCGAGTGCCTGCCGCTACGAGACCGGACGGGGTTCGGAACAGCCGGTTCAGCGCGGTTCGGGCGCGTCGCCACGCCTGAAGGGACCTGATTCATGACCGCACGCATCGGGCCGGTCCAGGCCGACCCGTACCACTGGCCCTACGACGGCTCGGTTCCGGTGGACCGGACCGCGCTGCTCTGTATCGACTGGCAGACCGACTTCTGTGGACCGGGCGGCTATGTCGACTCGATGGGTTACGACATCGGGCTGACCCGGGCCGGGCTGCCGGCCACCGCGAAAATACTGTCCCATGTCCGTGAGCTGGGCATGCTCGTCATCCACACTCGCGAGGGGCACGATCCGGACCTGTCCGACCTGCCGGCCAACAAGCGGTGGCGGTCGGCACGGATCGGTGCCGAGATCGGCGGTCAAGGGCCTTGCGGGCGGATCCTGATCAAGGGCGAGCCGGGTTGGGAGATCGTGCCCGAGGTCGCACCGGCGCCCGGTGAGGTCGTGATCGACAAGCCGGGCAAGGGCGCCTTCTACGCCACCAGCCTCGACCTGGTGCTGCGGACGCACGGCATCACCCATCTCATCCTGACCGGCATCACCACGGACGTGTGCGTGCACACGACGATGCGCGAGGCCAACGACCGTGGCTACGAGTGCCTGATCCTGAGTGACTGCACCGGGGCCACCGATCCGTCCAACCACACCGCCGCGCTGCACATGGTCACCATGCAGGGCGGTGTCTTCGGCTGCGTCGCCACTTCGGACGACGTGATAGCCGCAACCCAGTCATCACACCCTCCGAAAGCGGACTGAAGGCGGACGGAATGCCTACTGTCGACGCTCAACCCGGCCCCTTCACCTTCCAGCCGGCCGAGACGGCGCTGCTGGTCATCGACATGCAGCGGGATTTCCTCCTTCCGGGCGGCTTCGGCGAGTCGCTCGGCAACGATGTCGCCCAGTTACGGCGGACCATCGAGCCGCTGGCGGCGCTGATGGCCGCCTGGCGTGCCGCCGGTCTGCCGATCATCCACACGCGCGAGGGCCATCTGCCCGATCTGTCGGACTGCCCACCCGCCAAGCTCCGGCGCGGGCCGATGATCGGGCAGGAGGGCCGTTTCGGGAAGATCCTCATCCGCGGTGAGTACGGCCACGACATCATCGACGAACTCCAGCCCGCCGAGGGCGAGACCGTGGTCGACAAGCCCGGCAAGGGCGCGTTCCATGCCACCGAGCTGGCCGGGATCCTGGACGACGGCGGTATCAAGAGCCTGGTCGTCACGGGGGTCACGACCGAGGTGTGTGTGCACACGACGGTCCGTGAGGCGAACGACCGCGGCTACGAGTGCCTGGTCCTGGCCGACTGTGTCGGCTCCTACTTCCCCGAGTTCCAGCGAGTCGGCCTCCAGATGATCGCCGCGCAGGGCGGCATCTTCGGCTGGGTCGCGGAGTCCCCCGCTGTGATCGCCGCGCTGAAGGAGTAGACAGATGACCACCGTCACAGCCGCGCCCGCGGCCAAACTCCCCTACTGGGTCCGGGGCGACACGAACGCCTTCTTCGGCTTCGGCGTCAACGTCCTGGTCAACGTGCTCACCCTGACCGGGCTCTGTCTCGGCGTGATCCAGATGCCGGCCGGTGACGTCTTCGGCGTGATCCTTCCGGCGCTGGGTGTCGCGCTGGTGGCCGGCAACGTCTACTACACCTTCCTGGCCCGGCGACTGGCCGCGCGGGAGAACCGCACCGACGTGACGGCCCTGCCGTACGGTCCGAGCGTCCCGCACATGTTCATCGTCATCTTCGTGATCATGCTGCCGATCTACCTGACCACGAAGGATCCGATGGCCGCGTGGACGGCCGGGATCGCCTGGGCGTTCATCATCGGGGTGATCGTGCTGATCGGCGCGTTCGTCGGCCCGTACATCCGGAAGTACACGCCCCGGGCGGCCCTGCTCGGCACCCTGGCCGGCATCTCGATCACCTTCATCTCGATGAACCCGGCCGGCAACATGTGGAACTACGCGTGGATCGCCCTGCCGGTCCTCGGACTGCTGCTGATCGGCCTGCTCACCGACGTGAAACTGCCGTTCAACTTCCCGATCGGCCTGGCCGCGCTGCTGGTCGGCACGGCGATCGGCTGGATCGGCGGCGCCATGTCGGTGCCGGACGTGACGGGTGCGGCGCGGGACATCGCGTTCGCGTTCCCGCACCTGGAGTTCGGCCTGCTGCTCGACGGCCTGCGGGACATGGCCCCGCTGCTGGCCACGGCGATCCCGCTAGGTGTCTACAACTTCACCGAGGCGATGACCAACGTGGAGAGCGCCGCCACCGCCGGCGACCGGTACAACCTGCGCAGTGTGCTGCTGGCCGACGGCGCGGGCGCGGTGATCGGTTCCTGCCTCGGGTCGCCGTTCCCGCCGGCGGTCTACGTGGGGCACCCGGGATGGAAGGCCGCGGGTGGCCGGACCGGGTATTCGATGGCGACCGGTGTGCTGATCGCCCTGCTCTGCTTCTTCGGTCTGTTCGGACTGCTCGGTGCGATCTTCCCGACCGCGGCGATCGTGCCGATCCTGCTCTACATCGGTCTGCTGATCGGCGCACAGGCGTTCCAGGCGACCCCACGGGCGCACGCCGCCGCGGTGGTGGCCGCGCTGATCCCGAACATCGCCGCGTGGGCGACCGGGCAGATGGACAACGCGCTGGCCGCGGCCGGGACGACGGCGGCGCAGGTCGGGACGGAGGCGCTGGCCGGGGCGGGCGTGGTCTACGACGGTCTGAAGACGCTCGGTGAGGGTGCGATCCTGGCCGGTCTGGTGCTCGGCGCGATCGTCGCGTTCATCATCGACAAACGGTTCTGGCACGCCGCGGTCTTCTCCGGCGCGGGCGCGGTGCTCACCTTCGTGGGACTGATCCACGCGGAGAAGGTCCAGTTCAACGCGGACGGCCAGGTCGCGCTCGGATACCTGTTCCTGACTCTGGTCTGCGTCGTCTTCGCTCTCGGCAGGCCCACGCCGCGGGTGCCCGGACCGGACGAGACCGAGCCGGACGAGTCCGCGCAGCCCGCCACCGAGCCGGCCGCGGCCCGATAGCGGGGAGGACATTCGTGGAAAGGGATCTTCCGGACGTGATCGCCGAGGTCAGCGAGGCGTTCGAGGCTTACGAACGGGCGCTGGTCACCGACGACGTCGACATGATCATCGGATTCTTCGCGGCCGGGGCGATCCGGTTCGGGATCGCCGACCAGCAGGCCGGCGTCGAGGAGCAGCGGCGGTGGCGGGAGACGCAGGGCGGTCTGCCGCCGGGTCGCCGTCTCAAGGACACCACGATCAGCGGGTACGGCCGGAGCACAGCCGTCGTCACCACCCTGTTCGGCTATCCCGGCAGTGCGGTGCTGGGCCGTCAGTCACAGACCTGGGTGCGGCTGCCCGAGGGCTGGCGGATCGTCCACGCGCACGTCTCCGAACCGGCCGGATCGGGTTAGCGGCGCCTGGTCGGGGAATCCGCAGGTCATAACCGTTCCCCGACCAGGAGGCGATGACGTGAAGAACCCCGTGGACCTGTACCCCAAGCCCGCACTCGACGGTGGCGATCAGCAGCCGCCGGGTCTGACGTCGGCCATGCCGGACCGGCCGGATCACGGCGAGGAGAGCTACCGGGGAAGTGGGCGGCTGACCGGGCGGCGAGCGGTGATCACCGGCGGTGACTCCGGGATCGGGCGTGCGGTGGCCATCGCGTACGCACGGGAGGGTGCCGACGTGCTGATCTCCTACCTTCCGGAGGAGGAGTCCGACGCCGCCGACACGGCTCAGTGGATCGAGAAGGCTGGCCGCAAGGTGGTCAAGGTTCCGGGTGACATCCGGGACGAGGCCCACTGCCGGGGGATCATCGACCGGGCCCGGACCGAGCTGGGCGGCATCGACATCCTGGTGAACAACGCCGCCTACCAGATGGCCCAGCCGGGTGGGATCACCGACATCACCGACGAGCAGTTCGACCGGGTCATGAAGACGAACCTGTACGCGATGTTCTGGCTGTGCCGGGCCGCCGTACCGCACCTCGAGCCGGGGGCGGCGATCATCAACACCGCGTCGATCCAGGCCTACCAGTCGTCCAGCGCCCTGCTCGACTACGCCACCACCAAGGGCGGGATCGTCGCGTTCACCAAGGCGCTCGCCGAGGACCTGGCCGGGCAGGGTGTCCGGGTCAACGCGGTGGCGCCCGGCCCGATCTGGACCCCACTGATCCCGGCCACCATGACCGAGAAGAAGGTGAAGTCCTTCGGTGGCGACACTCCGATCGGGCGCGCCGGGCAGCCCGCCGAACTGGCCTCCGCCTACGTCTACTTCGCGAGCCACGAGTCCAGTTACACCACCGGTGAGGTGCTCGGGATCACCGGTGGTAAACCGGTCAGTTAGAAACTGCTGGTCACCCAGTTGACGACCCGCATGACCCATTCGGTCTGGCGGAGGAAGGCGAACCCGACACCGGCCAGGAACACCCCGGCGACCACGTGGGCGCCGCGGGCGGTGTGCCGTCGCCGGCCCAGACGCTGCTCCAGCACGAGGCGGCCGACCAGGCGGGCCAGGGCGAACACGCCGACCGCGACCAGCAGGGTGACCACGAAGATGATGAACGAACTGACCAGGTCGCCGTCCGACGACAACGCCCAGATGCCCCAGCAGACGAAGGCGAACAGTCCCGCAGCGCTGCTCCACTCGCCGCCCAGGCGCAGGTCGCGGATCTGCGCGCTCAGGCTGCGCGGCGGCTCCCGGTGCCCGTCGTCGGGCCAGCCGGTGCCGGTCGGCTCGTGCTGACTGGTGAACTGCCCGGTGAACTGCTGAGTGCGCTGCGTGACCCGGGCCCGGCCCCTGCTGAACGGGGACTGGTCGGGCTGTTCCTGCTGCTGCGGCGCCGCGGGGCCGGGCCCCGGTGTGGTGGGCGCGGGCGATTGCGGCGCCGCGTCCGGGGCCACGTTCGTGGTCGGCTGGTCGGACCACGGGTCTTGCGGCGGCATGTCGAGCGTCCGCTCGGACCACTGCGGTTGCTCCGGCATGGTTCCCCTTTCAATGTGCGGTCGGCGACCGACGGCTCTTCGAGCGTAGCGAGCCAACAAATCGGTCGCCGCAGCACACGCAGTCCGTTACACACAAACCATGAAGGAAGAGATTCGACTCCGCCCCGGCAGTGCCGAGGACTTCCCAGCGATCTGCGATCTGCTCGGCACGGTATTCCATGAGGACTACTCCGGCGAGTTGAAGGAGCTGGAGGCGGGGATCTTCGAGGCTGACCGTTCCCTGGTCGCCGACGACGCGGGTCAGGTGGTGGGGCACACCGTCGCGTTCACCCGTGATCTGACGGTGCCCGGGGCGATCGTGCCGGCCGCCCACGTGTCCGGGGTGGGGGTGCTGCCCACTCACCGACGGCAGCGCCTGCTCACCCGGATGATGCACCGCCAGCTGCGGGAGATCGCCGACGCCGGGCGGGAGCCGCTCGCGGTTCTCTGGGCCACCGAGACCTCGATCTATCCGAGGTTCGGTTACGGGCCCGCCGCCTCCCGGCTGCACCTCAACATCATGAATCGTGAGGTACGTCTCCCCGCACCGCCCACCGAGCAGTCCGGCCGTCTGCGACTGGTCGACCCGATCGCCGATCTCGCCGACCTCACCAAGGTCTACGAGCAACTCCGGCCGGAGCGGGTCGGCTGGTCCAACCGCGACGAGCGATGGTGGAATTTCGTCCTGGCCGACCTGAAGGACCATCGGGACGGCGCCACCAAGCGGTACGCGGTGGTCCACGAAGGCCCCGACGGGCCGACCGGTTATGCGGTGTGGCGGGTCAAGCACGGCTGGACCAGCCACGGGCCCAACGGCGAAGTGTCGGTCCGTGAAGTGGCCGCCGCCGATCCGGAGACGTACCAGGCGCTCTGGCGGTTCCTGCTCGGCATCGACCTGGCCCGCAGCGTGACGTTCCGGCTCGCCGCCCTCGACGAACCCCTGCTCCACCTGGTCGACGAGCCCCGGCGTCTCGGCCCCAGCCTGGCCGACGCCCTGTTCATCCGCCTGGTCGACGTGCCCCGGGCTTTAGCGGCCCGCCGGTACGCCACGGCCGTCGACGTGGTCCTCGACGTCACCGACCCGATCCTCACGGAGAACACCGGCCGCTGGCGGCTCACCGGCGGCCCGGACGGCGCGTCCTGTGCCCGCACCGACGACCCGGCCGATCTGGCCTGTTCGGTGACCGTACTGGGGTCCGTCTACCTGGGCGCCACGTCGTTCGCCGCGCTGGCCGCCGCGGGCCGGATCCGCCAGCTGACCGGCAACGATCCGACCATCGCGTTCGGCTGGCACCGGCAGCCGACACCCACGGAGGTGTTCTGAGCCGACCGCCCCGGCGGTAACGTCGGCGGCATGGACCAGCCCGAACGCCGACGCCGCCGGGTGCGCCCCCCGTCTGGCGGCACACCCGCACCTCCGGCAGCCCCCACCGAGCCGTCGGCGGTCCCCTCCGATCCTCCGGCGGTCCCGTCCGCACTGCCGGCGGTCCCCACACCACCACCAGTGCCGGTCCCCACGCCTCCGCCGGTCCCCACACCGCCACCCACACCCACACCGCCGCCCGTCCCGACTCCCACACCGCCGCCTGTCCCAGGGCCGGTATCCGTGCCGCCCGGACCAGGGCCGGTATCCGTGCCGCCCGGACCAGGGCCGGTATCCGTGCCGGTACCCGGACCACCGTCCGTGCCGGTGCCCAAGCCGGTCCCCGGGCCTGGGCCGACAGCCCTGCCGGTACCCGGATCCGGGCCGGTACCCGGACCGCCAGCCGGCGTGGCACCCGAGCCGGAGACGCCGCGGCCGTCGCGGCCGAGTCATCCGCGCCGCACGAACGGTTCGGCAGGCGGCGACGACCGGGATTCCGAGCGGGGCCTGCGTGGCCTGGTGGGGTCGGGTTCGTCGCAGGTGAGTGTGGGTGCGGCGCTGCGGGCGCGGGACGCTTCCCGGCCGTCCGACGACGACCTGGCCGAGGCGGAGCGCAGCCTGACGATCGTGCGCCGCAACTGGCTACCCCGCGAGGAACTGCCCCGCCGCTGAACCAGCGAGAGTGCGCGGACAAGCGCGAGAGTGCGCTGGCGTTCCGGATAACAGTGCTGAGCTACGGCTGGCCGCCAGAAAAAGTGGTCTGAAGCGGCGGAAATACGACGACCGGCCGTCGGTGGACGGCCGGTCGGGAGTTGTTACGGGAGCGGTCGGAGCGGTCAGGCGGTCGGAGCGGCCTTCGGCAGTTCGGGCAGTTCGCGGTCCACCTCGTACGCGGCGAGCTGGCTGATGCGCCGGGCGTGCCGGTCGTTGCCGGAGAACGAGGTGCTGATGAACGCCTCGACGAAGGCGGTGGCCTCGTCGAGAGTGTGCTGGCGGGCGCCGATGGCGATCACGTTGCTGTCGTTGTGCTGGCGGGCCAGTTCGGCGATCTCGGTCTTCCAGACCAGTGCGGAGCGCACGCCGGGGACCTTGTTCGCGGCGATCTGCTCGCCGTTGCCGGAGCCGCCGATGACGATGCCGAGCGAGCCGGGGTCGGCGACCACCTTGGCACCGGTGTGGAAGCAGAACGCCGGGTAGTCGTCCTCGGCGTCGTAGACGTGCGGTCCGACGTCCACCACATCGTGCCCCTGCTTGGCCAGGTGGTTCACGAGGTGGTTCTTCAGCTCGAAGCCGGCGTGGTCGGAACCCAGGTAGAGACGCATGTCAGAAGTCTTTCAGAAGGTCAGGGCCGAACGCAGGGCGGACGCCACCTGATCAGCCGCGGCCCGTGCGGCGTCGATGGTGGCCAGTTTGCGGGCGAAGCCGTGGTTCACGCCCATGTAGCGGGTGTGCACCACCGGGACTCCCGCGGTGATCAGGGCGTCGGCGTAGTCGGCGCCCTCGTCACGCAGCGCGTCGTACTCGGCGGTGATCAGCAGGGTGGGTGGCATGCCGGACAGGTCGGCCACCGCGAGCGGCGCCACGTCCGGGGTGAGCCGGGTTCTCGGGTCGGGGACGAACGTCTCCCAGGCGAGTCTCATCGAGGCGCGGTCGAGGCCGTACTCCCCCACTTCGTCGTACGACTCGGCGGAGGTGAGCGGGTCGAGGGCCGGGTAGATCAGCACCTGGTAGTCGAGGGGGGTGACCGCGTCCCGCTGGCGGCGCGCGGTCACCGTGGCGAGCTGGCCGCCGGCGCTGTCCCCACCGATCGCCAGCCGGGAGGGGTCCAGACCGAGTTCGGTGCTGCCTGATTTACGCAGGTACCGCAGAACGGTCTCAGCGTCGTCCACAGCGGCCGGGAAGACGTGTTCCGGGGCGAGCCGGTAGCCGACCGAGATCACGGCGCAGCCGGAGCGTTCAGCAACCCGGCGGCAGAACCGGTCGACGGTCTCGATGCTGCCGTAACACCAGCCGCCGCCGTGCAGGTAGACGAAGACCGGGCTGCCCACTCTGGTGGCGTAGAGGCGGCAGGGCACACCGTCGGCGTCGAAGTCGGCGACCACCGGCAGCGGTAGTGCCGGGCCGGTCTCGGCCTCGTTCGATTCCTCCATCGCGGCCCGGACGCCGAGCAGGCGCTGGTACGGATCGGCGGTCAGTTCCTCCGAAGACGGCCGCCGCCTCAACTGGGCGGCGGCCGTGACCTGCGGATGGAGCATCAGTCGGTTTCGGCCAGGACCAGGCCGCCCCGGGCTTTCGGGGTGAACCAGGTGCTCTTGCGTGGCAGTTTGAGCCGTTCCAGGTTCACTTCGACGAAGTCGTCGACGGTGACCGGGGCGATCAGGATCGCCAGTTCGGCGCGGCCGGCGTCGACTTCACCGCGAAGCCACTCGACCGGGTAGTCCCCGCCGATGTAGGAGATCCGCTTGTCGCCCGGGTCGAGGCCGAGCGAGTCACGCAGCAGGATCCGCTCGACCAGGGCGTGGTCCAGGTTCTCCACGGAGCTGCCGGCCGGGTCGGACGGGAGCCCGATCGCGAACGTGCGGCCCCCGGCGTACACCTCGATGGTGCCCTTGGGGGGCAGTTGCGCGGCGCGCGGCAGCTCGGTGACCGTCGCACCGGCCGCGCGGAGTCGCTCCAGAAGCTCGTCGAGCGATGCCGGAAGCTCGCTGACCAGCCGGTTGTAGGGCTGGATGAAGACCGAGGCGGGGGTGGTGACGACGGCCAGGAAGCGCTTCAGGTCACCGGTCTGGGCGGCCAGGCTGCGGTGGTTGCCGTCGGCGACCACCAGTTCGCCGCCACCGGCCAGGGCCAGCAGCCTCTCCTGCTGGTCGCCGGGGCCGACGGGCCAGATCGCGTGGGTACGCCCGGAGCCGTCCACGTCGGTGGCGGCCGGCTCACCCGCCGCGTCGATCGCCTCGGCCAGCGCCGCGTGCAACTCCTCGCCCCGGCCGGTCTGCAGCAGCAGGACCGGGGAGAGCAGGGTGCCGACCGCTTCGGCGAGCGCGACCCGCTCGCGGACCTTGCTGATGAAGACGTCCTCGTTGCGGATGACGAGGCCGGGTTCGTCGGCGCTGGTGGAGATCTGCCCGGTCTCGACCGCGCTCCACAGCCCGTAGGCGGGTGCCTCACCCGGTGCGGATATCCGGTAGAGCACCACGACGTGCTCGGCCTGCCGGTACTTCTCCTCGGCCTGATCGCGCTGCAGGCGGACGACGGCGTCCGGCAGGGATTCGAGGAAGGACTTCCCGAGCGACTCGGGCGCGAGGTGCGGCATCTCCACGGCCAGCGCGCTGTGCGGGTTGGCTTTGATGATGTCGGTGATTTCGGCGTCGTCGGCGAACTCGTCGTAGTTCTGGGCCCCGGTACCTCCGTTGGTGATCCAGGCCCGGCTGATCGGGTGCACGACCGTCATGGCAGGCAACTTACCCGGCGTGCGTCAGGTGCCTGGCACCCGGCATGTTCCCTCGTGACCTGCCCAACTGGGCCGTGCGGTACGGGTTCACCGGTCGTTCGGCGGGTCGTGCGGTGACGGTCACCGGAGGAGCGAGCATAATCGCCACGTCAGGGGGCAAATCTGCCCAGACGCCACGCTGAACGCTGATACTCGATCCGACCGATTCGTTTTCCGGCATTACCCGCCTCCGTGCTGGGTGAGGTGTATGTCACCCCATCCAACGACGGATGCGAGGCCGAGCATCGGTTTTTCCGATGACCGCCACCGAATGGCAACCTGAACGGTTTCAGTCGAAGATCGGGCCCAGGTCGCGACTGCGCTTGAGCTCGTAGAAGCCGGGGGTGGCGGCGACGAGCACGACGCCGTCCCACAGTTTGCCGGCCGCCTCGCCCTTGGGAGCGGGGGTGACGACCGGGCCGAAGAAGGCGACGGTCTCGCCCGGGTTCGGGCCCGGCGCGTGGATGACCGGGGTGCCGACGTCGGTGCCGACCGGTTTCATGCCGGCGTTGTGGCTGGCCCGCAGAGCTTCGTCACGGGAGTCGGTGCCGGCTGCTTCGGCCAGGGCCGGGTCGAGACCGACCTCGGACAGGGCCTCGGCGTACAGCTTGGGGTCCTCGATGTCGTATTTCTGCAGGTGGATACGGGTACCGAGAGCGGTGTAGAGGTCGCGCAGGACCTCCGGGCCGGCGGTCTGGGCGGCGGCGATGCAGACCCGCACCGGGCCCCAGCCCTTGGCGAGCATTTCTTTGTAGTTGTCGGGAAGTTCGTCCCGGCCCTCGTTCAGGACCGAGAGACTCATGACGTTGAAACGGACGTCCAGCGGGCGGACCTTCTCCACCTCCAGCAACCAGCGGGAGGTCATCCAAGCCCACGGGCACAGTGGGTCGAACCACATGTCGACGGTGGCACGTTGAGTCATTCTTCGATGATCCCCCTTTCCAGCGACCGGTCGGGGTGAGTTACGTCGCCGTGTCCGCATAGGCTTCGGGAAAACGCAGTCAGCTCGAAGGAGAGTGCACGTGGCCGGTGTTCACAACCTGACCCAGGTGGAGGCCGCGGAGCGTGGTCGATTGCTCGAGGTGACCGGGTACGACATCACCCTCGATCTGACCGACGGGCACGGTAATCCCGGTTCCGACACGTTCCGGTCCACCACAGTGATCAGCTTCCGATGTTCCGAGCCGGGAGCGTCGACGTTCGTCGAGGCCGCCGCCGCGAAGATCCACTCCGCGACGCTGAACGGAAGCCCGCTGGACCTCAGTGGCTGGTCGCCCGAGGACGGTCTGCAGCTGTCCGGGCTCGCCGCCGAGAACACCCTGGAGGTGTCCGGCGACTTCAAGTACTCCGCCAGCGGCCAGGGGCTCCAGCGCAGCCTCGACCCGGTGGATTCCGAGATCTACCTCTACAGCCAGTTCGAGACGGCGGACGCGCAGCGCGCCTACGTGTGTTTCGACCAGCCCGACCTGAAGAGCGTGTTCACCTGGCACGCCACGGTTCCGGGGCACTGGAAGGTCGTCTCGAACATGCCGGTGGACTCCGAGGAGGAGGCCGGTTCCGGCGCCAAGACGGTCCACTTCACCGTCTCGGCACGGATGAGCACGTACATCACGGCGATCTGTGCCGGGCCGTACCACGAGGTCCGTGACTCGCACGACGGCATCGAGCTGGGTGTCTTCTGCCGCGCGTCGATGGCCCGTCACCTGGACGCCGACGACCTGTTCCTGATCACCAAGCAGGGCTTCGACTTCTTCCACGAGAAGTTCGGGGTCCGGTACCCGCTGCCGAAGTACGACCAGCTGTGGGTGCCGGACTTCAACGCCGGCGCGATGGAGAACTTCGGCTGTGTGACGCACGCCGAGGCGCATTACATCTTCCGCTCGCAGGTCACCGACTTCGAGTACGAGCAGCGCGCCAACACGATCCTGCACGAGCTCGCGCACATGTGGTTCGGTGACCTGGTCACCATGCGCTGGTGGAACGACCTGTGGCTGAACGAGTCGTTCGCCGAGTGGGCCAGTCACTGGTGCAACACCGAGGCGACCCGGTTCCGGGACGCCTGGTCGACGTTCCTGTCGATCCGCAAGGCCTGGGGTTACCGCCAGGACCAGCTCTCCTCCACCCACCCGGTGTACTGCGAGATGCCGGACCTGGAGGCGGTCGAGGTCAACTTCGACGGCATCACGTACGCCAAGGGCGCCAGCGTGATCAAGCAGCTGGTCGCGTACGTGGGGCTGGACCCGTTCCTCACCGGCCTGCGGGCGTACTTCGCCAAGCACGCGTGGGGCAACGCCACCTTCGACGACCTGCTCACCGAGCTGGAGACGGCGTCCGGCCGGGAACTGCGCAAGTTCGCCGCGCAGTGGCTGGAGACGTCGCAGGTCAACACGCTGCAGGCGGTCGTGGAGATCGACAGCGCCGGGAACTACTCGAGCGTGGTCGTGCAGCAGGAGGCACCGGCGGACTATCCGACGCTGCGGACCCACCGGATCGCGATCGGCCTGTACGACCTCGACGGCGACCGCCTCGTGCGGCGTGAGCTGATCGAGGCGGACGTGGCCGGGGAACGTACCGAGCTGGCCGTCCTGTCCGGGGTCAAGGCTCCGGATCTGCTGCTGCTCAACGACGACGACCTGACGTACGCGAAGCTGCGGCTGGACGAGCGGTCGCTGGGCACGCTGGTGCGGCACATCGGTAAGTTCGAGTCGTCGCTGCCGCGGGCGCTGTCCTGGGCGGCGGCGTGGGACATGCTGCGGGACGCCGAGATGGCGGCCCGGGACTACGTGGCCCTGGTCTGCGCCGGTCTGCCCGCCGAGACCGACATCAACCTGGCCACCGCCACGCTGAGGCAGGCCGGCACGGCGCTGGCCAGCTTCGCCGACCCCCAGTGGGCGCCGGAGGGCTGGGCGCAGCTCGGCGCCCTGGCCGGGAGCCGGCTGGCGGTCGCTGAACCGGGCAGCGGGTGGCAGCTCACCTGGGCGCGGGCGTTCATCACCGCGGCCCGGACACCGGAGCAGGCGGCCACTCTGCGGGGCTGGCTGACCGGCGAGACCCGGCCGGCGGGTCTGGTCGTCGACACCGAGTTGCGCTGGTCGCTGTTGCAGGCACTGGCCGCGCTCGGCGCCGCCGTCGAGTCCGAGATCGACGACGAGCTGGCCGCCGACAAGACGGCCAGCGGCGAGCGGGAGGCCGCCATCGCCCGGGCGCTGTTGCCGACGGCGGAGAACAAGGCGCGGGTGTGGGCGGATCTGACCGGTCCGCAGGCCCTGCCGAACTCGCTGAACCGGTCGCTGCTGATCGGGTTCCAGAGCACCCGTCAGGTGGCGCTGACCGCGCCGTACGCCGCGAAGTTCTTCGAGGTCGTGGCGGACGTGTGGGCCCGGTCGGACAGTGAGCCGGCGCAGGAGTTCGCCACCATGGCGTACCCGATCTTCCAGATCAGTGAGGAGACGGTGGCGCTCACCGACGCCTGGCTGGCCCGCGACGGTAACCCCGCGTCGCTGCGGCGGCTGGTCGCCGAGGGCCGGGACGGCGTGCTCCGGGCGTTGAAGGCACGGGCGAAGGACAAGTCCGCGAGCTGACCGATAGTGATCGAAGGCCCGTCCCGCGGTGCGCGGGGCGGGCCTTTCACATGGTGTGGATAACCCTCTTCAAGGCCACTCCGGGTCAGTACGCTGGCGGCGGAGGTGGCCTCGTGACGATGCTGAGTCAGGGTTCCCCGGTCCGCTGGAGTGCGCCGGAGGGCCGTTGGACCCGGCCCGACCTGCACCTGTTCCCTCCGGACGGTCATCGGTACGAGATCGTCGACGGCAGCCTGCACGTCACCCCGCCACCCGGGCCGCAGCACGACGCCCTGGTCGAGGCAGTGGTCGCCACCCTGCGGGCCGCGGCGCCGCCGGAGTGGTGGGTGTGCAGCCGGCTCGGAGTCGCGCTGGAGACGAGCAGTCTGGTGCCGGACGTGACCGTGTTACGGCCGCGCTCGTCCGGGTCGATCTGGGCGGATCCGCGCGACGTGGCACTGATCGTCGAGGTGGAGTCCGGCGAGACCCGGCGGTACGACCGGTTGCTCAAACCGGCCGTTTACGCGGCCGAGGGCATCCCCGGTTACTGGCGGGTGGAGTCCGGGCCGGTCCTGCGGGTTTTCACGCTGGAGGACGGCGCCTATCTCCCGGGCCGCGACGTCGGGGCCGGGGAGCAGGCCGAGCTGGGTGTTCCGTACCCGGTCCGGGTGAATCCCGCCGTCTGGCGGTAGGACTCAGTGCCGGCCCGCGTGCGTGGCGAGCTGGTCGATCCCGATCATCAGGCCACCGGCCAGGTCACCGCCGGCGAAGGAGGCGGCCATCGACAGGCCGGCCAGTTTCGCGTCCCGGTCGGTGATCCGTTTCCGGGCCTCGGAACCGGTGATGATCTCCAGTTTGCGCTGGTCCGGCGAGACGGCCATCAGCACTGAGCGCTCCGGCTGGCGAGTCTGCGCGTGCAGTTTCTCGGCGGACTCGCGCAGCGGCTCCTCGAGCGGGCCGAGGTAGATGCTGAACTGCAGCCCGGTCGCCTGGTCGGCGATCCGGAGTGCCTCGTCGAGGCGGAGCAGCTGACGGGTCGTGAACGGGCCCTCGGCGGACTGCTCGAGAGGGGTCACCTCACCAACTGTCACTTGCGCCTCCTGTGGAACCGGGGCGGACGGGTGAGCCGGAGCTGTCCTCGATGATCAGCCCGGAGTGGCCGCCCCCTGCCGGGGTGACCTGCTGCGGCGTTGCGGTGAACCACATCGCCGGGAAGTCGAAGGGCCGGCCCGGGCGGTAACGCCGGGACGGCTTGGACCGGTCGGAGCCGGCGAACACGAATGTCGCCACGGTTCCGATGATCGCGGCCGGAATGATCAAAAAGACCAGAAAGGTGCTGATTACTGACAACTGAACGCCCCCAGGCGCACGGTGACCCTACTTATTCCGAACATCAATCACCGTAGCGGAGCGCCTGTCGTCCCGGACCGTCGGGTCTCGAACCGGGGTCTCACGCCGTCGGGATCTACGCGGATTGTGCGTGTGGGTGCGAAAATCACCCTCACGCGCCGTCCGCGTACTTTCCGTCGCGAACGGCAGAAGGGGGAACCCATGCGCATGTTCGTCCCGGCCGTCCTCGCGGGCCTGTTCGCCGCCCTTTCGGGCGTTTCTCCGGCCTCGGCCGCGGCCGTCTTCGTCGAGATCAACCCCAGCACGGTCCGGGCCGGCGACGAGATCGCGCTGCGCGCGTCGTGCGACGACAACCTCAAGGCGGGCACGGTGACGGGCGATCCGATCGGCACGGTCACCGTCGCCCCCGAGTTCGGGTTCCTGACCGCGACGGTACGAATACCGCCCGGCACCGACGCCGGCGACTATCCGGTCGTCCTGCGGTGCCCGGACGGTGACACCGCCAAGGGCACCCTGCACGTGGTGGCGAAGGTCGAACCGAGCCGTGGCCCGGCCACCGGCGGCGGCGGGACCGCACCGGGCGCCGCCGGTCCGCTGCTGATCAGTGGCGGTCTGGCCGCCGTCCTGGCCGGGCTGGTGCTCGGTGCCGTGTCGTTGCGCCGGCGAACCGGCTGAGGGGGCGGCATGACCGGAACAGGGAAGAACCCGCGGGTGCCGGAGGCGGTCGCGCAGAAACGTCCCGCCCAGGTGATCGTGGCACCGCCGCCGGGGCTGATCACCGGGCCGCTGCCGACACCCCGGTCGTTGCCGGGCCGGCCGTCGTTCCGGATCCCGCTGCCCCGGCGGGCGCCGAAACCCCAGCCGGTCCGGGGCAAGCGCGGCGGCGTCGTCGGGATCATCGCGTTCGTGCTGGTCTTCCTGGGCCTGTTCGCGTTCAGTCTGGGACTCGGTTTCGCGACCGGCTTCGACCTCGGCGGCCTGTTCAGCGGGCCGGACAAGCCGCCGCCGCGGGCGTTCCCGGTGCTCGACCCGAGCCGGCCACAGCGGCTGGAGATCCCGGCGATCCGGGTGTCCGCGCCGATCCTGGACGTCGGCCTGGCCGGGGACGGGTCGGTGGACGTGCCACCGCTGAAACGGCACAACGAGGCCGGCTGGTTCGACGGCGGGCCGACTCCGGGTCAGTTCGGGCCGGCGCTGATCGTGGGCCACGCGGACACCCGGACCGGGCCGTCGGTCTTCCACCGGCTCGGCGAACTGAGACCCGGCCAGGAGATCAAGGTCGCCCGGGAGGACGGGACGCTGGCGGTCTTCGAGGTCAACTCGGTGGAGACGTTCGACAAGAGCCGGCTGCCGGCCCAACGGGTCTACGGTGACTACACGCGGCCGTCGCTGCGGCTGATGACGTGCGGCGGGAAGTGGCTGGGCGGCGACGAGGGTTACGAGGACAACATCGTCGTCTTCGCCTCGCTGGTCTCCTCGGTCTGAACCTCGGTCCCAGGTGAGTCAGGCGGCCTCCACCGCGACGGCGGACGGCAGGTCCAGCCAGTCCATCCACCGGGGGTCGGGGGTGCGGTGGCCGAGGACCCGCCAGGCCACACCACGCGGGGCGGCCGGCGCGGCGTGCAGCCGCCAGCCGAGCTCGGCCGGGGTCTTGTCACCCTTGCTGTGGTTGCACCTGGCGCAAGCGGCCACCACGTTGTCCCAGGCGTGCAGGCCGCCGCGGCTTTTCGGGAAGACGTGGTCGATGGTCTCGGCGGAGCCGCGGCAGTAGGCGCAGCGGCCGCCGTCACGGGCGAAGATGGCCCGGCGGGAAAGACCGACGTGTGTGCGGTAGGGCACCTTCACATACCGCGTGAGACGAACCACAGAGGGGATCGGGAGGTCTTGGTGGGCACTGTGCAGAATGCCGTCCCCGTCGGAGACACACTCCGCCTTGGCGGTCAGGACGAGGATGGTCGCCCGGCGCACCGACACGACGCACAGCGGCTCGTAGGTAGCGTTCAGGACTAACGCGGAAGAGCCAACCGTGGGTCGTATGTCAGGCATCGCGATCACCCTTCCGGTGTCTGTTGCTTCTTACCGCTCCCGTAGCCCATGCGTGTGTGATGTGGGCCTCCTCGAAGAAGTCCCGTGAGCCAATAGTCCCTGATGAATGACCCGATTGCCAGCACAATCTGTGGCCGGGTGGTAAACGTCTGAGGTCTTCACCCAGCTCGAACCGGTAGCTTCTGTTCCCGTGTTCCTAGCCGCCGCCGCCACACCGACTCCGTCCACCTCTGTCGAGGTCTATCAGACGCCGGACTGCGTAAACGACTCCCTCTGCACGCAGCTGTTCCAGTGGACGGGCAGCCAGTGGTTCGCCACCAGCAGTTACGTCATCGTGATCAAGCCGCTGCGGATAGTCGCGATCATCGTGATCGCGATGCTGCTCCGCTGGCTGGTGCACCGGGCCATCTCCCGGCTGGCGACGACCAGTTCCCGGGCCTCGATGCCGGCACTGCTGAAGCCGCTGAAGGAGAAGGTGACGGTCACCGCCGAGGAGGGGACGTTCATCCCCGAGCGGCGGCGCCAGCGGGCCGAGGCGATCGCGTCGGTGCTGCGCAGCTTCGTCAGCGCGGTGATCTTCACGATGGCCGCGCTACTGGTGATGGGTGAGCTGGGCTTCAACCTGGCCCCGCTGCTGGCCAGCGCCGGCATCGTCGGTGTGGCCCTCGGTTTCGGCGCGCAGAGCCTGGTCAAGGACCTGATCGCGGGCCTGTTCATGCTGCTGGAGGACCAGTACGGGGTCGGCGACACGGTCGACCTGGGCGAGGCCACCGGTGTGGTGGAGAGTGTCGGCCTGCGGATCACCACGGTCCGCGACGCCCGCGGTGTGCTGTGGTACATCCGCAACGGTGAGATCGTCCGGGTCGGCAACAAGAGCCAGGGCTGGGCCATGGTGGTGGTGGACATCCCGATCGGCTTCGTCAGCTCGGAGGAGGCGATCGCGGTGCTGAAGCGCGCGGCCGAGGTCGTCGCCCACGACCCGGACCACGAGTCGGGTTTCCTGGAGCCGCCGGACGTGCTCGGCGTGGAACAGCTCACCGTCGAGGGCGCGGTGATCCGGACCATCGCCAAGACCACCGCCGACAGTCAGGTCTCCATCCAGCGTGACCTGCGCCGGGCGCTGACCGAGTCGCTGGAGACCTCCGGTCTGTCCGAGCGGATCGCGGCGTCCCGGATGGCGCCGCGCAGCGCGGTGCCGCCGGCCTGGATGGGTGGCCCGGAGGTCACCCCGCCGCCGGCCGACGAGCAGTCGAGCGGCAAGGCATAAAGTGGGACCGGTGACGGCACCCTCCTTCTACGACGCGGTGGGCGGCGAGCCCACCTTCCGGCGCCTCGTCGACAAGTTCTACGAGGGCGTGGCGGAGGACCCACTGCTGCGGCCGATGTATCCCGAGGAGGATCTGGGCCCGGCCGCCGACCGGCTCACCCTCTTCCTGATGCAGTACTGGGGCGGCCCGTCGACGTATTCCGACAACCGCGGCCATCCACGGCTGCGGATGCGGCACGCGCCGTTCGTGGTCGACGTGCCCGCACGGGACGCCTGGCTGCTGCACATGCGGGTGGCGGTCGACTCGCTCGGTCTGCCGGAGCAGCAGCGGACGACTCTCTGGGATTATCTGGAGCGTGCGGCGTTCTTCATGGTGAACCGGATGGACCCGGCGGAGCCCACGCTGTAACAGTGTCGGCCCGGCTGGTGGCTCGTTGATCGGATTGTCACTCACGATCTCCGGGGAGCCTCCGTATGCACCGTCGTCTGCTCGCTGTCGCCGCCGTCGCGGCCTTAGCCGTTCCGGCGCTGGCCGTGACACCGGCGGCGGCTGACATCTCGCACCCGACGGTGGTCTCCGCCGATCCGGTGGACTGGACACCGCACGTGCTCGACGGCACGGTGTGGTCGCTGGCGCTGGTCGGCGACACCGTCGTGGTGGGCGGGGCCTTCACCAAGGTCGCCGACAGCACCCGGCGGACGACGTACGCCCGCAAGAACATCTTCGCCTTCGGTCTGCAGGACGGCCGGATCCGGACGTTCGCCCCGGAGGTGGACGGCGCGGTCTACGCGCTGGCGCCCGGGCCGGACCACTCGATCTACATGGGCGGCGCGTTCAAGACCGTCAACGGCAACGATCAGCGCGGGCTGACCCGGGTGTCGCTGCTGGACGGCGGCCGGTACCCGGGGTTCGCCGCCAAGGTCAACTGGGGTGACGTGCGGGCCCTGGTCAGCCGGGGCGAGAAGGTCTACGCCGGCGGCACCTTCTCGGCGATCAGCGGGGTGCAGCGGGTCGGGCTGGCCCGTCTCGACGCCTACACCGGCGCGGTGGACCCGGCGTTCGACGCCCGGCTCGCCGGACCGGGCCTCAAACGGACCCGGGTCGAGCACTTCGACGTCTCCCCCGACGGGCGGAAACTGATCGCCGTCGGCGCCTTCCTGAAGTCCGGGGGCGCGGACCGCACCCAGATCGCGCTCTTCGACACCAGCGGCCCGAGGGCGGTGCTGAGCAACTGGTACACCGACGCCTTCAAGCCGACCTGCATGAAGGGCTTCGACACCTACCTGCGCCAGGTGAAGTTCTCCCCGGACGGCTCCTACATCGTGGTGGCGGCGACCGGGCGGGCCTCGTCGGCGCAGAAGCTGTGCGACGCGGCGGCCCGGTTCGAGACCCGCGGTAGCGGGGCGCAGGAACCGACGTGGGTGCAGCGGACCGGCGGGGACTCCCTGTACGCGGTGGCGATCACCGGGCCGGCCGTCTACCTCGGCGGGCACCAGCGGTGGTTCGACAACCCGTACGGTACCGACGGCAACGGCCCCGGCCCGGGTGCGGTCTCCCGGCCCGGTATCGGCGCGGTGAACCCGAACACCGGCAAGGCCCTGGAGTGGAACCCGACCCGGTCCCGCGGTGTCGGTGTCCGCACCTTCCTGACCACCGCGAACGGCCTGCTCGTCGGCTCCGACACCGACCAGTTGGGCCGCGAGTTCCACGGCCGCCTCGGGATGTTCCCGCTGCGGTAGAGCGTCAGAGCAGGGCCCCTTCGTCGTGGAGCCAGTCCACGAACGAGGTCGCGACGGCCGCACCGCAGTCGAGCAGTTCGACGAGGAGGGTGTCGTGGACGCCGGCGGCGAGGGGGACCTGCAGTTCGGCGTAGATCGGGAGCTGGCCCCGCTCGGTGGGGTCACCCACGTAGGCCTTGCAGAAACGTCGCGTGTGGTTCCACTCATTGACCACCCGGTACGCCCGGTCCGCCCAGTCCGGCGGGACCGTCGCGTGTGGCCGGGCCCGCATCACCAGGATCTCGTCGTCCGGCCCTTCCAGGGTGAACAGCACCGCGTGCCGTTCCCACATGGCCAGGAGGCTGCCGCCGCCGTCGGCCAGGAACCGGATGTCGAGCAGGTCGAGTGCCTTACCGACACGTGCGAGTTGCACCGGCAGGACCAGATCGGACGATCCGGTCGTGGACAGTTCGGATGGAACGCCGGGCGACGCGACCCCGGAGCGACTCGGCTCGCGCTGAGCCGGGACTCCGACACGGACAGTGCCGGTGCTCTGCAACGCCACCTCACCTCCGGTGTCCGTCTGCTCGTTGCCCTCAGCGGATCCCGGGCGCCATGACCACCACGGCATCGTGTGCACCTCACTCCCCAACAGACCCAGCGCTGGACGTTGCAGTGGATCCGAGGGCCGACGGTACCCGTACCGTTCCGGAAGGTCATCCCCCCAACGGGAGGGCGGGACCAGATGAACGATGCAAGGTCACCCTTTCGGGTTACCTCCCATCGGCATAACGGTCAATTTGTGGACGCTTTGTCGCCACGCGACTCCATATGGTGCAGAAATTCCCACCCAGCCACCGGCGACGCGAACTCTCGCCTCCACCGGGCCGGCGTCTCTCGGACCGAGAAAACCCATCCGGGCGACCGCCTGGACGAGCCTCTGGGAGATCTGCACCGGGTCCCCGGAGTCCGGTGTGACGACCAGCGCGACGTGATCGAGGAGGGCGTCGCGGACCGCCCGCTGGCCGACCGCACGCCCGGAGACACCACTCGCAGTGACCTCCCGCAGGGTTCCGGCGGCCGCCGTGGCGAGCCGCGCCAACTCGGAGCCGGAGACGGACTCGACGGCCCGGCTCGCGGGTGGCGGCAGCGGCCAGCGCCACCGGGTGTCCCGCCGCTCCGGCAGGGCCGACCCGCTCGCGGCCAGCACCGCCAGCAACTCCGCCGCGGACACCGTGGCGTCGCCGGGGCCGGGGCCGGCCACCTCGCGGGTGACGAGCACCTCCCAGGGCAGATGGGCCCAGAGCGCGGTACGGCCGCCGGACGAGCGGAGCCGGACCGGTGCGGACGGATCGAGCCTGGTGAGCCGTGCCAGGAACGCGCCCGCGTCGGGAACCCCGAGCAGGCCGTGCTCACTCATGACCGGTCAGAAATCATCAGGACACCTCGGTGTACGGCCGGAGGAAGTCGCGCTCGGCGTCGGACAGCCGGCGGGGATGCCCTTGGGCCAGGTTGTAGGGCACGCAGACCGATTGCGCCCGGCTCGCGAGGACCCCGCCGTCGAACAGCTCGTAGGAGACGGTGAAAGCCGCCGCCCGCAGCTGGGAGACCCACATCTCGATGCGGACCGGGTCACCGAAGTCGACCGGCCGCAGGTAATCGATCTCGTGCCGGGCGATCACGATGCCCTCCTCGAAGGAACCCAGGCCGTGTGCCCTGGCCCCGACGAAGAACATCGCCACGCGCGCCTCCTCGTACAGGGTGAGGAAGCGCGCGTTGTTGACGTGCCCGTACGCGTCCATGTCGGACCAGCGCACGGGCACATCGAAGGTGAAACGCTCAGTCACGGGTGAGCTTGCGGTACGTCACCCGGTGCGGACGGGCCGCGTCGGCGCCGAGACGATCGATCTTGTTCTTCTCGTACGCGTCGAAGTTGCCCTCGAACCAGAACCACTTGTCCGGCTCCTCCTCGGTGCCCTCCCACGCCAGCATGTGGGTGGTGACCCGGTCGAGGAACATCCGGTCGTGGGAGATCACCACGGCGCAGCCGGGGAACTCCAGGAGCGCGTTCTCCAGGCTGGAGAGCGTCTCCACGTCCAGGTCGTTCGTCGGTTCGTCGAGCAGGATCACGTTGCCGCCGATCTTCAGCGTCATCGCGAGGTTGAGCCGGTTGCGCTCGCCACCGGACAGGACCTTGACCGGTTTCTGCTGGTCCGGGCCCTTGAAACCGAAGGCGGCGACGTACGCCCGGGACGGCATCTCGACCTTGCCGACCATCATGTGGTCGAGCCCGTCGGAGACGACCTCCCACACGGTCTTGGTGCCGTCGAGGCCGGACCGGTTCTGGTCGACGTACGACAGCTTGACCGTGTCACCGACCCGCACCGAACCCGAGTCCGGCTGCTCGAGCCCGACGATGGTCTTGAACAGGGTGGTCTTGCCGACGCCGTTCGGGCCGATGATGCCGACGATGCCGTTGCGGGGCAGGGAGAACGACAGACCATTGATGAGCGTACGCTCGTCAAAGCCCTTGACCAGCTCTTTCGACTCGATGACGGTGCTGCCCAGACGGGGGCCCGGCGGGATCTGGATCTCCTCGAAGTCCAGTTTCCGGGTCTTCTCCGCCTCGGTGGCCATCTCCTCGTACCGCTCCAGCCGGGCCTTGCTCTTGGTCTGCCGGGCCTTCGCGTTGGACCGCACCCACTCGAGCTCCTCAGTAAGGCGCTTCTGCAGCTTCTGGTCCTTACGGCCCTGCACCGCGAGACGGGCGGCCTTCTTGTCGAGGTACGTCGAGTAGTTGCCCTCGTAGCCGATCGCCCGGCCGCGGTCCAGCTCGAGGATCCAGCCGGCCACGTTGTCCAGGAAGTACCGGTCGTGGGTGATCGCCATGACGGTACCGGCGTACTTGGAGAGGTGCTGTTCCAGCCACGAGACGCTCTCCGCGTCCAGGTGGTTGGTGGGTTCGTCGAGCAACAGCAGGTCGGGCGCCTCGAGCAGCAGCTTGCAGAGTGCGACGCGGCGGCGCTCACCACCGGAGAGCTGGGTGACGTCGGCGTCCGGCGGCGGGCAGCGCAGCGCGTCCATCGCCAGTTCGAGCTGGGAGTCGACGTCCCACGCGTTGGAGTGGTCGAGCTCCTCCTGGAGCTTGCCCATCTCCTCCATCAGCTCGTCGGTGTAGTCGGTGGCCATCTGCTCGGCGATCGCGTTGAACCGCTCCAGCTTGGCCTTGGTCTCCGCGACCGCTTCCTCGATGTTGCCGAGGACGGTCTTCTCCTCGTTCAGCGGCGGTTCCTGGGCCAGCATGCCGACGGTGTAGCCGGGCATCAGCCGGGCCTCGCCGTTGCTGACCTGGTCGAGCCCCGCCATGATCTTGAGCAGGCTGGACTTACCGGCGCCGTTCGGGCCGACGACACCGATCTTGGCGCCCGGCAGGAAGCTCAGCGTCACATTGTCGAGTACGACCTTGTCGCCGTGCGCCTTGCGCGCCTTTTCCAGGACGTAGATGTACTGGGCCACGGTGTGCCCTACCTCCGAGATCGTGGATTGTCGTGCCGGGATCAAAAGGCAATCCTTCCACTACCGTCGCGGAGCCGTTCGGCAACCCCGGTGGCAGTCACTCCGGAACGACGTCCTGCTCCTCGACACGGCCGTCGGTGTGCGCGATGACCAGGCGCTCGGAGTTCACCGTGAAGGTGGTCCGGTCGGTCGGTGTGGTGGCGCTGAACGTCCCGGCGCCGTCGTGGCTGACCTTGTCCAGGAACAGGGCGGTCTTGTTCTCCACCCACTCGGCGTCGGCGCCGCCCTTGTTGGCGTGGTAGAAGAGCTCCCCCGACTCGTCCTGGCAGATCCACACGACGGTGCGTTTCTTCGTCCGTACCCGAAGAACCTGCCGCAACTCGCCGTCGGCTCCGAATTGCCGACCCATTTTCTGGGTACGTTCCAGGCAGAGCTGCCCGGCCGGCAGCAGCGAGATCGTCGGTTCCGCCTCCGGTCGTGGTTCCGGCGCGTTCCCGGCGCGCTTCTCGGCAAGGAGGTAACCGCCGACCATGCCGATGATCGTCAGCAGCACCGTGGTGATCACCACAGGGATGAACAACGGCTGGCGCTGCTGGGAATGATCATCGTGCGGGGTCACCGGCACAGGATGGCACCCCGCCCCAACCCGGTCCATCACCGTCGATTCCGGCACCGGACCGGAGGGGGTGAGAAAGCGAGAGCTTACGCACAGTAGGCTCACGTTGGGAACAGAAACCACTCGGAGGTGTACTCAGCGTGGCCCAACGAAGTTCCTTCGTCGTCGTCGCCAACCGTCTACCCGTGGACGAGGTAACTACGCCGGATGGTGAAAAGCAGTGGCGGCCCAGTCCGGGCGGCCTGGTCACAGCCCTGCATCCAGTGCTCGTCGAGCACCGCGGCACGTGGATCGGATGGGCCGGCGGGACAGGCGAGGCGCCCGAGCCGTTCGATCTCGAGGGCATTCACATCCACCCGGTTCCGCTCAGCGACGAAGAGCTGGAACGCTACTACGAGGGCCAGTCCAACGCGACGATCTGGCCCCTCTACCACGACGCTGTCGAGACCCCGGTCTACAAACGGCGCTGGCGTGAGACCTACCGGATCGTCAACCAGCGATTCGCCCAAGCCGCGGCGGAGGTCGCCGAGGAGGGCGCCACCGTCTGGGTGCAGGACTACCAGCTCCAGCTGGTGCCGTCCCTGCTGCGGGAGATGCGGCCGGACCTGAAGATCGGGTTCTTCCTGCACATCCCGTTCCCGCCGATCGAGCTGTTCATGCAGATGCCGTTCCGGGCCGAGATCCTGCGCGGCCTGCTCGGCGCCGACCTGGTCGGTTTCCAGCAGCGGCTGGCCGCGCAGAACTTCGTCCGGCTGGCCCGGCACCTGCTCGGGCTGCGCTACACCGGCCAGTCGATCCAGGTCGACGGGCGCGAGGTCAAGGCCGGCGCGTTCCCGATCAGCATCGACACCAAGGAGATGGAGCGGCTCGCCGCCGATCCGGCGGTGCAGGCGCGGGCCAAACAGATCCGGGCCGAACTGGGTGATCCGAAGACGGTGATCCTCGGCGTCGACCGGCTCGACTACACCAAGGGCATCGAGCTGCGCCTCAAGGCGTTCCGCGAGTTGCTCGCCGACGGCAAGCTCAACATCGGTGAAGCGGTGATGATCCAGGTCGCCACGCCCAGCCGGGAACGCGTCGAGCACTACCAGACCCTGCGGGTGAAGGTGGAGCGCGAGGTCGGCCGGATCAACGGCGAGTTCGGCCGGGTCGGTACGCCGGCGGTGCACTACCTGCACCAGTCGGTCGACAAGCAGGAGCTGGCCGCGATGTACGCGGCAGCCGACGTGATGATGGTGACCCCGTTGCGCGACGGCATGAACCTGGTCGCCAAGGAGTACATCGCCTGTCGCGGTGACACCGGTGGCGCGCTGGTTCTCAGCGAGTTCGCCGGAGCGGCCACCGAGCTGCGCCAGGCGTTCCTGTGTAACCCGCACGACCCGGACGGGGTGAAGGACACCCTGCTACGGGCGGTCGCCGCCGAACCGGCCGAGCTCAAGCGCCGGATGCGGGTCATGCAGCGACACCTGCGCACCCACGACGTCGCCCGCTGGGCGCACTCGTTCCTGGACGAGCTGGGCGTGGACGAGGAATAGGTCGGTGTGAAGGGCGCCGGGCCGTTCCCGGCCCGGCGCCCTTCATCGCGGTGGTACGAGGAACAGGCTCACCCGGCCGCGGGGGTGAAATCCTCCGCCACCGTCACCACGTCACCGATCACCACGACGGCCGGTGGACGGATCCCGGCGGCGGCGGTCTCGCCCGCAACCGCCCCGAGCGTGCTGATCAGCGACTTCTGGTGGGCCGTCGACCCCTCCTGCACCACCCCGACCGGTGTCTGCGGCGACCGGCCCTCGGCGATCAGCCGTTCCGCGATCACCGGCAGGTTCTTCAGGCCCATCATCAGCACCACGGTGCCGCGCAGCCGGGCCACCGCCGACCAGTCGACCAGCGAGTCCGGGTGGTCCGGCGGGATGTGGCCGGAGATGACGGTGAACTCGTGCGCCACCCCACGATGGGTGACCGGGATACCGGCCAGGGCGGGCGCCGCGATCGAACTGGTCACGCCGGGCACCACCACCACCGGCACGCCCGCCTTCGCACAGGCCAGGGCCTCCTCGCCGCCACGGCCGAAGACGAAGTTGTCGCCGCCCTTGAGCCGGACCACGAACCGGCCCTGCAGCGCCCGGTCCACCAGGATCCGGTTGATCTCCTCCTGGGCGGCCTGCGGACCGTACGGGATCTTGGCGGCGTCGATCAGCTCGACCTCCGGGCGCAGCTCGCCGAGCAGCATGCCGGGAACGAGCCGGTCGGCGACCACCACATCGGCGGCGGCCAGCAGGCGGCGGCCCTTGACCGTGATCAGCTCCGGGTCGCCGGGACCAGCCCCGACCAGGGCGACACCCTTCAACTCGGGCGCGGCCGGCGGGCTGGCCTCCAGCACACCGGCCACCATGTCGCGCACCGCCATCGCCCGGCGGCGGTCACCTCCGTCGGTCACCGCCACCGTCACCTGGCCGTGCCTGGTGACGGCCGGGGTCCACGCGGTGGCGGCGTCACGGTCGTCGGCTCGTACACAGAAGATCCGGTGTTGCTCTGCCGCGACGCTGACCTGGGCCGCGGCCTCCGGGTCGTCGATCGCGACCTGGACCAGCCAGGCACCCTCGACGTCGGCCGGCGCGAAGCGCCGTGGCGTCCAGACGGCCCGGCCGGCGTCGACGTGCCCCAGCAGGGTGGGGGTCAGCTCGGGCGAGACGATCTCGACCCGGGCGCCCGCCGCGATCAGCGCCGGCACCCGGCGGGTGGCGACCGAGCCTCCCCCGACCACCAGCACCCGGCGACCTTCCAGACGCAACCCCAGCGGATAGATGCTCATTGCTCCGACACTCCCGCGCTTGTCTCCCGCGCCCCCGTGCTCATTTCTCCGACACTCCCGCCGCGTCGAACGTCGCCACCTCGTGCAGCACGCGCACCGCGGCCGTCACGATCGGCAGGGCCAGCACCGCGCCGCTGCCCTCACCGAGGCGCATGCCCAGGTCGAGCAGCGGTTCCAGACCCAGGTGGGCGAGGGCGACACCGGCGCCGGGCTCGGCCGACCGGTGCCCGGCGACCATCGCGGCCACCGAGTCCGGAGCGAACGCGGCGGCGGCCACCGCGGCCGACGCCGCGATCACACCATCGATGATCACCGGCACCCGGGCCGCGGCGGCACCGAGGATGAACCCGGTCAGCGCGGCGTGCTCCAGGCCGCCGACCGTGGCGAGCACACCCAGCGGGTCGGCCGGGTCGGGCGTGTGCCGTTCCAGGGCGGTGGTCACCACCGCGATCTTGTGGGCGAGGGTCTCGTCGTCGATGCCGGTGCCCCGGCCGGTCGCGACGCCCGCCGAGACGCCGGTGAACGCGGCGATCAGGGCCGCCGCCGGCGTCGTGTTGGCGATCCCCATATCGCCGGTGAGCAGTGCCTTCGCTCCCTGCTCGACGAGCGCCGCCGCGACCCGGATGCCGACCTCGACCGCGGCCAGGGCCTCCTCGCGGGTCAGCGCCGGGCCGGCCGTCATGTCCCGGGTGCCGCGGCGCACGTTCGCGTCCAGCAGGTTCGGGCCGCCGTGCAGCGGAATCCGCACACCGACGTCGACCACCATCACGTCGGCGCCGGCCTGCCGGGCGAACGTGTTGACCACCGCACCGCCGGCCACGAAGTTCGCCACCATCTGCGCGGTGACCTCCTGCGGCCACGGGCTCACCCCCTGGGCGTGCACACCGTGGTCACCGGCGAACACCGCGACCGTGGCCGGCACCGGCAGCGGCGGCGGGCACACCCCGGCCAGCCCGGCCAGGCGCACCGACAACTCCTCCAGCGCGCCCAGCGAACCGGCCGGTTTGGTCAGGCGGCCCTGCAGCTCACGGGCGGCGGTCATCGCCTCGCCGTCGGGCGGCCGGATGGCGGCCAGGGTGGTCTCCAGCGTCACGGTCGCTCCTCGATCACTTCACTCAGCGTCTGTACGAATCGGTCTGTGGTGGAAGTGTCGCGCACCGCGATCCGGAGCCAGTCCGGGCCCAGCCCCGGAAAGGTGTCGCCACGGCGCACCGCATAACCACGTCGGCGCAGCTCAGCGCGGATCTGGTCGGCTTCGGCCAGGCGTACCGCGACAAAAGCCGACGCCGGGGCACCGACAACCGTGACGCTCGGCACTCGCCGCAACCGTTCCACCAGGTGGTCGCGCTGTTCGGTGAGGCGCGCCGCGATCTCGCGTTCCGCGGCGACCGCCACCGGTGACGCGCATGCGATCGCCGCAGCCAGCGCCGGTGTGGAGACCGCCCAGAGCGGTTGCGCGGCGGCCAGGCGCCGCAGCAGATCGGCGGGGCCGAGCGCGTAACCGATCCGCAGCCCGGCAAGCCCCCAGGTCTTGGTGAGGCTGCGCAGCACCACCAGGCCGGGCAGGTCGCGGCGCTCGGCCAGCGACTCCGGTTCCCCGTCGGTTCCGGCACGCCAGGTGGTGTCGGCGAACGCCTCGTCGACCACCAGCACCCGGCCCGGACGGGCCAGTTTCGCCAGGTCGTCCGCCGGGTGCAGGACCGAGGTCGGGTTGGTCGGATTGCCCACGAAGACCAGGTCGGCATCGTCCGGGACCATGACCGGGTCGAGCTGGAAGCCGTCCTCTTCACGGAGAATCACACGCCCGACATGGTGACCCGCGTTGCGCAGGGCGGCTTCGGGCTCGGTGAACTGAGGGTGCACCACTACCGGCTTCTTCGAGGTGCGTAACGCCTGAGCGAGCAGCACGAAGGCCTGCGCCGCGCCGGCGGTCAGGAGCACTTCCTCTTTGGGCCTTCTGTGCCGATTTGCTACGGCAGTCGTTGCTTTATCGGCATCCGGGTAGGCCGCCAGCCCGGCCATCGACTCCATGATCGGCCCCGACAGCCATCCCGGCATCGGCTGGTGACGCACGTTGACCGCGAGATCGATCAGGCCCGCCCCCACTTCGGCGTCACCGTGATGGTCGAGGTCGAAACTCATGGCCCCAGCATGCCGGACCGTAGTGCACGCCACATCTCGGCTGTTCCGTCCGAACATGAGGCCTTTTGTCATACCTTCAAGGGGTGACGACCCGACGCCTGACCGTAGCCGGACGGATGGCCCTGCTGATCCGGGCCGGGCTGATCGCGGGCCTGGTCATCACCGGGCTCACCTACCCGTTCGCGGCCCTCGGCGGGATGGGCGTCAAAGCCGGCGCCGAAGCCCTGGAGAACATGCCCAGGGAACTCATCGAGACCCCGCCGGCGCAGTCCACCTACGTCTACGCCAACGACGGCAAGACGCTGCTCACGATGTTCTACGAGGAGCATCGCAAACACGTCGACCTGAAAGCCATGTCGCCGTACATGCTCAAGGCGATCGTGGCGTCCGAGGACAGCCGTTTCTACGAACACCACGGCGTCGACGCCAAAGGCGTGGCCCGCGCTTTCGTCGCCAACCAGAAAGCCGGCGGCGTCTCCCAAGGCGCTTCCACCCTGACCATGCAGTACGTGCGGATGGCCCTGCAGAACAGCGCGCGCACCCCACTGGAAGCCCTCGAAGCCACCGAACAGACGGCCGCCCGCAAACTGCGGGAGATGCGCCTCGCCATCGAAGTCGAACAGCGGCTCAGCAAAGAGGAGATCCTGGAGCGGTACCTCAACGCCGCCTATTACGGGCACCGCGCCTACGGGGTCTACGCCGCCGCACAGGTGTTCTTCTCCAAATCCCCGCGCGACCTCACCCTCACCGAAGCGGCCCTGCTCGCCGGGCTGGTCAAAGCGCCGTCCGCGTACGACCCGGCAGTCACCAAGGACCGTAAGGCCGCCACCGAACGCCGCAACTACGTCATCGAACAGATGCTCAAAATGAACACCATCACCGCCGCACAGGCCCTCACCGCCCGCCGCACGAAAATCAAGCTCAAACTGAGCAACCCGCCGAACGACTGCGTCTCCGTGTCGTCGAAACACAACGACTGGGGATTCTTCTGCGACTACTTCAAAAGCTGGTGGCGCGAACAACCCGCCTTCGGCCGAAACCCTCTCGAACGTGAGGAGAACCTGCGGCGCGGCGGGTACCGCATCGTCACCTCCATCGACCCGGCGATCCAGCGGTACGCGATGAAGAACATCCTCGGCAAACAACGCCGGGGCAGCCCGTTCGCCCACGGGCAGGTAGTCGTGCAACCCGGCACCGGGCGGGTCCTCAGCATGGCCGTCAACCGGCGTTACTCCCTCGACCAGGAGAAGAACGGCCGGCACAGCGACTGGCGGCAGAGCCGCGACGTCAAAGGCAACTATCCGAACACCGTCAACCCGCTGCTCGGTGGCGGCGACATGGCCGGGTACCAGGCTGGATCCACCTTCAAGATCTTCACCATGCTGGCCGCCCTCGAAGCGGGCATGCCCCTGTCGACCAGCTTCTACTCACCACAGCGGTACGTCTCCCGCTACATCACCTCCCCCGGCCCCGCCACCTGCGGCATCCAGTGGTGCCCGAAGAACTCCAGCGAATCGATGACCGGCAACCAGAACATGTGGAGCGGTTTCGGGAAATCGGTCAACACCTACTTCGTCCAGCTCGAACAACGTGTCGGCGCGGAAAAGGTCGTCCGGATGGCCGAACGGCTCGGACTCCGCTGGCGCACCCCCATCGACCGGAAACTCGCCACCAAGGAACACGCCTCCGAATGGGGCGCCTTCACCCTCGGCGTCAGCGACGCCACCCCCGTCGAAACGGCGAACGTCTTCGCCACTCTCGCCGCCGAAGGCAAATACTGCGAACCCCTGCCCGTCGTCAGCATCCGCAATCCCGACGGCAGCCACGCGCTCTATCAGAAACACCTCATCGCCGCCCCCCGCTGCCATCAGGAAGTCAAAGTCAACGTGGCCCGGGCAGCCACCGACGCGGCCCGATGCGTCACCGGATACGGCTCCGCTCGCGGCGGCTGCGGCGGCTGGGGCACCTCCGAAATGGTCTACGGCATCCTGGGCCGCCCGGTGGCCGGCAAGAGCGGAACCACCGACGGCAACAAGACCGCCTGGTTCAGCGGGTACACCCCACAGCTCGCGGCCTCCGCATTCGTCGCCGACCCCGACAACCCCGAACACGTCGTCGGCTCCGGGCGCGCGACGATGTCGAAATACACGGTCGCGCAGACGCTACGAGACGCGTTGAAAGGCGAACCCCGCGAAAACTTCAAACCCCCCACTGATAAATACGTCTGGTAGGCGCTCGCCTCTGGTCTAAGCCGCCGACGGGTGGTGGCGTGGGCGGCGCCAGAACGGATCCCGGCCGGCCAGAGCCACCGTCTGGAGCAGCAGCTCCTCCTGGGGGTCGACCGGGACCCGGGGGCCGAACAAGCCGGGGGTGCCCTCGGCCGGGCCCTGCTCCAGGAAGTCCACCAGCGCCTCGAGGACTCGCGGGTCGGCGGCGAAATCCTGCCCGGTGGCCCGGGCCAGATCCCAGCCGTGCACGACCAGCTCGTTCATCGCGACCACGCCCATCGTGGTGGCCGGCATGGTCACGCCACCGGCCAGGGCGGTGCCGGTCCAGGCGGCCTGGTCCTTCCAGGCGATGGCGAGATCGGCCAGCAGCACCGGAAGACGGCTGCGCCAATGCGGAGACAGCCCCGCTGCCGAAGGACGCGGTCGGCCGTCGGCGCCGGCCCGCTTACGGGCCGCCAAGGTGAAGGCGAGGACGAGACCCATCAGATGATCGAGCAGGGCCGCGACGGGCCAGTCCGGGCAGGGAGTCGGCCCGGCGAGATCACGGTTGTCGACGCCCAGCAGCAGCGCTCTGATCTGACGAACCGGCGGGTCGAAATCGAGCGGCACACGATCGGCCACGGTCATCCTCCTTCGGTTGTCGTACGCCTCACGATAAGAGAGCGGTACGACACTTCCCGGACACCGATTTCCCCTTTTGCACGCAGGGCCTCTTCCGACGGCCACACCTGATCCGCGGCCGCTTCCATACGCGAGGTCACCTCAACCATCCGGCAGCGACCCGCACGGGAAGCGCACGGATCAAGCCCCGGACCGAACGGACCGGCAGGCTCGGATCCCCCGGGCTCTTCGGGCGACTTCGGTAAATCGACGCACAGAAGCGCCACGGCCAGCCCTTCAGGTCAGCCGTGGCACGCCCATCGGGTCAGTCCGGCGATTCGGGTCAGCCCGGCAGCCCACGAGAACAGCGGTGATGCCTCAGCGGGTCGGCAGGTCCGACGGGCGGCCGCCCGGGGAGGGCTGGGCACCGGCTCCCGTACCGGGGTTACCCGCCCCGGAGCTGCCCGATCCTGGGCTACCCGATCCTTGGCTGCCCGGGACGGGAGGCATGCCCTGCCGCTGGTTGTCCGGCGCGCTGGGCCCCGTCCGAAGAGTGACGCCGGGAGGCAAGCCGGGACCGGCGAAATTACCGGGGCCGGGGGAATAGCCGCCGGGGCCGGAAGGTGCGCCAGAGCCGGAAGCCGCGCCGGGACCAGCGAAGTTCCCGGGACCCGAGGGCGAACCGGAACCAGGGAAGTTGCCGGATCCCGACGGTGATCCGGGACCGGAGTAATGGCCGGACCCCGACGACGCGCCAGGACCGGAGTAGCCGCCGGGACCAGCGAAGTTCCCGGAGCCGGAAGGTGCGCCGGGACCGGAATAGTTTCCGGGGCCCGACGGCGAACCGGGAACAGCGAATTCACCGGGGCCAGGACCTGCGGGCGTGCCGGGGTATCCGGACTGGGCCTGGTTGTCGGCGGGCGGCCGCACGGAGGGCATGCCGGAGCCGGGGCTGGCGGGAGTGCCTCCATGGAACGGGATCGGCTGGGTCGGCATGCCGTGCAGGGCATTCTCCGAGCCGGGGTTCCCCGGACCGGGGATTCCCGAGCCGGGGCCGGGCCGGCCGGGGCCACCGGGGACAGGACGACCGCCTGGACGGCCCAGCGCCGGGTCGAAAGGAGTGGAACCCGGACCACCGGGGCCGGGGTAGCCCGAACCGCGCCCGCCGTCTTCGAGGTAACCCGGGCTGGAGACTCCAGGCTCGGAGTAGCCCTGCCCTGATCCGGCAGGTTCAGTGGCAGCCCGGCCGGGCCCACCGAGATCGAAGAAGTCCGAGCCGGATCTGCCCATGTCAGGAAAGTCGAATCCGGGCCGGCCGGAGTCCGGGAAGTCAGCGCCGGACCTGGCCGAGTCGGGGCCTGACCTGGCAGGACCGGAGAAGCCCGGACCTGATCCGGTGGGACCGGGATAGCCGGAACCGGGGAAGGCGGGACTCGAGTCGTTCGGAACGAGGAGTTCAGGGCGCGGTCCGCCCCTGCCGGAGGGGTAGGAAGCAGGACCGTTCGAACCGGGGAAGTCCGGACTTGATCCGTCCGGGCCGGGGAAGACTGCGTCCGGTCCGTCGGAGGCCGGGAAACTGGAGGACGGGAAGCTGGAGCCTGGTCCCGGCGTACCAGGGAAGCTGGAAACCGGCCTGGAGTGACCGGGGAAGCCGGAACCGGGACCGCCCTGGCGGGAATAGCCGGGATCGGTGGCGGGCGGGCCCGAGAAACCGGGGCCGGAACCGCGGGGGCCGGAGACGACCTCGCCGGAGACGATCTCGCCGGTGATCACCGGGCCGGACGGGCCTGAGCCGTTGCGGACCGGGCTCTGGTGAACCGGGAAACCTGAGGTCTGCATCGGCTGCGCCGGCGTCCCTCCGGGGCCTTGGCCGACCGGAACACCCTGCGACGGCATGGGCTGACTGGGCGACGGCTGGCTGGGCATGGGCGGGCTCGGCACGGCCGGCGAATCGTAGCCGGGCGGCATCCCGGAACCAGGACCATTACCGGACGGCATCCCGGATCCGGAACCCTGGCCGGGCGGCATCCCGGAACCGGAACCGTGGCCGGCCGGCTGGTGGGAACCCGGACCGGGCGACGGCGTGGTGGAGCCGGGGCCGGACGTCGACGGCTTGCCGGGATGGCCGTTCGGGGAGGCGGGCACGCCGTTGTTCGACGGCGGAGCGGACGGCATCGGGCTCTGCGGGGCCTGGGCGCTCTGCGGGCCGGCGTGCGCGGCGGCGACCACGCGGCGGGCGATCTCGGGGGCGGCCGCCCAGTGCAGGCCCAACTGGGAGGCGTGGACCTGACGCCAGACGAAACCTTCCGGGTTGCCGCCGGACCAGGTCCAGGCCGGAGTAGCGCCGGCCCGCGGAGTGACGACGGCCCGGTGCTGCTTGTAACCGGTGATCCGGGCCCCGGCGGGAGCCAGGACGGACGTGCTGGGTGCGGTGGCCTCGCGGTAACCGGCGACGGTGTGCTCGCTGGTCGAAGCAGTGGCGTCGAGCACACCGCACATCGGACGGCCGTCCAGTTCGTGACCGAGCCACGGCAGGGCGACGCCTTCAGCGATGATCGGCCAGCCGTCCCGGGCGAACTGCGCGACCGCGGCACAGAGGCGACGGTTGGCGGAGAGTTCCTCGGCGTACCCCTCGGGAAGTCCCGCACCCACGATCAACCCGCGCGTGCCCGGCGGCAGTGCCTCGTCGCGCAGCGGGTCCACGACCGCGACGTCCGCGCCCGCGGCGGTGAGTAGTTCAGCCGTCTCCACGTAGGTGTACGGAGCACCCTGACCACCGGCCAGAGCGATCACCGGGCGCTGGTCGAACTGGCCCTCGCCGGCCGCCTCGGCCGGGGTCCAGAGCGGGCCGGGGACCGGCGGCGCCGAGTTGGCCAGCGCCATCAGCCGGTCCATATCGAGCGAACCGGAGACCGCCTCGCCCAGGCGGCGCACCGCGCGACCGGCCTCGACGGTCCGGTGCGCGACCGGGACCAGGCCGTGGGTACGCGCGGGCAGGACGTTGGGCAGATCGCCGCGATGCAGGGCCCCGAGCACCGGCATGCCGATGTCGTCCATGGCGCTGCGCAGCATCTGTTCGTGCCGGTCGGAGGCGACCCGGTTCAGGATCACCCCGCCGAGGTGCACCATCTCGTCGAACATCCGGAAGCCGTGCACCAGCGCGGCGAGTGAATGGCCCATCGCGGCGACGTCGACGACGAGGACGACGGGGGCACGCAGGGCGGCCGCGACCGACGCGGTGCCGTCGATCTCGGGCTGGCCGGTGAGGCTGTCGAACAGTCCCATCGCGCCTTCGATCACGGAGACCTGGGCACCGGTGGCGCCGTGCGCGAAGAGCGGTGCGACCCGCTGGGCGCCGACCAGCCGTGGATCCAGGTTGCGGCCGGGACGGCCGGCGGCGAGGCCGAGGTACGCCGCGTCAGTGTGATCCGGGCCGACCTTGAAACCCGCCGTGGGGATGCCACGGCCGCTGAGCGCGGCGAGCAGTCCCACAGCGATCGCTGTCTTACCGTGGCCCGACGACGGCGCGCTCACGACCAGACGAGGCTGGGCGGTGATCAATGTCTCCCCCGAGGTTTCCGCAGGCGGCCGCCACGAGTTTCATCGACTGCCGGATGTCGCAGACTACCTGGCTGCGACAGGCGGCACCGGCTGGCCGGGTAGCCTCAGGGGGTGTACCGGTTCCTGCTGACCCCTCGCTGGCTGGGTGCGGCCGCCCTCACCGTGATCGCCTCCGTGGTCATGGTCCTGCTCGGCAACTGGCAGCTGCACCGATACCAGGAACGCACCGGTATCAACGACCGGATCGACACCGCGGCATCCGGAGATGCCGTGCCGCTGAGTTCGGTGATGGCCGCGCCGACCGTGACCGGCACCTCCGGCCCCAACGCCGGCAAGTCCGTGGCCTGGACAAAGGTCACGATCAGCGGCCGTTACGACCCCTCCAACGAGATTCAGGCCCGCGGGCGTACGGTCGGTAGCGAGGTCGGTTTCGAGATCCTCACGCCACTGATCCTCGACGACGGGACAGCGGTGCTGGTCGATCGAGGCTGGGTGCCCGCGCCGGATGGCGGCGCTCTGCTGTCGCCCGAGGTGCCAGCCGCCCCGACCGGCAGGGTCTCGGTCGTCGGCAAGATTCACCTGTCGGAAAGTAGACCCGCTCCGGTGGAACGGCGTGACGGTCGTCTCGACACCCGCCGGGTCAACCTGCCACGCCTCGCCACTGAACTGCCCTACCCGGTGTACGGGTCGTACCTTCTCCTGACCGAGCAGATCCCCGCGGCGGACCCGGCCTTCGTCGAGGTCCCGATTGCGCACGAGGACTCCTGGCAGAACGGTGGCTACGCCGTTCAGTGGTGGATCTTCGCCGGCATGGTCCTCGTGCTGTACGGGTGGCAGGCCCGCCGCGAGGCCCTGGAGAACACGGACGGACCGATGGCCGGCACCACCCGCAAACAGAAGCCGGACCGCCCCCTGGATCGAGTCGCCGCAGCCGACGCCCGCGACGCCGCCCGCGCCCAGGCTGCTTCCGGTGACCGCGGCCCGGCCTCTTCCGCCGACCACGTTCGGGTGGCCTCCAGCGACCACGCTCGGATGGCTTCCGGCGACCGTGTCTCGGACGCGGACGCCCGTGATCGGGTGGCCGAGGCCGATCGGCGGGCTGCCGACGCGCGGTCGGCGACAGTGATCGCGGAACGTTCGGATGACACCGAGCGTCGCCTCGCGGCGCAGGACGACGCCGGTTAATGTCTCGGGCATGACCTTCCCGCAGGGTGATCCGTGGGGTCCGCCCACGCCCCCGCCGGAGCCCGCGACCCCGGGCTTCCCGTCGGCGATCGGCCCGGTGATCGTCGAGATCGCCGAGATACAGGTCACGTCGACCCTGGTGCGTACCCCGGTGGGTGATCTGCCGCTGGCCGGCTCACGCTGGCAGGTCGCCGATCACTGGATCTCCCAGCGGCGCACTCCCACGTGGGCCAAGATCGTGGCGTTCGTCGGCATCTGCCCGACGGCTTTCCTCAGCCTGCTGCTGCTATTGATCAAGGAAACGGTCCCACAGGGGACCATGCACGTCACGGTGACGAGCGGCCCGCACCAATACGTCGCCCGCATCACCCTCCACAGCGAGAACGACGTCTCCTCGATCAACCAGCAGGTCAACTACGTCCGCAGCCTCGCCGCCCTGTAGCCGAACGACCCCGCGCCCGAACAGCCGAATCGCCGATCAGCCCTACGCCCGAGCAACCCGGTAGCCGAGCCGCCCTGGCAGCCGAGCCACCCCGGCAGCCGGACAGCCTCGTAGACCAGCACTCCCGGTAGCCGAACAGCCCGATGGCCGAGCAGTCCTACACCCGAACGGCCCGGTAGCCGAACAGCCCCGTTACCGGGCCTCCCCGCTGACGGGCCTCCCGGCAGACGGGCGGCCCGGTAACGGGGCAGTGGCGGCGGCGCGGTCAGGCGGGATCGGGTGGATGGCCGCCTGTGTTGAGGGCGCGGACCGCGTCGATGGTGTCGGCTTCGGCGGCCGGCTTGTCGTCGCGGTAGCGGAGAACCCGGGCGAACCGCAGCGCGACCCCGCCCGGATACCGCGTCGAGGTCTGCACGCCGTCGAAGGCGATCTCGACGACCTGTTCGGGATGGACCCGGACCACCCAGCCGTCGTCGGAGACCGCCAACTGCTGGAAACGCTCGGTCTGCCAGCGCAACAGCTCGTCGGTGAGGCCCTTGAACGTCTTGCCGAGCATGACGAACCCGCCGGTCCGCGGGTCTCGGGCACCGAGGTGCAGGTTGGACAGCCAGCCACGGCGACGGCCACTGCCCCGCTCAACCGCGAGCACCACCAGGTCGAGGGTGTGCCGGGGTTTCACCTTGACCCAGGCCGCGCCACGGCGGCCGACGTCGTAGGGCGCGCCAGGTGCCTTGATCACCACACCTTCCTGTCCCGCGGCGAGAGCGGCGGCGAACACGGCAGCCGCCTGCTCCTCGGTCTCGACCTCGCTGCGGCCGACGGTCAGCGCGGCCGGGACGACGTCGCCGAGGGCGGCCCAGCGGGTCCGGCCCGGTTCGTCGAGCAGGTCGGTGCCGTCGAGGTGCAGGAGATCGAAGAAGTAGGGCCGGAGTCCGCTGACCGCGGCTCCCCCGACCACGGCTCCCCCGGTCGCGGCACGGTTGGACGCGGCGCCCCCGACCGTGGCACGACTGGTCGCGGCACGACCGGTCGCGGCACGACCGGTCGCGGCACGGCTGGATGTCTCCTGGAATGGGCGGGGCCTACCGGAATCGTCGGTCAGCATCGCCTCGCCGTCGAGGATCGCCGCACGCAGTGGCAGCTCACGGACCGCCGCGACCACCTCGGGCAGGCGGGCGGTGATGTCGTCGAGGCTGCGGCTGAAGACGGCCACGTCATCGCCGGAACGGTGCACCTGGATGCGGATGCCGTCGAGTTTCGTGTCGACGATCGCCGGAGCACCGGTGGCGAGCAGAGCCGCGGCGACGTCGGGGGCGCTGCCGGCCAACATCGGGCTCAGCGGGGTACCGACCCGCAGCTGGATCTCGGCCAGCGCGGCCGCACCACCGGTGAGCGCGGCGACGGCGACGAACTTGAGGTCGCCGGAGAGCAGCAGTGCCCGGCGGACCAGGGTAGACGGCACCTCGGCGGCGGCCGCGACCGCTTCGGCCAGCAGCCCGGCCTGGGCGCCCTGGCGCAGCTCTCCGCCGAACAAGCCGGTGAGCAGTTTCTGCTCGGGCTCGGTGGCGGCACTGAAGAGCGAACCGAGAAGTTGTCTGCGGCGGTTCTGGGATCCGGCGCCGGCGACTGTGGAGAGTGCGGCGATGGCCTCGTCGACGGCGGCGACGGTCAGGGTGGCCTCGGCGGCGGGTGGTGGCAGGTCACGCAGCGAGGCGTAGCCGACGCCGGTCTGCCGCTGTCGTAGCTCCCCGGCCAGGTAGGCGGCCCCGGCGACGATCTCACCGGGGTCGAGGCGCCGAAGCGCGTCCGCCAACAGCCCGATCTTGGCCTTCCGGCCCGAGGTCGCGGTGACGGCAGCCGAGGTGGCAGCAATGTCGAGGAACCGCACGATCTCCATCCTGTCAGCCGCTCAGGCATTTCGTGGGGCTCCAGCCGACGGAGCCAAGCCGCCAGGGGCAGGCCGCCAGGGTTCAGGTAGACGGAGCCAGGCCGCCGGGGTCAAGCCGATGGGATCAGGCGGCCTTCGGCTCTGCGATGCGGAAACCACGGGCCCGGACCGCGTCGGCGACACGGGCCAGCTCGGCGTCGAGGGAACAGAGCACCTTGGAGAGGTCGTCGAGGTGATCGGTGATGGTGGCGTCGTCCCACCCGGAGACGTCGACGTCGCCCAGAGCGCGCGCCGCGGCCCGGAGCCGGGCGATCGCCTCGATCCGGTCACGGGTGCGGAGGCGGCCGAGTGAGTCACGCGGGCCGGAGGTCACCCGGGCCGCGCGACTCGCCAGTGCGGACGAGAGAGTCGGTGCATTTATCGAACGCATGTTCGAATCCTACATGGAATGATCGTGCCTGACACCCCTGCGATCCACTCTGTGGACAACGGATTTCACCTGGCCATGGCATGCCGGAACACCGTGTCGGCCTCGTCCGGCTCGGCACGCGCGGCAACGAATCCGTCCGGTCTCACCAGGTAGAGCAGACCGGGCCGGAGAGCCGTTCCGGGCGCCGGCGGGAACACGTGCAACGGCACCCCGAGGTCGGGCGCGTCCTCCGCGGAGACGCCGCCGTAAGCGTGGATCTGCCAGCAGGCGGCGCGCAGGGCGACGTGGTTGGCACCGGCCCACGGCAGGCGGCGGCCGACCACCGGGTCCCGCCGGCCGGTCGGCGCACCGGCTTCCAGGGGGTAGTGGATGCGGATCTGGGAGACGTACTGGAACAGGCGGGAACCACCGGCGACGCGCGGCAGCAGCCGGACCGCGATCGGGGCGAGCAACGGCACGACAGCCTGGCGCAGCAGGCGGATCGGCGGGCGGGTCGAGGTCACCAGGTTGAAGAGCCGGTCGGTGGTGGCGACGAGTTTACGGGCGACCGGGCGGCGCTCCGCCTCGTACCGGTCCAGCCATCGGTCCTTGCGGGTGCCGTGCAGCACGTCGGCGAGTTTGAACGCCAGGTTGTGGGCGTCCTGCAGCCCGGTGTTCATGCCTTGGCCGCCGACCGGTGAGTGCACATGGGCGGCATCGCCGGCCAGGAAGAACGGCCCGTCCCGGAAGGCCGCCGCCACCCGGTGGTGCACCCGGTAGGTGGCGAACCAGCGGGCTCGGTCGTAGGTGACGCCGTAGGTGCGGCGCATCCGCGCGCGGGCGTCGTCCTCCTCCAGCTGTCCGTTGCCGTCGGTGTCGCGGACCAGGCCGATCAGGCGCCAGACCCCACCGCGCATCGGGAACGCGAGCAGGAAGTCGGCCCGCTCCGGGCGCACGTTGACCGCGTCGGGAACCAGGCCACGAGCCCCGACGGCGTCGAGGACGAAGAACCGGTGCGGGTTGGTGACCCCTTCGAAGGCGATCCGGCGGGCCTTGCGGACCACCGAGTTCGCCCCGTCGCAGCCGACACAGAACCGGGCCCGGACGGTGTCGTTGGCGACTTTCGCCTCGATACCGTCGTCGGTCTGCACGACGGCGGTGACCGGCGACTCCCAGAACACCCGGCCGCCGAGTTTCTGCAGGTTCTCGTACAGGATCTCCTCGTTGCGGCTCTGTTCGAGGATCTCGAGGAACGGGAACGCCGTGACCCCCTCACCGAGCCGGCCCAACGGAACCCGGCCGAAGGCCCGCGCACCGAACCCGGGCGCGACCGCCTCGGCCCGGTGCGCGGCCTCCAGAACCTGGTCGCCGATGCCGAGCTGGTCGTAGATCTCCAGGCTGCGCGCCTGCACGACGAGCGCCCGGGACTCCCGGGTCGGACCGTCCTTGCCGTCGGCGACGATCACCCGCACCCCGAGCCTGGTCAGCCAGTTGGCGAGCATCAGCCCGGTCGGACCGGCGCCCACCACCAGGACGTCACACGACAGCTCGGCCATCAGCCACCCCGTTTCTACTTCGTCAGAGTCTCCGCAACGTTCTTGAGCAGCAGGGCTTCAGCGACACAGACCCGCTCGAACTCGCCGAGATGCAGGCTCTCGTCCGGGCCGTGAGCCGCCGAGAACGGGTCCTCGACACCGGTCACCAGGATCGCGGCGTCGGGGAACAGGTCCTGGAAGGTCGCGATGAACGGGATCGACCCGCCGACACCCATGTCGACCGGCTCGGTGCCGTCCCACGCGTCCCGGAACGCGGCGCGGGCGGCGTCGTACACCGGGCCGGTCGCGTCGATCACGCACGGCAGACCGTCGCTCTCCAGGGTGACCTCCAACTGCGCACCCCACGGAACGTTCTTCTCCAGGTGGTCGCGGACCGCCTGGAACGCCGACTTGGGGTCCTCCCCCGGCGCCAGCCGCACACTGATCTTGGCTTTGGCGGACGGCTGGAGCGCGTTGGCGGCCACCAGGGTCCCCGGGGCGTCGATGCCGAGCACCGAGATCGACGGCTTGGTCCAGATCCGGTCGGTGATCGTGCCCTTGCCGATCAGGTCGACGCCGTCGAGGATGCCGGCCTCGTGCCGGAACCGGTCGGCCGGATAGTCGACGCTCGCGCCCTCACGGCCGACGAGGCCGGACACCGCCACCTCACCGGAGTCGTCGTGCAGGGTCGCGATCAGCCGGGACAGGGCGATCAGCGCGTCCGGCACCGGACCGCCGAACATGCCGCTGTGCACCGCGCTCTTCAGCACCCGGACCTCGGCGAACAGGTTGACCAGGCCGCGCAGCGAGGTGGTCAGCGCGGGCTGACCGATGTCCCAGTTGCCGGAATCGGCGATCACGATCACGTCGGAGCGCAACTCCTCCAGGTGCTCGTGGATGATCGTGTCGAGGGAGTCGGAGCCGTACTCCTCCTCGCCCTCGACGAAGACGACCACGCCGACCGGCAACTGGTCGCCGAAGGCCCGCAGTGCTGCCACGTGCGCCATCACACCCGCCTTGTCGTCGGCGGCACCGCGGCCGTAGAGCCGCCCGTCCCGCTCGACCGGCTCGAACGGGTCACTCGTCCACAACCCCGGGTCACCGGCGGGCTGCACGTCATGATGCGCGTAGAGCAGCACGGTGGGCGCTCCGGCCGGGGCCGCCTTACGGCCGATCACCGCGGGCTGGCCGCCGTGCCGGACGATCTCCGTGTCGAGCCCGCAACCGCGCAACAGCTCGGCGACCGCCTCCGCGGACCGCTCGACGTGCGAGTGGTCGAAACCTTCGAAGGCGACACCCGGGATCCGCACCAACCGCTCCAGGTCGGCACGGACACCGGGCATCTCGCGCCGGATCGCGGCGCGCAGATCGGATTCACTCAGGCTCATGTCGCCGATCGTAGGCCCGCGGTGTGACAACGATCAGGCCCGGCCGGGGCATCACGCCTGCGGCGTACCGTCCCCGCCGTTGTCCTGGCGGCCACGCCGGGCCGCGTCGGTGGCCCAGTTGTAAGCCTTGCCGGCGGCTGAACCGGCCAGGTCGGCGGCACCACCGCCGAGCCGCCGCACCAGACCGACCAGCGGATCCTGCGAATTCGCGAAATCCTCCCGGTACGCCTTGGCGGCCGCCTTCACGTCCTCGGTGACCGACGCGTCGCCGTCGGAGTCACGACGCTGGTAGTCGCCGGCGACGATCTGCGCGTACTCCCCGGAATCGATCCATTTGCGCAGCTCAGCGGCTCGCGCCACCGGCACCGGGTGGCTGCTCCAGGCGGTCAGGCCGATCTTGTGAAGGCTGTCGCGCAGGTCACCGCCGCCCTCGTACTCCGCGGCCTGCTCCAGGAACGCCGCCGTGTCGATCTGCGATAGATCGCCACCACCCGCGAGTTTCATCAGAAGGCGCAACGAGGCGGCTGGGTCCTGACCGGCGAGCAGCCCGGCCCGGTCCGCGGACAGCTCCGCTTTGCGCCACCACTCGTACATCGCCGCGATGATCGCCCGCAGCGCCATCACACCGACCGGCAACCAGCTGATGGTGGCCAGCCAGCCGGTCAGGATCTGCATGATCGTCTTGTAGACGGCGTGACCACTGCGCACGTGGCCGATCTCGTGGCCCAGCAGCGCCCGCAGCTCGTCGTCGTCGAGCTTGTCCACCGCGCCGGTGGTGATCACGATGAACGGCCGCTCCAGACCGATCGCCTGGCCGTTGATGACCGGGTTCTGCGACACGAACAGCTCCGGCAGCTCAGCCACGTCGAGCGTGCTGGCCGCCTCGGTGAAGCGCTGGTAGACCCGCGGGTACTGCCGGTGGTCGACACGGATCGCCCCGGCCAGGAACTGAAGGCGGAACCCGCGCTCGTTCCACATGCCGAAGAACGTCTTCACCACGTCGTCGAACCCGCGCAGCTCCCGCAGCGCGGACAGCGCGCCCCGGTCAGCGGGATGCTCCCAGGCCCGCGAGCTGATGCCGGTCAGAGTCACCCGACGGCGTGCCGGCCGGTTGTCGTCCTCGGTCGTCATCTGCACCACCCCGTTCTCAAGCGTTTCCGGGCCCTTTTCCGGCCCAAACGTACGCCGTGCCCGCAAGAAATGTCCCGGCCCGCGACCCGGAGAAGACCCCTACGGGGCACCCGGGGGCAGGAACGGCAGACCCTCGGGCGGGCCCTGTTCGATCAGCCGCCACAGCGCCTCGGTGTCGAGATGCTCAGCCACCAGATCACCCAGAACGTCCAGGGCACGCTCCCGGATCGTCGCGAACCGGGTGTCCGGGGCCACCGTGAAACCGTGCCGTCCGGCTTGGCGGGCCGCCTCGGTGAGGAACCGGCGGCGGAACTCGTCCGACTCGAAAGCGCCGTGCCAGTGCGTGCCGGAGACGTTCCCGGCCACCGCGCCCTCCGGACGGCCGTCGTCGTGACGCAGCAGTGGTTCGGGGGTACCCGCCGAGACGAAGCCGTGGTGGATCTCGTAACCGCTCACCGGCACATTCATCGCCGAGCCGGCCGGCCGGGCGAGCGTCTTGGACGCGGCGAACGTGATCTCGACCGGCAGGAGGCCGAGGCCGGGCACCGTACCCGAGCCGCTCTCGATGTCGTCGTTGATCTTCTCGGCGAGCATCTGGAACCCGCCGCAGATGCCCAGCACCGGCTTGCCCGCCGCGGCGTGCGCCCGGATCGCGTCGGCCAGACCGGTCCTCCGCAGCCAGGCCAGGTCGTCGACGGTGGCCTTCGAGCCGGGGATCACGACCAGGTCGGCGTCGGCTATCTCGGCCGGTTCGACGGTCAGGCTGACCCGGACGCCCGGTTCGGCGGCCAGCGCCTCGGCGTCGGTGGCGTTCGAGATCCGCGGTACCCGGACGACCGCGACCCGCAGCCAGGCGGTCCCGTGCGGAGGTCCGGGACGACCCAGGACGCGGCCGTACGCCAGGGAGTCCTCGGCGTCCAGCCAGACATCCGGATGGAACGGCAGCACACCGTGCACCGGCCGCCCCGTCGCCTTGGTGATCATGTCGAGTCCGGGCCGGAGCAGACCGAGGTCGCCCCGGAACTTGTTGATCACGAAGCCGGAGACGAGCGCCTGATCCTCCGGTGACAACAGGGCCAGCGTGCCGAAGAACGCCGCGAACACTCCGCCCCGGTCGATGTCCCCGACCACGATCGCCGGCAGACCGAACCGCCTGGCCAGGCCCATGTTGACGAAATCGCCGTCCCGGAGGTTGATCTCGGTGGGGCTGCCGGCACCCTCACAGATCACCGCGTCGTACTCGGATCGCAGCTCGTCCAGCGCCGCGAAGGCGGTCGCCGCCAGCCGTGGCCGCAACGTCCGATAGTTGCCGGCCGTCACCGTGTCCACCGCCTCGCCCAGCAGAACCACCTGGCTGGACCGGTCGCTGCCCGGTTTCAGCAGAACCGGATTGAACCGCAGGTCAGGGGCCAGACCACAGGCCGCGGCCTGCATGGCCTGAGCCCGGCCCAGCTCCCCGCCACGCCCGTCGGCGGTCACCACGACAGCCGAGTTGTTGGACATGTTCTGAGCTTTGAACGGAGCCACCCGGACCCCGTTGCGATGCAGCCACCGACAGACCCCAGCGGTCAGCACACTCTTCCCGGCATCCGACGTGATCCCGGCGATCAACAATCCGCTCATGACACAAAAAAGCGGGATCTGCGGGTACGCGGGGAGAACGGTCGCGTGGTCGGCCCTTCGGGCCCCGCCCCGCCCCCGCCGCCACCTCGTCCTGCTGTGATCACCCCTCGGGCCGCCGCCACGGCAGCCGCCAGGGCCACGGCGACCGCGCCCACCGCGCCGGACACCCGTGCTGCCCGGCGTAGGTGTTTCGCTGACGGGCGGGGGCCGTCGCCGAGGAACGGTCTGGTCTCACTGCGGCCGAAGTAGACGTTGCGGCCGCCGAGCCGGACCCCGAGCGCCCCGGCCATCGCCGACTCGCACTGGCCGGCGTTGGGTGACGGGTGGTCGGCCCGGTCCCGTTTCCAGACGCGCCACGTCTCCCCCGGCGTGCCACCGGCGATCGGTGACACGGCGATGGTGATCAGCCCGGTGAGGCGGGACGGCACCAGGTTGAGCGCGTCGTCGAGCCGTGCCGACGGTGTGCCGAACCGCGCGTACCGCTCCGAGCGGTGCCCGACCATGGCGTCGAGCGTGTTGGCGGCCCGGTATCCGAGTAGTCCGGCGGGTCCGAGGAGCGCTCCCCAGAGCAGGGGTGCGACGACGGCGTCGGAGGTGTTCTCGGCGACGGATTCGACGGTGGCGCGGGCTAGTTCGGGTTCGTCGAGGGTGGACGGGTCGCGCCCGCACAGGTGGTTGAGCCGGCCGCGGGCGGAGGGCAGGTCTCCGGCGTCGAGGTGGCGTGCCATGGTGCGGGCCTCACGGCGGAGGGTCCGGCCGCCGAGAACGGTCCAGGTGGCGGCCGTGGTGACGGCGAACCGGGCGGCGGGGTGGTTGCGGGTGGCTCGGGCGGCGGCGAGCCCGGCGAGTGCGGGCGCGCCGACGGCGATGGCGGTGAAGAGTGTTCCGGCTCGGCGGTGGGGGCGGTAGACGCGGCGTTCCAGGGCTCCGGCCGTGGTGCCGAAGCCGGCGACCGGGTGCAGGCGCCGTGGGTCGCCGAGCGCCGCGTCGAGCAGGTATCCGGCGACGAGTCCGGCCGCGTCCGCGGTCCACCGTGGTGGCACTGTGTGTTCCTTACGTGTGGGTTGCGTCCGCGGCCGGTTTCCGTGGCCGGTTTCCGTGGCCGAACAGGGTTCCATCGGCCGGGGGTTTCAGCGGCCGAACGGGGTGAGGTCGAACGCCCAGACGGCGAGCGCCGGGGGTTCGTCGGTCTCCGGGAAGGGGACGGGTTCGAGTTCGCCCCAGATGATCGAGCCGGGTGCCCGATCCTCCAGGAATTCGACCACGATGGCCCGTAGGTCTTCGGTGATCTGGTAGTCGTCGACGAGCGGCAGGTCGCTGGGTTTTCGGGTGCCGGCCGAGCAGCGGAGCTGCCCGGCGACGGCGTCGTGCCAGACGTAGAACGTGGCGGTGCCTTGATGCCCGGCGTCGGCCACGAGGGTCCGCAGTCCGGCGGCCGTCTCCTCGAACGCGGTCACGACCTCGTCCGCGGACAGGCTGAAGCGCTCGTGGGGCGGCGCGCCGAACCAGTTGGTGTTGGCGTTCTCGGCAGTCGGGTCCTCCGGCGACAGCACCACTGTCTCGGTCACGATGGCGCGGATGTCCTTCAGCAGCACGGGTTCAGTTTGCCGGGTGACGATGCGTCAGGCCTACCCGGGCCGCTCCGACAGGTGGGTGTTTCGGTCGGCACTATCGGCCCATCCCGATAGAAGGAATCATTCCTCGTGAAATAACTTCACGGCGTACGCCCGGGTATCGCCAGATAGATCCCTTCTTCTTCGGGTGTTTCGGGGTGGGCCGCGGCGGCCCGGCCTTCGCCTCTCGCCGGTGAGGCGGGCCGGGCCGCCGGGGCACCCGTCGTGACCGGGCTCCTCAGGGGTTGGAGCCACAGGTCAGCGACGGTTCACGGGAAGGTCTCAGGCGGCGATCGGCTCGCGGCTGGTGGGGTCGGGCTGGGCGACGGTCTCGGCGGCCTCGTCGACGATTCCGGCGACGACCTCGAGGAAGGTGGGTGCGACCTCGTCGGGCATGCCGTCGCCGAACCGGACGGGGGCTTCGCCGTCGAGGAGGGCGTCGGTGGGCTCGCCCCGGACGACGGTCTCGCTGTCGGGTCCTTCGAGGGTGCTCTGCGGCACCGGCTTGTTGCGGTAGAGCCGGGTGCGGCCACGGGCGAGGTCGTGGCCGACGGCGAGTGCCTCCATCTCGTAGGAGACGCGGTTGTTGTTGTCGTCGTCGATCCAGTCGCGGGTGAAGATCCGGCCGTAGACGACGACGGGGTCGCCGACAGTGATCGAGGAGGCGACGCCTTCGGCGAGGCGGCGCCAGGCGGTGACGCGGATGCGGAGGACGTCGCCGTCGATCCAGCGGTTGGTCTCGCGGTCGAAGCGGCGGGCGGTGGAAGCGACCCGGAAGTTGGCGACGAGCTGGTTGTGGGTGGTGGTGCGGCGCCACTCGGGTGCGGTGAGGACGTTGCCGACGACGGCGATGTTGGTCTCGAACACGGTGTTTCGCTCCTTCTGGGGCGGGTGGTCGTTGCGGTGCGGGTTCGAGAGTGCGTCACCGACGATGATCTTGCGAACACGGATTGTGGACAACGGCGAACTGTGGACGACGAGCAGACGACGATCGGTGATCTGGTATGGCGCGCAGGCCTCTACCGATGGGTAACCTGGTGGCGTGGAGACCGACGTCCTCGGACTGCCGTACGAGCGGCACACCATCGACCTGGGCAGTGACGACGAAGGTCCGGTCGTGGCGACCCTGGTCCGGCGCCGGGCGGCGAACCCGACGCGGCGGGCCGTGCTGCACGTCCACGGGTTCGTGGACTACTTCTTCCAGACCCACATGGCGGACTTCTTCGTCGAGCGGGGCTGGGACTTCTACGCGCTGGACCTGCGGAAGTACGGCCGTAGCCTGCTGCCGCATCAGACGCCGAACTTCGCCCGCAGCATGACCGACTACTTCCCGGAACTGGACGAGGCGGCCCGCATCATCCGCGAGGAGGACGGCCACGATCAACTGCTGGTCACCGGCCATTCCACCGGCGGTCTGATCACCTCGCTGTGGGCACACACCCGGCGCGGGCGGGGACTGGTCGACGGACTGTTCCTGAACAGCCCGTTCTTCGACTTCAATCTGCCGTGGGTGATGCGGCGACCATTGATGTCGATGGTGCTGGCGGTGACCGGGCGTTACCCGTACCGGAAAATGCCCGTCGCGAATCTGGGTCTTTATGGCCGGAGCCTGCACCATGAACACGACGGCGAGTGGAGTTACGACCTGGCCTGGAAACCGATCACCGGTTTCCCGGTCCGGATGGGCTGGCTGGAAGCGATCCGGCGAGGGCAGCACAAACTGCGGTCCGGCCTGTCCATCGATGCGCCGGTCCTTGTCGCTTGCTCGACGCGTACGTTCCGGGGGCGCGCGTGGCACGACGACATCCGGGTCAGCGACTCGGTGCTGGACGTCGACCACATCACCCGATGGGCTCCCGGGCTGAGCCGGCAGGTGACGATCGCGCGATTCGACGGCGGAATGCACGATCTGACGCTCTCCGGCAAGGAAGTACGCGCCGAAGTGTTCCGTGAAGTGGGCCGTTGGGTGGACGCTTTCCTACCGGCACCAGGCACTCCGGAGGCGGCGATCCCACCCGCGCCGGAGGACCGAGCGGGCATAGCCACCGCCTTGGAGGCAGCCGAGGCGGCGGTCGAGAACCGCACCACGGACGAGGCGGACGACAAGTCCGGCGCGACCGCCTAGTATGTGCTGGCCAGCGCTCGTAGCTCAGCGGATAGAGCAACGGACTTCTAATCCGTCGGTCGCAGGTTCGAATCCTGCCGGGCGCGCTTGTTGAACAGCAAAAACACGACCCCCGAGCACCTCTCGGGGGTCGTTCTCGCTGTCCGGACCGAGCTCAGACAGCGTCTTCGGGCGCCCGGTTCCGAAGGCCCCACGCCACGAGCAGGTCACGAAAGTCATCGGAGTGCACCGAACCCGCCATCACCGATCTGAATCCCTACGTCGGTATCTGCTGGAAGCATGGCGATCTTTTGCATCCACTCGTCTCGCAGCATCGCACCCATCTTCTTCGATGGAACGTGAACCGCCGGAGGTCACGGCTTACGGGGCGATCTGGTCAGATCTCGTGGACAGGGTGGCCGCTGGTGCGACCGAATCCAGGGACCTCATCGAAGCCTGAGTGAAGGAGTGGTCACATGCATGACCTCAGTGATGCCCAGTGGCGCAAGAGCTCCCGTTCCGGCGGCGACGGCGGCAACTGTGTCGAGGTGGCCACCGACATGCAAGGGGTCGTCGCTGTCCGGGACACCAAGGGCAGAGATGGCGGGACACTGCTTTTCACGCCGGCTGGATGGAGAGCGTTCATTGATGGAATCAAGGAGGGCGACTTCGATCTCTGACCGACGAGGTATCAGGTCAACGCACACCCTGCGGTAGACCAGACAGCCGCGATGGCCTTCACTGCCGCTTCCCGAGTGAACCGGCCAAGGAGATCGCCGCTGGTACCGGGCCGCCTGATGCAGGCGTGGATCCAGCCGCTGTATCCGCCCATGATGCTCACCTTGAGAACGACGCCAAGCACGACCTCACGCTTCGCGAGCGAAACTCGACGCTCCGAAACCAGCTCTAAGCACGAGTTTTTGCACATCTGGCCATCAGCTTGAGCCCAATCGCCCATGCGCCCATGGTGGTACATTGGGCAAGTGGGCAAGGGCAGCCCAATGCACCACCACCCCTGATCCAAGATTTACATGCTCGACCGAGAGACGGCCTCGACGAGAAAGCACGGGCCGACTCCAAGCACCTTCCAAGAGGGGCGACGCACACATGACCATCACAGAACAGCTCATCGAGCTGGACGCCCGACGGCGCACGACGCTGCGCATCGGAACCCACAGTCGCTACCTGGCCACCGAGCACGAGGACGGCACGATCGTTCTCGAGCCAGCGATCGTGCTCACCCAGCACGAACTTGCGCTGCGCTCGAACCCCGGCCTGGTAGACCGCATCGAAGAATCGATGCGCAACCCCGCCGCTCGCACTCGCCGCGGACGGCCGACACCGAAGGAATGAACAGTTGCTCGAACCGGCGTACGGGATCGGCGTTGATTCCGTCTTAGATGAGATCGAGAACGACGACTCTCGGTCTCGGCTTTACAACAGGATCGTCGAAAAGCTCAACTTCGTCTGCGACCACCCGGACTCCGCACAAGCCCGGCAACACGCGATTCGATTGGAGAGCCAGAACACGATCTGGCTGGTGACCGTCAGGGAACCCAGCGAGACGGAAGACTGGGGCATCCTCTGGACGCCCGAGGGCGGCGACGCGCTGTTCCTGTACATCGGGCCTTGGCCACCAGCCAAGGTCTGACGCGAGAATGTTGAAGCCCCGGCGCACCAAACTCGCCGGGGCTTCAACATTTTCTACCTCACTAGACCTGATCTTGCCAGAGGTTCAGACCATTGCTTCGGGAGGGCGTGGATCCAAGCGAGATGGCGGGAATCCAATGAAGCCTTGCGCGAGCGGATCGGGTGTCGTAGAACGGGCGGATGGCATCCACGGATGACGATCTTCGGGCTGAGGTGCCGCATGCGGCGCGGATCTGGAACTACTGGATGGGCGGGAAGGACAACTTCGCGGCTGATCGGGCTGCGGGAGACGCCGTTGCCCAGGTTTATCCGGAGATTGTGCTGATGGCTCGGCAGTCTCGGCGGTTTCTGGTGCGGGTGGTTCGGTATCTGGCCGCTGACGCCGGGGTTCGGCAGTTTCTCGACATCGGCACGGGGCTTCCTACCATGCAGAACACGCATCAGGTCGCCCAGGCGGTGGCGGCGGATTCGCGGGTGGTCTATGTGGACAACGATCCACTGGTGCTGGTGCACGCCCGGGCGCTGATGTCGAAGAGCGACAGCACGGTGCACGTGGATGCCGACTATCACGAGCCGGAGCGGATTCTGGACGCGGCCCGGAAGGTGCTGGACTTCGAGCAGCCGATCGGGGTCATGTTCATGGGGGTGCTGGGTTACGAGCCGGATCTCCAGGTCGTGGCGTCGATCGTGAATCGGGTGATGGCGGCGGTTCCGGTGGGGAGTTACCTGGTGTTGTGGGACGGCACGAACACCACGCCGGCCGTGGTCGAAGGGGCGGAGCGGCTGGTGCAGGGCGGTGGGATGCCGTACATCCTGCGCAGCCCGGACGAGATCGGCGGGCTGTTCAGCGGCCTGGAGCTGGTGGAGCCGGGTCTGGTGCAGCTCACCGGGTGGCGGCCGGACGGTGAGGTCGAGTGGCTGGACGCGTACGGCGCGGTGGGCAGAAAGGTCGCAAGATCGTCGTGAGAATGTCGCACCAAGGTCATAGGAATGCCCTGACCTGCGACAACTTGTCGTCGTGCCCTATCGTCACGGCATGTTCGTCTTCGGTGTTCTTCTATTCGGTGTGGCGGTTCTCGCTCTGCTCACCGGTGTCCTGACCAAGGTCCCTTCGGTACGGCGTAATGCCTACCTCGCGTTCGGTGGCAGCTTGATCCTGTCGGTGGCGGTGATCGTCACGTCCAGTATCACGGTGGTGCCGACCCGGAACGTCGGTATCGTGACGGCCTGGAACAAGCCGACCGGGCGCACCACCGGCGCCGGTCTGCAGTGGACGCTGCCGTGGCAGGGGATCGACGAGTGGGACGCCTCGGGGCAGACGTATTCACATCTCGGTGACCAGTGTGTGTGGGTGACGATCGCGGCGCAGCGGCGCGCGTGCATCCCGGTGCAGATCGAGTGGTCGGCGAAGGCTGAGAAGGCGCCGGAGAACTGGGCGGCCTACCGTGAGGTGGGGAGCAAGTCCCGGTTCGAGGTGTTCATCGAGCGGCGGGTGAACCCGCAGATCAACGGTGCGATGACGTCGATCTTCGCGACGTTCGACCCGCTGGGTTCGGTGGATCCGACCAGTGGGGACGCGCCGGCGCCGGATCTGAACAAGACCTACAAGGACACCCTGATCCAGGCGCTGAATCTGGAGCTGGGTGACGAGATTGTGGTGAAGTCGGTGGCGTTCGAGTCGCCGCAGTACGACGAGCCGACCACGCAAGCGATCGCGGCGTACGGCCAGAAGATTCTGGAAGCCCGCAACCTGGAGATCGACAAGGCGAACGCGAAGACCCGGGCGGAGATCACCCGAACCGACGCGAGTGTGGATCAGGTGGCCCGTTGCCTGCAGATCGCGGAGAAGCTGGGCAAGGAGCCGGGGCTGTGCATGGGTGGTTCGGTGTCGTTGACCCGCCCGGTCGAGACCGGGCAGGGCAACTGACCGCGAACTAGCGGACCCGGACCCGGACCGAGTCGAGGGCGGGCGTCTGGTTGGCGCGTTCCATCATCGGGATGCGGTGTGACCCGTCGCCTGCCCAGGCGGAGCACTGGAAGGTGCCGGCCTGCGCGAGCCCGGGAACCTGGATGGAGACGGTGTCCGCCTGAGCGCCACCCTTGTTGTCCTCGGTGGCGACGAAGAACGCCGGCACCGGCTCCGGCGCGGGCGCCTGGTTCTGGCTGTCCAGGATCCGGCAGGCGGTGTGGAAGTGGCCACGGACCAGGCCGTTCTGCAGAACGCTGCTCTCCACGTAGTAACCGCCCTGGCCGGCCGCGAGGAAACGGTCCCGGATCAGGTTGCGGGTGCTGACCTGCAGCGTGAAGGGCTGGTTGCGGCGGACCTGGCCCGGTGCCCGGGTGATCAGCAGGGTCGAGTTGTTCGCGGCCGCGCCGACCTCACCGAATTCGGTGGAGACGCAGCGGTTGCCGATCTGGAAGCCGTCGTGCGGCGCGAGGTTCGACGTGTCGCACGTGTTGGTGAGGATGCCCAGGTTGTTGCCGGGTTCGGCGGCCGCGGGCGTGGTGACGACCGGCGCGGCGCCGTTCTCGTTGAGCGTGCACGTCGCCAGGGTCTCGGCCTTGAGATCGGGCCGGGCGGCGTTGCGGGAGATCGCCGTCTCGATCCGGTTGATCGCGGCGAAACGCTTGTCCTTCAGCGGGCCCAGGATCGCGTTCTGGATGAAGCCGGCCCCACCCTGTCCGACGGTGGCCGCGATCCGGTTGTTGGCCTCGTTGATCTGCTGATCGAGCAGCCGGAGGTTGTTGTCCACTTCCGCCTGGGCCTGCGCCGGAACGTTGACGTTGACGGTTACCTGCGGACAGTTGACGGTCGGCACGGCGGCTTCGGCGGCCGACGCGATTCCGATTCCGGCACTCACCATGGTGACGGCGAGACCAGCGGTGATGACAAGTTTTCGGCGCATTGACCTGCTACTTCCCCGATACGCGATGGAACGCTTCTCCCATCGATACGGGAACGCTCCCAGGACGGATCAAATGCGGACGGGAGAAATTCAGGCGAGTGCCTCGGCCGGAGCCAGCCGGGCCGCCCGGATCGCCGGGTAGAGGCCGGCCAGCGCCCCGATCAGCAGGGTGGCGGCCAGACCGCCAGCGACCGCCCACAGTGGTACGACGGGCGGCCAGTCCTGTGCCGACGCGTAGGCGGCGGTCACCACCGAACCGGCGGCCACCCCACCGGCCCCGCCGATGATCGACAGCAGCAGGGACTCGGCGACGAACTGGGTGCGGATCTGGCCGCGCGTGGCGCCGAGGGAACGGCGCAACCCGATCTCGGCTCGCCGCTCCAGCACCGAGATGACCATGGTGTTGGCCACGCCGATGCCGCCGACCAGCAGCGCGACAGCGCCGAGCCCGAGGAGCAGGGCGTTGAAGGTGCTGGCGGTGGCCCGCTGGGCGACGAGCGCGTCGGACGGGTTGGAGACGTCGACCTCGTCGGGGCTCTGCGGGTTCGCGGTGGCGGCCAGCACCGACCGGACCGCTTCGACCTGCGCCTCGGCCGAGCGGGTGTAGACGCGGGTGGCGTGGCCGTCGAAGTCCAGGTAGGTCTCGGCGGCGTCCCAGCCGATGAGGACGGCGGTGTCGAGTTCGGGGGCGAGCGCGACCGGTTCCAGGACTCCGGCGACCGGCAGGTAGCGGCCCCCGAGGTAGACCGCCGGCACGTCGCCGAGGCGATGAGCGGCGGTGGCGCCGAGGACGACCGCCGGGTAGTGGGCGGTGGCCGCGTTCAGCCAGGCACCGTGGGCGAGGGTGGCGTCGACCGTGTCGAGCAGGTCGAGTTGCGCGGCGTACACGGCAAGTCCTCCGGTTTCGCCCTGGGGTATGTGTTCGGTGCGGTAGACGGGCGTGTCGCCGACCGCGCCGACCGCGCTGGCCGAGGTGACCGGGCCGATCCGTTCGATCATCGGCAGGGCCTCGTCGGGCAGGGTGGCGTCGGCGCCGAACATGGTGCGGCCGGGGGCGACGGTGAGCATGTTGGTGCCGAGGGCGGCGAGCTGATCGTCCAGGTCGGCCTGGCCGGAGGCGGAGACGCCGACGACGGACACCATCGCGGCGATACCGATGGCGATGCCGAGCGCGGAGAGGGTGGCCCGCAACGGGCGCGACCGTAACCCGTACCCGCCGAGTCGCAGATAGTCCGACGGTCGGAGCGTGGCCATCTCAGATCACCCGCCCGTCACGCATCGGCACCTGACGGGGCAGGGAACCGGCGATCTCGTGATCGTGGGTGATCACCAGGACGGTGGTGCCGGCCGCGTTGAGTTCCCGCAGCAGGTCCATCACACCGGCGCCGGCCGCCGAGTCGAGATTGCCGGTGGGTTCGTCGGCGAGCAGCACGGCCGGGTCCCCGGCGACCGCGCGGGCCACCGCGACGCGCTGTCGTTCGCCGCCGGAGAGCTGGTGGGGGCGATGGCGGAGGCGGTCACCGAGGCCGACCCGGACGAGGGCGGTCTCGGCGATCCGGTCCCGGTCCTTTTTCGGTACGCCGGTGTAGAGCAGCCCGTCGGACACGTTGGCGATCGCGTCCCGTCCGGGGGCGAGGTGGAACGACTGGAAGACGAAGCCGATCCGGCGGGCCCGCAGTGCGGACAGTCGCCGGTCGGTGAGCCGGGCGATGTCGTGGCCGTCGATGTGCACGGTGCCGGAGCTGGGCCGGTCGAGGGTGCCGATCAGGTTGAGCATGGTCGACTTGCCGGAGCCGGACGGCCCGACGATGGCGATCAGTTCGCCGTGCCCGACGGTGAGGTCCACGTCGCGCAGCGCGGTGACCCCGCCGGGGTAGCTCTTGGTGACTCCGGCGAGTGCGATCACCGGGGTCATGACGGCACCTCCACCTTCTGGCCCTCGGCGACGTCGCCGGTGACTTCGACCCGCCCGTCGGCGAACAGCCCGGTCTCGACCGCGACGATCCGGGTAGCGGTTCCGTCGACGATCCGCAGGCCATAACCGCCTTCGGCGAGAGCGAGAAGCGCATTGATCGGTACGGTGAGAACATCCGCCCGTTGCGAGGCGGTGAACTCGACGGTGACCGTGGCGTCGTCCAGTCCCACCGGCGCCTTGTCGAACCCGACGGTCACCACGATCTTGGTGGTGTCCTCGCCGTCCGGGTTCTCCGACTCCTCGACGGTCGTCTCCACGCCGGTGATCCGGCCGGTGACCTCGGTGCCGTCGGGCAGGGTCAGGCCGGCCGCGGCGCCGTTGCGGGCGAGCCGCTGGTCCTCGGCGTCGAGTTCGACGGTGACGATCCGGCTGGTGGCCGAAGTGGACAGCAGTTCCGCGCCGGCCTGCACGGCCGCTCCGGTGTCGGCCGTGTGCGAGGCGACCCGGACGGCCCCGGTGGCGTAGACGACCCGGCCCAGCTCGACCGTGCCGGTCTCGGCCAGTCCCAGGTCGTCCTGCCACTGTTCGACGGCGTCGGCGGTGACCCCGGTGTAGTCGCCGTCGACGGTGAAGCCGCGGTAGCCGAGCGCCCACAGGTTCTTCTCGAACTGCCGCACGTCGGCGCCCTCGTCGCCCGGTTCCAGGGTCCGGTACGCGGGCAGGGTGCCGTACAGAAGGATCACCGGTTTGTTGTCGATCTTGTAGATTTTTCCGCCCCTCTTGACGGTGGAACCGGTCGCGGCCAGGGCGGTCACCGTGCCGGCCAGCCGGGTGGTGCGGGTGGTGGTGTCGCCGAAGCCGAGGGTGCCGCCGTGGCTCTGTTTGTCGACGAGGGTCTGCCGGGTCACCGCGGCGGTCGCCGCCGGCACACTCGCGGCCCGGGCCCCGCCACCCTCGGCCGAAGGCAGGCCACCGGTGATCAGATACGCGGCCACCCCGGCGGCGGTCAGTGCCACCGCCACCGCGGCGGTCGTCCACTTCCGTCGCATGTCAGTTCCCCCGCACTGCCGGGCCGCCGCCGGCCCGGTTGGTCCCGCCGCCCGGCAGGTACTGCGAACAGGCCTGCTCCGCCTTGTCGAAGACCGGGTCGCCGGGCTTGACACTCAGGCCGTCCCCGATCGAGAGACCGCCGCCGGCTTGCGGATCCGGGAAGTCGGGCACTCCGTTCTCCCGCATGCACTTCGACATCAGGCGCAGTTTCTCCAGGTCCGCGGCGGTCGGCCCGCCCTTGTCGGTGCCGCTCGGCGCGAACTTGCGGCACTTCTCCATAGCCGCGGCGAACTCCTCCCGCTGCACGCCGTCCGGAACCCGGATCTCCATCGGCTGCCCGGGGCCCGGCGGGTCCGGGAACCAGGTCATCCCCTCCGCCCGCATGCACTGGGCGTGCTTGAGCGGGGCGTCCGGGTCGAACGACGCCGAGGCCGACGGGGAGGCCGGCGCCGGTTTGTCCACGCTCGCCACGGACGGCTCGTCCACCGCCGGCTTCGCACATCCCGCGGTGAGCGCCAGCAGCCCACCGAGCACCACGATCGCTGTCCTTCTCATCTCGCCCTCTCCCCGGCGGCCAGGACGGCCGCCACGCACCGAAGTAGAGCCAGCGCGGTGTCTCTCCGGCGTCACGGAAAACGATGACGGCGAGGTGACAGCGGGCGGGTCCAAGATGGAGGCATGCGGATCCTGGTGGTGGAGGACGAACCGCTGCTCGCCGACGCGGTCGCGCAGGGGTTGCGGCGGGAGACGCACGCCGTCGACGTCGTTTACGACGGCGGGTCGGCACTGGAACGGATCGACGTCAACGACTACGACGTGGTGGTCCTGGACCGGGACGTGCCGGTCGTGCACGGTGACAAGGTGTGCCAGGTGCTGGCCGAGCGCAAGGCCGGCATCCGGGTGCTGATGCTGACCGCGGCCGCCGGGATCGACGACCGGGTCACCGGGCTGGCTCTGGGCGCCGACGACTACCTGCCGAAACCGTTCGCGTTCCGGGAGCTGTCGGCACGGGTGGCGGCACTCGGGCGGCGGGCCCGGCCGGCCGCGCCGCCGGTGCTGCGCCGGGCCGGGATCAGCCTCGACCCGTACCGCCGCGAAGTGCACCGGGACGGCCGTTACGTGCCGCTGTCGCGCAAGGAGTTCGCGGTCCTGGCCGAACTGCTGCGCGCCGACGGTGTCGCGGTGTCCGCCGAGACGCTGCTGGAGAAGGCGTGGGACGAGAACGCCGACCCGTTCACCCACACCGTCCGGATGACGATCCTGAAACTACGCCGCAAGCTGGGTGATCCGCCGGTGGTGCTGACCGAACCGGGAGTGGGGTACCGGATCCGATGAGACTCACCGTCCGCGCCCGCCTGACCGCCGTCTACGGCGGCCTGTTCGTACTGGCCGGGATCGTCCTGCTCAGTGCCGTCTACGTCCTGGTCGAACGCAGTTCCCCGGCCGCCGCCGGCGTCGCCGTGCTCGATGTCGCCACGGCCGGGGCACCGCCGCAAGGGGGTGTCGCGTTCATCCGGAGAGTCGCCGAGGGAACCCAGGCCGACACCCTGCGCAGCATGCTTGTCCAGGGGGCGATCGCGCTGGTCGTGGTGAGTGCCGCGGCGATCGCGCTGGGCTGGCTGATCGCCGGGCGCCTGCTGCAGCCGCTGCACCAGATCACCGCGGCCGCCCGGCGGATCGCCGAGTCCCCGGCCGCCGACCGTGGCCTGCACGAACGGATCGCCCTGTCCGGGCCGAACGACGAGCTGAAACAACTCGCCGACACGTTCGACCTGATGCTGGCCCGGCTCGACCAGTCCCTCGACTCCCAGCGCCGGTTCATCGCCAACGCGTCGCACGAGCTGCGCACCCCGCTCACCCTCAACCGCACGCTGCTGGAGGTGGCTCTGGAACCCGAGACCACTTCCCCTGAGGTACGACAGCTCGGGGCCACGTTGCTGGCCGTCAACGACCGGCACGGGCGGCTGATCGACGGCCTGCTGCTGCTGGCCCGCTCCGATCGGGAGGTGACCGAACGGTCGTACGTCGACCTGGCCGACATCGTCGATCACGTGGCCGTCGCGGACTCGGTCAAGATGATCGCCGAACCCGCCGAGGCGGCCGTCCTGGGCGACCCGGTGCTGCTGGAAAGGCTGGTGCAGAACCTGGTGGAGAACGGGGTCCGGCACAACGTCCCGGACGGCTGGGTGAAGGTGACCTCCCGTACCCTCCCGGACGGCTGGGTCGAGTTGCAGGTCGCCAACTCCGGGCCGGTGGTGCCCCGCTACGAGGTGCCCGGCCTGTTCGAGCCGTTCCACCGCTACCGCACCGACCGGCTGGCCGGGCCCGGCGCCGGGCTGGGGCTCTCCATCGTCCGGGCGGTCGTCGGCGCGCATCAGGGCCGGTTACGGGCCGACGCCCGGGACGAGGGAGGCCTGGTGATCACGGTTCTCCTGCCCGGCGCACCCTGAAAATCGCTGTCTTCGGGCCGGCCGGAACTGCGAAGATCGCCGGCATGGCGCAACCGGGCGGAGTACGGATCGGCTGGGCGGACCTTCCCAGCCCGATCCAGCTGGACATCGAGCAGATCATCGGCGGCGGGCCGATCGTGGCCGCCGATTCCCAAGCCGGCGGCTTCTCCCCCGGCACCGCCGACCGGGTCCGCGCCGCCTCCGGAGCACGGGCGTTCGTCAAAGCGGTCACCCCGGCCCTCAACCAGCAGTCCGCCGACATGGCCCGCGACGAACTGCGGATCACCGCCGCCCTTCCCCGGCACGCCGCGTCGCCGAGGATGCTGGGCGGCTTCGACACCGGCGACTGGGTGGTGCTGGTCCTGGAGGACATCGAGGGCGTCCATCCGCGGACACCCTGGGTGGATGACGAGATCCGGGCCACCGCGGCCGCGCTGCGGGAACTGGCCACCGCGCTCACCCCGGCACCGATCGGCGGTCTGCCGACGGTGTACGAGAAATATGCCGAGGAGTTCTCCAGCTGGGACGCCCTGGCCGCCGACGTCCCGGCCGACCTCGACCCGTGGGCCGCGGCCCATCTGGACGATCTGCGGGCCGCCGCCGACCGGGGTGTGGCCGCCCTCGTCCACGGCGAGACCCTGGTCCACGCCGACCTGCGGGCCGACAACATCCTGGTCCGGCCGGACGGCGATCTGGTCATCGTCGACTGGCCGCACGCCTGTGTCGGCCCGGCCTGGACCGACTCGGTGCTCCTGGCGATCAACGTGATCGTGCACGGCGGCGATCCGGCCCCGCTGCTCGACGGCGTCGACCCCGACATCGTGACCGGTGTGCTGGCCGGAGCGGCCGCACTGTTCCACCACCGCTGCCGGCAGCCACCGCCGCCGGGTCTGCCCACGGTTCGGGCGTTCCAGCGTTTCCAGGCCGACGCCCTGCTCCCCTGGGTCCGATCCGCCCTTTCCGCCTAGATCACCGAAACGGGGCTGAACCACACCCGGTGCCGTCCCGTAACAGTTACGGGGTTGACCGGTAGATGGGACCTCCAGCACACCGCTCCGGGCCCGGCACACCGGGAGACTAGGCTCGAAGCCCGTGAACTGGGCTTCGGCGTGGCGGCCCGGGCGCCCAAACCGAATCATGGAACGGAAGATTGATGACCGACCAGCCCAAGGTGCGAGTCCTGCTTCTGGAGAGCATCCACCCCGACGCGGTTTCCCGCCTCGAGGAGGACGGTTTCCAGGTCGAGTCCCTGCGTAACGCGCTCGACGAGGTCGAGCTCGTCGAGCGCATCGCCGGCGTCCAGCTGCTCGGCATCCGGTCCAAGACGCAGGTGACGGCGAAGGTCCTGGAGGCCGCCGACAAGCTCGTCGGCATCGGCGCGTTCTGCATCGGCACCGACCAGATCGACCTGGCGGCGGCTTCGGCCGGCGGTGTCGCGGTCTTCAACGCCCCGTTCTCCAACACCCGCTCCGTGGTGGAGCTGGCGATCGCCGAGATCATCGCGCTGACCCGGCGGCTGACCGAGAAGAACGCGCTGATGCACGCCGGCGTCTGGGACAAGTCGGCCGACGGCGCCCACGAGATCCGCGGCCGCCGCCTCGGCATCGTCGGCTACGGCAACATCGGCACCCAGCTGTCGGTGCTGGCGGAGAACCTGGGCATGTCGGTCTCGTTCTACGACACCGCCGACAAACTGGCGCTGAGTAACGCACACCGTTGCGCCAGCCTGGACGAGCTGCTGGAATCCAGCGACATCGTCACCCTGCACGTCGACGGCCGCCCCGGCAACGCCGGTTTCTTCGGCGCCGAGCAGTTCGCGAAGATGCAGGCCGGCAGCCTGTTCCTGAACCTGTCCCGTGGCCTCATCGTCGACCACCTGGCCCTGCGGGACGCACTGAAGAGCGGCCGGCTGGCCGGTGCCGCCGTCGACGTGTTCCCGTTGGAGCCGAAGGGCCGCGGCGACGAGTTCCTGTCCGAGCTGCGTGGCCTGCCGAACGTGATCCTCACCCCGCACATCGGCGGTTCGACCGAGGAGGCCCAGTCCGACATCGGCGGCTTCGTGGCGAACAAGCTGGCCAAGTTCGTGACCGACGGCAACACCACGCTCAGTGTCAACCTGCCCGGCGTGACTCTGCCCGACCTGCCCGGCATGCACCGCATCGTGCACATGCACAAGAACACGCCTGGTGTGCTGGCCCAGGTCAACCGGATCCTCGCCGAGCACAACGTCAACGTCGAAGGTCAGATGCTGAGCACCCGCGGTGAGTACGGGTACCTGATCACCGACATCGCCCGTGGCTACCCCGACGGGGTCCTGGACCTGCTCCGCGACATGGAGCAGACCGTCCGCCTGCGCGTCCTGAACTGACCCGGAGTGGAGGGGCCCACGGCCCCTCCACGTCGAGACCGTCAGGACGGTGCGGAGGTCTCCACCTTCAGCAGGGTGACCGGCGCGACCGCGTCCACGTCGTACCGATTTCCGCTGGTCCAGTCCTTGGGCGTCAGGGTCGATCCGGGCGCCACGTCCTTCAGCGTCTTCGATCCGGCGGTCACCGTCGCCGCGCCGCCACCCACTTTGATCCGCACCGGACTGCCGGTGGGCGCGCGCAGGATCAGCTCCTCGATCCCGCCGGTGATCCGCATCGGCACCGTGCCGTTGGCCTGGGCCAGGTTCATCTCGGCCCGGCGGGTGCCGCCGACCAGCTCGATGGCTTTGATCCGGCCCTGGGTGAGGTCGACGATCCGCTCGGCGGAGTAGCCGGAGAACCGGATGGTCCACCGCACCTTCGCGCTCAGCACCACTTCGATCTCGCCGCCGCTTCCGGCGGTGTCCCGGTTCAGGTCCACCCGCAGCCGCTCGTCGCGGACCTCCGCGCTGGGCCGCGTGCCACTGCCTTCGGGCGTACTGACCCGGTAGAGGTCGGTGCCGAGGTCGTCGATCCGCAGCCGCACCCGGTCGGTGGCGGCCATCAGCTCGAAGGTGGCGATGTTCATGTCGTTGATCGGCCCGCTGACGACCTGCTGGTCACCACCACCGCCGCCGCCGAGGATCTCCCGGATCTGGTTGTCCTCGCCGGAGTAGTAGACGACGCCGGTGACCGCGACGACCGCGAGCGCCACCACGCCGAGCAGGGCCATGCCCACGGTCACCAGGCGGGACTGCCGGGGCGGCTGCGGCCGGGCACCGGGCAGCGGCGGGCCGTCACCGAAGACCACCGGCTCCCGCGACGGCGGCGGGCCGCCGGGCGACGACCACGACGCGGCGGTCTCGAAGGATCCACCCGGGTTGTCGTTGTCCGACCACAGAGGTGCGGCGGAGAGCCCGGACAGCGGCCCGGCGTCCGGTGTTCCGGCCGAGCCGGAGTCGAACGACGTCGGCCATGGCACACCGGCTCCGGACGGGCCGCCCGACGAGGGGTAGGCGCCGGCGGGGGAACTCGGGGAGAAGGACGCGGCCGGTGCCCAACTCTCCGTCCCGTTGCCCGGTTTCCGGACGATCGGCAGTTCCTCCGACGCGGCTTCGGCACCGCTGGTGCGCCGTCGCGGCATCTCACCGGTGCCGGAGTCGAGGTCGGCGCCGGAACCGCGTCCGGTCCGCCGCCGGGGCGCCGGATCCCCGGTCCCAAGGCCGGCCGTGGCGCTGTCGTCGTCGAGGCCGCTGGTCCGCCGCGCCGGGAACGCCCCGGAGGCCGTGCTCAGCGATCCCAGACCACCACCGGCCCGGCCACGCTGCTTCGGCATGCCCCCGGTGTCATCGCTGACCGGCCGCATACTCCCGGTGTCGTCACTGACCCGGCGAATGCTTCCGGTGTCGTCACTGACGCGCCGCATGCTTCCGGTGTCGTCACTGACCCGGCGAATGCTCCCGGTGTCGTCGCTGACGCGCGGCATGCTTCCGGTGTCGTCACCTCGGCCACGACCCGGGCGGGCCCCGCCGATCGGCCCGTCGCTGAACCCGAACGAGACCCGTCCCGGCCCGGCGGGCGAGGCCGGTCCGAACTCCGGTGGGGACGAGACCGGCTTGGAGGTAGACGGAGGGCCGGACGACGGCCGGACGGCCGGGCTGGAAAGTGCGGAAGGTGAAGAAAGAGGTGAAGTGGGTGAAGACGAGGATGCCGCAACCGGGCCGGGAAGTGACCCGTCACCCGGTGGCTCTCCCCCGCCGAACCAGGCGACCGGCTCCCCGCCGACATCCGGTCGGTTGGCCTGCGGCCGGCGTCGCGGCAGCCGTCCGCCCGGCGATTCCTCGCCTGGATCGGACGTGTCGCCGGCAGCGGCGGTACGGTCCACGTTTCCTCCCTGCAGCGCACCCACGGTGTGTCCCCCGTTAGAAGTACGTACGGAACAGCTTCCCGGATGAGTGATCGGAAGGTTTACCGCGGGTCAGGCCGGACGAGTCCCCGCCTGGTGGCGATGGCGACCGCTTCCAGCTGACTGTGCGCCCCCAGTTTGGCAAGGACGGCCTTCTGATATCCGCGGCAGGTGTGCACGCTGATGCCGAGCCGGCGGGCCACCGCGCGGGCGTCCAGACCGGCCGCCATCAACTGCAGGACCTCGTCCTCGCGGGCGGTCAGACCACCCGGGGTGAGGCCGTTCCCGCGCTGGCCGACGACCGTGGGGGTGGTGCTGCGCAGCAGCCGGGCGAGGATGTCGGTGGAGACGGTCATGCTGCCGCGGTGGGCGGTGCGCAGAGCGTTGAGGACGTCACCGAGAGCGCCGTTCTTGGAGATGAACCCGGCGGCTCCGGCGGTCGTCGCCCGGCGCACGAGGGTCTGGTCCTCGCTGGCAGTGAGGATCACCACACGGGAGTCCGGCTGGCGCACCCGGATCAGTTCGGCGATGGCAATGCCGTCGGCATCGGACAGTTCCGGGTCCATCACGATCACGTCGGGTGACAGGTCGGCTGCGAGGCGGATGGCCTCGGCGCCGGTGCCCGCGTATCCCACACAGTGCAGGTCCGGTTGACCCGCGAGGGCGTGTCCCAACAGTTCGGCGAAGGTCTGGTGACCGTCGACGACGAGCACAGTGATCGTCTCGCCGCTGTCCATACGTCACCCTTCCTTCATCCGGCCCCCGACGGGCTCCGCGCAGTCTAAGGATTACCCGACGAACTGCCTTCCCTACCAACAGACTGCCCACCGGAACGGCCGACGACCGGTTGCCCCCGAGCGGCCGCGATGACCAGTCGTTCGGCCGAGACACCCCCTCGCTTTGGGGCTTGTCGGCACCGTCCACCGGGCAGCACAGTTCTCGATCATGCACGACATCCAGCTCTTCGGCCGCCTTGAGGTCCGCACCCGTGGCATTCGCCTTTTCGGTGACGACTTCGGAGGCGCCGGCCCGCGGCAGCTCCTTGCCCTGCTCGCCCTGCGTGGCGAGTGGTCGCTTGTGGAGCTGGCCGACACGCTGGGTGTTCGCACCGACACGGTGAAGGCGGATCTGGGGATCCTCCGGGACCACCTGGAGCCGGGGGTGCGCCGCCGCGATTCGGTGATCACCACCCAGCGGGGCCGGGCCCGGCTGCGCACCGACCGGGTGCACGTCGACACGGCCACTTTCGACCAGTTGCTCGCCACCGCCGCCGGCCGCCCTCCGGACCGGGCCGCCCGCCCGCTGGCCGCCGCCGCCTTCCTGGCGTCCCGCCCGTTGCTGGAGGACGAGGACGCCCCGTGGGCCGCCGAGGCCCGTGCCGAGTACCGCGCCAAACTGATCATGGCGGGTGACCCTCAGCCGATCGGCTGAGCCCAGGACAATCATGGGGTGCTGCCCACTGTTCTCACCCCTGTGCCGTTCGCCCCGGAGATCTCTCTACATCTCGTCACCCAGCCGGTCGGGCTCTTCGACCTGACCGGTGGCGAGTTCCACAGCGACCAGCCGCCACCGTTCTGGGCCTTCGCCTGGGCCGGCGGCCAGGCGCTGGCCCGGCACCTGCTGGACGATCCGGCCGTGGTGGCCGGCCGCCGGGTGCTGGACGTCGCGACCGGCTCAGGAGTGGCCGCGGTCGCCGCCGCGTACTGCGGTGCCGCCGCGGTCGCCTGCACCGACCTCGACCCGGCCGCCGTGCAGGCGGCTCATCGCAACGCCTCCGCCAACGGCCTGTCGCTGGTCGGCCGACTGGACGGTCACCCCGAGGTGGTGCTGGCCGGGGACGTCTTCTACAGCCCGATCGTGGCGCCGAAGATGATCGCGACACTGCGCGAGGCCCGGAAGAACGGCGCGACGGTGCTGGTCGGCGATCCAGGCCGGGGTTTCTTCCCGGGGCGGCTCTTCGAACTGGTGACCGAGTACGTCGTCCCGGTCCCGGCCGTCCTGGAGGAGACCGAGGCGCTCACCACCGGTGTCTGGCGGATGAAATAGACCCGAGCCCGCATGCATTCATCACGCAACAAGTTGTAGGCTACACGCATATTGTGATCCGGAGGCGCACGTGCACGAACAGGAAACCACCCGGCTGGCCGAGGAAATCACGCGGTTGGTCCGGATGGGCGCGCGGTTCCGGGGCATGCTCAAACCCGGGGATCTCGGCGCCGAGTTCTCCGCGTTGATGCTGCTGCCACCGTTGCGCGCGATGGGTCCTCTCCGTGTCACCGACCTCGCCGAGGTCAAAGGGGCCGATCCGTCGACGGTCAGCCGCCAGGCCGCCCAGCTGGTGAAAGCGGGCCTGGCACGCCGGGAAGCAGACCCGGCCGACGGCCGTGCCTCACGCCTGGCCGTGACCGAAGCAGGCGTGGCCGCCTGCGAGCGGGTGCGCGAGGCCCGGGTGGCCATGCTCACCGAGGTCCTGGCCGACTGGCCCGCCAGCCGGATCGCCGCCTTCACCGATCTTTTCCACGATTTCAACGACGAGGTCGAGGCGCACCTGCGTACCGACCCGGGACCACCTCCACGGGAGACTTCGTGAGCCACCCAGCCCCAGCGGCGACCGCGCCGGTGGAATTCACCCACCGCCAGATCCTGACGATCCTCGGCGGCCTGATGATGGGCATGTTCCTCGCCGCGCTGGATCAGACGATCATGGCCACCGCGACCCGGACCATCGCCGACGACCTGCAGGGCTTCAACCTGCAGGCCTGGGCCACCACGGCCTTCCTGATCACGTCGACGATCGCCACCCCGTTGTACGGCAAGTTGTCCGACATCTACGGCCGCCGCCCGTTCTTCCTGCTGGCGATCGGCATCTTCATCGTCGGCTCGTTCCTCTGCGGCCTCTCCGACAGCATGTGGCAGCTGGCCGCCTTCCGGGCCGTCCAGGGGCTCGGCGCCGGCGGTCTGATGTCACTCGCGCTGGCGATCATCGGCGACATCGTCCCGCCCCGCGAGCGTGCCAAATATCAGGGCTTCTTCCTCGCCGTCTTCGGTACGGCCAGCGTGCTCGGCCCGATCATGGGCGGCTTCTTCGCCGGCGCCGACGAGCTGCTCGGTACGGCCGGCTGGCGCTGGGTGTTCTTCATCAACGTGCCGATCGGCCTGGCCGCGATGGCCGTGGTCGCCAAGGTGCTGCACCTGCCGCACAACCGGGTGAACCACCGGATCGACTGGCCCGGCGCGCTCACCCTGATCCTCTGCCTGGTGCCGGTGCTGACCGTCGCCGAGCAGGGCCGTGAGTGGGGCTGGAGTTCGGGCCGCTCGATCGCCTGTTTCGTGATCGGTGCGATCGGCCTGATCGGTTTCATCCTCGCCGAACGCGCCTACAAGGACGAGGCACTGCTCCCGCTGGCTCTGCTGGGCAAGCGGACCGTGGCAGTCGGGGTGACCGCCAGCACGATCCTGGGCATGGCGATGTTCGGCGGCCTGATGACCGTGCCGCTGTACCTGCAGATCGTGAAGGGCTCGACGGCCACCGAGGCCGGCCTGCAGATGATCCCGTTCGTGGTGGGCATCATGACCGGCTCGATCGTCTCCGGTCAGCTGATCTCCCGTACCGGCCGCTACCGGATCTTCCCGATCGTCGGCAGTGTCTTCATGGTGAGCGCGCTCTTCCTGTTCTCGCTGGTCGGCGCGGACACCCCGCTGTGGCGGGTGATGCTGGTGATGGTGCTGATGGGTCTCGGCCTGGGCAGCAACATGCAGCCGATGATCACCGCCGTACAGAACGCGGTCTCACCCCGGCAGATCGGCACGGCCACCGGCGCGGTCACGTTCTTCCGCTCGATGGGCGGCACGCTCGGCACCGCGATCTTCCTGTCGGTGCTGTTCAACGTGCTGCCCGGCAACATCGAGAAGGCGTACTCGTCGGCGCAGCAGACGCCGGAGTTCCAGCAGGCGCTGGCTGCCGACCCGGCCCAGGCCGAGGTCCTCAAGACGGCCATGAGCGGCGCCGGCCTCACCGACACGTCGTTCCTCGGCAAGCTCGCCGACGCGGTCTCGCACCCGTTCAAGGTCGGTTTCGCCGACAGCGTGCACGTGGTCTACCTGATCGCCTTCTTCATCATGATCATCGGCTTGATCGTGGTCTTCTTCCTGCCGGAGATCCCGCTGTCGCAGCGCTCGGCCCAGCAGGCCCGCGCCGAGGACGCCCTCGCGGCCGCGGAGCGCCAGGACACCCCGAACCAGGCGGGCGTCAAGGCAGGCGGCGAGGGACCCGCTTAAGACCGATTGCGGGGGTACGGGGACAAAGGCACCGCCCCGGCCCCCGCCCCGCCTCGGGTCCCACCCCACGACGCGCGGCAGCCCTCCCCCGTCACCTCTCGCGGCCGCTCAGCGGCGCGAAGTAGCGTGGCCGGTATGGCTGTTGTGAAGATCAACGCGATCGAGGTTCCCGAGGGCGCCGGCCCCGAGCTGGAGAAGCGGTTCGCCGCCCGTCACGGCGCGGTGGAGAACTCCCCGGGCTTCCTCGGTTTCGAGCTGCTGCGCCCGGTGTCCGGCGAGACCCGCTACTTCGTCTACACCCGCTGGGAGACCGAGGAGGACTTCCAGAACTGGTCGAACGGCCGCGCCAAGGAGGCCCACGCCGGCGAGCGCGCCAAGCCCGTCGCCTCCGGCGCCAGCCTCCTGGAGTTCGAGGTCATCCAGTCGGTGGAGAAGCCGAGCTGACACCACTCGACACGACGAAACGCCGCCGGTCTCCGTACCGGCGGCGTTTCGTCGTGAAAGACCCGCCCCGCAGAGGCTCAGCACCGCTATCCGGCGTTGCGAGCCGCCGCTGTCACCAGGCGAGCGGCGACCGTGCCGCGGTCCAGGCCGAGACGCTGGGCGCTCTCCTGGAGGATCGCGTAGGCCTCCTGCACGCCGCAGCCGCGCTGCGCGATGATCACGCCGACCGCCCGGTCCACCACGGCGCCCTCGGTCAGGGCTTCCCGCCGATGCAACTCGCCGAGCAGCACCTCGGCCTGCCCGGCCAGGGCCATCGCGGTGACCAGCACCTCCGGGTCGACATCGCCGCGCCGGTCGGGGTAGACGCTGACCGCGCCGACGGCGGTCCGCCGCACGTCGAGCGGGATCGCCACGACCGCCCGCAGGTTCTCGGTGCGGGCGGCGGCACGTAGCTCCGGCCATCGTTCGTCGCCGGCCAGGTCGGTGGCGGTCACCACGGTCCGGGTGCGGGCGGCTTCGAGTCCGGGGCCGGCGCCCCCCTCGTACTGAAGCCGGTCGAACGTCTCCCCCGCCGGCCCGGCGGAGGCCTCGGTGAGGGGCCCGCCCTCGCCGATCAGCACGACGGAGCAGCGCACCACGCCCGCCAGGGCGGCGGTGGCCACGGCGAGCCGGTCGAGGGCCTGGTTGAGGGAGTCCGCGGCGAGCAGGCGGACGGTGAGCTCGTGCAGGTGCCCGGCGATCTCCACCGGATGCGGACCGGCCGGGCCGGGTGGGGCGGAGTGCCGGGCGGCACTCCCGCGCTTGCCGGAGGGGCGGCGCGGGAAGGCCGGTGCGGCGCCGTCTTCAGGGGTGCGCCGGGTCAGCCGGGCGCCACGCTGCGCGGCCGGGACTCGCCGTTTCGGGGCAGACACCCGACGGATATTGCCACGTCTATCCGGAAACGCGCACGATTAGGTGCCCCGATCGGGGGGTGTTGACCGGATAAACCTCGATCCGCGACATTCACCGAGTTGCGGAAAGTACTGCGCCGCCCCTCGGATGATCCGAGAGGCGGCGCGAATGCCGGTGTGCAGGTCGCCTCGCGGCGAGTGGCTCAACACGGCTCCAGCCGAGCGGTATTCCGTGCAGGCGTTGGGTGAGGCCCGGGGACACTGGGCACACCGGCATTCGTTCACAACCGTCGGCACCGGCCCATGATTCCGTGAGCCGATGTGACCTGGACCACACCCCGCCACTGTCCGATCGGCGGCACCGGCGCCTCCCGGTCGCCCCCGCCGGAGCCGGGCGAACCCGCCGGTAGGCTCAGGGCATGAAAGGGCTGTTGACTCCGGCATGGATGGCCCGCCATCTGCTCGCCCTCGTGATGACCGCGACCTGCCTCGCGCTGGGCTGGTGGCAGTTCAGCCGGGCCGCCGACGGCAACTCGATCAGTTACGGCTACATGTTCCAGTGGCCGGTGTTCGGCGGTTTCGTCGTCTTCATCTGGATCCGGGAGATGCAGCTGGCCCGCCGCAAGGCCGAGGGCCGGCCGCTGACCGACGCCGAGCCCGAGCGTCGGGCCACGACCGAGCCGGGTGCGCCGGTGACCCTGGGCCGCCCGGTCCGCGTCGCGGTCACCCGATCCGGCGACGACACGCCCGATCCGGAGCTGGACGCCTACAACGATTACCTGGCCTGGCTCGCCGCCCATCCGGGTGCCGGGCCGTCCGACTATCCGGGCCGCGTCCCCCACAAATAGCGCAGAGCTAGAAGGAGTCACCGACCGTGCAGGGAGCCCTCACCCGTTACCGGATCATCGCCTGGATCGTCGGCGTGGTCCTGATCGCCCTCGTCGTCGTCGGCATGCCGTTGAAGTACGGCCCCAGCGACAACCCGATCGTGGTCGAGACGGTGGGCCCGTTCCACGGTTTCCTCTACATGGTCTACCTGGTGCTCACTTTCGACCTGGCACGCCGCGCGAAGTGGGCTTTCGGCCGGATGGTCCTGGTGATGCTGGCCGGCACCATCCCGTTCTTCTCGTTCTGGGCCGAGCGCCAGGTGACCCGGAACTGGATTCCGGTCGCCGAGCCGGCGCTGAGCGAATAGTCCGGTCCCCAGCGCGTAAATAACGCTCAGCGGCGGTCGAATAACGGAACGTTATCGGGACTATTAACGCAAGTCCGGCCATTGGTAAAAATCACTCGCCGAGGTCTTGATTTCTTTTCTTCCGTCGATAGGTTAATGCGGTTGGTCCGGTCCGCAGCCACAACCCCTCGGGTGGCGCCGGCCAACGCCGCCGATCAATACATGGCGATCCGCCGTCCTGACCCCGGGACGGCGGTCGTTTCATGAACCGGGCCGGGACAGCCGACGTGGACAGGGCCTCTCTTCCAGCCCCACCGTCCCGCCGACCCGGTCAGGCGGCCAGCGGAAGAAAGGCCCCTGACCCAGTGCCACACCCCCGAAACAGGTTCCGGGCGCTCGTGGTCGCGATGACGGCGTTCGCGATCACCGTCTCGGGCGGGACGGCAGCGCACGCCGCTCCGACCGAGAAAGAGCTCAAGAAGAAGATCGAGACCGCCTCGGAGAAACTCGAGGACGTCACCGAGCAGTACAACAAGCTGCGCCTGGACATCAAGAAGACCAAGGCCGACGGCGTCAAGCTGGAAGCCTCTCTGAAACCGGCCCAGGACGCCCTCGACGCCGCCACGGCCAAGGTGGGCACCATCGCCACCACCACGTACATGCAGGGTCGCACCGGCCCGATGACAGTGATGGTGAGCGGTGACTCGGAGAACCTGATGGAGCGCCTGGCGTTCCTGGAGCAGATCACCCGCTCCAACCAGCAGGACATCGACGCCTTCACCGAGACCACCCAGTCCTTCGCCGATCGCAAGACGGCACTGGCGACCACGCTGAAGAAGCAGAACGTCCAGTCCAAGGAACTGGTAGCGACGAAGAAGAAGATCGAGGGCGACCTCGAGGACCTGTACGACATGCGGGAGACCGTCTACGGCAGCCCCACCGAGGGCGGCAGCGGCTCCTACACCGGCCCGATCCCGAACATCGCGGGCTCGGCCGGCGTGGCCGTCACGTTCGCGTTCAACCAGATCGGCAAGCCGTACGGTTTCGGCGACGCTGGCCCGAACTCGTACGACTGCTCGGGTCTGACCTCGGCGGCCTGGGCGAAGGCGGGCAAGTCCCTGCCGCACAACGCCGCCGCGCAGTACAGCGCCACCGCGCGAATCAGCAAGTCCGACCTGCAGCCCGGTGACCTGGTGTTCTACCGGAACAACGCGCACGTCGCGATCTACGTCGGCAGCAACATGATCATCGACGCGCCGTCGGCGGGCCGGGACGTGCTGCACCGCACGATCAACATCATGACCCCGAACGGATACGGCCGGGTCAAGTAGCACCAGAACCTGTCTGAGCTACGGCTAGCCGTAGCTCAGACAGGTTCTGCGGAACACCGGAACGCGGAGAAGGCCGGCACCCCGAGGGGTACCGGCCTTCATCGTCTTGCGGAACGTCAGGCGGCCTGCAGGCCCTCGGCCCGGGCCAGCTCCCGCAGCCGGCCAAGCGCCTGGATCTCCAGCTGGCGGATCCGCTCGCGGCTCAGCGAGAACCGGGACGCCACCTCGGTCAGCGAGTGCTCGCGACCGTCCTCCAGGCCGTAGCGGGCCCGCATGATGCCGGCCGAACGGTCGTCGAGGTGGTTGAGCAGACCCTCGATGCGCTGCCGCTCCAGGGCGTTGAGGACGATCTCCTCGGGGCTCGGGGCGTCGCTGTCGGCCACCAGGTCACCGAGGTTGGTGTCGCCGTCGTCGCCGACCGGGGTGTCCAGCGAGACGGTGTCCTGCGCCCAGCGGGTCAGCTCGTTGACTCGCTCGACGGTCACGCCCAGCGCGGCCGCGACCTGGTCCGGCTCCGGGTCGCCGCCCAGCTCACGGACCAGCTGACGGGTGACGTTACGCATCCGGTTGACGTCTTCGACCAGGTGCACGGGGAGCCGGACGGTGCGCTCCTGCTGGGCGATGGCCCGGCTGATCGCCTGACGGACCCACCAGGTGGCGTAGGTCGAGAACTTGTAGCCGCGCTCGTAGTCGAACTTCTCCACCGCTCGGACCAGGCCGGTGTTGCCCTCCTGGATCAGGTCCAGCATCGGCATGCCGGACCGCACGTAGCGGCGTGCGATGGAGACGACCAGACGAAGGTTGGCCCGGATGAACAGGTCCTTCGCGTGGTGGCCCTCGGAGACGAGACGCTCCAGTTCCTCCCGGCTGACGCCGCGACGGATCTCGCCCGTTTCGAGCAGGTGCTCGGCGTAGAGGCCGCCTTCGATCGCCTTGGAGAGTTCAACCTCCCGTGCGGCGTCCAACAACGGTGTCCGGGAGATCTCGTGCAGGTAGACTCCGACGAGGTCGCGCTCTTCGGCAACCTGATCGGTACGCATCACTGTGCTCTTCTCCACGTTGCCCACGGTCCCCTCATTGCCGTCACTAACCCTGTTACGGGCATTACCTGCGTCCATCAGCCCTCTCCCGTAACGTCCGCAGCTCGTGCATTGCGGTTGCTGACATCCACATAACAAATTGCTGGCTGGACTGATTCCAGCTGATGGGTCGAAAGTGTCACGAATGCCTGGGTGGTACCTGAGAGCCCAGTGCGCGATCCCTGAGTGCAGCATCGTCGCGACCGTCCTGCTGACGGTCGGATACCCTTTGCGCGACTCATAACACCATCGGCCTCTCATCGTCACAGCGACGGCCATCACCCTGGGCGACGCGATGTCCGTCACCCCCGAGTACGTGTTTCGTGCCCGTGAGGTTCATGTGCAGCATCGGCCGTGCGGCAAGAGGCCTGAAACAAAAGCCCCGCGAAAAGATCCGGACCCGCGGGGCGAACGGGGCCATCGGTCACAATGCGCCCTGCCGGGCCACACTTCACTCGCCCACACGGGTGACGTCCGGTGAGCGCCGAACATTCCCAGGTGGCGGACAGGTTCGCTGGGCGAGTGAGGAACAGCACACCCACGACGGTGTGACAACCTGCTCGGATGGCCAACACAGCTCTCATCACCGGCGGCGCCGGCGCGCTCGGTTTCTCCACGATCAACGTGTTCCTGGACGCCGGATGGCACGTGGTCGCCCCGGTGCGGCCCGGCCGTGCGGGCGATGTGCCAGCCGACTGTTTTCCGGTCGAGGCTGATCTCACGTCGGCCGCCGACACGGCTGCCGCGGTCGCGGCGGCCACCGACGACCCGGCCAGCCCGCTCACCGCGGTGGTCAACCTGGTCGGCGGGTTCGCCAGTGGTGGGCTGATCGCCGACACCCCGGTCGAGGACTTCGAGGCGATGCTGTCGATGAACCTGCGGCCGACGTACCTGCTCACGGCGGCGGCTCTGCCGTACCTGATCGGCGCCGGAGGCGGCTCGGTCGTGTGTGTCTCGTCGCGGGCCGCGCTCTCGCCCTTTCCCGGTGCGGCCGGTTATGTCACCGCCAAGGCCGCGGTGCTGGCGTTCGCCGCCGCAGTCGACGTCGAGTATCGCAAGCGGGGCGTGCGCTGCAACACGGTGCTGCCCAGCGTGATCGACACCCCGACGAACCGGGCCGCCATGCCGGACGCCGACCACGACCGCTGGGTGAGCCCGGCCGCGATCGCCGAGACGATCCTCTTCCTGGCCTCGAAGGCGTCGGCCCCGGTGAGCGGCGCTCAGATCCCGGTCTACGGCCAGGCCTGACGCGGCGCGGCCGGGACTGACGCGGCGCGGCCAGACCTGAACGGGCGCGGTCTCAGGACTGAAGGGCTTCGAGTTCTGTCCGGATCGCCTTGGTGACCTGCGCGGGAGTGCCGTTGGCGTCGATCACCACGAACCTCGGGTACTCCGGGAGCGAACGGTAGGCGGCGTCAGCGGCCCGCAGGTAGTCCATCGTCTCGGTGTCGTAGCCGCGCCGCTCGATCCGGTCCTGCGCGACCTCGGGGTCGACGGCCAGGAAGAACATCACGTCCGGGTGCGGGAACAGGTGGTAGGCGACCCGGGCCGTCCGCTCGGCGGACCGGTGCGCGCCGTGGGCCCGGAGGCTGGCGAACTGGCAGACCGCGTACCGGTCCATCACGGCGATCTCCCGGTTCACGGTCCGGCGCAGCAGGGTGCGGGCGATCGCGAACCAGCGCAGCACCGACTCGACGACCAGGGTCCCGCGGCGGCCGAGGAGGTCTTCGGCGTCGGTGCGGCCGAGCAGCACCGCGATCCGGCCGAACCAGTGGCGGCCCCCGGCGTTCTGCCGGTACCGGGCCGGGAATCCGGCGGCGGCCAGCTCGGCGGCGACGGTGCGGGCCTGGGTGGTCTTGCCGGAGCCGTCGATGCCGACCAGTGCGATGGTGCGCGGCATCCGGCGGGGATATCGGGGGTCCGCGACCGGCTGAGACTGCGCCATGAGAGCCATACCGACCCACGGTAGCTCCGGTACGCACATTCGGTTCCCCGGCACGGACCGATTCAGTCCTCCAGACTGGTCGCGGGGGTTCAGGGCAGCTCACTCCGGGTAGTCGTGAACGAATCAGACACGGACAGGAGGGTCGGCATGCCACACCGCGTGGACGAGGGTTTGGCCATCACTTTGAAACGGGTCGCGTCGATTCTCAAGAGTTCGGAGATCCCGTTCGCGCTGGGTGGGAGCTTCGCCGTGTACGCCCGCGGCGGCTACTCCAGTGATCACGACGTGGACTTCCTGATTCGCGAGCAGGACAAGGACCGGGCGCTGCAGGAGTTGTCGCAGGCCGGCTTCGAGACCGAGCAGCCGCCGGAGGACTGGCTGGTGAAGGTCTTCGACGAGGGCCGGATGGTGGATCTGATCTTCCGGCCGGTGGAGTCGCCGGTGGACGACGAGACGCTGGCGGACACCGAGCAGATCTCGGTCGAGGCGATCAACATGCCGGTGGTGTCCGCCACCCGGCTGATGGTGCACAAGCTGCTCAGCTACAGCCAGCACTACTGCGATTTCGCGACCGGGCTACCGGTCGCCCGGTCGTTGCGGGAGCAGATCGATTGGGAGCGGGTCCGGCGGGAGACCGGTGATTCGCCGTACGCCGAGGCGTTCTTCGTGTTGCTCGACCGGCTCGACGTCGCGCCGCACCCGGACCGGGAACTGAGGGTAGGGGGATGAGATGACGATTCAGATCGATCTCGAAGCCGAGATCCAGCGCCTGCTCACCGAGCACGAGCGCATCGCCGAGCAGGGCATCACGGTGCTCCGCCGGGACAACGGGGTGGTGCTCGGCGGGGAGGTGGAGAGCGCCCAGCGACGCGACGAGATCTGCCGGCAGATCTCCGGCCGGTTCCCGGAGATCGAGATCACCTGCGACATCGGTATCACCCGGGCGCAGGCGCCGAGCGAGGTGGAGGAGATCTCATGATCCGGATCGCGGCCGTGGGCGACGTCCACGTGGACAAGGACGTGGTGGGCCGCTACCGGCCCGCCCTGGAACAACTGCCGGACCGGGCCGACGCGCTGCTCGTCGCCGGTGACCTGACCCGGCACGGGACGGTCGACGAGGCGAAGTGCTTCGCCACCGAGTTCGGTGGCCTGGCCGTGCCGGTCGTGGTGGTGCTCGGCAACCACGATCACCAGAGCGACCAGGAGAAGCAGGTCACCGATGTGCTGACCGACTCCGGGATCACCGTGCTGGAGTGCGAGGCCACGGTGCTGGAGATCCGCGGGCACCGGCTCGGGATCGCCGGTGCGAAGGGCTTCGGTGGCGGGTTCGCCGGGGCGTGCGCCAGCAACTTCGGTGAGCGCGAGATGAAGAACTTCGTCGGGGTCACCGAGGACTTCGCGAACCGGCTCGGTGAGGCACTGCGCTCGGTGGAGTGTGACGCGCTGGTGGCGCTCACCCATTACGCGCCGGTGCCGGAGACCCTGGCCGGGGAGCCGCTGGAGATCTACCCGTTCCTCGGCTGCTACCAGCTCGGCAACGCGATCGACTCGGCGCCGACCGCGCTGGCCCTGCACGGGCACGCGCACCACGGTTCCGAGCGTGGGCGTACCCCCGGCGGGGTTCCGGTCCGCAACGTCGCGCACCCGGTGATCAAGCAGGCGTACAACGTCTACCAGTTGCTCTCCGACTCGGTGGATTCGGAACTCGTACCGGCGTAATTCAAGGTTTCTGTTTTTGTGGGTCCGGGTATCGACTGGACATGGACCTGTTGCTCTGGATCATCGCCGTTGTTCTCGTCGTCGCCGGTGTGCTCGCACTGTTCCGCCGGCAGATCCTGTGGGGCGTCGTGCTGATCATCGTCGGCCTCCTGGTGGGCCCCGGAGGCGTCAGCATCTTCACCTGATCCCCCTGTCGAACCGCTGCCCCGACCCTGAACCGGGGTCGCCGCGGGTGTGTCCGTTTCGGACACGTCCTCGGTGACTCCGGTTCCTTCTCTTTAGGGAACCGCCACACAGAACGTGCGATGTACGGCCGCTGATATCTGACTCAATCCCTCGCGTGGCCGACGTCCATCACTTCACCTACGGTGTCTATAACCCGATAGCCGCATATCTTCTGGCGTTCCTCGGATCGTTCCTCGGTCTGCTCTGCACGGGCCGGGCCCGGGACGCGCACAAACGCAGCCGCCGCAACCGCTGGCTGCTGATCGCCGCCTTCGCGATCGGAGGCGGTGGCATCTGGCTGATGCACTTCGCCGCGATGCTCGGCTTCGACGTGCCGGACAGCCCGGTCCGATACGACCTGGGACTCACCCTGCTGAGCCTGGTGTTCGCCGTACTGACGGTCGGGATCGGGTTGATGGTGGTCGGGCACGGCCGCCGCAGCGTCGGCAAGACCATGGGGGCCGGGCTGATCACCGGCAGCGGCGTGATCGCCATGCACTACACCGGCATGGAGGGGATCCGGCTGTCCGCGGACATCCACTACTCCCCGGTGCTGGTGATCGCCTCGGCCCTGATCGCGGTCGCGGCCAGCACCATCGCGCTCTGGTTCGCCGTCTCGGTGCGCGGCTGGGTCCGGGTCACCGCGGCCGCCGCGGTGATGGGGATCGCGGTCTGCGGCATGCATTACACCGGGATGGCCGCCATGTCGATCGAGCTGCATCCGGTGGGCCCCGGTCCGGCGGCCGGCATCCGTCCGCTGTCGATGCTGGTCCCGATCATCCTGATCACCACGGCCACCATCGTCGGGGTGGCGCTGAGCGCGCTGCAGGCGATGACCGAGGAGGAGTTCACCGACGGGGTCGGCACCCCGAAACGGGGCGTGCACGCCGAACCGCCGCAGCCGTGGACGCTGAGACAGTCCTCGGTGGGCGCGATCCGGCTCACCCCGGCCGCGCGGGCGGTCGCCACCGGACGGATCACCGGCCGTCCCTCTCCCGGGCCACGTCCGGTGCCCCGGACGTCCCCCTCACCGGCGCCGACCGCGCCACCGGCGACTTCCGGGAGCTGATCGAAACCCATCGCGGACGGTGATCCGGTATATCTGATCGGCATGGCGCCAAGGATGCTGCTCTCGATGCCACTGCACGCCATCACCGAGGTGTACGGCGAAGCCGGCCTCCGTGACCGATTCGCGCTGGAACTGGAGTCCTTCGACACCGGCGAGCGCAAGATCCTGACCGAGGCTCTGGAGCTGGCCTCCGCTCTGCACGCCGACGACCGGCGGGTCCGGGAGCCGTACGTGAACCATCTACTCCGGGTCGCCATCCGGATCATCCGCTACTACGGGGTGCGTGACATCGACGTGCTGGTCGCGGCGCTGCTGCACGACGCCGTCGAGGACCATCCGGCGGAGCTGGGCGGGGTGGAGCCGGACGGGACACACATCGCGATGACGGAGGCCGCCCTGACCGAGTTGGCCCGCCGGTTCAATCCACGGGTCGCCGAGCTGGTCCGGTCGGTCACCAATCCGGAGTACGACCCGCGGCGTGACAAGAACGAGCAGTACCGCGCTCACGTGGCCGAGAAGCTGGAGCGGGATCCGTGGGCCCGGGTGATCAAGATTTCGGACTTCACCGACAACGGGGTCGGCGTGATTCACACCACGATCGACAAGGCGTACCGGTCGGCCGGCAAGTACCGGCCGCTCGTCCCGACGCTGCGTGAGCTGGTCGGACGCCCGGACACTCCGCTCTCCACCCAGGCCAAGGAGCACATCCTGGACCAGCTCGACCTGGCCGAGGAACGATTCGCCGCGATCCTCGACGAGTGAGACCTATCGTGGGGCCATGCCTACTGACGCATGGTGGCGGGACGCCGTCATCTATCAGATCTACCCACGCTCGTTCGCCGACGGCGACGGTGACGGCATGGGCGACCTGCCCGGCATCACCGCGCGACTGCCCCAGTTGCGCCAGCTGGGTGTCGACGCGGTGTGGCTCTCGCCGTTCTACCCGAGCCCGCAGCACGACGCCGGCTACGACGTGGCCGACTACCGGGGTGTGGACCCGCGGTTCGGTTCGCTGGGTGACGCCGACAAGCTGATCGGCACCGCCCACGACCTCGGTCTCAAGGTGATCGTCGACCTGGTGCCGAACCACACGTCCAGTGACCACGTGTGGTTCCAGGCGGCGCTGGCGGCCGAGCCGGGCAGCCCGGAGCGGGAGCGCTACATCCTGCGCGACGGCAAGGGCCCGCAGGGCGAGGAACCGCCCAACTCGTGGCAGAGCGTCTTCGGCGGCCCGGCGTGGCACCGGCTGCCGGACGGGCAGTGGTACCTGCACCTGTTCGACGTCTCCCAGCCCGACCTCAACTGGGACCACCCGGAGGTCCGCGCCGAGTTCCTGGACATCCTGCGGTTCTGGCTGGACCGGGGCGTCGACGGGTTCCGGGTCGACGTGGCCCACGGTCTGATCAAGGACGCCGACCTGACCGACTGGAGCGCCCCCTCGGTGATCCTTGGCGGGCTGGAAGCGGTCGGGCCGCCGCCGCCGATGTGGGACCAGGAAGGTGTGCACGAGATCTACCGGCAGTGGCGGGCCGTCCTCGACGGCTACGAGGGTGGCCGCATCCTGGTGGCCGAGGCGTGGGTGCAGCCCGAGGAGCGGCTGGCCCGCTACGTCCGCCCCGACGAGATGCACCAGGCGTTCAACTTCCCCTACCTGGAGGCGCCCTGGCTGCCGGACGGGCTGCGAGCGGTGATCGACACCTCGCTGGCCGCCAACGACGCGGTCGGCGCGACCACCACGTGGGTGCTGTCCAACCACGACGTGGTCCGGCACGCCTCCCGGCTGGGTTTCCCGGCCGGCACGAAACGGGTGCCCGGCATCGGGATCGGTGACCCGCAGCCCGACCAGGTCCTGGGTCTGCGCCGGGCCCGGGCGGCCACCCTGCTGATGCTCGGCCTGCCCGGTTCGGCCTACCTCTATCAGGGTGAGGAGCTGGGGCTGCCGGAGCACACGCTGCTGCCCGACGAGTACCGGGAGGATCCCGCCTGGGAGCGGTCCGGGCACTCCGAACGCGGCCGGGACGGCTGCCGGGTGCCGATCCCGTGGGAGGCCGACACCCCGTCGTACGGGTTCGGCCCGGCCGACGCCAGCTGGCTGCCGCAGCCGACGGTCTGGGCCGAGTACGCCCTGGACCGTCAGGTGGACGTGCCCGGCTCGACCTACGAGATGTACCGGACGGCGCTGGCCACCCGGCGTGAGCACGAACTGGGCTCCGGTGAGCTGGCCTGGTTGGTCGGTGCCGCCGACACGCTGACGTTCCGCAACGGCGTGGTGACCGTGGTGACGAACTTCGGGGCCGAACCGGCGACGCTACCGGACGACGCCCGGGTCCTGCTGAGCAGCGAACCGCTCGACACCGACGGCCGGATCCCGACCGACGTCACCGTCTGGGCCGTCATCTGAGTCGCGTTTCTCGGCGACCGCCAGCAGGGCGGCGTGCGTGTCGGCCATGTCCCGCGCGACCGTCCTGCTGGCCAGCCAGTACATGACGCCGGTCGGAATGAAGAAGAACTGGAAGGCGGCCAGCCCGACCGCGTAGTTCAGCGGCGGCGGGAAGGCCGTGGCCAGGCTCGCGAAGGCGACCGCGACCAGCACGTTGCCACCGGCCCGGCCGGCGCCGTTGATCAGGTTGCCGAGGCTGTAGACGGTGCCGCGGTGCTGAGGCGGGTTCACGTCGGCGATCATGGCGAACCAGTTCGGTGAGTTCGCCGACGTCAGCGCCAGCGCGAACACCGCGATGACCAGGCAGATCCCGACGGTCGGCTCGGTCACCAGATTGCTCAGGACCCCCCGGATCACCTCGCCCGTCCCGGCCCCGTCCGGCACCGTGATCGTCATCGGGACGAAGAACAGGACCACGTAGAAGGGCACCGCCGCCAGCACACCGATCGCGGCGACCAGGGCACGGCCCCGGGGGGTACGCCGCTGCAGACGGTCCCCGACCAGCCCGCCGAGGATCGACAGTGCCGCCCCCAGCTGGAAGATCGTGGCGAAGACGCTGCCGACCAGCACTGCCGTGCCGACGCTGTAACCCTGGTCGAGGGCCCGTTCCCGGAACAGCACCGGAAGCCACACCAGCGAACCGAAGGCGATCTGCGCGGTCCCGCCCTGCAGGATCAACCACACGTTCGTCCGGCGCCGCAGGATGACCGGGATGTCCTCGTGCCGGATCCGCTCGTCGTACTCGACGCCGGCCAGCTCCGGCTGGCTGTCGCCGCGGGGCACATCGAAGGTGAGCAGGTAGGCGACGGTCGCGATCAGCCCGGCCGCCGCGGTCACCAGGAACGGGCGGCGCCAGTCCTCATGCCCCAGGATGCCGCCGGCCAGTGTGCCGGCCAGTGTGCCGACCCCCTGCGACAGCCCCCAGAAGCTCATCACCAGGCCGCGGCGCTTCGGCGAGATCAGGTCGCTGACCACCGCGAAGCTGACCGAGGCGACCCCGCCGAGCCCGAACGCCGCCACGATCTGGGCGGCGAGGAAAAGCCCGTAACTGCCGGCCAGCCCCGAACCCGCCGTCCCGGCCACCCAGAGGACGGTGCCCACGATCAGCACCGGTTTGCGGTCGGTGCGGTCCCCCACGTACGCGAAACCGATCGCCGACACCGCGCTGACCAGGAACATGATCGTGGTCGCCAGGGCGATGTGCCCCTCGCTGACTCCGAGGTCGCCGCCGATGCTGCCGTAGAGCGGCGGCACCAACCCGATGGCCACGTTGTCCAGGGCAGCGAGAATCACGAAGACCACCACGCTGTACACGCGGTGCGCCGCCGACCCCCTGCCCATCACGCGGTAGAGGTTATCCGCTGAACCGCCCGCCGAACCGCCTGTCCGCAATGCCGTTGATCATCAGAGGGCGAAGGGCGGCGCTGCCCGGAGGCGGCGCCGCCCTTCTCTCACCCCCCGGTGAAGGTCAGTTGCCGATGTTCGCCTGCGGGCCGGCGTACTTGGCCAGCAGGGCGGGAACGTCGGCGGCCGCGTCCAGGGTGTACGCGTAGTAGGTCTTCGGGTCGAAGGCCGCGCCGTTCGTCACCTGTTTGCCGGTGGAGTTCCTCACGATGCTGCCGCTCTGCTTGAGCTGGCCCTTCGTCAGGTCGTCGACGTTGTACGGGTTCGCGACGTTGTCGAAGTAGCTGTTCTCCAGCACCATCTTCGTGCTGCCACGCGACAGGTTCCCGTACGACGTGATGTTCTGCAGGTGGTTGTTGTAGAGGTGGGCGAACGCCACGTTGTCGGTGCTCGGGTTGCGCTGGTTGGTGTTCTTGATCCAGTTGTGGTGGATCGTCATGCGCGCGGTGACGTTGTCGGTCCAGCCGATGCCGAAGGCCTTGTTGCCTGTGTCGAGCAGGTTCCAGGACACGGTGAGGTACGTGGTGTCCTTCCGGCTGTCGATCATGCCGTCGTTCATCCGGGTGATCTTGTTGTGGTCGATCCAGATGTGGTCGGCGGTGTCCATCTGGATGCCGTCGTAGTCGTAGGTCTTGTCGTCCGGGTCGTCCTCGGTCATCTGGGTGTCGCGGATCGTCAGGTTCCGGATGATCACGTTCTTGACGCCCACGCCCAGGAAGAAGCCGCCGCCGATGATCTCACCGGCGGTGCCGGCACCGACGATGGTCTTGTTCGACTTCACCTTCAGCTCGGTGCCCTTCGGGGTGATCGTGATGGCCTTGGCCACTTTGATCACGTACGGCTCGGTGGCGGTGACGTACTTGGTCAGGTCGGCCAGGGTGGAGACGGTGACCGTGGTGCCGGCCGCACCGCCGGTGGTGCCCCCACCGGTGGCCGCGAATCCGTCCGGAGTGGACGCCCAGGTCCGCTCGGACGAGGTCGTGACCGGGGTGAACGCCCACTGCTTGTTGGAGTTGGCGGTGCACGTCTCCTGGATGATCGCCGCACCGTTCGCGGTCGAGGCGCCCTGGTCGGAGACGCACAGCCCACTGTTCACGTTGATGATCTGGAACGTGTCGGTGCCCGACGCGGCCAGCCTCCACTGCTGATTGGTCTGCGAACCGACGCAGGTGTACTGCTGCAGCTGCTGGCCGGACGTCTTCGACGCGGACGGCACGTCGACACACTTGCCACTGTTGACGTTCTGGATCAGGAAGTTCGATCCCGAGGCGACCAGCTTGAACTGCTGCCAGGCCGAGCCCGCGGTGCAACCCCACTGCTGGAGCAGCGCGCTGTTGTCCTTCGACGCGGACGGCACGTCGACACACTTACCGCTCTTCTTGACGATCAGCTGGTAGACGGTGCCCGCGGTGGGGGCGGTGGCCGCGTCCGACGGCAGGATCGACCAGCCGACGATCGCGGTGGGCACGGCGAGGACGATCGCCGCCAGAGTGATGCGCTTCTTCATGATCAACCCACCGGGTTCCAGTTGTCGGTGCCCGCGAGGTACTTCTGCGGGGTGTAGCCGGCGGCCTGCGAGTCGGAGAGCTGCGGCCGGTTGCTGTTGGTGGTGGCGCCGGAGCCGGTGTTCTTGTACTCCAGGAAACGGGCGTTCTGCCAGACATTGCCTGACATGTCGGTCCAGGGCTGCGCGGTCTTGACGGTGGCGCTCAGGCTGGACTCCCGGTACAGCACCTGCGCGTCGGCACCCCACGGACGGCCGAGCTGCGTGGTGTTGTTCGTCGCGCCGGTGATCGTGGACTTGTAGATCAGGAAGCCGAACGCGTTGCCGGCATCGGTGCGGGCCGCGGTGATCGGGCCGCCGGTGCTGCGCTTCTGATAGATCTTGGTGCCGTTGAAGACCGCCGTGCCGCCACCGAAGATGAAGTCGACGGTGCCTTCGACGTAACCACCCTTGACGTACGACCGGCCGCTGTTGACCAGCAGGGTGTCCTGGGCGCCAAGGAACCGCACGTTGTCGAAGACCAGCTTGTCGGCGTTCAGGTTCGCGGCGACCGCCTGCGAGCCCTCGCCGTAGTCATTGGCGATCGTCAGGTTGGTGGCGGTGAACTCCTTGCCGTTGGCGAAGAGGGTGGCGCTGCCCGACGTGCCGTACCCGCCGGCGTTGCTGCGGTTGTTGACGATCACCACGTCGTCGCTGGAGTCGCCGCCGCCCTGGAGCGTGACGAACGGTTTGGTGTTCGGGACGGTGACGATCTCGCGGTACGTACCCGGCTTGATCGTGATCGTCTTCCGGCTGGTGTTGCCGGTGCCGACCGCGTCGATCGCCGCCTGCACGGTCTTGTACGTGCCGGTGCCGTCGGCGGCGACCGTGTAGGAGACCGAGGTCGTTACCGGGGTGAACGCCCACTGCTTGTTGGAGTTGGCGGTGCACGTCTCCTGGATGATCGCCGCACCGTTCGCGGTCGAGGCGCCCTGGTCGGAGACGCACAGCCCACTGTTCACGTTGATGATCTGGAACGTGTCGGTGCCCGACGCGGCCAGCCTCCACTGCTGATTGGTCTGCGAACCGACGCAGGTGTACTGCTGCAGCTGCTGGCCGGACGTCTTCGACGCGGACGGCACGTCGACACACTTGCCACTGTTGACGTTCTGGATCAGGAAGTTCGATCCCGAGGCGACCAGCTTGAACTGCTGCCAGGCCGAGCCCGCGGTGCAACCCCACTGCTGGAGCAGCGCGCTGTTGTCCTTCGACGCGGACGGCACGTCGACACACTTACCGCTCTTCTTGACGATCAGCTGGTAGGTGGTGCCGGTCGTGGGGGCGACCGCCGCGTCCGACGGCAGTACCGAATACGCGAGGAGCCCGGCCGGGACGACCAGTGCGGCCACGGCTCCGATCAGCTTTCTCTTTGCCACTGCGGTCCTTTCACGTGCCTTGGGGATGACACGTAGACGTCGCAGCGGCGGGGAGACAACAAAAATGTCAGAAAAACAACCGGCTCCCACGGTCGTCCCGGGATCACCGGAGACGACCGTGGGAGCCGGCCGTGGGACTCGCGTCAGCGGGTGCGGTCGATCACCGCGTGCTGAGCGGCCGCGTACTGAGCGCGGATCAACGGGACGCTGTCGTCCTCGTACACCGCCGGGGTCTCCGCCGACCAGACCGGCGGAAGGTCACCACCAGCGGTGACCCAGGCAGCCTGCCGGGCCGCGCCGTCGGCGACGTACTCACCGGGCGGCGGGACCAGCACCTGCTTGCCGAAGAGCGCGGGCGCGATGCGGCGGACCGCCTCGCTGCGCGCCCCGCCACCGACCAGCACGATCCGGTTCGCCGCGGCACCGGTCGCGGTCAGCGCGTCCAGTCCGTCGGCGAGCGCGCAGAGCATGCCCTCGACGGCGGCCCGGGCCAGGTGCGCCGGGGTCGACGTCTTGAGCGTCAGCCCGTGGATCGCACCGGTGGCGTCCGGCCGGTTCGGGGTGCGCTCCCCTTCCAGGTAGGGCACCAGGACCAGGCCGTCGGCCCCCGCCGGCGCCGACAGCGCGAGCTTCGACAGCTCGTCGTGGTCGACGTTCAGCAGCTTGGCGGCCGCGTCCAGGACCCGGGCCGCGTTGAGCGTGACCACGATCGGCAGGAACCGGCCGGTGGTGTCGGCGAAACCCGCCACCGTTCCGGACGGGTCGTTCGGCGCGACCTCCGACGAGGCGAAGACCGTGCCGGACGTGCCGATCGAGACGATCACGTCACCGGGCAGCGCGCCGGTGCCGAGAGCGGCCGACGCGTTGTCACCGGCGCCCGGGCCCAGCGGGGCACCGTTGGGCAGGTGCCCCGCGATCCCGGTGGGGCCGAGCACCTCGGGCAGGATCAGGTCCCGCCCGAAGCCGAGTTCCAGCAGGTCGCGCCGGTACTCGTTGGTCTTGGCGGACCAGTAGAGCGTGCCGCTGGCGTCGCTGCGGTCGGTCTTCAGGTCACTCAGCGAGGTGGATCCGGAGAGCTTCCAGGTCAGCCAGTCGTGCGGCAGGCACACCGCGGCCACCTTCGCCGCGTTGGACGGCTCGTTACGGGCCAGCCAGCGCAGCTTGGTCAGCGTGAAGCTGGCGACCGGCACGATGCCGACGGCGTCGGCCCAGGCCGCTCCGCCACCCAGCTCGGCGATCAGGTCGGCGGCCGCACCGGCACTGCGCGTGTCGTTCCACAGCAGTGCCGGGCGGACCACTTCACCGTTCTCGTCGAGCGCGACCATGCCGTGCTGCTGCCCGGCGACCGAGGCGGCGGCCACGTCGTCCAGGCCACCGGCCTGGACGATCGCCTGCTGGAGCGCGGTCCACCAGGCGTCCGGGTGGACCTCGGTGCCGTCCGGGTGACTGGCACGGCCCTGCCGGACCAGCTTCCCGGTCTCGGCATCACGGATCACGACCTTGCACGACTGGGTCGAGCTGTCGATCCCGGCAACAAGCGCCATGATCAGCGGGCCCCGAGGAGGTGGTCGATCGCCAGCTGGTTCAGCTTGACGAAGCCGAAGCCCTTGGCACCGACGGCGTCGGCGTCGTAGTCCTCGAACGCGCTGCGGTCGTTGAGCAGCTCCTGGTAGCCCTCGCCCGGGTTCAGGGTCGGGGCCTTGAGCTCGGCGACCTTGGACGCGGCGAGCGCCTCCTGCACCTCGGGGTCGGCGCGGAACGCCTTGGCCCGCTCCTTGAGCAGCAGGTACATCCGGATGTTGGCGGCCGCCGACTCCCAGACGCCGTCGAAGTCCTCGGTGCGCGAGGGCTTGTAGTCGAAGTGACGCGGGCCGTCGTAGACCGGGCCGCCGTCGGGGCCGTTCTCCAGCAGGTCGACCAGGGAGAACGCGTTGAGCAGGTCACCGTGGCCGAAGACCAGGTCCTGGTCGAACTTCGGGCCGTGCTGGCCGTTCAGGTCGATGTGGAACAGCTTCTTGTGCCACAGCGCCTGGGCGATGCCCTGGGTGAAGTTCAGGTTCGACATCTGCTCGTGGCCCGTCTCCGGGTTGATGCCGAACAGCTCGGAGCGCTCCAGCTCCTGCACGAACGCGATGGCGTGGCCGGCGGTCGGGAGCAGGATGTCGCCGCGGGGCTCGTTCGGCTTCGGCTCGATGGCGAAACGCAGGCCGTAGCCCTTGTCCTCGGAGTACTGCGCGAGCAGGTTGAGGGCCTCGCGGTAGCGGTCGAGGGCGGCGCCGACATCCTTGGCCGAGTCGTACTCGGCACCTTCGCGGCCGCCCCACAGGACCAGGGTCTTGGCGCCCAGCTCGGCACCGAGGTCCATCTGGCGCAGGACCTTGCGGATCGCGTAGCGCCGGACCGAACGGTCGTTGCTGGTGAAGCCGCCGTCCTTGAACACCGGGTGGGTGAACAGGTTGGTGGTGACCATCGGGACGATCAGGCCGGTCTCGTCCAGCGCCTTCTTGAACCCGGCGATGATGCCGTCGCGGGTCTGCGCGTCGGAGCCGAACGGCACCAGGTCGTCGTCGTGGAAGGTGATGCCGTAGGCGCCGATCTCGGCGAGCTTGTGCACGGCCTCGACCGGGTCGAGGGCCGGGCGGGTCGCGTCACCGAACGCGTCACGAGCCTGCCAGCCCACGGTCCAGAGGCCGAAGGAGAACTTGTCATCACGAGTGGCCTGGAGCGACACGGGTTACCTCCACGAAACGTTGTGTAACTGCGGGGATTTGTTTAGTGGTTGAATTATTTGACTCATGTATGGCACTGTCAAGGGCGTGCTGACCGTCCCGACCACGCCGGTACGACAGGCCAGTGTGCGCGCCCATAATCTCGCGCTGGTGCTGCACACTGTGGCGAACAGCGCAGATCGGCCATCTCGGGCCGCTGTCGCGGCGGTCACCGGACTCACCCGCGCGACCGTTTCCGCCCTTGTCGACGACCTCGTCGCCGGTGGCCTGCTGGTCGAGGTCGCACCGCCACCGCGCACCGGAGCCGGTCGTCCCGCGGTCGGGCTCGCGCTCTCCGCGGCCGGCCCGGCCGGGCTCGGGCTGGAGATCAACGTCGACTATCTGGCCGCCTGCGTGGTCGATCTGACCGGCACGGTCCGCCTGCGCTACGTCGAGCACGCCGACCAGCGACCCGCCGATCCGGCCCAGTCCCTGGCCGCGCTGGGCACGCTGGCCGCCCGCGCCCGGCTCGCCGCCGAAACCGGCGGGCTGACCGTGGCCGGGGCCGCGCTCGCCGTGCCCGGCCTGGTCACCAGCGGCCTGGTCCGGGTCGCTCCCAACCTGGGCTGGCAGGACGTGGACGCGGTGGCCGCTCTGCGGGCCGTCCCCGAGTTGGCCGGCCTGCCGGTGACCGTGGACAACGAGGCCAATCTGGCCGCCCTGGGCGAGCTGCGGGTGACCGGCGGAAACCCGACTTTCCTGTACGTCTCCGGCGAGGTCGGCATCGGAGCCGGGCTGGTTCTCGGCGGCGAGCTCTACCGGGGTGTGCGCGGCTGGAGCGGCGAGATCGGGCACGTCACCGTCTTCCCGGACGGCCGGCCCTGCCGCTGTGGTGCCCGCGGCTGCCTGGAGCAGTACGCCGGCCAGGAGGCCCTGGAGGACGACGTGCCGCTCGCCGCGGCGGCCCTCGGCATCGCCCTGTCCGTCGTCGTCAACCTGTTGGACATCCCGGTCATCGTGCTCGGCGGGGCGTACGCGCCGGTCTACGCCGCACTGCGCGATGGCATCGAGACCGAACTGCGGCGGCGGGTACTGACCGCGGGCCTGGCCCCGGTCGAGTTGCGGGCGGCGGAACTGGGCGCGGACGCGGCGATGCGGGGCGCGGCCGACACGGTGATCCGGGCGGTTCGTGAGGACCCGGCCGGCTGGATGCGCCGAACGGCCGCCGCCCCCTGAGGGACGACGGCCGCCGGGACGATCACCGGACGCCGGTACGCGAACCGATCGCCTGCGCGAAGATCGTGGTGATCTTCGTCGGGTCCTCGGCGATGAAGACGCCGACGTTCTTCTCGTCGACCGCCTGGATCGCCTTCATCTCGTTCGCGTCGACACCGGTACCGATACCGATGAGGATCACCCGGATCGGCTTGGTCGGGTCGATCTCCTTCTCGAACTGCGACAGGAACTGGTCCTCACTGAGACCGTCGTTGAACTGGTTGTCGCCGTCGGTGAAGAGGATGACCGAGTTGATCTTCTTCGGCGCCCATTCCTTCTTCACGTGCTTGTAGCCCGCGAGAAGGGTGTTGAACAGGCCGGTGCCGCCGTCCTCTTTCGGGGTGAGCTGGTCGATCGACGCCTGCAGCTCGGACCGGGAGGTGCTGAGCGACTTGATCGGCACGATCTGCCGGTACGGCACCTTGCCGTTCTCGTTGGTGGAGAACCGCCACACACCGACCGACCACTTCTCACTGAAGAGCGTCAGACCGGTCCGTGCGGCGGCCTGAGTGACCTGAGCACGGGTCGCGTTCCCGGCGGTCGGCACCGGTTCGAGCATCGAGCCGGAGGTGTCGAAGATCGTCAGGGCCCGGCCCGGCGTGGTGATGGCGATCCAGCTACCGACGACCGCGCTCAGCGCCGCACCGGTCTCGGCAGCGGCCGCGGTGCCACCGCTCGCCGATTTGGTGGCCGAGGCGGTGACGGCCGGCGACGCCTGCGGTGCGCCCATCGGGGCCGCGAAGCTGGCGCCGTACGAGCCGTCCGGAGTCCGCAGGCCGGCGGCGGCCAGCGCGTCCTTGGCGGCGGCCGTGGAGAGCTGCGCGAGCAGCCCCTGGGCGGCGGCCGACTTCAGCTGGTCGACCACCTGCGGCATGATCGTGTACGGGTAGTCCATCGGCACCGGGCTCGGCTCGAGGTACATCGCGGCGAGCTGCACGGCCGGACGCTGGGCGTTGTACGCCACCACGTCCGCCTCGGAGACCGGCGCGAGGCTCACCGAGTCGGCGCCGCCGATGTCGGCCTCCGACTTGGGGAACCTGGCCATCAGCTCCTGGCGCAGGTTCGACTTGTTGTTCGCCAGCACCGTCAGCGCGCGGGTCTTGGCCTGGTTGGCCTCCGCGGATGTGGTGCCGACCGACTGACTGATCGCGAGCAGGCTGGTGAGACCGGACGAGTCCATGGTCGGGTTCATGATGCCGACCGACAGCGGCTCGTCGGATTTGAAGTTGCTGAGCAGCTGGTTCCAGCCGATCTTCTTGTTCGGCCAGCCCATGCGCTCGGCGATCGGCTCGGGCGCGGCCAGGACCAGTGGGCTCTGCGCTACCGAGGTGACGTTGCTCGGCAGGAAGCCGGCGGCCTCGGTCTGCAGGCGCAGCAGCCAGGTCGAGGAATCCGGGATCCACACGTCGGGGACCTGGACGGCGTCAGGCGCTTTGTCGAGACCGGGCAGCGTGACGGAGTGGTCACGAGAGACAGCACCGGCGATGGTGGCTGAGTTGGCGTCGCTGACGGCGACCGCGACACAGGTGCCGTCTACTTCGGCACCTGCTTGGCGCCACTGTGCGACGACCTGCTCCACGGCAGGCTTGATCTCGGGAGATGCCGCGACGGTCAGGGTTACCGAACCGGCACACCCGGAGTCAGCGAACTGCTGATATCCGAGATAGGTACCGGCGACTACGACGACTAATGCCATCGCACCTCCGACGACGCTCGCTCCCTTGGAGTTGAAGTTCCTACGATGGCGGCCAGACACGCGGTCAATAGTGCTCATGTCCGAAGCTGAATGCCATACACGTTCGGTCGAAAATTACTCAGACTGACGCTTCTCGATCAAGAAAGTACGGAGCGTAGTCACCTCGTGTCGAACGGTGTGTGGCAGGACTTGCAGCGCGCCGGGTTGGTCAGGTTAAGTCGCCGACGCGCCGCAATGTCCGATCTCATCTATGGCCTGATCAACGCCGGATTCCACCGGAGCAGGCAAGTCGGCGTCGGCTCATCGGTCGGCTCGCCCTGAAGCCCGGGGATCCCGGTCTCCGGATCGATGCGGAAAATGGTCACGTTGTGTGATCGCTGATTGGTCACGTAGAGGTGATCGCCGAGCAGGATCATGTGCCGCGGCCAGACTCCGCCGGCAGGCACCTCGGCGATCAGCGTGGCGCTGTCACCGTCCCAGGCGAAGACCGAGACGGTGTCCGGCCCGCGGTTCGCGACATAGACGAACCGGCCGTCGCGCCCCATCGTGATCTCGGACGGGTAGACCGGTCCCGGCAGCGTGCTGGTCGCCGTCTCCCCGTGCGCCTCGAGCGTGGGACCACCCGCCGGGCGATACCACGAGAGCGCGCCGGTCAGCTCCCCGACTAGCAGCAGCGCCCCGTCCACCGACCGCACCAGGTGCCGCGGGCCGGTGCCGGGTTTCGCCGCCACCGCCGGTTCCGGGGCACCGAGACGGCCCGAGACCGGATCCAGGCGGGACCGCCAGACCCGGTCCGAACCCAGGTCGGAGATCAGCACGTCGGATCCGTTACGGTCCGGCACCACCTGATGCGCGTGCGGGCTGGACTGGCGCTCCGTGTCCGGCCCGGAGCCGGCGAGAGTGAGCAGGTCGCTGCGCTCCCCGGGGACGCCTTCGGCGTCGAGCGGGTGTACGGACACCGATCCGCTCGCGTAGTTCGCCACCACCAGGTGCCGGCCGTCCGCGGTGACCGCGAGGTGGCACGGATCCGATCCGCCGGTGGGATGTGTCACCAGCGGAGTCAGTGAGTGGTCCGGGGCGACCGCGAAGGCGGAGACCGTGCCCTGCTCCAGTTCGTTGACCGCGTACAGCACCGGAAGGGTCGGATGCTGGACCAGGAAGGAAGGGGACGGGGTGCGGGCGACCAGACCGAGCCGGGTCAGATCCCCGGTTCCCGGATCACGCCGGATCAGCGTGATGCCGTCCCCCTCGCCCCCCTTGTCCCCGGTGTAGCAACCGACGAAGACGTATTCATGGCTCGAACCCATGCGCCGATCCCACCACAGAACCGTGGGATCACAAGCCAGCACACCGCCGTCGGCGCCGCGGACCCCCGTTTGGCCCGCGGTGCCGACGGCGGTGACCGCCCCCGGAGTCAGCTCTTCAGGAACTCGTAGACGTCCGCCGGGGCCTTGACTCCGTCGGCCGGGGCCCGCACGGCAGCGGCACTGCCGTACTGGTCGTAGGTGACCTCATAGGTGCCGGCCTTCGCCTTGCCGGCCGCCGGGATCTCGACGACGGCGGTCGCGATGCGGCCCTCGGCGTCCAAGGTCACCTTCAGCGGTACGGTCTTGGCCTTCTCGCCCAGGGCGGTGAGGACCTCGGGCTCGACGATCTCGGCAGCGGTCGTCCGGGTCAGGTCGGTGGTGCCGGTGAACGTCCCGGTGCCGGTCTCGGTCAGATCCGCGGCCGCCAGCAGAAGCGCGCCCACGTACCCGGGATCGGTCTCGCCGTTGTAGGTGAGACCCTCGGCGTCGGCCGCGGAGAACCGGGAGAGATCCAGCTTCATCCACTTCTTCGACACCTTCGGCAGCCCGATGCCCTCCGGCGCGCCGTCGAACGAGATCTTGGTCCAGCTCTGATCGCCGACGACCAGGAGCTTCATCGAGAAGGTGAAGTCGGCGTCCGGAATCTGTTCGTCGATCTCGGAGACCATCGCCTGATGCGGGGCGTCCAGCACACCCGCGATCGGCTGCACCCCGCCCTTGATCCGGTACCGGAAGGCCGGAGTCTCGGTGGTCGGCACCGCGTCGGTCAGTCTGCTGACCGCGGACACCTCCTCGGCCACCCCCTGCACGGCCTCGCCCACACCACAGGCGGTCAGCACTGAACCGGCGATCAGCAGAGCACCGGTGCTTGCCAGGCGTTTGGTGAAAACATTCATCGTTTCGTCTTTTCTCGTGAGGCCGGTGGTGCGTTGATGGGAGAAGCCTCCGCAAGACGACTGCCGATGCGCTGCGGCTATGCTGCCGTCGGCTGCGGTTCCGCTGCCGTCGGGGGAAACTGCTGGTCAATGGGGGTGTACGGGGTGACGGACCCGGCACGGTTCGAGTTGCTGGGGGCCGTGCGGGCATTCCGGAACGGCCACCGACTCGACCTCGGTCCCGCCAAACAGCGCGCGGTGCTGGCCGTCCTGCTGCTGAACCTCGGACGGCCGGTCCCGACCCACCGGATCGTCGACGCGGTCTGGGGCGACGACCCGCCGGAGAACGGCCCCAACGTCGTACAGAAGTACGTGGCCGGTCTGCGTCGGGTGCTCGACCCGGACCGGACGCCCCGCACCCCCGGCGAACTGCTCGCCCTCACCGACGGCGGATACGTCCTGAGCACCGGCGCCCTCGACACCGAAGAGTTCCGCAACGGGCTGGCCCGCGCCGACGCCGAACGACGCGCCGGGCACCTGGAGGAAGCCGCCCGGATCGCCCGGACCGCTCTGGACCTGTGGCGGGGTGAGGCCCTCGGCGGGCTGACCGGGCCGATCTTCGAGGCCGCCCGCGCCCGGCTGCACGAACAACGGGCCAGTGCCTGGGAGTTGTGGGCCGAGATCGAGCTGGCCCGGGGCGGCTTCGCCGGGCTGGTGTCCGAACTGGCCCGCCTGGTCGAGGAGTTCCCGCTGCGTGAGGGCCTGCGGGCCCAGCTGATGACCGCGCTGTACCGCAGCGGGCGGCAGGCCGAGGCACTCGCCGCGTTCCGCGACGCCCGGGAGTTCTTTCTGGACGAACTCGGCGCCGAACCGGGCGAACGTCTCCAGGAGACCCACCGGCGGATCCTGCGCAACGAACCGGCCACAGCGGTGCCCGCCGTCGAACGACCACAGCCACAGCCGGTGCCGCCGATCCCGGCCCAGCCCTGGTCACCGCCCCCGGCGATGACCAACTGGGGTCACGGCGTGCCGCTCGGGCCACGCCGCGACGGCGGCGTCTGGGCCGAGGTGATCCTGGCCGCCATGCTGCCGCTGATCACCTGCTCACTCGGCAGCTTCGTCTACTTCGTATACGCGGCGATCCAGCGGCGCACCCGGCGCGAGACGATCACCGCCGCCGGTTACGTCCTCGCGGTCGCCGCGGTGGTGTTCTTCTGGGCCGTCGACCCGAGCGCCCCGGAAGCCGACATCGGATCGGACGCGGAGGCCGTCGGACTGATCCTCGCCGTCTTCGTCATCGCCTTCGCGTCGATCCACGGTGCGGTCCTGGCCTACCACCCCGGCGACAACGGGCGAGCCCGCAAGCAGCGGCTGCTGGCCCGCCAGTACACCGCGTTCAACCCGGCCGCCGCTAGGCACTACGCGATCGGGCGGCCCGATCTGCCGCGCACCTACGACGACGGCGGGCTGGTCGACCTCAACCATGCACCCGAGCCGGTGATCTCCAGCTTGCGGGGGATCACCCCGGTCGAGGCACACCGGATCACCGTCGACCGCTACGAGAACGGCGGATACGAGACACCGGACGATCTGGTACGACGGGGCCTGGTCACGCCGAAAACGGTCCGGCGGCTGGCGTCGTGGCTGGTCTGTGTGCCGCCCGCGCCCCGGACCCAGGCGCCAGCCCAGGTCCAGGAGCAGCGTTAAGCCCTGGCGCGACTGCCCGCGGCGGCCATCTGACGACGGGCCACGTACTCCACCAGTTCGATCAGCACGTTACGGGCGGCGACCTGGTCACGGGCGTCGAACAGGACGACCGGCACACCCGGATCCAGGTCGAGAGCACGGGCCACCGCGTCCGGCGCGAACCGGTGGTCGGAGTCGAAGCAGTTCACCGCGACCACGAACGGCGTACCGCGCTGCTCGAAGTAGTCGATCGACGGGAAGCAGTCGGCCAGCCGGCGGGTGTCGGCCAGCACCACGGCACCGAGCGCACCCTGGGACAACTCGTCCCAGAGGAACCAGAACCGATCCTGCCCCGGCGTACCGAAGAGGTAGAGCTGCAGGTCCTCGGTGATGGTGATCCGGCCGAAGTCCATCGTGACCGTCGTGGTGGTCTTGGCCTCCACGCCGGAGACGTCGTCCGCACCCTCGGCGCCGGTTAGCACCTCCTCGGTCTGCAGGGGCCGGATCTCACTGACCGATCCGACCATGGTGGTCTTGCCGGCTCCGAATCCCCCGGCGATCAGGATCTTGAGAGCGACGGGAATGCGCGACGATCCGCCGTTGCGGTCAGAGCGCACGGAGTCCATTGACAACCGCCTTGAGTACGTCGACGTCGTGCGGCTGCGAGGCAGCCGGGGGTTCGTACAGCGAGATCAAACCCGCTGAGCGTAGATCACCGAGGAACACCCGGACCACGCCGAGCGCCAGGTCGAGCTGAGACGCCAGCTCGACCACGGAGATCGGCTCCCAGGCGGCAGCCACGATGGCGTGGTGCTCCGGCTGCAACTGCGGACCCGAAGTGAGGTCGGGGACCGTTGCCACGACGAACGCGACCAGGTCGAAGTCGCAGTCCACCGGGGCGACACGGCCCTGGGTCATCGCGTACGGACGAACCACCGGCCCCGCATCGTTGTCCAGCCAATCGTGTGGGGTCACACGCGGCTGCTCAGAAGACGTCGGACGGCGTCAGGACCGACCGTTCGGGGGCTGCCATGGTCTGACCGACCCGGGTGACCAGCATCGCCATCTCGTAGGCGATCAGTCCCAGGTCCGCGTCGGCCGAGGCGAGCACGGCCAGGCACGCGCCCTGGCCCGCGGCGGTGACGAAGAGGAAGGCCTCTTCCATCTCCACCACCGTCTGCCGGACGGCGCCCGCCTCGAAGTGCCTGCTCGCGCCCTTGGCGAGACTCTGGAATCCGGCCGCCATCGCCGAGAGGTGCTCGCCGTCCTCACGGATCAGCCCCGCCGACGTGCCGAGCATCAGCCCGTCGGCCGAGAGCACCACCGCCTGCTGCGCGGTCGGCACCCGTTCGATGAGGTCGTCGAGGAGCCAGCTGAGGTTCGCGCTCTGCTTCGTCTGTGCCACTTATGCGTCCTTCTCCAGCAAGAGGTTCTCCCCGGGTCCATCGACGTGGTCGCCGGCCACGCCGGCCTCCGGCCCGGATGGTGCTTTCTCTCCCGTTTTCGTGGAGTCCGCACGGGCGGAGTCCACGAGAGCCGGGAAGCTGACGGTAGCGGCATCGTCGAACGTCCCGCCGACAGGCTCCACGGCGTGTTCGGGTACGGCGGGCCGGGATGCCGGCGACCCCTTGCGGGCCGCGTCCACACGACCACGCCGGGTGCCACTCTGTAGTGCGCTCATCAGACTGCGGGCCTGCTCCGGGCTGCGCGCCGGGCCGGTCGGTTCCGGATCCACCACTACCTGGCGCAGCTGCGGGGCGAGGTTGGCCTGCCGGACCCGGCGGGGCAGACCGTCGTCGCCGAGACTGTCCGCGACCGGTGCGGCCGGAATCCCGGTGTCCAGCGGCCATGGGGCCGGCGACACCGGCGCGGCCGGAGTCGAGTTGCGCGGGATCGACCGGGGCGCCGCCGAGGGCAGGCCCGCCGCGATCTCGTCGAGCATGGACAGATCGAACGTCTGGTCCGGGGACGGCCCGGAATCAGCCGGCAACAGCGTGCCGGAGCGTGGGCCGGTGACCGTCTCGGCCTCGATCTCGACCGGCGGTGGCTCCTCGCCCTTGCGGGTCCGCTTGCGCTGGACCAGGCCCTCGGCACTCAGCTCGGACGCGACGCTGCTCGGCGCGGGCCCGGTGAGTTCGGTGGCGGTCCGCTGCGGACCGGAGATCACCGGTACGCCGACGGTCGCACCGTTGAACATCGCCGGCGCCTCCTCCAGTGCCGTCCGGCTGCCGTTCGCGCTGATCGGCCGGGGCTCGCCGCCCCCCGGCCACGCGAGCGCGACCGTCGAGTCGCCGTCCCCGAGACCGGCCAGCGGGCCGGTGCCGCCGGACGAGGTGCCCGGGACGATCGCCACCAGTTCACCCGGCACCAGCACGATCGCGGTGATCCCGCCGTACGGCGAAGTCCGCAGCGACACCTTGATGCCGTGCCGGTGGGCCAGTTGCGCCACCACGAACAGACCGAGCCGGGCGCTGTCGGCCGGGTCGAAGTCCGGCGGCTCCACCAGGCGGCGGTTCGCCAGTTCCATCGCGTCGTCGGCCATGCCCAGGCCCCGGTCCTCGATCTCGACCGCGTAACCGTTCGGCAGGAGCTGACCACTGACCTGGACCCGGGTGTGCGGCGGAGAGTACGACGCGGCGTTCTCGATCAGTTCGGCGAGCAGGTGGATCACGTCACCGACGGTCCGGCCGACCAGCGCAGCGGTGGAGACCGTGCGGATGTCCACCCGCTTGTAGTCCTCCACCTCACTGATCGCGCCACGGACCACGTCGATCACCGGAACCGGGTTGCGCCAGCCCCGGCCGGGTGCCGCACCGGCCAGGATGACCAGGTCCTCGGCGTGCCGCCGCATCCGGGTGGCCAGGTGGTCGACCCGGTACAGATCCTCCAGTTCCTGCGGATCGGTCTCCCGGCGTTCCATCTTGTCCAGCAGGGACAACTGACGGTGCAACAGCGTCTGGCTGCGCCGGGCGATGTTGAGGAAGACGTCGTTGATGCCCCGGCGGACATTCGCCTCCTCGATCGCCGACAACACCGCGGTCCGCTGCACGTCACGGAACGCCCGGCCGAGCTGACCGATCTCGTCCTGCCCGTACTCCAGCGGCGGTGTCTCCATGTCGACGTCGACGCTCTCGCCGTGCCGCAGTCGCCGCACCACCGACGGCAGCCGCTCGGAGGCCAGCTCCAGGGCCTCGCGCCGCAGCCGGATCAGCCGGCCGACCAGCGAGCGGCCGAGGCGCACCGAGACGTAGACCGACAGGCCCAGGGCGACCATGCCGAGCAGGGCGGCGGCGACGAGCCGGGCGATGATGTCGATGGCGAGCGGGGTCGCATCCTCGGAGATCTCGTCGACCACCCGCATGCCGAAGGACCGCAGTTCCTGCGCCACGTAGTCGTAGGTGGCCTGCCACTCGACCCCGGCGACCGGCGGAGGGCCACCCACGTACCCCTGGGCCAGCATCTTCTTCTTCAGAATGTCGAGTTCGACAAAACTGGAGTCGGTGATCAGCTTGGAGTAGTCGCCCTGCGCCTCCTCCGGCAGGTCCGCGACACCCGAGCTGATCAGGTAGTCGGCGGTGCCGATCGAGAGGATGATCTGTTCCCGGACCGCGGCGTCGATGCGGCCCTGTGCGTTCGCGCCGGCCAGCAGAGCGTCGATCCGGCTCAGGTGCTCCAGGCCACGGAAGGCGGAGATGAGGCCGCGGCTCTCCCGGTCGACCCGCTCGTTGAAGAAGACCGCGGCGGTCCGGGAGACATCGAACGCGGCGTCGATGATCCGGTCGTAGTTCTGAACGGTGTAGAAGTAGCTCCGGGTGCGCTCGTCGACCTCCTGCCGGGCCACCGGGAGCTTGTCGATCTCGACCAGCAGGTCCTTGACCCGGGCCGCGACCTCCTCATTGGGCTCGGCGTCGCCGGCCGACCGCTGGAACTCGGCGATGATCTGATCGGTGGTGGACCGCTCCCGGGCCAGCTCGGTCTTCGCCGGCCGGGTGGTGCCCTGGTAGATGGCGGAGAAGTGCCGCTCACGCTGCAGCTGGGAGATCAGCCGGAGACCCGGCTCGCCCAGTTTCGCCACCGAGTCCCGGGCCTCGATCAGGTTGATGGCGGGACCGGCGGTCACCACGGTGGCGAAGACCCAGAGCGCGAGCACTGCCGTGAGCGGCACCGCGACCATCGCGATGATCTTCGAACGGATCGACCAGTTACGGCTCTTCATCAAGCTCCGCCCGAGGGGTTCGGCAGGAAACGATCAGCGTGTCTGCCCGTGCGGCGGCCGCTAGGAGGGGGAACGGCCGGCATGTTCATGACAAGCGCTTGCAGGAGAATACGTAATGACGTCCGTCTCAGCTAGTTCCCAGCCGCGCCGGATCGCCCCTCCCCCTCCTGTTTGTCCAGCCAGAACGGCTCACGATCTTTTTGAGAGATCGTCGGTGTTACGACAGTCGCGGGCCGGATCCTGTCCGAATCACACCCTGGCGCTCCTTTATCGGCCGAACGGGATTGGCACACGGTGGCTGTTGGGAATACAGGCAGTGGAAGAAGGAGGAACCTGATGTCCACCACCGTCACCATCGTCCTGATCGTCGTGGTCCTGCTGGTTCTGGCCGCGGCCGTGTTCGGTGTCCAGGCCGCCCGCCGCCGCAAGCTGCAGCAGACCTTCGGCCCCGAGTACGACCGGGTGGTCGCCGACACCGGCAGCCGCTCCGAGGCCGAGAAGGAACTGACCGAGCGCACCAAGCGGCACGCTCAGCTGGAACTCACCCCCCTCTCCTCCGAGTCCCGGGCCCGCTACGCCACCGCCTGGGAAGAGGTGCAGATCCGGTTCGTCGACAACCCCGGCGAGGCCGTCGCCACCGCCGACGAACTGGTCACCCGGCTGATCGCCGAACGGGGCTACCCGACCGGCGACTACGACGAGCGGCTCGCGGACCTGTCGGTGGAACACGCCGCCACTCTGGAGCACTACCGCGACGCGCACGAGATCAGCCGTCGCAGCCAGGCCGGCGAGGCCGCCACCGAGGACCTGCGGCAGGCGCTCGTCCACTACCGCGCCCTCTTCGCCGAACTGCTCGGCGAGAACCCGGTCGGCCGCACCACCCCGGCACCGCGTTCGGCTGCCGACGAGCACGTGAACACCACCCCCACCGAACCCACCAGCCGCTGAGGAGTCCCCACGATGCGTTTCTTCTCCAACGAGGCCAAGGACAACGTCGACGAGCAGGAGAACACCGGAACCGCGGTGCCCCAGCAGCGGTCCGGCTCGCCCTGGCAGCACGATTCCGCGACCGCGCCGGTCCGGCCGGCCGACACTGACGACGACCCCGACCGGACCACGGCGCTGCCAGACCAGGACCGGACCGTCGCCTTCGAGGACGGCTCCCACCGGGCCGAACCCGTGCAGGTCAACCCGGTTCCGGGTACCGACAAGGACAGCTTCGCCACGGCCGACGACGACAAGGTCGACCCGGAGCTGGAGAACCGCGGCACCCTGGACGACCCGCACTCGACCCAGCCGATCGGGATCGGGACGGACGCGCCGCGCCACGCCGTCGACAAGGACAAGAACGACCTTCGGGACAACGACACCTTCGGTACGGCCGACGACAAGCCGGTCGTCGACTCCACCACGGACGAGGACAAGCCGGTCAACGACTTCGACAAGACCGACAATCCGGTCGACTTCGACAAGTCCGATTCCGACTTCGCCGCGGCTGACTCCAGCTTCGCCACAGCCGACACCGACAAGTCCGACTTCGCTGCGGCTGACTTCGACAAGGATGACAAGGTGGTCGAGTTCGACAAGGACAAGGACAAGGACGTCGAGGACGTGGACCTGAGCGACAAGACCGCGGACGTGACGGAACCCCTGGTGACGCCGGTCCCCGCGGCCGAGTCCACCACCATCTCCGGCCCGGCCCCGTTCTTCCCCTCGTCGGACACCCAGCCGCTGCGCGAGCGCTGGCGTGACGTGCAGCTCCGGTTCGTCGACGACCCGAAGGCCGCGACCAACGAGGCCTCCGGCCTGGTCGACGAGGCTGTCGACAAGCTGGCCACCGCGCTGCGCGACCACCGTGGCTCGTTCGCCAAGGGCACCGACGACACCGAGGCGCTCCGGGTCGAGTTCCGTAGCTACCGGGACATCCTGGACCGGCTGCTCGGTCTCTGAACCGCCGCACGACGGGAAAAGAGGGGAGCCGCGGCTCCCCTCTTTCACTGTGCCGGGGCGAACTCCGGTAGGACGTTCGGCTCGGGATCGGTGTTCGCCGACGGGCCGGGACCGCTCGGGCCGGAGGGACTGCAGGATTCGGAGGGGGACGGCACCGGATCACTCGCGGACGGTTCGACCGAGGCCGACGACACCGGTGGAAGCGGCAGTGAAGGCGAGGGCGAAGTCGCCGGCGGGCTCGGCGGCACCGGCTGGAGAATCGCGGTGGCCGAGGTGGACTGCCGCGGCCGCGGCACGGCGGAGAGCGAGACCGTCGGAGCGAGCGGCGTGTACGAGTACGTGGTGAACGGTTCGTCGTCGTCGGGCAGATCGCCGGCGCCGGCCCCGCCGAAGTCCATGTCGACACCCGGGAACTGTTCGTCGACTGGAGCGGGGCGCTGCCCCGGACCGAGATCGGCCACGCCGAGTTGTGCGCCGAGCCAGAGCGCGGGGCCGACACCGACCGCCACGATCGCCCCGAAGAGTGCCAGTGGACCTCGTTCCATTTTGGTCCCTCCCCCGCTTCCGAGACGATCGTCGCGCTTCACCCGGAGCCCTGCTACCCAATTCGGATGTGGATGAAGCGAACAATCACTGCGGCTATTGTGACCCAAAGTGACGTAACGGTTGCCGATTCGTCGGACAGTCGACTGGTGTCACTTTCGGGTACGGGAATGCACCCTTGACAGGTTCAGTCCGTCACCACATCGAGCCGTCCGGAACCTTTTCGTGACCTGGATCAGCGGGTTCCGGCCAGGAAGGTGACCGCTTCCTCCCAGGCGGCCCACCCACCGGGCAACTCGTCGGCGTCGAGGGCCGGCCGCAGGGTCAGGTTCCCACCGCCCCGCAGCCCGAGCACCCAGCCCTTGCGCATCCCGGGCAGCGTGGTCACCCCCGCGACGTCACCGAACGGCACGAACCGCCCCCCACCGGGCAACGGGACACTCGCCGCGGCGGGAGCCACCGAAGCCCCCGGAGCGGCCTTGGTAGCCACAGTGGACGCCTCGGCGGGGCTCCCCGGCGAAACGGCGGGCACACCGACGGCGGCACCCGACGAGCCAGCGGACGACGAGGCAATGGAGGACGAGGCGATGGAGGACGACGACGCGGCGACGGACGACGCGGCTGAGGCAGCAGCGGACATTGTGGCCGGCGAAGTAGCGGACGTAGCGGCTGGTGACCCAGGTGTCGAGGCGGCCGGGGACGCGGTTGGTGAAGCGCCCGGAGACGGGGCCGCGTGCCGGCCCGTGGAAGCGGCCACCGGCTCGGCCGGGAGCACCGCGCCGGCGGGCACACCGTCGGCCGCGAGCCGGGTGAGCCGCCGCTTCGACTCGTGCCCCCGGCTCCGGGGCAGACCCGGGACCAGCAACAACCCCAGATCGGTGATCAGTACGTCGGTGCGCTCCCCGTCCGCGGACAGGTTGACCAGACCACCGAGCACCTGCGCCCGAGCCGAACCCGGGTCGACAGCCGCCGCGGTCAGATCGACCCCGGCCTCGGTCAGGTAGGCCCGGACCGACTCGGTGGTCTCCGGATCAGCGGCCGCGGTGGCCAGTTCAGCGAGATCCAGATAGCCGCCGTCGACCGCGACCACCTCGGCCGCACCGGTCCAGCTGTGCCGCCAGCGGGCCACTCCACTGCGCAGCGCGGCGAGGGCCAGCATCAGTGCCAGCAGTTCGACGATCCTCGAGGTGGCCTCCTCCGGCGGCGCGTCCGGGAAGACCGTGGTGGCGGCCGTCCGCAGCCGCCCGTCGGCGGCGAGGGTGAGCAGGTGCCCGGCGTCCGGCACGGTGGTACCGACGGCCCGGGAGATCGCCGCGAGCGCCGCTTCGGCCTCCCGTTCCATCTCCGAGGTCCGCGCCACGCTGAGGCATTGGTCCCAGCCGACCACGGTCCGCCCGCGTGGCGGGAAGGCGACGTCCTGCAGGGCTCGCCCGAGCCCCGGCAGGTCGGGCACCAGCTCTTCAACGCCTTCATCCACAGGTTTATCCACAGAGGACGCTCCCGTGTCGTCCGGAGTGGCGGAAGATTCAGAGCCGCCCCCGGAGGACGAGGACCCGGAAGGCGGCGAGGAAGGCGAAGAAGACGAAAGCGAGGAGGGCGAAGACGACGCGGGCGAAGGGGATGAGGAAGACGAAGCCGGGACGGCCGGCGAGGGAGGGCCGGCAGGACCGGACGGCGTGGCGAGAGCGGTCAGCGCCGCGATCCGCTCCGCCATCGGCGGGTGGGTGTCCCACGGCCCGGACGGCTCCGGCTCCCGGGCCCGCAGCATGGTCATCTCGGTGGTGCGCGCCGCCAGGACCCGCAGCAGCCCGCCGAACACGTCGTCCGGCACGTATCCGGCCTGCCATCCGGGTCCCACGTACTCCGCGTGGAACAGCCGCTGCATCCCGGCCAGGGCGGGCAGGTCCCGCAGCGCACCGAGGGCGACGGCGGCTCCGGCGTGGCCGGCGGCGATCCGGTCGGCGGCGAGCTCCTGTTCCCGGCTGAACGGCGCGTCGATCCGCCGGTAGACCCCGGCGTAGGCCCGGAGCACCGCACCCGCCAGGTTCCGCCGCCCGATCCGGGGGACGATCCGCCCGACGGCGATCCGGCCGCGGTAGGCGAGCGGCGCCCACCGGCCGAGAGCGGGTGATCCGTGGCCGAGTTCGTGCGCGACGATCGCCGCGAGGCGGCCGGGTTCGAGGGCTTGCAGCAGCGGCAGCCCGAGGTAGAGGTCGCGCCGCCCGCCGATGAATCCGAGCATCCGGGTGCGTTCGCCGAGGGCGGCGGTGGCGTCGGCGACCACGGTGACTCCGGCGGGCGCCGGCACTCCGGCCGCGACGGCCGCGGCGTCGACCAGTTCCCACAGTCGCGGGGCCTGGTCGCGGCTCACGGCGACACCGGCCGGAACGCGATGCCGGGTGTGCAGGGCCCGCCACGTGGCGTAACCGAGCGCACCGAACGTGGCGAGGCTGAGCGGCACTCCGACCCGGAGTGCGATCGCACTGGGAAGCGCCCCGAGCACCACCCAGAGCGCAAGCAGGACCACGGTGAGTTGCAGTCCCGCGACGACCAGGAATCCGGTCAGCGCTGCCGCCGACCGTCTCGCAGCCGGTGCACCCTTACTCAACCCGCACTCCTCCCGAACCCGCTACCAGCGTGGTGACTGGAGACTTCGCGTCACCACGCGGGAAACCGGCCGCCCACCGTGAACGGACCACCCAGACTAGGGCCAAAACCGTGCGTAACCGTTTCGCGCCCGTGCAGGGGGTTATACGAGCCATATGGCTGACCTCGATCAGACCCTGGCGGTCACTCTCAAGGGTTACGCATGGTTGCCGGATCTTCGCCGACGGTCGGGTGGCTGCCCAGTGCGGACGCGAGTTCTGGGGCGGCCCGCGGTGGGGATCTGCGGTCCGGAGGCGGCCCGGTTCTTCTACACCCCGGGCCATCTGGACCGGAGTTCGGCACTGCCGGGGCTGGTGGTGCGGACCCTGTTCGGGCGGGGCGCGGTGCACACCCTGGACGGGTCGGCGCACCGGCACCGGAAGACCCTCTTCACCGCGCTGCTGCTGGACGGCGACGGCGCCGCCCGGCTGGCTGAGCTGGCCGGGCGGGAGTTCGACGTGGCGGCCGCCCGCTGGCGGGGTGGTCCGCCGGTGCGCCTGCTGGACGAGTCGGCCCGGATGATCGCCGCCGCGGTGGCGCGCTGGGTAGGCGTACCGGAAGATGATCGGGAGATCGACGCTCTTGCCCGGGATTGCCTGGCCATGGTCGACGGCTTCGCGACGGTGGGCCCGCGCACCGCACGTGCGCTGCTGGCTCGCGAGACGCAGGAGCGACGGCTTTCCAAGATCATTGCTTCGGTACGATCCCAGCCGGTCACGAAGAGCCCGCTGTCGATCGTCGCGCACCACCGTGACGACGGTGAGCTGCTGGATCCGCGCACGGCGGCGGTCGAGTTGCTCAACATCGTCCGGCCGGCGATCGCGGTCGCCTGGTTCGTGGCGTTCGCCGGGCACGCGATGGACATGTGGCCACGGCATCAGTCCCGGTTGCGCGCGGGCGACGACGAGTACACGAAGGCGTTCGCGCACGAGGTGCGGCGCTTCTACCCGTTCGTCCCGTTCCTCGGCGGGCAGGCGACCCGGGACCTGTTCTTCCAGGGGGAACCGATCCCGGCGGGCACGCTGGTGCTGCTCGACGTCTACGGGCAGAACCACGATCCGGAGTTGTGGCCGGACCCGTACACCTTCGACCCGCGACGTTTCCTGGGCCGGGAGTCCGGTGAGTTCGACCTGATCCCGCAGGGTGGCGGCGACCCCCGGACCGGCCATCGCTGCCCCGGCGAGCAGGTCACCGTCGCGCTGCTCGGCACGCTGGCCCGGCGGCTGGCCGAACTGGACCATTACCTGCCGCCGCAGGAGACCGCGATCGACCTGTCCCGGATCCCGGCCCGCCCTCGGGACCGGATCACTCTGATCGTCCCGGAGCACCGTCCGGTGTCCAGCTTTCAGCGTGGTGAGCCGGGGTTCGATTCGCACCCCGACTCACCACACCTCAGTGCCAGTCGATCTCCGGTGAGCGATGGAAGTTGATCCCGGCGGCCGTCCAGACCGGCCCGAAGGCGGCCAGCCGCTCCCGGAACGACTCCCAGTCCCGGCTGTCCCGCGGCGACCAGCCCACCTCGGCGACCGCCGGAAGCCGCGGGAACGTCTGGTACTGCACGTCGGCGACGCTGCGCAGGGTCTCCGACCAGAGCGGCGCCTCGACACCGAGGATCGACTCCTCACCGACGCCGGGCAGCCGTTCCGCCGGGTCCCACTCGTAGGCGCGCCGCACGTCCACGTGCCCGGCCCAGTCGAGCCCGAGCGGGCTGTCCGCGTCGTACTTCATGTCCAGGTAGGTCCGGTCCGCCGGGGAGACGATCACCTGGTGGCCGTCCGCGGCGGCGCGGGCCACGGCGTCGTCGACGGGTTCGATCCGCCAGTACTGCACCACCGCTCCGGTGGGCAGGTCGGCCGCGGCGATCTCGTGCCAGCCGATCACGGTCTTGCCCAGGGCGCCCGGGAGCGGCAGTACCCGGTCGAGGAAGGCCCGGTAGTCCGCGGCTGGTGTGGAGTGGCACTCGTCGCCGCCGATGTGCAGGTAGGGGCCCGGAGTCAGGTCGGCGACCGTCTTCAGGACGGTCTCGACGAACGCGTAGGTCTCCTCCTTGGCCGCGACCAGCGAGGAGTAGCCGACCTCGGCGTCGGTGCGCGGCTCGACCGGTTCGCCGTCCGCGGTGAGTTCGGGGTACGCGACCTGCACCGCGTTCACGTGCCCCGGCATGTCGATCTCCGGGACGATCGTGACGAACCGTGCGGCGGCGTAGGCGACCAGGTCCGCGTACTCGGTGAGGGTCAGGAAGCCGGGCCCGGTCCCGTCGCAGCCGGTGCCCTCGCCGCCGCTGACCTCGGTGAGCCGGGGCCAGCCGGGGATCTCCAGCCGCCAGCCCTGGTCGTCGGTGAGGTGCAGATGCAAGTGGTTGATCTTGAACTGGGCCAGCAGGTCGATGTGCGCCTCGACCTCGGCCGGGGTGAAGAAGTGCCGGGCCAGGTCGAGCATCGCGCTGCGGTAGCCGTACCGGGGCTGGTCCTCGATGATCCCGGCGGGCAGGTCCGGGCCGAGCTGGCGCAGGGTCTGCACACCCCAGTACACGCCCTGCGCACTGCCACCGGTCAGGGTCACCGACTCAGCGGTGATCTCCAGGCGGTACGCCTCGCTCGCCAGTGCCGGGTCCAGCACCAGCCGGATCGCCCCGTCGTCGGCGAGCGGCTGGCCGAGGTGCGCGGCGACGGCCGCCAGTCCGGGCGGGGCACTCACCGTCGTACCGGGAAGGGTCCGGAACGTCGCGTCCGTGACCGGCCGCACCGAAGCCGGGAGCGGGATAACATCGCCGAGTCGTCTCATCCGATCACTCACTCTGAAGAGTCTAAACAGTTTCGCCATGACGATCACCACACGAACGGCCACCACCGGTGACGAGCGGATCCTGCACGACCTCGCCGCCCGGACCTTCGGACTGGCCTGCCCACCCGGCACCGCCCAGGCCGACATCGACACGTTCATCGACACCCACCTGTCGGTGGAGCGCTTCGCCGGTTATCTGGCGGACCCGGCCCGCATCCTGGTCATCGTGTCCGGCGACGAGCAGCCCACCGGTTACGCGATGCTGGTCCGCGGCCCGATCGCCGACCCCGATGTGGCCGCCGTGGTCGACGCCACCACCAGCATCGAACTCAGCAAGTTCTATCTGACCGCCGAGCGGCACGGCAGCGGCGCCGCCGGTGAGCTGATGGCCGCCACGCTGACCGCCGCCACCGGCACCGGCGCCCGGACCTGCTGGCTCGGCGTCAACCAGCAGAACACCCGGGCCGCCCGGTTCTACGGCCGGCACGGGTTCGCGATCGTCGGGGTGAAGCGGTTCCTGGTCGGCTCCGAGTGGCACGACGACCACATCCGGCAGCGCGACCTATCCTCCCCGCATGGTGCTGGTGAGAGCGGCTCGTGACGACGACGCGACGGCGATCCGCGACATCTTCGTGCGGGGCTATCGGCGGACCTATCCGACCCTGCTGAGCAGTGAGTTCATCGAGCGGATGCTGGACGAGTCCTACACCGCCGAACGCGTCGCCAAGGAGGTGGCCGCGGCCCCGCCGGGCTGGCTCGGTTACCAGGTGGCCGAGGAGGACGGGCGGATCGTCGGCGCGGCCGCGGGCGGCATCACCGCACCGGGCGCGGGCGAGTTGTTCGTCCTCTATCTCGATCCCGACGAGCGCGGGCGCGGCCTCGGTACGCTGCTGCTCGACCGGATCGCCGGGCAGCTGCGGGAGTTCGGCGCCGGTGAGATGTGGGTGGCCGTGCTCGACGGCAACGAGCTGGGCATCCCGTTCTACGAGGCGCGCGGTTTCCGCAAGGTGGAGCGGCGGCGCACTCACGGCTCGACCGAGGCCGACGACGCCTGGTCGTGGCGCTTCTCCCGGCTGATCTGAGATTTATATAAGGCGTCACTTAACAGTGACGGAAACTTGTCGTACCTCGTCGATAGGTTCTTCCTTGCGGACCGGCGCCACGGGGGCGCCGGTCCGTCCAGACTTCACCGTGCGTTGCGCACCAGGGACTCCCCGGTCCGGCGCACCCGTTCCCGCAGCTCATCGGGCGCCTCCACAGTGAAGGGCGCGTCGAGCAACCCGAGCACCATCACCGGCCAGCCCAGGTCGTCGACGTTCATCCGCAGCCGGCAGCCCTCCGGCAAGGCTTCCACCGTGCCCCAGTGCCCGGCCATCGCGCGCACGCTGTCCACATCGGCCCTGATCACCACCGACACGTCGTGGCGCTGCGCGATGGTCCGGATCCGGGACCGCAGCCACTCCACCGGATCACCACCGGGCAGCTCCCGAGGGCGGAAACGAGCCCCGGTCGGCTCCGGCCCGGTCAGCCGGTCGACCCGGAAACTCCGCCAGTCCCCGCGCTCCAGATCCCAGGCCACCAGATACCACCGGCGGCCCAGCGAGACGAGCCGGTGCGGCTCCACATGCCGGCGGGCCGCCCCGCCCTCCCGCGGTGCGTAGTCGAACCGCAGCCGCTCCTCGGCCCGGCAGGCCATGGCCAGGTTGGTGAGGGTCAGCGCGTCGAGGACCGGGCCGCCGCCGAAGACACCCGGGGCGGTGACCGCCTGCAGCGCGTCGATGCGGCGGCGCAGCCGGGGCGGCAGCAACTGGATCACCTTGGCGAGGGCCCGCACCGAGGTCTCCTCGAACCCGGCGACCGCGCCCGCCGCCGCGGTGCGCAGACCGACCGCGATCGCCACGGCCTCCTCGTCGTCCAGCAGCAGCGGCGGCACCGCCGCGCCGGCCTGCAGCTGGTAACCGCCGGCCACCCCTCGGGCGGCGTCCACCGGATAGCCCAGCTCCCGCAGCCGGTCGACGTCCCGGCGCAGGGTCCGCGGGCTGACCTCGAGCCGGCCGGCCAACTCGGTGCCCGGCCAGTAACGGTGCGTCTGCAACAGGGAGAGCAGCCGCAGCATCCGTGCGCTCGTGTTCGCCATGAAGCCAGGCTCCCTCCGATACCGGCCAGGAAGTGACCGCAATCAAGCGTCTCTAAACCCTACGAGAGGCCTGGCCGGGGCACTGATCGGCATGGTGACGAGGTCACGTGTCGATGGAATCCTCGGCCTGTACGCCAGCCTTGGGGGCGGTGGCGTGATGTGGGTTTCGTTGTCGGTACCTGACCCACGATGGTGCTGTGGGTCTGGGGTGGCCGTCCCGCCGGACGCTGGCCGACCTTGGTCGGGGCGGGAACCCGGCGTCGCGAGGGCGTCGGGCTGGAAGATCGTGGCCGCCTTCGTGGTGTGGTGGTGGTCTTGTCGCGCACGACCCGGACGGGCCCGTCGACTGTCGTGACCGTGCGGTACGTGCCGGCGCGGGTCTTCTTCACGTGGGCCTGACCGAGAAGTCCGCGACCGACGATACGCTGCGCGGCGGCGCGATCACGGTCGGCGGTCAATCCGCACGGCGGGCAGTGGGACCATTTGTGGCCCCGGTCGGTGAGCCGGTCGGGGCTCTTGACGTGTTTGAGTGTCCGGCCGCAGCCCGGACAACCTGATGACGTACCGCGGGCGGGAACGTCGACGACGGCGATTCCGGCTTTCGCGGCGAGGTGGCGCAGCGCGTCGACGATCACGCCGCGCACGTGAGCGCCGAGTCTGCGGTTCATGGCCCGGCTGAGACCGCGGGTCTCCATCGAGGCGAGGTCCCTAACGTCGAGACATGATCTAGACGCGAGAGCTGACCAAGCGGGTCAAGGACGTGCGCGCGGTCGACGGCATAGATCTCACGGTGGCCCGCGGCCATCGTGCTGACCACCCACTACCTGGACGAGACCGATTCGATGGCCGAGCGGGTGGTGGTGATCGATCGCGGCCGGATCATCGCCGACGACACCCCGCTGCGGCTCAAGTCCGAGCACGTCGGGGACCGGGTGAGCCTCGGGTTCGACTCGGAGTCCGCGGCGATCGAGGCCGCCCGGGACACCGGCGGCACCCGCGACGGCGCCGAGGTGCGGGTCACCACCGCGGACGGTCCCCGGCTCGCTGCCCGATCGGCCGTGCTCGGGCCGGTCTCGATCGAGGTCGTCCGGCCGACCCTGGACGACGTCTTCCTCACTTTGACCGGAACCAGCCTGCGTGAAGGTGGCGCGGCCGAGCTCGCGGAGGTCCGATCATGACGTCACTCGTCGCCGACACCGTCGTCGTCTTCAGCCGGGAACTGCGGCCGGTCCTCCGCGACCCGTTCTCGGTGATCTTCTCGATGGTTCAGCCGCTGTTCCTTCTCGGGCTCTTCGCACCGTTGCTGCCCGGTGACGGCTCGCCGCAGTGGTTCGTACCGGGAATCATCGTGATGTCCTGTCTCTTCGGCTCGCCGATGACGGGATCCAACCTGCTCTTCGAGATCCAGACCGGCTCGCACGAACGGATGCTGGTCACCCCGCTGCGACGGCCGGCCCTGTTGATCGGGCGGGCGCTCAAGGAGATCGTGCCGATGTTCGCGCAGGCCGCCCTGATCGTGGCGGTGTGCGTTCCGTTCGGTTTCGAACCGCACCTCGGCGGCGCGCTGCTCGGACTGCTCTGGAGGGCCTGGCCGCCGCCGTGCTGGTGTGCGCCCTGGGCCTGTTCGTCGGGGTCCGGGCGATGCGGCGCTCCGACTGAGGTCCCGCTATTTTCTTCATCGCAGCCAACGGCTCTGGTGGAAGGTGGCAGGCACATGAGTGGCTTTGCAGCGGGGCGGAGAACCCGGCTTCCCGGGGCACTCAAACAGCTGGTCGGCAATCTGGTGCGGCCGGTCGCGGAGGTGCCGGTTCGACGGGCCGGCAATCCGGACGCGATCGTCGACTGTGCCGTCTACGCCAGTGGGACACGCCACGGCGGGGCCGCGCAGCTGCCGTTCGCGGAGGCGGCCCGGCTGGCCCGGCGCCGCCGGGGGGCGTTCGTCTGGCTGGGTCTGCACGATCCCGATCTGGCCACCATGCGGCCGGTGGCCGAGGTGTTCGGTCTGCACGATCTACTGGTGGAGCAGGCAGTGTCGGGTGGTCACCGGCCGGGCGCCGAGACCCTGGGCGAGGTGACCCGGCTGGTGCTGCGGACCGCGCGGTACGTGGAGCACGATCGGCTGACCGCCACCTCCGAGGTGGTGGAGACGGGCGACATCACGGTGCTGATCGGCCCGTGGTTCGCGATCACGGTGCGGCACGGGCCGGTGGGCCCGCTGTGGGCGGTCCGTAACGAACTGCAGAGCCGCCCGGAGGTGCTGCGGCAGGGGCCGTGGTCGGTGGCGTACGCGGTCGGCAGCCGAATGGTGGACAGCTATCTGGATGTGGCCGAGCAGGTCGAACGTGACCTGGAACGGATCGAGGAGGAGACGTTCGCCGAGGAGCGGACCTCCGAGTTCGCGCACATCTACCAGCTCAAACGGGAGATGGTGGAGTTCAAGCGGGCGGTCATGCCGCTGGCCGACCCGCTGACCCGGCTGCTGGAGTCCAGTGCCCTGCCGGCCGGGCTGCGGCCCTATCTGCTGGACGTGCGGGGCCGGCTGGCCCGCGCGGTCGACCGGGTGGCGAGCTTCGACGACCTGCTGAACTCGATCCTGCAGGCCCGGCTCGCCCAGATCTCGGTGGATCAGAACCACGACATGCGCAAGATCGCCTCGTGGGCCGCGATCGCCGCAGTGCCGACGGTGGTCGCCGGGATCTTCGGGATGAACTTCGAGCACCTGCCCGGCCTGGATTCGCCGTACGGCTTCTACGGCTCGATCGCGGCGATGACGGTGGTCGGCGGAGGTGTCTATCTCCGCCTGAAGAAGGCAGGTTGGCTGTGATCACCAGCATCACAGAGAGTGATCGTGACTAACCTCACGGCACTTGCTGAGATATAAGACTCACCTTACGCAGACGTCGACGAGTACCTATATGGTGTGTTCAGTGCGCCCATCGGGCCCTGTCAACCACCGATCCGGCGGGTTGTCGCACCGGACGGCCGCTCAAGGTCAAGCGTCCCGCCCTAGCCCACCAACACGGCGAGTTACTAGCTTTTTGACTGCGCCGATCTTTGGGGGGAAATCAGAGTGACGGCAATCCACGCCGCACCGCAGCAGGCCGGACCGGAGCCGACGGGCAAGAGCGGTATCTTCTCCGCTCTCAAGGGCCACGTCGACCTCTTCCTGAACGCGGGCTCGCTGATGGCGACCACGCTGATCACGTCCGCGTTCGGTTTCGCCTACTGGTGGGTCGCGGCCCACCTGGCCCCGCAGGCCGCCGTCGGTGAGGCCTCCGCGGCGGTCTCGGCGATGACGCTGATCGGCACGATCGGCATGTTCGGCATGGGCACCATGCTCATCGCTGAACTGCCCACCATCGCCCGCCGCAAATGGGACCTGATCTCCACCTGCCTGCTCACCGCCGGAACCGCGGCGACGGCCGGTGGCCTGATCTACGTCCTGGTGGCCGATCTCTGGATCCCGAGCCTGCAGGACGCGCTCGGTGGTGTCTTCGGCACCGTCCTGCTGGTGATCGGCATCGGTCTGACCGCGATGACACTGGTCCTCGACGAGGCCATGATCGGCCTGCTCCAGGGCCCGCTCCAGTTGATGCGCAACGCCTGGTTCTCTCTGATCAAGCTGGTGCTGCTGGGCGTCGTGGCGATCATCCCGGGACTCGCGCTGACCAGTTCGGTGCTGCTGCTCACCTGGGTCGCCGGTGTCGTCTCGTCGACCGCGATCCTGTTCCGGGTGCTACGCCGCCGCGGCATGATCGACTCGCTGCGGCCGCACCCCGGCCTGATGCGCGGCCGGGGCCGGGCCACCTTCGATCACAACCTGCTCAACCTGGCGACCTATCTGCCCCGGGTCACGCTGCCGCTGATCGTTCTCGCGACCATCTCCAAGGAGGCCAACGCGGCCTTCTACACCGCGTTCATGGTGCTGTCGTTCATGGCCATGGTCCCGGGCAACTTCGCGATCACCCTGTTCGCGGTGACCGCGGGCGATAAGAGCGCGCTGCGCAGCAAGGTCCGGGTCGGACTGCTGATCTGCCTGGCCGGCGGCGTCCCCGCCTCGGTCGCGGTGTTCTTCCTGTCCGAGCAGATCATGGGCCTGTTCGGCTCCAACTATGCGAAGACGGCCGGTGAGGCGCTGGCGATCCTCTCGCTGACATACGTGCCCTTCGTCTTCCACCACTTCTTCCTGGCCATCTCCCGGGTGCAGGGCCGGCTGCGCGGCGCGGGGATCTTCTCGGTCTTCGCCGGCCTGGCCGAACTCGGTGCCGCGACCTGGGCCGGTTACCACGGCGACCTGAACGACCTGGTCACCGCCGTGGCCGTGGTCATGGCGATCGAGACAGTCCTGGTAGCACCGATCGTGTTGAAGGTCGTCTTCGCCCCGGTCGCCGACAAATCCGCGGTTATAGAGGGAGTCAACGTCATGTCCACCACCAGCCTGACCCTGCGGGAGCGCGCGTGGCTGCCGCTGGAATACATCCGCACCGTCGGGCCGCTGGCCGGTGTCGACGCCGCCCGGGTGCGCAACGCGCTGATCGGCCTGCACGCCGCCGACCCCACCCACCGGGCGGTGTCCCGGCTGGACCGGACCGGCGCCGACTGGCAGCACATGGATGCCGCGTCGTTCCACGCCTATGTACAGGATGCGGTGACCGATATCGGCCACGGGCCGGTGGACTTCGACGTGATGACCCGGCACCTGCAGGACGAGCCGCGGGGCCACCACCCGGTGCGGATCCTCGTCGGCGGCGGCTACTTCGCACTCAAGGTGTCCCACGCCTACGGCGACGCCGGGCCGGTGAACACGCTGGTCCACGAGCTGATCCAGGCGGCTGCCGAAGGTCGCGCGGCCCGGATCGCCCCGTCGAAACGGAACAAGGCGGCCCTGCCGAAGGCCTGGTGGAAGCAGTTCGGCCTGAAGCCCGGCCGCTGGAAGCAGGGGCTGAGCTTCGCCCGTCCGCCGCACGACGAACCGAGCCAGACCCGGCCGTGGCAGGCGAACCTCACCGTGGTCACCGGCCGGTCCGGTCAGGTGCTCGGCGAGATGCGGACCTGGCGTGACCAGCACGCGCCAGGGGTCACCACGTCGGCGATCACCTTCGCGGCGTTCACCGCGGCTCTGATCGAACTCGGTCTCAAACCCGACCTTCGCGGCGGTACGTTCCTCGCCGACGCCCGCCGGTACCTGGACAAGAGCGTCAGCATCGACAGCAACTTCTGCATGGGCCCGTTCCTGACACCGCCGAGCCTCACCGACCCGCTCGCGATCCACCAGACGCTGAAGGCGGAACTGGCCACCGGCCGGATCCTGACGATGATGCTGCTGCGCGAAGGCAAGATCATGCTCACCGGGACGCCCGGCCTGCCGGACCCGTACCCCACCGAGATCGCCGTCGCCCCGCAGCCCCGCCTCACCTTCAGCAACCAGGGCCGGCACGACCTGCTCAGCGACCTGCCGTGGGCGGTCCAGCCGGCCGGGCGGGTCAACCAGAGCGTGCCGACGCTCAACGGCCCGGAGGGCATCACGCTGACCACCAGCGAGATGAACGGCGTCCTGCACCTGGAGGCCACGTTCCACACCACCACCTACGACCCGGCGATCATCGCCCGGGCCCTGGACCTGGTGTGCAGCGACCCGGCCGGCCTGATCATGGCCTACCGCTAGCCCACCCGAGCCGCCTGGCCGATCATCGGATCGGCCAGGCGCTCAGGCACCGCCCGCCGAGCATTGTGTTCGACGGGCGGTTTTCGTTTTCCGGATAATCCCGGCATTCGCCAGACCGGACGATCAAAAGCAGAAAGCTTTCGTACGGCTACGCAAAGTAACGCCCGGCCGCTCATTCCGCGGCCGGGCGTCGTCAATGGATCAAGAATGGTCAGCGACCCGCAAAGCCCTGATTCCCACTACCGCGCCCCACCTCGACCGGAACGTCCTGCGTCTTGGCACCGTGCGGCTTGATGCCCTTGGTCCCGGCGCCCTGGGGCTCGGCGGCCGGGGACTTGGTGTCCTGCGGCTGGGTGCCGCCGGGTCGCTGGTGATCCTTCGGCGGCTTGGCGTCGCCGGACGTGCCCTGGCCAGCACCGGGGGTGTGCTGACCAGGGCCGCCCTGTCCCGGGCCCGTCGAGTCCTGCGGACCCTCGTGGCCCTGGCCCGGACCAGCGTGCCCCGGGGCGCCGGGGCCGTCATGGTTCGAGCCACCCGGGCTGCCGTGTCCGGGACCGCCCGGACCGCCCTGCCCACCCGGGCCGGTGTGGCGCAGCACGGGCAGCGAGAGCACCGCCGTGCGCGTCTGGGTGCGTGCTTTGGGCCCACACTCGTCGTACGAGATGGTCGCCCACAGCTTGGTGATGCCCGGCCGCTTCACGTGCGGGGTGACCCGGATCTTGGTGAAGTCGGTGCGGCCGGGGCGCAGTGAGGCGCCACGGGAGAAGGTCGCCGAGCGGCGCAGACCGGAGTAGCCGACCTGGACCCGGTCGCCGCGGACCCGGATCTCGGCGTCGCAGACGGGCCGGTCGGTGCGCCAGTCGATGGTCACCCAGCTGCCGGCGCCGGCCCGGACCGACTGGAGCCAGTTCGACACCGGCTGGGGACCGCGGGGAGCCGCGATGGCCGGAGCCGCTACTCCGAGAGCCGCGGTGGCCGCCGCGATGAACGCTCCGATTCGCTGTGTCTTCCGCATCCGCATTCCTCCACTACCCGAGTCCGTCCGACACAACGGCCGGCCTGACAAAGCGGACACTATGCGGATTTGACGCGAATGCGGATATTTTCTGCGGCGTTTCGGAGCAGAAAAAGAATGTTTAGATCGACTCGATCGGAAAAGATGATGTTGAGATGCCCGGCTGAATCGGCTCCGACCGGGTAAAAGACTCGTCATGACGCAGAACACGGCACCCAAGGATCTCGGCACCCCGATCTCGTACCTGGTCCTGGCGAACGGAACAGCCGTCTACGACCGCTCCGGCGCCACCGTGGGCACTGTCGACCACGTGCTCGCCGACGATCACGCGAACCTCTTCCACGGCCTGGTGATCAAGACCGGCGATGGGCCCCGGTTCGCCGGCGCCGACCAGGTCGACGGCCTGTTCGAGCGGGGCGCGATCGTCGCCGAACCGGCCGACCGGCTCGCCACCCCGAGCGAGGACCCGCCCGCCGACCAGGCCGAGAGCCGCGCGACGGGCCTGAAACGCGCCTGGGACTGGTTGGTCCAGCCCAAGTAGCGGGTTTCAGCCCGAGTAGCCGGCTCAGCGGCCCCAGCGGAGCAGGCAGGCGCCCATCGACATGCCGCCGCCGAAGCCGGCCAGCAGCACCAGCTGGCCGTCGCGCAGCGAGCCGTTGTGGTTCGCGTCGTCGAGGGTCACCGGGAGCGAGGCGCTGCCCACGTTGCCGTACCACGGCAGCGTGAGGTGGGTGTGTGCGTTCCGGAAGCCAGCCGACTCCACCAGCTCCTGCAGCATGATGCCGTTGGCCTGGTGCGGCACGAAGTGGTCGACGTCCTCGGCCTTCAGCTCGTTGCGGTGCAGCAACTCTTCGAGGGCCGGCGGAACCGCGGTCGCCACGAAGTCCCGTACCCCACGGCCGTTCATCCGGAAGTAGTGGTCGCCGTCGGCGACCGTCTGCGGCGAGGCCGGCAGCCGGCTCCCGCCCCCCTTGACGTAGATCAGGCCGTTCGCGTCGCCACGGGAGGACAGGTCGAGGTCGATGATCCCGTAGCCGTCCGGCACCCGGCCGACCACCGCGGCACCGGCGCCGTCACCGAAGAGCACCGCGGTGCGCCGGTCGCCGAAGTCGAGGATCCGCGAGTAGATGTCCGACGCGATCACCAGCACCTTGGCGTCGGGCTGCGTCTGGATCAGACCGTTCGCCACGCTGAGGGCGAAGACGAAACCGGCGCAGACCGCGTTGACGTCGAAGCAGGCGGCACCGGTGGCACCGATCAGGTTCTGCACCAGGTTCGAGGTCGGCGGTTGCGGTGAGTCACCGGTCGACGTCGAGACGATGATGTAGTCGATCTCGTCGGCGGTGATCCCGGCCCGCTCGAGTGCCGCCGCGCCGGCCTTGGCGGCCAGATCGGAAGTGGCCTCATCGGGGGCGGCGAATCGACGAGCCTCGATCAGAGTCTTACGGGAGACCCATTCCGGATCCGCGTCCGGAACGAACGAGCGAAGGTCCACATTGGTCACCACCTGCGCCGGGAGGTAGGAGCCAGTACCGAGAATTCCTACCGCCATGCTGATCCCCCAGGTGTTGCCGTGCTGTTTTCACGTTTCACGTCTCCGCCCTGCAAACCCTAGCCATGCGGGGCGGAGACGTGCGGATCGAACAGCTACCGGTTCGGCTGAGAAAAGCCGGACAGACGGCCTACCTGGGAAATCAGCCCGTCACGACCGGTCGCGGTACGTCCACGAGGCGTCGCCGAGCGTGGTCCGGCCGGCCCGGCCCTGGGGCTGCTGCTGGCTCGCCGGGGCACCGCCGAACGGCACCTGGGGCTGCTGCGGCTGCGGGTTGGCGAGCCGGTCCTCCATGCGCTGCGCGAGGTAGGCGATGGCTTCCCGGTCCTCCTCGGTGGGCGCGGAGACCAGGGCGTACCCCATGCCGATGATCGCGAAGACGACCGCCGCGCCGACCGGCACGAGCAGACCGGCCGCGGTGGCGCCCTCGACCGAGCCGAAGGTGTTGGCCTCACCGGTCACCGACATGGCGAGCATGCCGGTGAAGTGCATGCCGTTGACCGCGATGCCCATCACCAGTGCGGAGACGAAGATGGCGACCGGCTTGGTGACGGTGATCGCCAGGTAGAGCGCGACGGTGGCCGCGACCACGGCGATCCCGATCGACAGGGCGACCTCACGGCCGGAGTAGTGGATCTCGCCGCGCAGTTCCATCGCGGCCATGCCGCAGTAGTGCATCGCGGCGACACCGAGACCGGCGATGACGCCGCCGACCAGGATCCGCGCTTTCGAGGCGGTCCGGCCGAGCAGTGCGATCGCGAGACCGACCCCGACCGAGACCAGGGCGATGAGCGCGCTCGCCACGGTCAGGCCGATGTCGTACCGGATCGGGGTGCCCTCGACGTCGAAGCCGAGCATGGCGACGAAGTGCATGCTCCAGATCGCGGTCGCCCCGATGGCGACCGCCGCCAGGGTGAGCCACCAGATGCGCTCGCCCCGGGTCTTCGAGGACCGGAGGCGTCCCGCACTGGTGAGGCCGAGTAGGGATCCGAGTACGGAGAGGATGTAACTGACTGTCGGAGTCAGTGCTCCGTATTCGAAGTGATGGATCTGCGCCATTTCGCGCCGTTCCTCTCGTTCGCGATTCCGCCGGGCTGATGCGGCCGTACCACTACCAGGGGCGTGACTGATTGTGACCCACGTTCCGTTACCAGGAAACGAGCAGCAGGTCTCGATTCAGATCACGCCGGAGTTGACGCCGTAGGGCTCTGCCCGCACCTATCGCGACACACGGGCCCGATCATTGCACAGTGATCACTTAGAGAACAGCACTGGCTAATGTCACTATCGGTAGCTGTGCGAAAAACATGACAAAGGTGCGGATCATCCTGCGCGAGCGAGAAGCACCAATGCCTGAGCGCGCTGCGAGTGCAGAATCTGCACGGTGTTCTCGGTGCAGGAACCGGGCTTCTCGTCCATCACACACAGCGTACCGACGACGTGACCCTCCGCCGAGTTGAGGGGCACGCTCGCGTAGGAGCGCACTCCGCTGACCGAGAAGAGCGGCGAGGTGGCGTACTCCTTGTCGGCCGCGCTGTCCCCGATCAGCACCGGAACGTCCTCGGCCACCACGATCGTGTCCGGGGACCATTCGACCGGTACGCCGCCGGCCTCCCGTACCCACCGGGGCATGCCGTGCGACCCGGCGACCGCGACGCTGTCGTTGAGCACCAGCGTGATCGCGGCCGACGGCACCCCGGTCAGTTCGGTCAACCGCTCGGCGAACGCGTCCAGGGCCTCCGCGTGCGCCGGCCGGGTCAGGTAGTCGGAGACCGCGAGCAGCCGCCCCACGTCGACGAGCTGGGTCGCCGGGTCGTGGTGCTGACCGGCCGGGATCCCGTCGAATCGGGCGGCCAGGAGTTCGTTGGCGGCTTCGAGCACGTGCTTGGGACGTACCGGCTTGGAGATCGTCATGTCGCACAGCCCACGGGCGGCGGCCGGCGTCGCGGCGGACAGCATGATCACCGGGATACCGGCGGTGGTCGCGTGACCGCGCAGCCGCCCGGCCACGTCCAGCCCGCTCAGGCCGGGCATGTGGTGGTCCAGGATGACCAGATCCGGACCGGCCTCGGCGATCATGTCCAGGGCGGCCTGACCGGAGTCGGCCGTACGCACGGTGTGACCTGCGTTGCTCAGCACGGTGGAGAGCAGCGACGCGATGTCGCTGTCGTCCTCCGCGACCACGATCGACGCCATGTGGTGTTTCCCCTCGCTAGGCCCGCGGGTCGCCCGACGATAACCTGATCGGCCGGGACCCTGCCCATGAACAGGGAATACACCGACTTTTATGAGCGAGAAGTAGGGTGTGGTCATGCGGGAACGTCTGACCAACTGGGCCGGGAACATCGTCTTCGGCGCGCAGCGGCTGCACCGGCCGGGCAGCGTCGACGAGCTGCGGGAGACACTGGCCGGCACGTCCCGGGCCCGGGTGCTCGGCAGCGGGCACTCGTTCAACCGGCTCGCCGACACCGACGGTGATCTGATCTCCCTGGCCGGCCTGCCGCGCATGGTCGAGATCGGTCCCGATCGCACCACGGTCCGCGCCGACGGCGGCATCCGGTACGGGGAGCTGGCCACCCGCCTCGCCGCCGAGGGCCTGGCCCTGCACAACATGGCCTCGCTGCCGCACATCTCGGTGGCCGGCGCGGTGGCCACCGCCACCCACGGTTCCGGTGTCCGGCACGGCAACCTGGCGACCGCGGTCTCCGGCCTGGAGATCGTCCGCGCCGACGGTGCGGTGGCCCAACTGACCCGCGCCGACCCGGACTTCGCCGGTGCGGTGGTCCATCTCGGCGCGCTGGGTGTGATCACCGCGCTCACGCTCGACGTGGTCGAGGCTTTCGAGCTGCGGCAGTACGTCTACGAGAACCTGAGCGCCGAAGCCCTCGACGAGCACCTGGACGAGATCCTGTCGGCCGGTTACAGCGTCAGCCTCTTCACTCGCTGGACCGGCACCGGCATCGACCAGGTCTGGCTGAAACGGGCCGAGCCGCTGACCGGTGACCTGTTCGGCGCGACTGAGGCCGACGGCCCCCGGCACCCGGTGCCCGGCATGCCCGCGCTCAACTGCACCGAGCAGGGCGGGGTGCCCGGCCCGTGGCACACCCGGCTGCCGCATTTCCGGATGGAGTTCACCCCGAGCAGCGGCGAGGAGCTGCAGTCCGAGTGGCACGTGCCCCGTTCGTCCGGGCGCGACGCGCTCGCCGCGGTGGCCGCGCTGCGGGAGCGGGTGTCGGCGGTCCTGCAGGTCTGCGAGGTCCGCACGATCGCCGCCGACGACCTGTGGCTGAGCCCGAACCACGAGCGCGACAGCCTGGCCCTGCACTTCACCTGGATCGCCGACACCGACGCCGTCCTGCCGGTGGTCGCCGAGGTGGAGAAGGCAATCGCCCCGCTGGGTGCCCGCCCGCACTGGGGCAAGGTCTTCAGCACCGATCCGGCCGAGCTGCGGGCGGCGTACCCCCGGTTCGGCGACTTCGCCGAGCTTGCCGGCCGGTTCGACCCGGCCGGCAAGTTCCGCAACCAGTGGCTGGAGTCTCTGCTCGGCGCGTGATCAGCAGCCGCAGGCGGCACCGGCCGGGGCGGTCAGCTCGTCGATCGGGCGGCTGCTGCGGCCGGTCGCGGTCTCGACCGGGAATCCCTCGCGCACCCAGTACTCGTACCCACCGATCATCTCTTTGACGGGGTGGCCGAGCTTGGCGAACTCCAGGGCGGCCCGGGTGGCCCCGTTGCACCCCGGGCCCCAGCAGTAGGTGACGACCGCACTGCCGGCCGGGACCAGTGCGGCGGCCCGGGCGGCGATCTCGCGGGTGGGCAGGTGGATCGCGTCCGGGAGATGCCCCTGATCCCACGACTCGGTGCTGCGGGAGTCGATCACCACGTAGCCGGGGGTGCCGGCCGCGAGGGCCTGCTGGACGTCGCTCACGTCGGTCTCGAAGCGGAGCCGGTTGCTGAAGTGCTCGATCGCGCTGGTCATGACGTCGATCGTGCCGACCGCCGGGGAAAAGCCCCAGTGGCGCGGAAGACACCTGCCGCTAAGATAACGCCATGTTGCGGGTGGGCAGGCGCGGGCCGGCGATCGCGGTGCTGGCGTTCGACGGCATGTCGCTCTTCGAGACCGGCATCGTCTCCGAGGTGTTCGGGCTGCCCCGCCCCGAGTTCAACTTCCCGTGGTACGAGCTGACCATCTGCTCCGAGACTCCCGGCCCGGTCCGGGTGGTCGGCGGCGCGGCCCTGCACACCGAGCACGGCCTGGACGTGTTCGCCGCCGCGCAGACGCTGATCGTGCCCGGTGTCCCGGACGTGCACGGCGACCCGTCCCCGGCGCTGGTCGCCGCCCTGCGCGCGGCACACGCCCGGGGCGCCCGTGTCATGTCGATCTGCTCGGGGGCGTTCGCGCTGGCCGGGGCGGGTCTGCTGGACGGTCGCCGGGCCACCACCCACTGGCGGTACGCGGAGATCCTCCGCCGCCGCCATCCGGCCGTGCGAGTCGACGCGGACGTGCTCTACATCGACGACGGCGACGTGCTGACCAGCGCGGGCAGTGCCGCCGGGCTGGACCTGTGCCTGCATGTGATCCGCCGCGACCACGGCCCGGCGGTCGCCAACACGGTGGCCCGCCGCCTGGTCGTCCCACCGCACCGGGACGGTGGTCAGGCCCAGTTCGTCGAGGCGCCGGTCGCGGAGGACCCGGAGGACGCCCGGGTGGCCCGCAGCATGGAGTGGGCGCTCGGCAACCTGTCCGGGCCGATCTCGGTGGCGGTGCTGGCCCGGCAGGCGCACATGTCGTCGCGGACCTATCTGCGGCACTTCCAGCGGGCCACCGGCACGACGCCGATCCGGTGGCTGATCGACCGGCGGGTGCAGGCCAGCCTGGCCCTGTTGGAGACCACCGGGGCGCCGATCGAGGAGATCGCGACGGCGGTCGGCTTCGAGACCGCCGTCACCTACCGCCACCACTTCGGCCAGGCGATGCGCACGTCACCGTCGGCGTACCGCCGGGCGTTCGCGGTAACCGCCCAGCCGAGCGTTTCAGCCCAGCCGAACAGTCAGTGATCCGCCGGGCTGCACGGTGACCGACGTCGGCACCTCGCGCCCGGTCACCGCGTCGTGCGCCGGTCCGGGCAGGTGGATCTGACCCGGCGTGGCCCCGTGATTGAACAGGAACAGCAGATCACCACGGCGGACCGCCTCGACCTTCGGCGGCAGTCCGGGCAGCACCGGCATCACTCCGGCCTCGGCGGCGACCTGGTCCAGCAGTCGGCGCAGCGCGCCGTCGTCGAGACCGGGCGACACGTACCAAGCGGTGCCGTCGCCGAACCGGTTGTGGGTGATCGCGGGAGCTCCGGCCAGGACGTCACCGGCGTACCGGACCAGGGTCTCGGCACCGGCCGTCTCGACCCGCTCGCTCCAGCGCAGCCCACGGTCGCCGTTGTCGAGTGCGATCGATCCGGTGGGGGCCAGCGGGCGCCATTCGACCACCCGTACTCCCAGGAAATCGCGGAACGCGCCCGGATAACCACCGAGACGGATCCGCCCGGCCGGGTCCGCGATGCCGCTGAGATGGTCCACCACCAGGTGACCACCGCCGGCGACGAAGTCGCGCAGCGCACCGGCGGTCTCGTCCGACACCAGATAAAGATGCGGGACGATCACCATTTTGTACGATCGGAGCCGCTCGGCGAAGTCGTCCAGCCCCGGGAAGAGGAAGTCGGTGGCGAGCCCGGACTCGTAAAGTGCCCGGTGTGCCTGCTGCACCGCCGCCGCGTAATCGATCTGTTTCGACGGCAGTCCGGCGCCCTGCAGCGCCCACCACGACGGCGCGTCCCAGGTGACCGCGACCTGTGCCGCGATCGGGCCGAAGGTCTGTTTGCCGAGCGCTTTGAGGTAACGCCCGAGGCCGATCGTCTCCCGGAAGACCGGGCTGTCCGGGCCGGCGTGCGGCACCAGCGCCGAGTGGAACATCTCGGCCCCGCCGCGCGGCTGCCGCCACTGGAAGTACATCGCTCCGCGCGAGCCCCGAGCCAGGTAGGAGAGGCTGTTGCGGGTGAGCTGGCCGGGTTCCTTGGCGTGCATCCGGCCGGGTGTGTAGACCAGGTTCGGCGCGGTCTCCATCAGCAGCCACGATCCGCCGCCCCAGCCGCGGGCCAGGTCGCCGCCGAAAGCGGTCTCCACTTCGGCGCCGTAACCGGCGGTGGCCGGGTAGTGGTCGACGGCGACCAGGTCCACCTCGGCGGCCCAGCGCGCGTGGTCGACACTCACCCAGCCGCCCTGCACGAAGTTGGTGGTGACCGGCACCTCCGGGTTGGCCTCGCGCAGCAGGTCACGCTGCTCGATGTAGCCGCCGAGCAGTTCGTCGGAGAGGAACCGGCGGAAGTCGAGCACGTGCGCCGGGTTCGGCAGGTACTGGGTGGCGCGGGGCGGCAGGATCTGCGCCCAGTCCGAGTAGCGCTGACTCCAGAACGCGGTGGTCCAGGCCTCGTTGAGGGCGTCCAGTTCGCCGTGCTTCTTCTGCAGCCAGCTCCGGAAGGCGGCGGCGGTGAAGTCGCAGCGGCAGTCGGTGCCGTACTCGTTGTGCACGTGCCACATCGCCAGCGCCGGATGGTGCGCGTACCGCTCGGCCATCTTCGCGGCGACGGTCCGGGCGGCGGCGCGGTACGCGGGTGCGGACACGCAGTAGGTGTCCCGGCTGCCGTGGGTGAGCCGCACCCCGTCGGCGGTGACCGGCATCGCCTCCGGGTGGGCGAGGGTGAACCAGGGTGGTGGTGACGCGGTCGGGGTGGCCAGGGCGACCTTGATGCCGCCCTCGTGCAGCCGGTCGAGCACCCGGTCGAGCCAGCCGAACTCGAAACGACCCGGCTCGGGCTCCAGGTTCGACCAGGAGAAGACCCCGACCGTGGCGATCGTCACGCCCGCCTGGCGCATCAACGTGACATCCTCGTCCAGGACCTCCTCCGGCCACTGCTCCGGGTTGTAGTCCCCGCCGAAGAAGATCATCTGCACCTACCCTTGACATTTAGTTTGGCCGCTAAACAAAGTATTGACTGTGCAGAGCCCAGTCAATCCATCGTTCCGTGACTCGACTATCGCCGAGGACTGGGAACACGCCCTGATCAGCGGCAACGGCCGGCAGGGCGTTCTCTGTCACGGATCGCCCAGCGTGCTGCGATTCACCCTCGCCCGCGAAGACCTCTTCCAGCCGGTCACCGAACCGCTGGAACCGCCGCACACCGCCCCGGCCCTGCCGCGCCTGCGAGAACTCCTGGACGCCGACCGGTTCCGCGACACCGCCCGCGCGGTGTGCGACCTCGCCGTTCAGGAACATCCCGGGTACGCGGAGACGCGCTGGATCGACCCGCTGATCGGCGCCGGGATCCTGACCTTCACCCCGGCCACTCCCGGCACCGGCTACCAGCGGGGCACCGACTTCGCCACCGGTGTGGTGCGGCAGACCTGGGACGGGGTGACCGTCGACGCGTTCGTGTCCCGGGCCGCCGACGCGCTCGTCATCCGGATCACCGGCACCGACGGGACGGCCGGGATCGGGCCGATCGACGGAACTCCGGAACAGCCCATCGACTACACCGTCGACCGGCACGGTGACGACCTCGTGCTCACCGGGCGGTTCGGCGGAACACTGTGGACCGGTGCACTCGACGGCTGGACCGTGGCGGTGCGGGTCCGACGTACCGCCGGATCGGTGTTGATCGTGGCTCGAACCGCGACCGGATCGCGCACCCCGGCCGACGCACTCGCCGCATTGCCCTCCGGTGACTTCGACACCCTGCTCGACGCGCACACCGCCGTCCACCGCGACCTGTTCGAACGTGTCTCCCTCGACCTCGGCGGCCACCCGGCGCAGACCCTGTTCGACGCCGGCCGGTACACGATCATCAGCAGCACCGGCACCACCCCGCCCACCCTGCAGGGCGTCTGGAGCGGCACGTACACCCCGCCGTGGCGCAGCGGATGGACCATCGACGGCAACCTGCAGGCCGCCCTGCTCGCCGTCCACACCACCGGCACGCCGGAGTTGATGCCGCCACTGTTCGACCTGCTCGACACCCAGATCGACGACTACCGGGAGAACGCGCGGCGCCTCTACGGCCTGCCCGGCATCTACGCCCCCGGCCACCTCGGCACCCACGGCCGGCAGAACCACTTCGGCCCGATCTGGTGCCTCACCCTGTGGACCACCGGAGCCGCCTGGCTGGCCCGCCTCTACCTCGAACACTGGCAACACACCGGCGACCGGGACTTCCTCGCGAACCGGGCCTTGCCGTTCCTGCGTGAGGCCGCCGAATTCCACCTGGGATTCGCCGAGATCCACGGCGGCCGGGCGCGGTTCAGCCCCTCCTACTCCCCCGAGAACGACCCCGGCCAGACCGGCGACCAGGCCTGCGTCGACGCCACCCTGGACGTGCAGGCCGTCGCCGCCCTGCTCCGGGGCCTGCTGACGATCACGTCGGTGCTGCAGATCGACGACCCGGACGCGGTCCGCTGGCGCGCTTTGCTGGCCGCCCTGCCGCCGTACCGGATCAACGACGCCGGTGAACTCGCCGAATGGATCGACCCGCGCTTCCCCGACAACCACGAGCACCGGCACTGCAGCCACCTCTACCCGTTCTACTACGGTGGCGACCCGGCGTTCGACGAGGATCCGGCACTACGCGCCGCCGCGGTCCGGGCAGTGCGGGCCCGGTTGCGGTGGTGGCTGTCGGAGGCTTCCGACGAGATGGGATACGGGCTGGCCCTGCTCGGCGTGGCCGCGGCCCACCTGGGCCTGGCCGACGAGGCGTACGCCGCGCTGACCCGCATCGGGGAGGCTTACTGGCGGCCCAACATGGTCCCCACCCACAACCGCGACCACATGTTCAACGTGGACCTGGCCGGCGGCTACCCCGCCCTGGTCACCGCGATGCTGCTCCGTAGTCGAGACGTCGGCATCGACGGCGTGGCCCACATCGACCTGCTGCCCGCCCTCCCGTCCGCGTGGCCGTCCGGCAGCGTCCGGGGCTTGGTAGCCCGAGGCCCGGTGACGATCGACTTGACGTGGACCCCCACCACCCTGAACGCCGTCCTGACGTCCCCGGTGGACCGGGTGGTGGAACTGTCCCACCCCCAGGGCACCACCAAGATCCACCTAGCCGCCGGGATCCCGCACTCGATATCCGCCTGACCCGCCGGCCCGCCATTGGCCCACCGCCGGGCCGCGTGACGCCGCCGGGTTACCCGCCATGTTGTGTGCCGAGTTGGGGTTCGATTCGGACCTCAACTCGGCACACAGATCGCCGGCACACCATGCGTGCCGAGTTGGGGTGCGTATCGAACCGCAGGTCACCACGCTGACCGCCTTGGGGTTTGCGGTGGGCACCGCATTCGGCCCGGCGGTCGCGGGGGGACCTGGTGGGGAGCCGGCCTCGCGGGGTGAGGACGGGAGGGGCGGTGCGGTTGGGGAGGTGTGGGGCGTACCGGAAAGCGGGTTTGATCTGGGGGTTGGGCCGACGCCTGCCCTGCGCCGGCCCAACCCGGCCTCAACCCCTGACCGCGCCGCCTCAGCCCTTGACCGCGCCGATGATCACGCCCTTGGTGAAGTGGCGCTGGACGAACGGGTAGATGATCAAGGCCGGGACGATCGTGACCACTACGACGGCCATTTTGATCGCCAGGCTCGGGGGGACCGAGGAGCCCAGGCCCGGGATCGCCACCGCGGCGCCGGATGTGGACGGGGACTGGCCGGCCAGGATGAACTGTTGCAGGACCCGTTGCACCGGCTGGAGGTCGTTGCGGTCGATGTAGAGGATCGCGTTGAAGAACGCGTTCCAGTAGCCGACCGCGTAGAACAAGCCCACCACCGCAGTCACCGCCCGTGACAGCGGCAGGACGATTCGCCACAGGATGCGCAGTTCGCCGGCGCCGTCCATTCGGGCGCTGTCGTACAGCTCGCCGGGGATGCCCATGAAGAACGCCCGCAGCACCACCAGGTTGAACGCGCTGATCGCGGTCGGCAGGATCAGCGAGAGCAGGTTGTCCTTCAGTCCCAGGCCGGTGACCACCAGGTAGGTCGGGATCATGCCGGGGTAGATCAGGAACGTGAGCAGGAAGTAGAACAGGATCGGCTTGTGCCCGAGGGTGCCGGGGCGGGACAGGCCGTAGGCCGCCAGCACCGTCACCACCAGGCTGAGGGCCGTGCCGATCAGCGTGACCAGCGTGCTCACCAGGATCGCGTCGGTGATCTGCCCGCCCGAGAAGATCACCACGTAGGCGGTCGGGTTGAACTCGCGCGGGATGAAGACGTAGCCACCGGCCGCGTTGATCGTCTTCTCGGACGAGAGGCTGGTGACCACGACCACCCAGAGGGGCACGAGCACGACCGCCAGTACGACGGTCAGGATCGTGCCCTTGCCGAACTCGCCGAGCAGGGTGGGCTTCTCCTCCCACGCCGGCCGCAGTGACTTACGGCGGGCCGGGGCTGCGGTGTCTGCGCTCATGACTTCGAATAGATCCCTTGCTCGCCGAACCGGTGTGCCAGCTTGTTGGCGCCCACGATCAGCAGGATGCCGATCACCGCCTTGAACAGGCCGGCGGCCGCACCGACGCCCCATTGCTGGACCGCGATGCCCTGGTAGTAGACGTAGGTGTCGAGCACCTCGGCCGCCTCCCGGCCGACCATTTCGCGTTGCAGCACGAACTGCTCGAAGCCGACGTTCAGCGCGTCACCGAGCCGCAGGATGAGCAGCAGGATGATGACCGAGCGCAGACCGGGCAGGGTGATGTGCCACATCCGGCGCCAGCGGCCGGCTCCGTCGGCGGCGGCCGCCTCGTACAGCGCGGGGTCGATGGCCGCCAGCGCCGCCAAGAAGACGATCATGCCCCAGCCGGCGTCCTTCCAGACCGCCTGCGAGGTGATCAGGAAGATGAACGTGTCCGGGTTGGTCATGATGTCCGGTGGCGTGTACCCGGCCTGCCGCATCGTCTGCGCGAGCAGGCCCGCGCCACCGAGCATCATCTGGAACAGCGACACCACCAGCACCCAGCTGAAGAAGTGCGGCAGGTAGACGACGCTCTGCACCAGCGACCGGATCTTCGGCGACATGATGCTGTTCAGCAGGATCGCCAGCAGGATCGGGATCGGGAAGTAGAACAGCAACTGGAACGCGGTGATCGACAGGGTGGTGACCACCGAGTCCCAGAACGCCGGGTTCTTGAACAGGTACTCGAAGTTCCCGAACCCGATCCACTCGCTGTAGAGGAACGCCTCGAACGGATCGTCGCCGACGAACGGGTTGTAGTCCTGGAAGGCGATGACGTTGCCGAGCGCCGGAACATAGTGGAAGACCAGCAGCAACAGCATCGCCGGAAGGCACATGAGCAGCAGCGGCCAGTCCCGCCGCAGCCGCTGCCCGAAGGTCAGCTGCTGCCGCGGGACCGCCTTGAGCTTCTTCTTCGCCGCCGGAAGCGACTCCGGGGCGATCGGTGGGGCGCTCATCGTCCGTTGTCAGCCAGAACCTTGGCGTAGAAGTCACGGGCCGCGTCGCCGCCGCCGGCCTTCCAGTCCGAGAGCACCTGGTCGTAACTGCTGACCGGGGCCCGGCCGCGCAGGATGTCGGTGACCTTGTCCTGAGTGGGGCCCTCGATGGCGGCCTGCTGCGTCGGCACCTCCACCTTGATGCCGTCCCACGGGTTCTTCTCCAGGTACTGCGCGGCGTCGTTGCCCCAGCCGACGAAGTCCGGCGCGTACGTCGGGATGTCCGGTCCGCCGACCACCACCGGCGGGCGCCCGCCGAGGAAGATGTACTGGTTCGCGAACTCCTTGACCCACAGGTCGTTGGTGACCGGCGAGCCGGAGGCGTCCCGCTTGAAGTGGGTGCCCTCGACGCCGTAGTTCTGCAGCTCCCATTCCTTGGTGCCGAACGGAGCGGCGGTGTAGTTGAGCACGCGCAGCAACTCCTGAACGCGCTCCTGGCCCTGGCCCTTCTTGATGAAGGTCCAGAGGACACCCGCCCGGGTCTGCCAGCGGACCGGAGCCTTGCCCTGCTGCGCACCGAAGACCTTGACGGCCTGCATGTTGAACTTGGGATTGGCCTGTACGGCCGGGCGCCAGGTCTCCTTCCAGGAGCCGCCACCGGTGGCGTACATGAAGATCTTGCCGCCCTTGAACAGGGTGGTGACGTCACCGCCCTCGCTGCTGGCCAGGTCGGGGTGGATCAGCTTCTCCGCGTAGAGCTTGGCCATGAACTCGATGGCCTGCTTGTACTCGGGCAGCTCATGGCGGTGGACGACCTTGCCGTCGGCGGTCTTGAGCCAGCCGTTCTCCGAACCGCCGGCGCCACAGATCTGCTGCACCTCAAGCCAGATGTCACCGAACGCCCATTCGCCCTTGCCGGGGTTGGTGAACTTCTTACCGAACTCGTACAGCTCGTCCAGTGTGGTCGGCGCCGCGATGCCGCGCTCGTCGGCGACGTCCTTGCGGTAGAACAGCACCGACGGGTACGGCGCGTCGACCGGGAACGGGACACCCATCAGCTTGCCGCCCCACACCGAGTCCTGCCAGGCCGCGGTGGAAAGACCGGCGAGCATCGGGTACGCGTTGACCTTGTCCCCGGTCAGGAACGGTCCCAGGTCCTCGAAGAGCGCGTGCACGCCTTCGGAGAACCGGGCCAGTTTGCTGATCTCCCAACCCGGGATGCAGGTCAGATCCGGTACGTCCCGGGCGCCGAGCATCGTGTTCAGCTTGTCGCCGTAGGTGTTGCCGTCCTGGATGCTGAAGTTGATCGTCGCGCCCATGTCGGCGTTGACCGCTTCGACCAGCTTGTTCGCGGTCGGCGGGGCCGGGCCCCACCACGGGGTGCTCGCGGTGATCGGCTTGCCGCTGGGCGCCGCCTTCTCGGTGATCGCGTCGGCGAGCGAGGTCGGGTACTTCACGTAGCCGTCGGCCATCGGCCGGATGCCCTTGACGTCGGGCTGGACCAGGGTGGAGTCCTTGAAAGTCGGGACCACCCCGGCGGCCTGCTGGGCGTTGGTGGCCGTGCCCGTCGAGCCCGGCTCCTTGCTGCAACCCGCGAGCGCCCCGCCGCTGGCCATCGTGGCCGCGCCGAGGCCGACCAGCCCCAGGAAGTTCCGCCTGTTCGTCGACGCGCCCTCAAGCGATCTCCGCACGGCGCACCACCCTTCCGTTATGGGTTTAGTTTGGTTAGCGTCTAAACTAAGTACATCGAAGACAAGCTAACCGACGCGGTGACGACTCGACAAGAACCAAATGGGAGCGCGCCCATCCGGCTCCTCCCGTCGGTCATGATCAAGGAGACGACGAACCGCCGATGACAACTTCGAGCGGAGCTTGATGTGAAGACCACCCGACCGGCCGATTTCACCGATGTGCGCGCCACGAACCTCTCCGTGGTCCTGCATCATCTGCGTGCCAACGGGCCCAGCTCCCGAGCCTCGATCGCCGCGTCGACCGGGCTCAACAAGGCCACCGTCTCCAGCCTGACCGGCAGCCTCATCGAGCAACGACTGCTGCGCGAGACCGGCCTCACCGGCAACCGCATCGGACGCCCCGGCACCGCACTGGCCCTCGACGGCTCCGCCTACGCGGCGATCGGTCTCCAGGTCGCCGCCGACCGGCTCACCGCCCTCGCCGTCGACTTCTCCGGCGAACAGCTGCTGCTCTGGCACCGGGCGTTCGACGGCGGGCCCGCCACCACCGGCTCCGGCCGGGCGGTCAGCGCGATCACCGCCCTCGCCCAGCGGGCCGCGACCCGGGTCCGGCAGCAGGGCAGGCACGTCCTCGGTGTCACCGTCGCCGTCCCCGGCCTGGTCGAAGAGGGCGGCACCGTCCGGCTCTCCCCGCCGCTCGGCTGGGCCGACGTCGACCTGCGCGGACTGCTCTCCGGCTCACTGCGCCAACCCGGGCTGGACGTCGCGGTCGCCAACCACGCGGGTCTCGCCGCCGTCGCCGAGCTGCGGCACAGCGGCGGCCACGACCTGACCTATGTCACCGGGGCCGCCGGGATCGAAGCCGGGATCGTCGTCGACGGGCGGCTCCTGCACGGTTCCCGCGGATTCACCGGGCAGATCGGACGGTTCACCCTCGGCCCGGCCGGCTCGCCCACCCTCGCCGACCTGGCCGGTGTCGAGCCTCTCGTCCGGCGCGCCCTGCCCGGCTTCGACCCGGAATCACTCACCGACCTGGCGCCCGCCGTCGAACAGGTGGCGACCCTGGCCCGCTTCGGGGACACCGCGGTGCTCGGCGCCCTCCGGGACACCGGCACCCACCTCGGGCAAGGGCTGGCCCTCGTCGCGAACCTGGTCAACCCGGAGGTGATCGTGCTCGGCGACCACTACGCGGCCCTCGCCGAGTGGCTGATCCCGGCCGCCGCCGCCGAACTGTCCCGCAACACCCTGGCCCCGGCCTCCGGCGGGACACGCCTGGTCGCTTCCGGGCTGGGGTTGCACGCGGCCGCGCTGGGCGGCGCCGTGACCCACCTGAACCGCGTCGACACCGGCACCCTCCCCACCACCCGCTGACCCACGCCAGGCGCAGTTCGTTCCCACCCCCGCGGCGGTACGCCCGGCGGCACCACCAGCGTGGAGAGTTGCGGTCCGATCCACACCCCAGCTCTCCACGCTGTGCGGCGGTGCGGGGAGTGGGGCCGTCGCGGTATGGATCGGGCCGCCTGCGGTGGCGGGGCGCGTAACAATCGATGACCAAACATGGTGTCGGTGCCTTGACCGAGGCGTAACTGTGGTGCGAGCCTCAGGGAACTCCGTTCGAAACATTCGCGAAACCACTCGCGGAGGCTTCTTCCGCCGGGTCGTCGAAGCGCTTCGACGACCCGGCTCGGCCCGAAGGAACACGTTGTGACCGAATCCCCCTCTCGCATCGTCTTTCGCGATCCGCACCAGAAGCTCGCCGCGCGAGTGTCCGACCTTCTGGGCCGGCTCGCCCTGCCGGAGAAGATCGCCCTCCTGCACCAGCACCAGGCCGCCGTCCCCCGGCTGGACGTGGCCTCGTTCCGCACCGGCACGGAGGCGCTGCACGGCGTCGCCTGGCTGGGCACGGCAACCGCTTTCCCCCAGGCCGTGGGCCTCGCCTCCAGTTGGGACACCGATCTGCTGCGCCGGGTCGGGACCGCGGTCGGCACCGAGGTCCGCGCCATGCACCATCGCGATCCGGAGAACGTCGGCCTGAACGTCTGGGCCCCGGTGGTCAACCTGCTCCGCGACCCGAGGTGGGGCCGCAACGAGGAGGGTTACTCCGAGGATCCGTGGCTGACCGGGGTGCTGAGCGTCGCGTACTCCGGCGGACTGGCCGGTGACGACCCGCGCCGACTGCGAACCGCCCCGACGATCAAGCATTTCCTCGGCTACAACAATGAGACCGACCGTTGTCTGACGTCGAGCAACATGCCACCCCGGGTGCTGTACGAGTACGAACTGCCCGCTTTCCGGCCGGCCCTGGCCGCGGGTGTAGCGGTGGCCGTGATGGCGTCGTACAACCTGATCAACGGCCGTCCGACACATCTCAGCCCGCTGATCGACGAGGTGCTACGGGGCTGGGCCGAGGACGACGTGATGGTCGTCGGTGACGCCTACGCGGTGCAGAATCTCGCCGGCGACCAGGGCGTCGCCGAGGATCATCCGGCCGGGTTCGCGGCTGCCCTGCGCGCCGGCATCGACTGCGTGACCGAGCCGGGGCCGCTGTCCGAGGAGTCGTTGCGGACCGCGCTGGAGCGGGGGCTGATCACCGAGTCCGACGTGGACGCGGCGGTGCGGCGCATTCTTTCGGTACGGGTCCGGCTGGGCGAGTTCAGCCCGGAGGACGACCCGTACCGCGGTATCGGCCCGGAGGTCATCGACTGCCCGGAGCATCGGGCCCTGGCCCGGGAGGCGGCCCGCGCCTCGGTGGTGCTGCTCGGCAACGACGGCATCCTGCCGCTCGACCCGTCCACCGTGGGCCGGATCGCGGTGATCGGGCCGCTGGCCGACACCACGTTCGACGACTGGTACAGCGGCACTCCGCCCTACCGCCGGACCCTGCGGGCGGCGATCGCCGAGCGTGTCGGCGACGCGAACGTGCTCCATCACGAGGGCGCGGACCGGGTGGCGCTGCGCTGCGCGGCCGGTCTGCTGACCGCCGAGTCCGGCGCAGACGGCGGCCCACTGCGAGTCGGCCCCGCCGAGGCGCTGGACAACGCGCGGTTCAACGCGCCGGACGCCGCACGACTCGACACGCCGGACGCCCCGCGGCTCGGCGTCGCGGACGGCGTGTTGTTCGACGTGCTGGACTGGGGTGAGGAGACGTTCTCGCTGCGTGCCGTGGCGAACGGGCGGTTCGTCGGGGCCGACGGCCTGGGCTCCGAGGATCATCTGCTGGTCAACGACCGGCCCGGCCCGAACGGCTGGGAAGTGCGCGAGACGTTCCGTTTCGAGCAGGTCGCGGACGGTCTGGTGCTGCTTCATGTCCAGAGCGGCCGATACCTGGTGGCCGGGGACGACGGCCTGGTCCGGACCGCCGCCGCGGACGCCGCGAGCGCGACCGTCTTCACCGTGGATCTGCTGGTCGACGGGGTGGCCGCGGCCGCCGCGGTGGCCGCGGAGGCGGACTTGGTGGTGGTCGCGCTCGGCAATCATCCGCTGGTGGCCGGCCGGGAGACCGCGGACCGGCGGGACCTGGATCTGCCCGGCACCCAGGACGACCTGCTGCGCGCGGTGCACGCGGTGAACCCCAGGACCGTGCTGGCGCTGGCGAGCAGTTACCCGTACGCGGTGGGCTGGGCCGCCGGCACGTTGCCGGCTCTGCTCTGGTCGGCGCACGGTGGCCAGGAACACGGGACGGCCGTCGCCGACGTGCTGTTCGGCAGTGACCGGGCGGGGCTGCCGGTGGATCCGGCGGGCCGGCTGACGCAGACCTGGTACTCGGGGGCCGCTGATCTGCCGGATCTGCTCGACTACGACATCATCGCGACCGACGCGACCTACCTCTACTACCGTGGCACGCCACTGTTCGGTTTCGGGCACGGTCTCTCCTACACCGCGTTCCGGTACGAGAACCTGCGGATCAGTGCGGAGGCGATCGGCCCGGCCGGCGAGGTGACCGTCACGGTGGACGTGGTGAACACCGGTGTCCGGCCCGGCGTGGAGGTGGTGCAGCTCTACACCAGGCAGCAGCGGTCCCGGGTCAAGCAGCCGTTGCGGCGCCTGCGCGGTTACCGGAAGGTCAGCCTGGAACCGGGCGAACGGTCCACGGTGGAACTGCTGCTACCCGCGGCTGAGCTGGCGTTCTGGGACGTGACCCGGTCGCGCTGGGTGGTCGAGGAGGCGGTGCACACGGTCGCGGTGGGCCGGTCCAGCACCGACTGGCGGCTGACCGGGACACTGCGGGTGCACGGCGAGCGGATCCCGGCCCGGTCACCGCGGCCGGCGCTCCGGATGATCGACAACGATGGGTACGCGGGGACCGTCCCGGTCGCGGTCACCGACGATCCCCGGGAGGCGCTGCGCAGCGAGCAGCCTGACGCGTGGGCGGTCTTCGACGAGATCGATTTCGGTAACGGCGTCACGAACGTCCGCGCCCGCCTGATGTCCTCGGCGACAACGGGCCAGGCCGAGGGCCTGGTCGTGCTGCGCCTGGACGACCCGATCTCCGGACCGATTCTGGCCACCCTGCCGGCCCCGGTCGCGGCCGAACCGATCGACGTGTCGGCGCCGGTGCCGCCGGTCTCCGGCACGCACGACCTGTTCGTGCTCTTCGAGCAGGAGCACCTGACCGTGGCATCCCTGACGTTCGGAAGCTGACGGCGAGCCGGACTGCGTGGTGACTTGAGGTGCGAATCGCACCCCAGGTCACCACACAAGATGCGGGTGGTCAGAGCGGGGTGCCGGTGACCGTGGTTCCGGTGCGGGTCACCTGGTAGGCGACGGTTTCACCGCTCCAGAAGACGAACGTCAGCGTCACCGGGGCACCGTCGGTGACCTCGGCGAAGAACTCCGGGGTCAGCTTGATCGTCCCGGCCGGGTAGTCGGGGCTGAAGGCCCGGTCGAACTCCTTGTAGGCGGTCCAGCTGTGCGGGCCGGCGTAACTCCCGTCGGCGTAGGTGGCCGTCATGGTGGCGAGACGGTCGCCGTTGAACGCGGTCGGGACGGTGTAGGCAACTGTCGTCCCGGCACTGGGCTGAACCGCCGGACGGTCGGAACTGATCACGTCGAGCCGCCACGGCACGCCGCGGGAGAACCGTAGTGACAGCGAGGCTTTCACCCCGTACCCGCCGGTGGTCGTCAGTTTTTGCAGCAACCCCGCGCTGAGGGTGAGCCGGTCGCCGGACACCTGGTAGTCGGGGCCGCGCCGCAGGGTGGTGTCACCGAGCCGGACGTGGGTGAATCCGGTGCCGTTGGGGTTGAGCGTGATGGTTCGCGCGGTGACCGGAACGGATCGCGGGACGAACAGCAGGTCGCTTTCGGCGGTCCCGGATCGGGTCCGCCAGCTGGTGGAGACGTGGGCGAAGAGTTCGGCGTCACGCCAGACCGCAGCCGTACGATCGAAGTGCTGGCCGTTGTCCCACAGCATCGTGGTGACTCCGGCGGTGCGCGCCAGGTGGCCGAAGAGTTCGAAGAACTTGAGCTTCTCGCCCTGCTCGATGGTGCCGGTGTGCCGGTCGAAGCCGAGCAGGCCGTACTCGCCGAGGATGACCGGGATGCCCTTGCTGATCAGGCTGTCGGTGAGGCGCTGAAAGGTGCCGAGCATCTCGGCCCGGGCGGTGGCGTCGAAGCGGTAGCCGCCGGCGACGTTGACGCTGAACGGCCAGTACCCGTAGTAGTGCACGGTGGCGATCAGAAACGGATCGTTCAGGGCGGTGAACTCGGCGTTCAGGGCGTCGAGGCGGCCCTGGTCGGCGTTGGTGTGCAGGGTCGGCAGGACCAGGAACCGGGTGCTGTTGCCGCCGCCGGTGCCGCGCACGATCCGGTGGAAGGACGCGTTCAGTTCGGCGAGCAGGGCGTAGTTCTGATCGTCGCCGGAGCTGCCGGCGAACTGCGGCTCGTTGACGCTCTCCAGCAGCAGTTTCGGCGAGGTGTCCCGGAAGGCGGTGGCCACCTGGGTCCAGATCGCGTTGTAGCGGGCCAGCACGTTGTCGTGGTCGGTGGGCATCGTGTTGATCCACTGCCACGAGTCGTGATGGATATTGATCAGCACGTAGAAGCCCTCGTCCAGGGCCCAGCCGACCACTTCCCGCACCCGGTTCAGGTAGGCGGGGTCGATGGTGTGCGCCGAGTCCTGGTGCTGGCCCCAGGTGACCGGGATGCGGATGCTCTTGAAGCCCTGCTGATGGATGTTCGCCAGCAGCTCACGGGTGATCCGCGGGTTGCCCCACGAGGTCTCGTCGTCGCCGGTGGCGTCGAGGGTGTTGCCGAGGTTCCAGCCCGGTTGCATGGCTCTGGTGATCGCGGCGGCGTTGTTCTGCGCAACGGCCGACGCCGGGCCGGGCCACGCCAGTCCCGCGGTGATCAGGACGAACGCGAGCAACCTGCCGAGTAGTCGCGACATGACGCTCCTAGTAGCGAGGAGGCGCGGGAATGGGAGCGCTCCCGCATTGACCTCGGCAGACTATGTTCGGGCGTCAAACTATGTCAATCGATGGACGCGGGCCGCCTGCCGGAGAGCGGGGGATGCGCTCCTCACCGGCGGACGGCCCGTGGTGATCCACCGCACCACACCGCCGCGTCGTCGAAGGTGAGCCTTTCCGGCAGTCTCTCTGAAAAGGCGACCACATCCGGTTCAGTGCACGAAGGCTAGTACTCCGTGCATTCCACCAAAAGGCTGATCCATGTGATCCTGCACTTTTGGCAAACCGTTTCAGTCACGTTCGCAGGGAATTGCCGAGAAGCACTCGGGCGGTTGAGTACGGGTTCGTGACCTGCAACTTTGCAAGTTGCAGCGCTATCATCCCAAGGGCAACCCTCCAAACTGGATTGGCACATTAAATTGGGCGCAACGCATTGTCGTGACGCTATCGCTCTCCGTACTCTGTTGGTCAACTGTCATCGACCTGCATGAGTACGATGCAGCGGGCCGGCGCTGTCACGGGGCCCGGAGGGGAGCAGCCATGCTTGTCAAAGTCCTCGACCAGATCACCGACGACCGCCTACTGGAGGCAGCCTGGAACCTGTATCTGGAAGCCTTTGAGGACCTGAACGCCAGGGCGGCCCAACGGCACCTCATGTACCGCCCGGAGTTCAACGAGGTCATGCAGGACACCCGAATCGACAAGTACCTGGCCATGGAGGCCGACGGGACGTTGTCGGGAATCGCCTGCTACACCAACTACCTCGAGGCGATCCCACTGATCGCTCCGGCCTACTTCGAACGCAACTGGCCGGAGCACTTCGCAGCGCGGCGCATCTGGTACATCGTGTTCGTGGCGACCAGCCAGCACGCCCAAGGCAATGACGCCTTCGCTCAGATCGTCGAGCAGATGTACCTGGTGGCGGCCACCCAGAACGGCCTGGTCGGTCTGGACATCTGCAGCTACAACGACGAGGTGCGCCGGATGTCCAAGATCTTCCGGTTGATGGTGGGCCGGCTGTGCAACAACAACATGCGATTCAGCCGGGTCGACCAGCAATCCTTCTGGATGTACGAGTTCCCCACCGCCGCGTGACGAGCGGTCGTCACGCCATAGGCGCCCTCCACATCGTCCAGAGCGGAGGCCCGTCGGGTAGCTCGATCACGGACTGGATCCGGTACCCGTGTCGCAGGTACAGGTCCCGGTTGCGGGTGTCGTTGGCCTCAAGGTAGGCCGGGATCCCCGCGGCGTCGAGCCGGGCGTGGTGACGTTCGAGCAGGGCGCTTCCGATACCGCGGTTCTGCTCTTCCGGGCGGACCGCAAGGAACGCCAGGTAGTGGTGCGGTTCGAGCGGGTGGTGTTCTTCGATCGCGGCGTCCAGCTGGCACGCCCGGTCGAAGGCGTCACCCGCTGCCTCTTTGAGCCGGCGCTCGTAGTCGACCGGCGGCGGGATCAGCGACGTCAGCGGGAACCAGAGGGCGACACCGGAGAGACGGCCGCTCTGCGCGTCCGCGATGGCGTAGACCTCACCGTGCTGCGCGGCGTACTCCACGAAGATCGAGAAGTAGGCGGGGGCCTCCCGCCGGCGCACACCGGGATCGGCGTGCAGCCACCGGGCGACCGGGCCGTCGCGCATCGCGTCGGCGACGAGCTCGGTGATCTCGTCGGTGTCCACCGGGGCGACATCCCGGATGACAAGTTCCTGGATGGCGTACGTCATCGGTTTCCTCTCTGGACAGACATGTCAAAAGTTCAGTAGTGATAACCGCGCGAGCCCACCGGAGTAATGGGTGGGAGCGGCGGCGGGAAGTCGGTCTCGACGGCGGCGGTGACCCGCACGTCGGCGCCGCGGCCGATCGCCGCGTAGACCTCCGGCCGGACCGTCCGCATGATCAGCGCCCAGCCGAAGCCCAGCACCGCGACCGCGATGTAGGCGACCGGGATCGCCCAGCGGAACACCGAGCCGGCGGAGACCTGTAGCAGGTCACCGAACCCGATGACCGTCGCGGCCAGCACGATCGAGAGCAACAGGAACGACAGGAACGGCGCGACGTAGGCCCGCCAGGCGTTCTCTCCCCGGCGATGCTGCTGGAAGAACGCGATCACCGAGGCGGACGCGGCCCACATCAGGATCAGCACGCCCAGGCCACCGATCGTGGTCAGCCAGGCGAACAGGTAGAGCAGCGGCTCGGCGCCCGCCATCGCGTAGGCGCTGATGGCGACGAGTGCCAGCACGCTCTGCGTGATCGACCCGAGGATCGGCGCGCCGGTCCTCGGATGGGTGTAACCCCAGGCCGACGGCAGTACTCCCTCACGGCCGAGCGAGAACTGGTAGCGCGACACCGCCGCGTGGAACGCCAGCAGGGCGGCGAAGACGCTTGTCATGAACAGGACGTAGCCGATGTCCACCAGAATGGCCGGCAGGTGTGGGCTGACCAGGGTGAACACCAGGTCGGTCTGGTTCTCCGCGGCGACCGCGAGGATCCGGTCCGGGCCGGTGGCCACCGACATGGCCCAGGCCGAGAGCCCACAGAGGACACCGGCGAGGATGACCGCCAGGTGAGTGGCGCGGGCGATGGTCCGTTTCGGGTCGCGGGCCTCCTCGGAGAGCACCACCGTCGCCTCGAAGCCGACGAACCCGGCGATCGCCAGCACCAGCAGCGAGCCGACCACCGGAGTGACCATCGGCGCCGGGGACAGGGTCTCGAACGAGATGTGCCCGTCGGCCGGGTTGGCGACCATCACCAGGTCGTAGAGGAGCACGATGCTGATCTCGGCGACCAGCAGCACCGCCAGCACCCGGCCGCTCAGGTCGATCCACAGCACCCCGAGCACGGTGACCAGCGCCCAGGCGACCAGGGCACACACGTACCACGAGACGGCCAGGCCGAACTCGGCCATGATGCCCGAAGCGACCACCCCGAACAGCCCGAACAGCCCGATCTGCATCAGGGAGTACGCGGGCAGCGCGACGAACGCGGCACCCACGCCGACCACCCGGCCCAGGCCGTGGCTGATGTAGGAGTAGAAGGCTCCGGAGTTGACGATGTGCCGGCTCATCGCGACGAATCCGACGGTGAAGAGCGAGAGGATCCCGGCGACCACCAGGTACGCCACCGGAACCGCGGTGCTCCCCTGAATCGCGTAGATCGCCGAGATGGAACCGATGATCACGGTGAGCGGGGCAGCGCCGGCGACTCCGAAGAAGACGACCGACGCGACACCCATCCGTGTGTTGGCCAGGGCCCGGGTGACGATGTCCGGTTCGATGGACGGCTTCCGCTCTGGTACCCGGCTGGCCTTCTGGTCCATCAGCAGGCGCCCGGCCCACTGGTCCTGGTTGTTGCGCTTCAGCGCGTGCCTCCCGGAACTCATCGGCGTCCCACGGTCACGACCGAGCCGATCGAGGCCTCGGTGTAATCGACGATCTCCCGCAGGTCGCTGGGAAGGGAGGCCGCGGCGTTCGGCAGGTACTGGAACGCGTGCGGGTAGTTCTCGAAGCCGTAGAGCACGTGCCGGGTGAGCCCGGTCGCCGAGACCAGGCTGACCAGCACCCGGTCCAGAATGCTCAGCTCCATCCCGCGGACCAGCAGGTTCGCCAGGCGGGTCGAGGCCCACGCGGCGGCGTTGCGCTGCTGGGCGGTGTTCGGCATGTAGGTGGTGTGACTGGTGCCGAGCATCCGCCGTCGGGTGACCGGCTCGACTGCGCCGAGGCGCACCAGCCGCTCTCCGACGCGGAGCGCCGCGTCTTGAGACAGGAACGCGAGCCACGTCCGGACGTCCCGGTGTTGCGGCTGTGCGACGAGTAGGTCCAGGATGTCGTGGCCCAGAGCGTCTCTCGGTGGATGGCGGTCAACGATGAAGAGGTCACCGTCGGTGACTCCGATTCGGCCTTCTAGCACCAGCTCGGCCAATAATGCGGCGGCCAGCCCCAGGCCGGTCGCACGAGGATGCAGGCGTGACCGGCCTGTTCGGTCCTCGTGTGCGATCAGGTAGTACTGGTCAGCCAACACTGCGTCACGCCCCTTAGACGCAAGTTCCAGTGATCATTTCGCCAAAGTAGGAAACAAGACAGAACTCGATGTCCGCAGCATCATGTACCCAACACCAAGGTCAATACAAGAAGTACTAGACTTCTTATTCAGGCCCCGCTGCCGAGTCAAGCTCTAAAATGATCTTCGGAAATGGCGATCATGAATGAAAAACTCGATCATGAAGTAGCGGTCGTAATATCGACTTCATCAGGACCGATGGGAGTCCAGGTGTCCGATATCGAGGGTCCGACGCTGCGCCGCCGCCGACTGGGGGCGGAGCTCAAACGATGCCGGGAAGCCGCCGGCTTGACGCAACAGGATGTGTCACGCCATTTCGAGTGGCACTCCGCCAAGGTCACCCGGATCGAGACCGCCCGGGTGGCCGTCACCCCGCGGGACGTCCGTGACCTGCTCACGCTCTACAGCGTGCGGGATCAGAGCTACCGCGAGGCACTTGTCGAGCTGGCCCGGATGTCCCGCGAGCGGACATGGTGGACGGACTATCGCGACATCATGCGCCCCGGCAACTTCGTCGGGCTGGAGGCTGCCGCGTCGGCCGTGCGCACCTGGGAACCGGTGATCATCCCCGGTCTACTGCAGACACCGGCCTACATGCGGTCACTGATGAAAAGCGGACGCCCGCTCGATCCCGAGGAGCACATCGACCGGCGCATCTCGCTGCGCCTGACCCGTCAGGGCCGGCTGCGGAGCGAGCGCCCGCTGGAGTTCTCGGCATTCATCGACGAGTCGGTGGTACGCCGGGTGATCGGCGGCGACGAGGTCATGGCTGACCAGCTGCGCCATCTGATCGAAGTATCTAAATTGCCGAATGTCTTTCTGCGTATTCTCCCACTCACCGTCGGTGAGCACTTGTTCCTGGGTGGACCTGTCACTCTTCTGGAGTTCCGAGAGACCACCCATATGGATGTTGTTTATATGGAAGGCCTTGCGGGAGACTTGTACGAGGAACAGCCAGACATGGTTGACTGGTATCGACAGGAGTTCGAGCGATTGAGCGCGAAGGCGCTCGACCACCGCACGACCATCAAGATGATCGAGAGCCTGCTCGTCGCTTAGCACTCCCCGAGAAGTCTCAGAAAGGGAGGTGCTTGAGTTGCTTGCGCACCAGATCGACGGTGCCGTCTGGAAAAAGGGCAGCCGTAGCAACGGCAGCGGCGGCAATAACTGCGTCGAGGTAGCGTTCCTCGATCAGGGAATTGCCGTCCGTGACAGCAAGGACCGAACAGGTCCGGCCCTCATGTTCACACAGGCGGAGTGGACCGCCTTTGTGGACTCCGCCAAGGACGGCGAATTCGACATCACCACTACGTAAGAGCCTACCTAATAGGTGTACCCCGTTGGAAGTGGTTTGACTTTCACGATGTGCACCTTACGGAGCAACGGCTTTCGCCATCTGACGAGCCGTGGCACGGCGTGGCCCGGTCGTTCACACGGCCGGGCCACAACATATTCGGATATATGTGAAATGCTTTCTACTTACATTCTTCAATTTAGTTCGACCGCTGGAACGGCCGTGACCATGAGTGATCGACCCTCATGATGAAGATCGGCCATCGCACTCACCCGGCGCTGACGTAACCCCTACCCGGAGTCACCGCGAACCCGGACGGCACCGGACGGGACCTCGTCACCAGGGCCTGAGCCTCGGCCCTCGCCGCCTCTCGGAGCAGGCTGTCCCGGCTGCGGCGGGACAACTGCACGTCGTGCCAGGCGGCCCGCTCGGCGGCGACCGCGGCCGCGTGCTCCCACTCCCGGTGGGCGGCGTAGGCCTGATGCAGCGCCATCTCCTGCTCGACCGGGTGCAGCGTGGCGTCCCACCGGACATCCGCCGGCGCGGTCACCGGCAGTTCCCCACAGGAGACAGCCGACCGGAGCCGGCGGTGCAGGAACCGTTCGCGGTCGGCGTACTCCGCCGGGTTCCGGGGTGTCCAGGGCGCGCCGAAGGCCGCCGTCGCCCGGCTGCGAGCCCATCGCGCGTCCGCGGCCTGCCACGCCGACCATGCCGCGTCCACCTGCTCGGAAGCCGCCTGCCAGTGCGCCTGCCACCGGTCGACGGCCTCGGCCGCCTGGGTCGCCGCCACCCGCACCTCCTGGGCGTACCGCACCGCCTGCGCGGTCTCCGCCTCCCACCGGGCCCGCCGTTCCCGCTGGCGCTCCCGGTGCAGGCGCACGAAGTTCGCCGTGTCCCGCAGGGCCAGGTGCGGATTGCGCACCCCGTCCGGGTTGGCCAGGACGACCAGCGCGGGCAGGGTGAACAGCATCAGGGTGCCCCAGATGGCCATCGGGGCGGGTTCGGTCAGCAGCATCTCGGCCAGGATGTTCATGGCGGGGTCCGTTCCTCGGAGGTCACGGTGAAAGGCGGGCCACGGTGCGAGACCGGCACAGCCCCGGACGTGCCGGGCCGGGGTCTCAGGCGGTGGCGGGAGGCGCGCGGGAAGCCGCGGCGCCGGCGGTGAACTGGCTGGTCAGCGCGTGAACGGTGACACCGGCGCCGGTCACGGCGAGCCGGTCGGCCACAGCCGGGCCGGTGGCCACGGGAGACGACACCGCGGCGGTACGGCCGGCGAGCTCGGCGACTCCGACGGTGACGTCCGAACCCGCGAGGAAGGCGACGGCGCCCGAGCCCACGGCGAGAGTGGCGTCGTCCGAGCTCACGGCGGGAACGGCCGCATCCGAGCCCGCCGAGAAGGCGGCGGCAGAACTCGAGGAGAAGGTCGCTTCGGGGCTCGTGGTGGGCGGCGCCGTGCGGTCGAACGTCGGCGCGAAGAACGCCAGGAGCAGCGCGAACAGCACAGGAAGCGATCGGAGCAGCACCCTGCCTCCGACCATGACCATGCCCGCAATCTACCCGTATTGCAGTGATATTCCGTTTTCGCCGCGCCGCGACCCGCCCCTCCGGTACGACAAGAAGGTCGAATCGGAATTTAATAACTTCCGTCCTGTTTTAGGGTTCGCTTGACCGATCCGGATCACTCACGTCAGCCCGCCGGGAGCCGATGAGCTGGACGACCGGAAGCCATCCGGAGCTTTCGCCGACGGGAGCGGAAATGCCGAAGCGATCCGGGGCCACCGACCCGGTCCTGCTGGGTCTCGTGCTCCTCGGTGTCCTGATCGTGCCCTGGTTCCTGCGTCACGGCGAGCAGCGGACCACGTCCTGGGCCATCCAGACCGGCCTCGATGTGGCGAACACCTACTTCGTATGGCGGATCGCCACGAATCCGGTCATGACACCCGCTGGACGCCGGATCTGGTGGGCCGCGGTGCTCGCCTGCGCCGGTTGTGTAGTCGGTGACGGGTATCAGACCGCCCTCCTTTTGGCGAATCCCGCGATGACGACCATCAGCGCGGTGCAGACCGGCCTGGTGGTCGCCGGGATGGCGACCGTGGTCGGCGCGATGCTGCGGCACCCGCTCGGCGGCTCCGGACGGCAGCGGCTGCGGCTCTGGTTCGACGCGACCACGGTGCTCACCGGTGTCGCGGTCTTCCTCTGGTACTTCTTTCTGGCCACCGACCTGAGCGGACGACAGGCCACCGACCGGTGGGCCGCGTCGGCCACCGCCGTGGTGATGCTGCTGATCACGTTCGGCCTTCTCAAGCTGATCCTCAGCGGGACCGCGCCGTTCACCCGGGCGGCCGGGATCACGGCCGCGATCGGGGTGTCCGGCACCGGGCTCGCCGCGCCGGTGGCTCTGGGGCTGTTCGGTGATCCGGGGCCCGGCGGCGGGATGCTAGTGCAGCTGCTGCCGTGTGTGCTGGCGTCGGCGGCCTTCCGTTTCCAACAACTGCAGGTGTGGCGGTTGGCCGAGCCGAAACCGGGTGGTACGGGTGGGCAGTCGAGCCGGCTGCCGTACCTCGCGGTGGTGGCCACTCAGATCCTGCTGGTCGTCTCGCTCCGGGACGGGCGGGTCGACGCGCGGGTGTGGGGTGTGGCGATCGGCGCGGTGGTCATCACGGCGCTGGTGCTGGGCCGTCAGGTCGCCGCTCTGCGGGACAACGAGCGGCTGCTCACCGAGATCGACGGGCAGGCGGAACGGTTCCGGGCGCTGGTGCAGAACACCACCGACGTCACCCTGGTGATCGACCGGACCGCCGTGATCACCTACGCGTCCCCGGCCACGCTGCGGGTACTTGGTGTGCCGGCCGAGGACCTGGCCGGGACGTCGCTTCATGACCGGACCCATCCGGACGACCGGGAGTTGCACGCCGAACAGGCGCGGCGGATCTTCGCGAACCCCGGCACCGGGATCACCATGCAGACGCGGTGGCGGCACGCGGACGGCTCGTTCCGATGGCTGGACCTGGTCGGCACCGACCTCGGGCACAACCCCAACGTGGGCGGCATCGTGCTGAACGGGCGGGACGCCACCGAGGCCCGGGCCCTGCACGACGAACTGAGCCGGCAGGCCACCCACGATTCGCTGACCGGGCTGGCCAACCGGGTGCTGCTGCACCGGCGGATGGAGGCCGCGGCACAGCGGGTGAGCATCCTGCTGATCGACCTGGACGGCTTCAAGGAGATCAACGACCGGCGCGGTCACCACACCGGCGATCTGGTGCTCCAGGAGGTGGCCCGGCGGCTGAACGGCATAATCGGGGCCGGGGAGCTGGCGGCCCGGCTCGGTGGGGACGAGTTCGCCGTGCTGTTGCCGGGCACCGACGCCGCGGCGGCGGAGCGGCTGGCCGAGCAGGTCGCCGCGGTGGTGTCCGAGCCGATGCCGATCGGCGGTGAACTGTTCCGGGTGGGCGCCAGTGTGGGCGTGGCCGAGGGGGCGCCGGCCGACGGGGACGGGCTGTTGCGGGAGGCCGATGCCGCGATGTACCGGCACAAGCGGGAGCGTAAGGGCCAACCGGCCGCGAATTGACCGATTCCCATCGATGCCTTCGCCTGTTACTTTTCGGTAACCCGATGGGAACAAGGTGATGAGGCCCATGCGGACGGCCGACCCGCTCGCCGCGCTCGTGCACGGCCTGGCCGACGACGCCCGGCTGGTCGACGACGTGGTGGCGGCGGCGCGGGCCCAGTCACCGGAGTCGGCCCGGCTGCCCCGGGCGGAGAGCCGCCGATACGTGGCCGCGCTGATCCGGGCCGGTTGCCGCACCTTTCTGCGCACCGGGGAACCGGAGGCGGGCGACTTCGCCGACGCCGGCCGGTTCGGGGCCGAGGGGGCCGCGCTCGGGGTGCCGATGGCGGCTCTGATCTCCGGGCTGCACGCGGGCCGCAGCCGGACCCTGGAGATCGCGATCGCCCGTGGCCGGGACGCCGGGCTGCCCGACGACGTGCTGCTCCAGGCGCTGCTGCGGCTGAACCGGTACGGCAACACCCTCGAACGGCACGTCCTCGACGGTTATCGCACGGCCGAACGGCACCTCGACGGCGACCGGCGGCTGGCCCGGATCCGGCTGCTCCGGCACCTTCTCCTCGGCGAGGAGGGCGACGGCGCCGATCCGGCCCGGTTCGGGCTCTCCCCCACCGGCCGCTACCACTGCGTCGTCTCGGACGCGACCGATCCGAGCCGGGTGCGGGAGCTGGAGCAGGCGTTCGCCCGGTGCGGTGGGGTGCTCGCCCCGGTGCGGGGGCGGCTCTGCGGGCTCACCCCACGGCTGCCGGGAGTGGCCGGATCGGGGCCGGCCGTGGTGGTGACCACTCCACCCGTACCGCTGGAGAAAGCCGGGGAGGCGCATCACCTGGCCCGGACCGCCCTGCGGGCCGCCCGCGAACGGGGTCTGACCGGGCTGTGTGACGTGTCCGAGCTGGCCGGGGAGTCGGCGCTGGCGGCTCAGCCGATGCTGGCCGGGTTCCTGCGCGACGGGCTGCTCGCGGCGCTGGACCCGGCGGACGAGTTCCACCGGGAACTGGCCGGGACGGCGCTGTCCTACCTGGATCACGGGCAGCGGCTGGATCTGACCGCGGGGGTGCTGCATCTGCATCCGAACACGGTGCGGTACCGGCTGCGGAGGCTGCGGGAGCTGACCGATTTCGGGGAACGGCTCACCGTGCTGGAGACGGTGCGCTGGTGGTGGGCGCTGAGTGCCTGGCGCCGGGAGCTGCCGGACGCGGCGTGACGGCCCTCGCGGACCATCACGCCGGATCATCCGCTCAGATCACCACTTGCTGTAGCTGGTCTGCGTCTGCGGGTTGATCTGCCACGACTTCTTCTTGGCCGCCTTGCCGAGCCGGCGGTCGTCGATCTTGAGGACGTCGAAGCCCTTCTGGATGTCGTTGGAGTAGATGTGGCCGTTGTACCAGTACGCCGACCACGCACCGCCGACGATCAGGCGCTCGTTGCTCAGCGGGCCACGCTCCCAGTAGGCGATCTCCTTAGGCTTCTTCGAGTCGGTGAAGTCCCAGACCGAGATGCCGCCCTGGTACCACGCCTGCACGATGATGTCGCGGCCGGGAACCGGGATCAGCGAGCCGTTGTGGGCCACGCAGTTCTCGGTGCTCGCGTTCTCCCGCGGGATCTTGAAGTAGCTCTGGAAGACGAGCTTGGCCTTCTTGCCCTTGCCCTTGATGTCGTAGACCGCGTCCGCGCCCTTGTCCGGCCCGATGGTCGGGTTGCACGTGGCGCCACCGCCGCCACCCAGCTCGTCCGTGAAGACGATCTTGGTGGCGTTGTTGTTGAACGTGGCCGAGTGCCAGAACGCGAAGTTCTCCGCGTCCCGGACCGTGGTGACGACCTTCGGCGCCACCGGGTTCGAGATGTCGAAGAGCACACCGTCACCCATGCAGGCGCCGGCCGCGAGGTCCTTCTCCGGGTACGCCGTGATGTCGTGGCAGCCCGAAGTGGCGGTGCTGTTCGAGTCGCCCGGGAAACCGCCGTCCTCGAAGAGCACCGGGGTCGCGGCGATCGCGGCCTCGGCCGGCTTCTTCAGCGGCACCTTGACGATCGAGATCTTGTCGTGCGGCAGGGCGCAGTTCGGCAGGCTGCTCGAAGAGGTGTTGTACGACGAGACGTAGACGTACACCGCCTTCTTCTTCTCCTTGCCCTTGCCGGGCACCAGCGTCAGCGTGTGCGAACCACAGGTGGTGTGCACCGACTTGACGTACTGCGGGTTGCGCGGGTCGCTGATGTCCCAGATCCGGATGCCCTCCCAGCGCGGGACGGTCTCCGGCTCACTGTTGGGCACGGCCACGCTGCTGCACGAGTCGTTGTTGCGCACCGAGTCGGTCGCGGTGAAGAGCAGGTTGCCGTAGATCGACAGGTCGTTCTGCCCGCCCGGGCAGACGAGCTGGGTGATGGCCTGCGGGGCAGCCGGGTTGCTGACGTCGTAGACGGTGAACCCGTTGTAGTTGCCCGCGTATGCGTACTTACCCTGGAAAGCCAGGTCACTGTTGAGTGCGCTCTCCGGGGCGAACGCCCCGGTCTTCGGCACGTTGGCGATCTGCCTGATGTTCGGGCTGCTGACGATCTCGTCGACGCCCGGGATCACGGCGGCGGCCTGCGCCGGTGCGGTGAAACCGAGCCCGACCAGGGCCGCCACCGCCCCCAGACTGGCCAGGCGCATGAATCGCCCTCGTGGGGAAGACTGCCTCATGAAGCTCCTTCCGGCTGCGGAGCACCGGAGGCACGGCGAGTCGTGTCGCCAACACCCCCGGTGACAGCGATGTCGATCGTTACGATAACCGTGTCAGACCGTTTGTGGGTGCCGCCCGCCGGAAAGGAAATACATGCAACACCGACGCGCATGGGCATTGACCGCCGCAACTCTGGCACTCGGCAGTGCGGTCGGTGTCGCCGTGCTGGCGCGGGCCTCCGGCAGAACCGAGCCGGTCGCCGCACCCGACCCCTCCTCATCAGCGGTCCGGGTGCTCATCCCGGGCAGGCCCGGCGAGTCGGCGACGGTCACCGACGCGGACAACGTCCAGGCTCCCGAGCAGCCGCGCTACAACCAGGCCGACGTGGCGTACGCCCAAATGATGATCGTCCACCACGCTCAGGCGATCGAAATGGCCGATCTGGCACCCGATCGGGCCGCGAACGACGGGGTCCGCAACATCGCCTCCCGGATCAGTGCCGCGCAGGCCCCCGAGATCAGCACCCTGCGCACCTGGCTGGCCGACCGGGGCCAGCCCGAGTCGAACCCCGCGCACGACCACGCGACCATGCCGGGCATGCAACCGGCCGACAAGATGACCGCGCTGAAGGCCGCCACCGGCGCCGACTTCGACCGGCAGTTCGTCGCGATGATGATCGAACACCACTTCGGCGCCCAGACCATGGTCGGAACCGTCCTGAAACAGGGCTCCGACCTGACCCTGGCCGAGTGGGCCAACGAGACCGCGGTCGAGCAGGTCGGCGAGATCCGCCGGATGCGTGACCTGGGAGTCGTCTGACCTCAGAGCAGCATGCCGCCGGACGCCTCGATGCGCTGGCCGGTCACCCAGCCGGTGCCCGGGCCGAGCAGGGCGGTGATCACCCCGGCGATGTCGGCCGGCTCACCGACCCGGCCCATCGCGGTCAGGCCGCCGAGGTGTGCCCGGACGCCATCGTTGTCGCGCAGGTGACCGCCGCCGAACTCGGTGGCCGTCGGGCCGGGCGCCACCACGTTCGCGGTGATGCCCCGCGGGCCGGCCTCCTTGGCGAGGTACCGGGTGAAGACCTCGACCGCGCCCTTCATCGAGGCGTAGGCGGCATAGACGCCCTCGCCGGTGAAGCGGGTCAGGCCGGTGGAGAGGTTCACGATCCGGCCGCCGTCGGCGATCAGCGGCAGCAGCTTCTGGGTCAGGAAGAAGACGCCGCGGAAGTGCACGTCGAACAGTTCGTCGAAGGCCGCCACCGGAGTGTCGGCGATCGTGGCGGCGTGACCGACGCCGGCGTTGTTGACCAGGAAGTCGAAATCGGTGCGGCCGAAGCGGTCGGCGAGGACGGCCCGGAGGGCGACTTCGAATGCGGCGTACGAATCCAGGTCGCCGACCGTCAGCGGCAGGTCCACGGCGTCGATCTTCTCGCCGGGGTCGCCGCGGTGGGTGTAGATCACCTCGACTCCGGACTCGATCAGCGCCAGGGCGGTGGCCCGGCCGAGTCCGCGGTTGCCACCGGTGATCAGGGCGATTTTGGACATGGTGGTGCCTTTCTATGGGTTCGAGGTGGATCAGGAGCTGACGGCGGCGAGCAGTTGGAGTTTCTCGTGGCTCGGTGAGCCGGGCGCCGCGGTGAAGACGAGCAGGGTCTGAAACTGCTCCGGGTCGTGCAGGGTCTGGCAGAAGAGGTCGAGCGCCCCCAACTCGGAGTGCAGCAACGTCTTGGAGCCGGGGTAGGTCAGGCCGATCTCGTGCTCGGCCCAGATCGCCGCGAACTCGGCACTGGTCCCGGCCAGGGCGGCGACGATCGCACCGGCCCGGCCGTCCGGGACCACCGCGTACACCGCCCGCAGTTGGGCCGCGAAGATCCGCGACTGCCGCTCGTGGTGCTCGGCCAGATAGAGCCGCCGGGACACCGGGTCGGTGAACCAGCGGAACCAGGAACTGCGGGCCAGGCCGGTGAACCGGGTCTCGTCACCGAGCAGGGCCAGCGCCGGTGGTGTCTGGAGCAGGGTCTCGGCGAACCGGGAGAGGACGATGGCCGGGGTGTCGCCGAGCCGGTCGACGATCCGCATCATGCCGGGGCTGATGTGTTCGTCCCGGGACACCCGCTGCGGAGTGGGGTGCCCGCCGAGCCGGAACAGATGGTCCCGCTCGGCCAGGCTCAGATGCAGAGCCCGGGCCAGGGCGCCGAGCATCTGCTCGGACGGGCCCGGGCCGCGCTGCTGCTCGATCCGCCCGTAGTAGTCGGCCGACATCCCGGCGAGCGCCGCGACCTCCTCACGGCGCAGACCGCCGGTGCGCCGGCGCGCCCCACGGGGCAGGCCCACGTCCTCCGGCTGGGTCGACTCCCGGCGGGTGCGGAGGAAGTCCGCCAGCTGTGCCCGGTCCATGTCCCTGATCCTCCTCCCCGCGGTGCGGCTCGATGGATCGAGTCTGGCCCGGACCGCCGGCCGGATGAAGGCCATGGTTATCCGGGGACAACCTGTCCCCGGCTGCGGGTCAGAGCCGGACCGGCAGCTCCCACAGGCCACGCAGCAGGATGCCGGGCCGCCAGCGCAGTTCCTCCGGCTCGACGGCGAGCCGCAGATCGGGGAAGCGGTCGAGCAGGGCGGTGAACGCGATCCGCGCCTCCAGCCGGGCCAGCGGGGCACCGAGGCAGTAGTGGATACCGTGCCCGAAGGCCAGGTGCGGGTTGTTCGGGCGATCCAGCTGGAGGTCGTCGGCGCCGGGGAAACGGTCGCCGTCCCGATTGGCGGAGAGCAGCGAGACGATGACCGGGTCACCGGCCTCGATCGTGACACCGCCGATCTCCAGCCGCTCGGAGGCGACCCGGAAGGTCGACGTCTCGACCGGCCCCTCGAAGCGCAGGAACTCCTCGATCGCGGTGTCCAGCAGCCCCCGGTCGGATCGCAGCCGCTCCCACCGCTCGCGATCGCGCAGCAGCAGGTAGGCGCCGTTGCCGATCAGGTTGACGGTGGTCTCGTGCCCGGCGATCAGCAGCAGGAAGACCATCGAGGAGAGTTCCTCCTCGGTCAGCCGGTCCTGGGCGTCGCGCACCTGGATCAGGCCGGTCAGCAGGTCGTCGCCGCCGTGCTCGCGGCGGTCGGCGAGAAGCTTGCCGATGTAGGCGACCATCTCCTGGATCGCCGGGCCCAGCCGGTCACCGGCCAGGGAACCGGTGACGATCACGGTGGACCACTCACGGAAGTCGTCGCGGTCGGCGGCCGGCACCCCGAGCAGCTCGCAGATCACCTGGATGGGCAGCGGGAAGGCGAACGCGTCGATCAGCTCGATCTCGTCCTCGCCCTTGACCGCGTCGAGCAGGCCGGTGGCGATCTCCTCGATCCGCGGGCGGAGCGCCTCGATCCGGCGGGCCGTGAAGGCGGCCGACACCAGCCGGCGCAGGCGGGTGTGGTCCGGTGGGTCGGCGGCCAGCATGTGCCGGGAGATCGCCGCGGTGAGGCCGGACTGCGCACCGGCCGCCGGCATCGACTTGGACAGTCGTGGGTCGGCCAGAGCACGGCGACCGTCGTCATACCTGGTCACCAGCCAGGCGCTCAGGCCACTGGGCAACTCGACGCGGCGGACCGGACCGGTGCGGCGCATGTCCGCATAGGCCGGGTGCGGATCGTTCATGAACGCCTGATCGGTGAAATCGATCATTTCGCCCCTCCGGGCCGCCGGGAACCTAAAACCGACACTACGCGGCGGTACGGCTCCCGGTGGTCCCGTTCACAGGGCGCGGCCGTGCACCTCCGGGGCATAGCGGGCCAGAGTGAGCTGCTCGATGACACTGATCAGGGTGTACAGCCCGATCGACGCCACTGTGACGATGGTCACTCCGGTCCACATGCGATCGAGCTCGAACGTGGTCACCGAGGCCAGCATCAGATAGCCCAGCCCCTTCCCGGTGGCCAGCCACTCGGCCAGCAGCGCGCCGACCAGGGCCAACGGTGCCGCCACCCGCAGCGCGGCGAAGAGCGACGGCAGCGAACCGGGCAACTGCACCCGCAGCAGGGTGGCGTAGGGCGAGGCGCCGTACGCCCGCATCAGGTCCAGCGACACGCTCGGCACCGACCGCAGCGCCAGCGACACGTTGACCAGCACCGGGAAGAACGTGACGATCCCGGCGATCACGGTGACCGCGAGCAGGCCGCGCCCGAAGATCAGCGCGATCAGCGGGGTCATCGCGACCAACGGCACCGCGCGCAACGCCATCGCGACCGGCAGCAGGGTCTGCTCGACCGGGCGCCACAGGGCGAAGGCGATCGCGGTGACCAGGGCGGCCACCGCCCCGCCGGCCAGCCCGAGCAGCGCGTCCACGGCGGTGACCCGGGAGGCGTCCAGGAGCAGGGTGCGCTCGGCGCCGTTGGCCGGGTCGGTGACGTAATTCCACACGTCGACCGGTCCACGGGTCAGGAACGGGTCCAGGGCGAAGCCCTTGACCAGTAGCTGCCACACCCCGCAGATCACCGCGATCGAGAGCAGCGCGCCGCCGAGACCACCGGCGAGGCGCAGCAGGGCCCGGCGAGTGACGTGCCGGTCGAGCGGGGTGGCGGCCGGGGCGGTCATCGTGCCGTCCTCGGGGCCCAGGGGGTGAGCAGGCGGCCCACCAGGGCGGTCAGGCCGTAAGCGGCGCCGGACAGGGCGGTCGCGACCAGCGCGATCCCCCAGGTCCGTTCGACGGCCAGGCTCTGCTGCGAGTTGATCATCGCGACTCCCAGTCCGGATTCGGCGCCCAGGTACTCGCCGATGATCGCGCCGAGCATGGCGGCCGGCGCCGCGATCCGCAGCCCGGCGAAGAGACTCGGCAGACTGGCCCGCAACCGCACCCGCCACAGCTCGGTCCACCGGCCGCCGCCGTAGGCCCGGACCAGGTCGAGACTGGTCCGGTCCGCGCTGCGCAGCCCGACCAGCGCGCCGACCAGGGTGGTGAAGACGACCGAGATGGCGGCCAGGATCACCTTCGGGGTGTCGTCGCTGAACAGCACCGCCATCACCGGGCCGATCGCGATCACCGGCAGGCAGTAACTGACCAGGGCGAGCTGGAGCAGGGCCCGTTCCAGCAGCGGGATCTGCACGAAGAGGACGGCGAGCACGACGGCGATGGCGTTGCCCCAGAGCCAGCCGAGCCCCGCCTCGCGCAGCGTGGTCTCCACATTGGGCCAGTAGAAGGCGAAACCGTCGGTGCCCAGCTGCCGCAGGATGGCGGTGGGTGGCGGGACGGTCCGGCTCTCCACTCCGGCGGTCCGGCCGACCACCTCCCACACGGCCAGTAGCCCGGCGATGCCGGCCACCCCGTACCAGCGCTGTCTCATGTCCCTTCTCCGAAGAGCAGGGCGCTGAGCTTGTCCTCCAGCGCATGGAACTCAGGCGTACGCATCATCTCCGGGGTGCGCGGCCGGGGCAGGTCGATGTCCACCTGGGCGACGATCCGGCCCGGGCGGGCGCTCATCACGGCCACCGTGTCGGACAGGAACACCGCCTCCGCGATCGAGTGGGTGACCAGCAGGGTGGTGGTGGCCCGCTCGGTCCAGATCCGCTGGAGTTCCAGGTTGAGGCGCTGCCGGGTCATCTCGTCGAGCGCGCCGAACGGCTCGTCGAGCAGCAGGATCTTCGGCTCGACGACCAGGGCGCGGGCGATCGCCACCCGCTGCCGCATGCCGCCGGAGAGCTGCGCCGGACGGGCCTGTTCGAAGCCCTCCAGCCCGACCAGTCTGATCAGGTCGGTGATCGTCGAGTCGGGCACCTTGACGCCGCTGACCTCCAGCGGCAGCCGGATGTTGGCCACCACCGACCGCCACGGCAGCAGTGCCGCGTCCTGGAACGCGATGCCGAGACGGTGGTTGCGCCGGGTGGCGGCCGGGTCCTCGCCGTGCACCAGAGCCTCGCCCGAGGTGGGCTGCTCCAGGTCGGCGAGGATCCGCAGGATCGTCGACTTGCCGCAGCCGGACGGGCCGAGCAGGGCGACGAACGCCCCTGCGGGGGTGTCCAGGTCCACCTCGTCCAGGGCCGTCACGGTGGACCGGCGGATCGTGAAGCGCTTGCTGAGCTTGCGCAGCACGATCCCCCGGCCGGATCCGTCGGTGGTCACTTCAGGGTGGGGTTCTCGGCGTACACCTCGGTGATCACCGAGAGGTCGAAGAGCTTCTCCTTGGTGATCGTCACGCCACCCAGGGCCAGTGTGGCGATGGTCTGCTCGACGTGCTCATCGGTGATGGTGAAGAGGCCGTTCGCCTTGGTGTCGTCGGTCTGCACCACGGTGTTCTGCGCGGTGGACTCGAGCACCTGCTCCTTCTCGTCCAGGCCGAGGTCCTTGCCGTACTTGGTGGCGGCCAGGTTGGCGCCGAGCGCCGGGTCGGCCAGCGCGTCGGTCCAGCCCTTGATGTCGGCGACCAGCAGGGCCTTCAAGGCGTCGCGCTTCTCGGTGAGGCTGGAGCGCTTGACCACGTAGACCTCGGAGACCATCGGGTAGCCGTGGTCGTTGAGGAGCATGACCGCGGTCTCGACACCCTTCATCTTGAGCAGGTTCGGCTCGTTGGTGAAGAACGAGAACCAGCCGTCGACCTCCTTGGAGACCAGCGGTGTCGGGTCGAACTGGGCCGGGACCTTGGTGACGCTGGCCGGGTCGATGTTGTTGGCCTTGAGGAAGGCGTTCCACACCGGCTCGTTGGTGGCCTGCACACCGATCTTCTTGCCGACCAGGTCCTGCGGCGTGTTGAGCGGGGTGTCCTTGAGACTGACGATCGCGAACGGGTTCTTCTGGTACTGCGCGCCGATGATCACCAGGTCGGCACCCTTGAGGATGGCGGCCGCGGTGATGTCCGGCGAGGAGATGCCGACCAGCGCCTTGCCGGAGGCGACGACGGCGTCCTGGCTGACGTTCGGGCCACCGGACATCAGGTTGACCGCGCTGAACCCGGCCGCCGTGTAGTAACCCTTGGTGTCGGCGATGTAGGCGCCGGCGAACTCGACGTTCTTGATCCAGGAGAGCTGGTAGTTCAGCTCGCCGAACGACTTGGCCCCACCGGTGGCCGGCTCCGCGTCGGAGTCGTCGCCACAGGCGGCCAGCAGGACCGAGGCGACGCCGAGACCGGCCAGGCCGGCGCCGCCTCGGAGCAGGGCACGCCGATTTATGTTCGCGTTCACGCGATGCTCTCTTTCCCTCAACGAGGGCCCGACGCTAACGACGGATCGTTACGCGGGAATATGCCGCGTGTTTCGCCGTGCGTCCGCTGTCGCGTCGAGGATGAGAGGCGTGTTGCGCGAGGTCAGACCGGGCGGCGGCGGGGTGATCGGGGTGGCCGGATCGGCAGGTGCGGACGGCGGGCGGTGGGCTGCCACGGGCGGCGCGGCCGGGGCTCGGCGGACGCCACGACGATCACCACGTACGCCAGGTGTGAGGCGGAACTGGCCACTGGTACGGATCACCTCCAGGGAAGGCGTTCACTATCCGCCCGCCGGGCCGTCCCCGGGCGTCCGTTCAGGTTTTCTTAATGATCATCTGTACTGCAGGTAAGCAACCTGGCGAGACTCGCGTTCAGGTCGGCCGATTACCCTCCTGGAGTCCCCGACGCCGATGGAGTTGCCGCCCCGCCATGTCCTTTCGCACCTTCCGGTACACCACACTCGTAACGTCGTTGCTGATCATGGCCGGTTGCAGCGCGAGCGCCGAGCCCCCGGGCCGGCCCGCCGCGGCCCAGCCCGCATCGGCCTCCCCCTCGGCACCGGCACCGTCCGCGCCGGCGTCCCCGACCCGGCCGAACATCGTCTTCGTGCTGGTCGACGACCTGTCGATGGATCTCGTGCAGTACATGCCCAACGTGCGCAAGCTCCAGCAGGACGGCACCACGTTCACCAACTACACGGTGACCGACTCGCTGTGCTGCCCGTCCCGGGCGTCGATCTTCAAAGGGCAGTTCCCGCACAACACCGGGATCATCAAGAACCACGGCTCGGACGGCGGTTTCCGGCTCTTCCACAGCCGGGGCCAGGAGAAGTCGACCTACGCCACCGACATGAAGACGGCCGGGTACCGGACCGCGTTCATGGGCAAGTACCTGAACGAGTACTTCGCCAAGTCGACAATGGGGACCGGTAAGCCGTACGTGCCGCCGGGCTGGGACGAGTGGGCCGTCGGCGGCAACGCCTACGACAACTTCAACTACGACCTCAATGAGAACGGCAAGGTCGTCAAGTACGGCGCCACGCCGCAGGACTACCTGACCGACGTGCTGTCCGGCAAGGCCGCGAAGTTCATCACCACCACCGCGGCGACCGGGCAGCCGTTCATCATCGAGGTCTCCACCTACGCGCCGCACGCGCCGTACACCCCGGCGCCGCGGGACGCCGCCCTCTTCCCCGGCCTCAAGCTGCCGCACACCGCCGCCTGGGACAAGGTTCCGGCGAACTCCACCTGGCTGCCCGCCGGGATGAAGCTGACCAAGGCGCAGAAACAGCGGATGGACGTGGAGTACCGCAAACGGGTGCAGTCGGTGCAGTCGGTCGACAAGATGATCGGCACCCTGCGGGACACCCTCACCAAGGCCGGGATCGCCGACGAGACAGTGGTGATGTTCAGCTCGGACAACGGCTACCACATGGGCGAGTACGCGCTGCCCTCCGGCAAACAGACCGCCTTCGACACCGACGTCAACGTGCCGCTGGTCGTCGCCGGGGCCGGTGTCCAGGCCGGGCGCAGTGTCGACCTGATCGTGGAGAACATCGACTTCCGGCCCACCTTCGCCGACCTGGCCGGGGCGGCGGCACCGGCCGAGACCGACGGGCGCAGTTTCAAGCCGCTGCTCGCCGGTGAGATCCCGGCCGACTGGCGGGCCACGGCGCTGATCGAGCACCACGACCCGGCCACCGACCCCGCCGACCCGGATTACCAGTCCGACAGCCGGAACATCCCACCGTCGTACGACGCGCTGCGGACCACGACGTTCACCTTCATCGAGTACGTCGACGGCACCGTGGAGTACTTCGACCGCAGAGCCGACCCGCACATGCTGACGAACGTGGCCGGGACGCTCCCCGCCGCCCGGCTCGCCGAACTGCGCACCGCCCTGCGGGGCGTGGCCACCTGCATCGGGGCGCAAGCCTGCGGCACGGCCGCCCGCGCGATCAGCTGAGCCACTCCGGGGCGCTCTGCCCGCTCGGCCCCTCGTAGGCCGAACCGGGCCGGGCGCCCCGCTGCACCACCACCGGGTAGACGCTCGAATGCACCTGCCAGGACGGCTGTTTGGGCTGCGTCTCGACCATCGCCTGGATCAGCACGTGCAGCATGTCGCCGAGGGCCACGTGCAGGCGGCCGTCGGTGACCAGGCCCGATTCGTCGACCGCGGCCATCTCCAGCGGGATCCGGACACAAGCCGGTTTCATCACCCGGGCACCGCCGTGGCCCAGCACCGACTCCAGGGCGGCACGGGCACCGTCGTCCCGGCCGGGGCCGACCACCGAGAGCCAGGCGACCGGTTTACCCTCCAGATCGCCGCCGTCGACCAGCCAGTCGAGCAGGTTCTTCAGGCTGCCGGGGAGCGAGCCCGCGTACTCCGGGGTGCTGAACAGGATCGCGTCGGCCTCGACGATCAGGGCGCGCAGCTCCACGATCTCGGCGGGTGCCGCCTCACCGGGGGCGAAGGCCGGAAGCGCGCGCAGTCCGCCGTACAACATCGTGGTGATCTCCGGCGGCGCGAAGCGGGCCGCGGTCCGCAGGGCGGCGGTGTGCAGGGACCCGTCCCGGGTGCTCCCCGGAATGAGCAGAACGCAGGTCATGCCGCGACGATACTGCCCGGTCATGTGCCGGTTCCGGTTCCGGTACCCCACCCGAGCACCTTAGAGATATAAGCATTTCAATATCTTGTGCCCGATGACATGTTCCTGTTCTCCTACGGCCAGCCGTGAAATCGGCCTTGATCCGAGGAGCCCCCCATGAGACTCAGAACAGTGACGGCAGGACCTGCCCTAGCTGTCTTCACGGCTGCGGCACTGGCGCTCAGCGCCCTGCCGTCGACGGCCGCCACCGCGCCGGCGATCAGCGCCCCCCTTCTGGCCGCGCCGCCGACCGTCGCCGTCGCCAACGTCAACGCCCACCTGCAGCAGCTGCAGAACTTCGCCACCAGCAACGGCGGCAACCGGGCCACCGGCACGGCCGGGCACACCGCGACGACGACTTATCTGCAGCAGAAACTGCAGGCGGCCGGTTACACCGTCACCGTGCAGACCTGCACCACCTGCAGCGGCTCGGCGAAGAACATCATCGCCGACTGGCCGGGCGGCGACACCGCCAACACCTACATGTTCGGGGCCCACTCCGACGGCGTGTCGGCCGGTCCGGGCATCAACGACGACGGATCCGGCACGGCCACGCTCCTGGAGGCCGCGCTGCAGCTCGCCGCGAACAACCCGACCATGACCAACCACCTGCGGTTCGGCTGGTGGGCCGGTGAGGAACAGGGGCTGATCGGCTCCAAGTTCTACGTCAACTCGCTGACCACCGCCCAGAAGACCGCGATCAAGGCGTACGGCACCTTCGACATGATCGCCTCCACCAACGGCGGCTACTTCGTGACCGGCACCGACGCCGTCGCCGTGAAGCTGCGCGAGTACTTCACCTCGATCAACGTGCCCACCGAGACCTCGACCGAGTGCTGCAGCGACGACGGCTCGTTCCGCAACGCCGGCATCCCGTCGTCGATCAACTCCACCGGGGCCAGCTACACGAAGACCAGCGCCCAGGTCACCAAGTGGGGCGGCACCGCCGGAGCGGCCTACGACCCCTGCTACCACAAGGCCTGCGACAGCTACCCGTCGAACATCAACACCACCTCGCTGGGCCGCTGGGCCAACGCCGAGTTGTACGCCCTCTGGACCCTCACCACGGCCACCTCGACGGCAAACGACTTCTCGCTGTCGCTCAGCCCGAGCACGGGCTCGGTGAGCCCCGGTTCCTCGGCCACCGCCACCGTGAGCACCGCCACCACCTCCGGCAGTGCGCAGACCGTCGCGCTGACGAGTTCCGGTGCCCCCGCCGGGGTCTCGGTGAGCTTCAGCCCGGCGTCGGTCACGTCCGGCGGGTCGTCGACCGTGACCGTCGCGACCACCACGGCCGCCGCGGCCGGCTCGTACACCATCACGGTGACCGGAACGGGCTCCGCAACCCACAGTGCCTCGTACACGCTGACGGTCACCGGGGCCGGCACCTGCACCGGCGCCGGCCAGAAGCTCGGCAACGAGGGCTTCGAGAACGGGACCACCTCATGGACCGCCACCACCGGGGTGATCGGCGCGAACACCGGTGACGCGGCGCCCCGCACCGGCACCCGGGACGCGTGGCTCGGCGGCGTCGGATCGACGAACACCAAGACCCTGTCCCAGTCGGTGACCGTTCCGGCCGGCTGCAGCGCCTACCCGCTGTCGTTCTATCTGAAGATCGTCACCGCGGAGACGACCACCAGCACGCAGTACGACAAACTGACCGTGAAGGTCGGCACCACCACGCTGCAGACGTTCTCCAACCTCAACGCCAGTGCCTACACCCTGCGCTCGTACGACCTGGCCGCCTACGCCGGGCAGACCGTCACCATCACCTTCACCGGGACCGAGGACTCCTCGCTGAAGACGTCGTTCGTCATCGACGACACCGCGCTCACCGTGAGCTGACAGCACTCGGGAACAGGAAAAAGGCCCTGATCTGGGATCAGGGCCTTTGACTGTCTGTGCGCCGCGTAGGACTTGAACCTACAACCCGCGGATTAAGAGTCCGCTGCTCTGCCAGTTGAGCTAGCGGCGCCTTTCGACCTGGAGAACATTAACACCCGGCCGTGCCGGCTCGCTAATCGGGGTGACCCGGAAAACATCACAGCCCCGTCCGAAACGGACGGGGCTGTGATGGGTGGTGCGTCGCGTAGGACTTGAACCTACAACCCGCGGATTAAGAGTCCGCTGCTCTGCCAGTTGAGCTAGCGACGCTGGCCTTGCAACGAGATGAACGCTAGCACGGTCTAAGAAGATCCTTAAAATCGGCCCGTTACCCCCACAAGGGGGACCCGTGACTTGCACACATGCGTCAAGATGGCTGCGCCGAGAACTCCAGAACGGGGCCCGACGATGGTTCACCTCCGCCGCACCCTCGCGGCGATACTCGCCACAGGCCTGGTCGCTTCCCTCGCCGCCTGTAGCGAGGACTCCCCACCCAGCTTCGCCGACCCGGCTGCCGCCGTCGCGCCCTCCACGGGCACCTCCGGCGCACCGGCCACCGAGAGCACCACCGCGGCCGGTCCGGTCACCCTGACCGTCACCCCGGCCGCCGACAAGAAGAACGTGCCGGTCAGCGCCGAGATCGGGGTGACGGTCAGCGACGGCGGATCGGTCTCCTCGGTCGTCCTCACCGACCCCAAGGGCAAGAAGGTCGCCGGCGAGATGCGCGCGGACGGTTCCGCGTGGGTGCCGGCCAAGCCCCTCAAGACCAAGCAGAAGTACGAGGCGAAGGTCACCGCCACCGGCACCGACGGGCAGAGCACCACCGCCACCACGTCGTTCACCACGATGGGTGAGCCGGGGAAGCGGACCGGCACCGGTCTGTACCTGTTCGACGGCAACACCTACGGCGTCGCCATGCCGGTGGTCGTCGAGTTCAACCCGGGTATCAAGAAGGCCGACCGGGCCGCCGTGCAGAAGCGGATGTTCGTCGAGACGTCGCCGGCCCAGGAGGGTGTCTGGTCCTGGACCGCGGCCGGCACCCAGGCCTATTACCGCGCCGAGGAGTACTGGCAGACCGGTACCGAGATGACCGTGCGCATCGCGGTCGGCGGCCTGCCCACCGGCAAGGGCATCTACGGTGACCGGGACCGCTCGGCCACCGTCAAGATCGGCCGTAAGTTCGAGATGAACGTCGACAACAAGACCAAGAAGATGGTCGTCCTCAAGAACGGCGCGACCGTCAAGACGATGCCGGTCAGTCTCGGTAAGAAGAGCACCCCGTCCTCCAGCGGCCACATGGTCGTGATGGAGAAGAAGGCGGCGACGGTCTTCGACACCACCGACACCGATGGTGCCGCCGGTTACCGCACCGACATCGAGTACGCGCAGCGCCTGACCTGGAGCGGTCAGTACATCCACTCCGCGCCGTGGTCCACCGGCTCGCAGGGCCGCACGAACGTGTCGCACGGATGTGTCAACGTGTCCCCGTCGAACGCCCGCTGGCTGTTCGAGAACACCCTGATCGGCGACCCGGTCGTGGTGAAGGGCACCGGGGACGAGCTCTCCTACGGAAACGGCTGGACGCCGTGGGACGTGAGCTGGGAGAAGTTCAAAGAGGGCAGCGCTCTCTGAGTCTCCTCGTGGATTCGTCTCCCCGGCGGGGTACATCGATGGCGTCAGACCGGTCACGGCACAAAACCGGGATTGGTGGGACGCTGTTTGTGGAGCACTATTGGGCGCCGGGGAGAACGACGCCGTGAGGGGACCATGGACATGTATGGAAATCGGTCTGCGAGACGGTCCGGCCGGGGGCGTCTGCGCCTGGCCGTGACCGCTGTGCTGGCCAGCACGCTGTTGCTGACCGCTGCGTGCAGTGGCAGCGACAAGGCGTCCTGGCAGGGCGGTGGCGACACCGAGTCCACCACGTCCTCGGCGGGCCCGGCGGCACCCGAGCCGACCTTGAGCACCGTCGCGGTGACGTCACCCGCGGCCGACGCGAAGAGTGTCGAACTCTGGTCCGAGGTGAAGTACAGCAGCGAGGACCCGGCCAACACCGACGTCGTCGTCACCAACGCCAAGGGCACCGAGGTCAAGGGCACCCTCGACAAGGACAAGAACGTCTGGGTCCCGAGTGACTCGCTGGCCTGGGGCACGAAGTACACCGTGACCGTCACCAGCCCCGCGGCCGAGGGCAAGACCAACACCACCAGCAGCGCCTTCACCACGATGAAGGAGCCGTCGAAGATCGTCCGGGTGACGAGCTTCCTGGGCGACGGCCAGACCGTCGGCGTCGGCATGCCGCTGATCATGAAGTTCGCCAGGTCCATCCCGGAGAAGTACCGCGCCGAGGTCGAGCGCCGGATGACGGTCACCGCGACGCCGGCCCAGGAGGGCACCTGGCGCTGGATCAGCGCCACCGAGGTGCACTACCGGCCGAAGACGTACTGGGAGGCCGGCACCAAGATCTTCTACAACGTCCAGCTCAAGGGCGTGCAGATCGGTGACGGATGGTACGGCCGGTCCAACCTGACCGTCGACCTGAAGATCGGTCGCGAGATGATCATGACGGTCTCCAACAAGACCAAGAAGATGACGGTCAAGCAGGACGGCAAGGTCATCAAGACCATCCCGGTGAGTCTCGGCAAGAAGTCCACCCCGTCGTCCAGCGGCACCATGGTCGTGATGGAGAAGGCGGCGCACACCGTCTTCGACACCACCGACGAGGACCCGGTGAACGGTTACAAGACGCCGATCGACTGGGCGCAGCGGATCACCTACAGCGGCCAGTTCATCCACGCCGCCCCGTGGTCCGAAGGCAAGCAGGGCAACACCAACGTGTCGCACGGCTGTGTCAACGTCTCCGAAGCACTCGGTGAGTGGCTGTTCGGCAAGACCCTGATGGGCGACGTGATCACGGTCACCGGCACCGAGGAGAAGCTGAAGAACGGCAACGGCTGGACCGATTGGAACATGAGCTGGGAAGAGTACAAGAAGGGCAGCTACCTGAACTGACGTCTCTTTCCCCGGCGCGAAGAAGGGCGGGTTCCCCACGGTGGGGAGCCCGCCCTTCTCGCTGCCGTCAGTCGCTGTCTTCAGGGGAACGACCCCGGCACTCGCAGGCCGCGCAGGAAGCCGCTCAACTGGGCCGCGCCCCGTGACGTGTGACTCTTCACCGCACCGACCGAGATGCCGAGGATCGCGGCGACCTCACGCTCCGGGACGTCGAACGCGTACCGGAGAACCACACACTCCCGGCGCCGCGGCGGAAGACGCTGGAGGGCCGCCCGTACGTCCAGAACCGCCGGGGTGTCGCTCTCGCCCCGATCGCGGCGCAGCAGGCCGAGCCGGAGCAGGCCGGACCGCTCCCGGGTCTGCCTCTTGATCCACTGACGAGCCAGGTTCGTCACGATGCCGCGGGCGTACGCGACCGGACTGTCCGCCGCCTGAACCCGCTCCCAATGCCGCCACACCTCCACGAACGCGTCGGCCGCCAGATCGTCGGCGGCCTGCGAATCACCGGTCACCAGATAGGCGAGCCGGGACATGTCGGTGTGGTGGTCGTCGAAGAAGCGCCGGAAGGCGACTTCGGTACCGAGCTCAAGCAAGGGACCGGTCCTGACCGTCAGGGGATGAGGGGAACGACGGCCGCCCCGGGCCGTGGGGACGAACCCGGGGCGGCCGAGATCAGCCGACCTGCACGGAGTAGGCGGTGGTGTCGAGCCGCCCCGACCCGGTGAAGATCTCGGTACCGGCCTGCACACTGGACAGATACTTGGTCTCGGCGAGCCACTTGCGGGCCACCAGTTCGTCGGTGAAATCGGTCAGGTCCAGACCGGCCGCGGAGGTGTTGGACGTCCGCACGAACGAGTAGACCTCCCAGCCGATGTTGCCCCGGTACAGATCCCACGTGGCGCCGCCGATCGAGACGGTGGCCTGCTTGGTACCGACCGGGCCGGCCCCACCGGACTTGTACAGCCACACCATGACCTCGTCGGTCGGGTTGTCCGGCCAGTCCGGGTTCGCCTTGTCGTGCAGCCACAGGTCGTAGGCGACGTTCATCACGCCGCCGGAGTTCTGGGTGACCTGGAAGTTCCAGTTCGTGGTCACCGGCTTCCCGGCGCTGAGCCGCACCGGCAGACCGGTCCCGCTCGGCACCTTCCAACCCCAGTGCCACCCCAGGACCGATGAGGCGTACGACTTGACCTTGGTGTTGTCGCCGGCCCAGGTCCAGCTCGTGCCCCAGCTCAGGCTGTCGCCGGTGAGCCCGTTCTCCCAGACGCACTGTGAGCCGGTGCCGTCGGCCTTGCCCCAGACGTTGTTGTTCACCCAGAACTTGCCACGCACCAGGGCCGCGAAGTCGGTGCAGTTCTCGGCACCCTTGGTGACGGCCGGGCTCGCGCTCGCACTCACGGTCTTCGTCGGAGTCGCGCTCACTGTCTTGCTGGGGCTCGCGCTCACGGTTTTTGTCGGGGTGGCGCTTGCGGTCGGGGCGACGCTTGCGGCTGCGGAGGGGGTGCTGCTCGCCGGGACGCCTCCGGTACAGGTCACGCCGTTGAGCGTGAACGTGGTGGGGGCCGTGTTGGTGCCGCTCCACACGCCGTTGAAGCCGACGGTCGCCTGACCGCCCGGGGCGATGGTCCGGTTCCAGCCCGTGTCGGCCACGGTGACCTGAGCACCGGTCTGGGTGAAGACTCCGTTCCAGCCGCCGGCCAGTTTCTGCCCCGCCGGGAAACCGAAGCCGAGTTTCCAGCCTTCGACGGCCGTACCGCCGCTGTTGGTGATTTTGATGTCGCCGGTGAAACCGGTCCCCCACTGGCTGGGGACCGCATAGGAGACCGAGCAGGCGGTGGCCTCCGCGGCGTCGGCGTTCAGAACACCGGCGATGGCCGCCGCACTGCCGACGGTCAGCACCGAGAGCGGTACGACGATGCGCTTCGCGAACATGAAGGGTGTCTCCTGGGGGGACGGCGAGTGATCCACACCCCTGTGGTCCGGCGGGCCCGAAAGGTTGCGCGCTCCCACGAAAAACTTTTTCGCCGCCCAGCATCTGGGAGCGGGCCCACCGGAAATCTGGCTCCCAGGATCCCTGAACAAAAGAAAAGCCCCGTCTCGCGACGGGGCTTTCTCGGTGGGGTGATCGACGGGACTTGAACCCGCGGCCCCCTGGACCACAACCAGGTGCTCTACCAACTGAGCTACGACCACCATGCCCGCTTGGTCATCCAACCGCGCGGTGCCCGCCAATCATAACGACAACCCCCGGGGTCCCGTCGAGGGGGTTACCTACAGCCCGGCGGCGATCGCCTTGGCGGCCTCCACGTCCGGGCCCGGCTGGGGCACGAAGACGGTGCGGCGGTAATACTCCAGCTCGCGGATGCTCTCCCGGATGTCGGCGAGCGCCCGGTGCGACAGGCCCTTGGCCGGCTGACCGAAATACACCCGCGGGTACCACCGGCGGGTCAGCTCCTTGATCGAGGAGACGTCGATCATCCGGTAGTGCAGGTGGGAGTCGAGCGCCGGCATGTCCCGGGCCAGGAAACCACGGTCGGTCGCGATCGAGTTGCCACAGAGTGGCGCGGTGCGCGGGTTGGGCACGAACTCCCTGATGTACGCCAGCACCGCCTCCTCCGCCTCGGCCATCGTGATCGCCGACCGGCGCACCTCCTCGGTGAGCCCGGACTTGGCGTGCATGTCACGCACCACCGGCGGCATCGCGTCCAGCGCCGCGTCATCAGCATGGATGACCAGGTCGACGCCCTCACCCAACACGTTCAGCTCCGGATCGGTGACCAGGGCCGCAACCTCGATGAGCTTGTCCTTGCCCAGATCGAGACCCGTCATCTCACAGTCGATCCATACCAGAAGATCCGCCACGCCGACAGCCTACGCCGGACTGCACACTGTTGTTCGGCACGTTCGGGGCCACAGCTGGTCATCGAGCTGTTTGTCCGGTTTGTTGCTCGGACTTCCCACTTCGCCGTTTGCGGGGTAAAGTGTACTTAACGGACGAAGCCCCCCTTCGGTTACTCCGTTCCCCCCGGTAAAGGGCCCCCCGTGTCGGCAGCACGGGGGGCCCTTTCATGCGGCCCCGCCGGTTCATGCCGTCCCGCCGCATCATGCGGCCCGCCGCGCGCATCCGGATTCATGCCCAGACGATCTCCGGTCTACCGTCCGGCGCCACGAAATCCACCAACCGGGCGGCCGCCTCCTCCACCGCGGCACGATCCCCCGGCGCAAGCGGGCGAAACGGGGCGATTGTCACCGTCGATCCCCGCACTGACCAGGTCGCCTCCACGAAACCGTCGACCAGCACCGTCGGGCGCACGATCGACCAGCCCGGCATCACCAGCGCCCGATCACCCGGGCGGATGATCCGCGCCCGGTCAGCGTGCCCCAGAACCGCGTTGTCGAACTCCGGCAGGAACACCACCGGAACCGTCCGGTCACCGTCGTCGATCGGGGCGCCCGGCAGGTCGTACAACTCGGTCCCCGCGTCATCCCGGAACACCCGCAGCCCCTCGTCCCGGACCCCTCGCGGCCCTTTCCCGGCTTGGTGTTCCCTCCCCGCCCGCTGTTCCTTGCCTGCCTGGGGTTCCTTGCCCGCTTGGGGTTCCTCGCCTGCGGCCATCCCCTGGAACAGGCTTCCCGTGCGGGTCAGGCCGGACCAGACCTGGAAATCCTTCACCGAGGCCGGGCCGAACGCCGCCAGATAGCGCCGCAGCAGCGTCGCCGTGTCCGGCTCGGCCAGCGGCCGCCCCAGCCAGACCTCCGCCGGGACACAACCCACCCGGCCACGATGACCCCACATCCCGGCCGGGGGCGGGTGCAGGAGAGCAAACCGCAGGTGTACGACCAACGCCAGCTCAGCGGCATCAGCCTCCGGGAACCTGACTGCCAGCCGCCGCGCGATCTCCGGCCGGGTCAGCACCCCACCAGCCATGACCTCCACGGCCGCCTCAGCGAACTCCACCGGATCACAACCGGCCAACCTTCCACCCCGGCCCGCCATCCGCTCCAGCGAACCCTGCAGAGTGGGGCGCAGCCACCGGTAGTCGTCGCCGGTACACAGATGCTGGGTGCCCCGCAACAGCGCGCTACGCACCACCGTCCGGTCCCGCAGCAGCTCCGCCAGATCGTCACGCTGGAAACCCACCGCACGCGCCCACAACCCCAGGTAGGGCGAATCCGACTCCTGCCCCTGCACTGCCACCAGGTGCTGAACGACGTCGGCGGCCCGGCGCGGAACCCGCTCAGCCAACAACTGGCGGCTCAGAAAGGTCCGGTTCAGCACCCGAGTGGAGAGGACTGTCATATGGCGACGTTAAGCCTCGATCCGGCCAGTTTCCGGCCGCAATACGGAGCGGGCCACTCGTCAGCCGGGATGGCCCGCTCCGAACCGCTCGTGCTGAACCGCTCTGCCGTCAGTCGCCCTTCGGCCTCTCCACCGGGGTCCTCGGAGCAGCCTTCGGCTCAGCCCTCACGTCAGCCTTCGGCTCGATCTCTCGGTCAGCCTTCGGCTCGATCTTTTGGGCGGTTTTCGGCTCGGGCGTTTCGGTTGGGGACTTGGTCTGGCCTGAAACCGTTCGGCGGCGGCGCCGGTCAGTGCTCTTGGCCAGTAGTTCGGCCGCTTCCTCCCGGTAGTCGCGAGCACGGCCGGCCTTTGTCTCCTCATTCGAACGGGCGACCACCGACTCCGCAGCCTTGATCCAGGCGGCTGGGGTACGCCGCACACCGGGAACCGGCCGGGGAGGAGTCCCCTTCGCTGCGGTACGACCCGGCAAACGGCCGTCACCCTTCGGTCCGGGCCGCTTCGTCAGCCCGCCTGCGGCATCTGTTTTGGCCTGTTCCTCCAACGCCGCGGTCTTGCCCCTTGCCGCTCCTGCCACGGTCACCTCGGCGTCCGGGGTCTTTGCCGCGGCGGCCCCGCTGTTGCTTGTCGCGGCAGCAGCCGCATTGACGACCGGTGCGGGCGGCGCCTCACTAACGACCGGTGCGGGAATCGCCTCGTCGCCGACCGGCACAGACGTTGCACCTTTGCCGGCTGCCGTGGGAGTAACAGGCTCGCTGCGGGCCGGCACGGACGTGACCGGGCCGCCTGTCGCACTCGTGGTGGACGGTTCGCTGGCGGGCCGCGTGGTCGCACCCTTCGTGGGAGTCAGCGCACGTCCCGTTCTCGGATTGGGGGACGTCGTCTCCGCAGTGTGGGTGGAGACGGGACCTTCGCTGGTGGTTTCGGCTCGGGGATTTCCGATGACCTCAGCAGGACGAGTCTCCGTGTCAGCGGGACTGAGCTCGGCCGGACCCTTCTCGGTCGTCTCGGTCTCAGTGGGACGCTTCTCCGCCGATGGGCGCTTGTCCTGCGCTGGAATCGCGTCTCTGGCCGGCTCTCCGATCGGGGGCCAGACCGGCAGGGCCGCCGTGTCCTGGTCATCGGAACTGGTATCGGGAGTCGACGCCGAACCCGCACCACCAACGGGAGCATCGGATACCGCTCGGGTGGCAGCGGCGGGTTCGGGCCGGGCGGTGCGTTCGGCTCTGGTGGTAGAGGCTGTCGACTCGGGAGAAGTGGCGGGAGTCGCCTCCTTACCGTCACGCTCCGGGGAGGCGCTGACTGCGGTCGGCGCGGTGGCGGTCGGCGACGGGTGGGACTTTCGTGGGGGGCCGAGCCGGGTGATCGCGGTGGCCGTCCAGTCGGTTGCGGCTGGGCCGGTGTGCAGGGCAACCCGGGAGACGACCTGGTCAGCCTTCGAGGCGTTGGGTGCCTTCCGGACGTTGGATGCCTTCGGGGCGTTGGGCTTGCTGGGCCCGGGCCTCGGGGCGGCGTTGGGAGCTTCGGTCGTCGGGGCGGGAGTCGCCGGCACCGCTGGGGTGGCCTTGTCGGCAGCTACCGGGCCGACTTTCTGATCCGGGGTGGTTGTGGGTGGGGCGGGGACTTTGTGGGGGCCGCTGTTGGCACGGCGGGGGGCGGCGATCGGGGTCGCGGCCGCCGGTGTGTTTCGGTTGCCCGGCTGGGTGGGGGTGAATTTGCCGGCGTTTCGGCGGGCTGCCTCGGCCAGGCGGGCGGCGGCTCGGGCTTCGGTCTGGCGGGCGCGTTCGGGGGCGGTGGCCGCTACCCAGGCGCCGACCGCGGTGGCGCGGAACTCCGGCATGTCGCTGTTCGCCGGGCGATGATCGGTGCGGCGGGTCTGGGTGGGGCCGGCCGATAGCCCGGAGAGCGCCGGCGTGTCGCCGATCAGGCTCAGCGGACGGCCCGGCTCGGGGGTACGTGCTCCGGGCGGAGCACTCCGACCAGACACGGAATCTGCGGAGATCCCGGTGGACGACACATCGGCGAGTGATCCGGCCGGGCCGCCCACGAAGGAACCGCCGGGAAGGCCCGATGCGGTTGAGGTGGAGCCCGGAACGGGGCCCTCGGGTGAAGCCGTGGCCGGGCGCGGGGATGGCCCGGGGAAACCTGCGGATGGCGTGGGAGCGAGGCTTGCACCGACGAGGGTGCCCGCCGGGTGGCCGGCGCCGGTGGTGCGCACCGGTGAACCGTCGACCGGGTGGTGCGGGGGCCAGTCGAACTGGGGCAGGGCCGGTGGCCGGGAGCGTCCGTCCGCCGAGTTCCGCGGGTGACCGTCCGCGACGGCCGGCAAAGGCCGCGCGGGGAACGGCCTGGGACGGCTGTCGGCAAGGGATCGGGGGCGGTGGGCGCCTCCGCTGCGATTGCCGGAATCACCGGGTTGGCCGGAATCACCGGGGTAGCCAGTGAGACCGGAATATTCGGGGTAGCCGGGAAGGCCGGGCTTGTTACCGGGATGGTGGAGGCCGGGCAGCGGGAGGGGCGCGCCGATGGCGTGCATGAGTTCGGGGACCTGGCTGGGTTCGACGACGTAGACGACTTCGCGGCGCCGGGCGGGCCAGGTCAGGATGACGATGCCGGCCATCAGCAGGAGGGTGCCGAGGGTGAGCAGGCCCCAGGTGCCGGTGTTGAGCCAGCCGGGGCGTACTTCGGCGATGGCGGCCAGGCGGACGACGGGGGCGCCGCGCGGGTGCATCAGGACGAGACTGTACGGGCGGTCACCGAGTGCGCCGGGGCTGACGCTGAGTCGGCCGGTGCCTTTGGTGGTCCAGATGTCCTGCATGCCGGGGGCGCCGGCGGGGATGCCGCGGCCGCCTTGCCGGACGGTGGTGACGGGCAGGATCCCGGTGCCGATGTCGACGGCGTCGACCCGGCTGTACGGGGTTCCGGCCAGGTATCGGGCCACCTGTTCGCTGGGGGCGATGCCGAGGAAGGCCTGGCCGTCGGCGGTGACTGCGGAGAGCCGCAGCTGGGTGCCGTTGATCCGGGCGAAGGGGACGTCGTCGCGCAGGAGCCGGTCGATGTCGGGGACCACCACCGCGTACCCGGGCACGGTCAGTCTTTGGAGTTCGCCGGTGAAGGCGCCTCCGGGGTCGCGGTGCTGCATGACCACCCACAGGCCGCTGCCGGTGAGCAGCGCGGGCAGTCCGGTGGTCAGTAGCAGCATGCCGAGGATCGTGCGGAACACCCGCATGTTCTTTCCCCCTTCACGGGCCATACTGCGCAGACCATACAGAGGCAAATAACACCAAAGTGGTCAAATAGGGACGAGGTCCCCGATAGATACGCAGCAGGCCCAGCGAAGAGACCGGGGAAAGTCAGGCGACCTTCGCGGTCATGGTCAGCGTCTCCTGATCGATTTCGCTGGTACGGGCGGTGAACTTCAGCGTCCACTCCCCGGCGAACGGCAGCTGGACGTCCCCGATCGCGTGGAAGTCGGTGATCCTCAGCAGCGGGACCTCGATGTTCTCCAGGCCCTTCTCGGCCAGCGAGGCGGTCGCCTTCCACTCGACGACGGGCAGCGGCTTGCTGTCCAGTGTGTAGGCGTACAGATGGATCGAATTGTTTCCGACCGTCGCCGGGAAGACGCTGACCTGGAGCGACATGCTCTTGCCGGTCAGGGTCTCCTCGACGTTGGTGCTGACCGGGCCGGTCTCGGCGACCTGGGCGGTGCGCGGCGGCGGCTCCTGCACCAGGAGCGACGTGATCCCCAGGATGACCGCGGTGATCGCCAGCTCGGCCAGCACCACCCGGCGCAGTGGGCCGGGAGTCTGGGCGGCGGCCCGCTTCTTGACCAGCTGGCGGGACCAGGCGGCGACCCCGATGACGACGGCCGCGAGCCCGACCTTGGCCAGGATCATCCGCCCGTACGTGCTGTTGATCAGACCGTCGAACGTCGACACCTCGATCAGCGCCTGCACGGTCCCGGCGAAGATCAGCACCCCGACCGAGGTCATCGCCCAGCGTGACCAGATCGGCAGGATCGCGCCGAGTTCACGCGCGTTGGCCCGGGGCAGCAGGAAGCCGAAGAGCATCACCAGACCGCCCACCCAGACCGCTGCCGCCGCCAGGTGCAGGGCGTCGATCACGACTGACACTCCAGCCACCGGCGAAGCGGTCGGGTGCCCGGTCAACGGCCAGGTCGCGAGGGCCGCCACGCCGAGCACCCCGAGCAGCGCCAGGTCGAGTTTCGAGTCACTGCCACCGGTCCCGGTCAGCAGCGGCCGGAGCAGGAAGGCGGCGGCCACGATCACGCCGAGGCGGACCAGCATGACCGCGCCGAAGGTACTGCCGAGCACATCCCGGATGTCACTCGGCGCGACGTCGAAGAGGCCGGTGCCGAGCGTGTACGGCGCCTGCAGCCACAGGCCGAGCAGGGTGCTGCCGGCCACCAGGCCGATGCCGGTCCAGACCAGCCGGCCGGGGCCACGACGGTCCAGCCGGTGCGGCCACAGCAGTGCCAGCACCAGGACCGGGCCGACCAGCAGGACCAGTCCCGCGTACCCCAGGTATTTGGCGATCGGGATCATCGCTTTGACGACCGGGTCCACGGTGGCCTCGGAGATGCCCTCGGCGGTCGGCGGAGTGGAGGCCGCGCCGACCGAATAGGTGATCACACCAGCGACCGGGTGACTGTCGGCCGAGGTGACCCGGTAGCTGATCAGGTACGTCCCCCGGCCGCCGCCGGTGCGCAGCGGGACCGTCACCTCGGCGCCACTGACCGACGGGTCGCCTTGATCGGCGCGGGAACCGTCCGGGGCGAGCACCTGGATCTTGCCGGAGATCAACTGGACCGACTCGCTGAACGAGAGCGTGACCCGGTTGGGGGCGTCCGGGACGACCGAGTTGTTGGCCGGGTCACTGGCCACCAGGGCGGCGTGCGCGCTGGCCGGGGCCGCGGCCAGCAGCGATCCGAACAACCCGAACAGTAGTCCCACCAGCACGGCTAGTGCCCGGCGTCGGTCCACGGTCATGCTTGGCATCCCTGCATGGTTCCAGATGATTACCGGAGACTCCTGAGCGCGTACCATGACGCCTTGTGACGGCTGGTGAAGCGGAAACCGACGAGACCACCTCGCTGGCCCTGGCCGCCCGCGACGGTGACCCGGCGGCGCAGGCCGCGTTCGTGCGCGCCACTCAGGCCGAGGTGTGGCGGTTCACCGCCGCCATCGTCGACCCGGGGGTGGCCGACGACCTGACGCAGGAGACGTTCCTGCGGGCGTTCCGGGCGCTCGACACGTTCGCCGGCCGGTCCAGTGTCCGCACCTGGCTGCTCGGCATCGCCCGCCGCACCTGCGCCGACCACCTGCGGTCGGTGGTGCGCCGCCGCCGCCTCGACGCCCGGCTCGCCGCCCAGGCCGCCACCGAGCTGCCGGTGCCCGACCCGGCCCACCGGCTCACCACCGCCGACCTGCTCAGCCGGCTCAGCGACGAGCGCCGGACCGCGTTCCTGCTGACCCAGGTGCTGGGCCTGTCGTACGCGGAGGCGGCCGAGGTCGAGTCCGTCCCGGTCGGCACGATCCGCTCCCGGGTGGCCCGAGCCCGCGACGAACTCATCACCGCCGTCGCCCAGGCCCGGGCGAGTTAGCCGCTTAACTGCTGAGACCAGGATCACCCGGAGACAATGGCGGGGAACCGGAGGACCGGGACCGTCGACTAACCGGGCGTGACCATGGAAACCGTATGGCCGTGGCTGCGTACCGCGGCTCGGCTCGGCCTCGCGGCCGTCTGGCTCGTCGCCGGGAGTCTCAAGGTCGGTGACCTTGCGGAGTCGGCGCGGGCTGTCAACGCTTACCAGGTGATGTCGTACGACACCGCGAAGATGGTTGGCGCGGTCCAGCCGTTCCTGGAGATCGCCGTCGGGCTGCTTCTGCTGATCGGGCTGTCGACCCGGCTGACCGCGATCATCTCCGCAGTGCTGATGACGGTCTTCATCGCCGGCATCGTCTCGGCTTGGGCTCGTGGGCTGCGGATCGACTGCGGCTGTTTCAGTTCCGGTGGTGAGCTGGCCGCCGGCACCGGCACCGCGTACGGCCTCGACATCGCCCGTGACCTGGCTTTCCTGGCACTCTCCGGACTGTTGGTGTGGCGTCCCCGCACCCGGTTCTCTCTGGACGGCCTGCTGATGGGGGAACGATGAGCAAGGACAACAAGAAGGCCCGGCAGGTCATCGCCGACCAGAAGGCCGTAGAGCGCCGCCGCACCGTCACCCTCTGGACCTCGGTCGCCGTGGTGCTGGTCCTGTTCGTCGCCGGGATGATCGGCTGGTCCCGGCTGGCCGGGACGGACGAGGGCACCCTGGTCACGCCGGCCGCGGCGGTGGACGACGGCACCGCGTTCGCGACCGGCACCGGCGCGGTCGTCGTGGACGTCTACGAGGACTTCATGTGCCCGATCTGCGAGCAGTTCGAGACCGCCACCGGGGCGACGCTGAAGGAACTCGCCACAGCTGACAAGATCACGTTGCGGCTGCACCCGGTCGCGATCCTGGACGGGTACTCCAACGGCACCGAGTATTCGACCCGGTCCGCCGGTGCGGCCGCGGCGGCCGCCGACGCGGGCAAGTTCACCGAGTTCCACGACGTCCTCTACGCCAACCAGCCCGCGGAGAACAGCGCCGGTCTCACCGACGCGAAGATGATCGAGCTAGCCGCCTCGGTGGGCCTGACCAGCGAGACTTTCGTCAAGGCCGTGAACGAGGGAACCTACAAGGCGTGGGCGACCAAGGTGACCGAGATGTTCTCCGAGCGGGGCTACAACGGCACCCCGACGATCGTGATCGACGGCGAGCGGCTGACCGGGCCGAACGACACGGTGCCCAGCACCGAACTCGTCACCCAGACCATCGAGAAAGCGGCCGGGTGACCCGTCTGCTCCTCTGGATCCTGGCCGTGGCCGGCGCGACGATCGCGCCGGCCACGCCCGCGTTCGCACACGCCGGCGACACCGCCTCGGTCAGCCATTACCGGGTGGCCGTCACCGGGCTGAGCAGTCCCCTGACCGGCTTGACCGTCCGGGTGGTCGAGGGCGGCGCGCGCCTGGAACTCAGCAATTCCAGCGGCCGGACCATCGAGGTCCTGGGTTACTCCGGCGAGCCCTACCTCGAAGTGCGCCCCGACGGCACGTGGGAGAACGTGCACTCGCCGGCCACGTACGTCAATCAGACTCTCGGCGGTGGAACCGCCGTCCCGCCGGCCGCGAACCCCACCTCGGCCCCGGCCTGGCGCCGCGTCTCCGGCGACACCACGGTGCGCTGGCACGATCAGCGCACCCAGTGGAACGAGGCTCCCCGGACCGGCGACCGGCCGCAGCGGCTCCGCGAGTGGGCCGTGCCGCTGCGTGACCAGGTGCGCACCTTCGACATCCAGGGCACGCTCGACTACGAGCCGCCGCCGCTGGCCTGGGCGTGGTGGGCCGGCGCGGTCCTGCTGGGTCTCGCCGTGACGCTGGCGACGACGCGGTGGCCGAGGTCCGCCGGCCCGGTCGCGGCCGTCGCCGGTTCAACCACGTTGGGGTACGTGGTGGCAGGCGCCCTCGACGGTGGCGGCTGGGCCGGAGTCCCGATCGTGGCCGGGCTGCTCGCCTGCGCGGCCGTGTACCGGCCCCCGCCGTTCTTTCTGACACTCGCCGGTTTTGTCCTCGCCGCGTTCGCCGGCTTCGGCAGCGCCGACGTCTTCTTCGCCGCCGTCGTCCCGTCCGCGGGTCCGGGCTGGTTCGCCCGGCTGGCCGTGGCGGTCGCGATCGGCGCCGGTGCCGGTCTGGCTCTCACCGGTGTCCTCCGGCTCCGCGCCGCGGTCTGACCACACCGGACGTCGCCGGCCTCCGGCGCGGTCAGACTCCAACCAGGTCGGACTCCGGCGGGGTCAGACTCCGGCGATGTCGTCGACGTTGACGTTGACGGCCAGGACGTTCAGGCCGTAACCCTGGAGGGCCTCGGTCACCTTCGCCTGGACCTCGGCGGTCACCTCGGCGACCACCCGGCCGGCCTCCAGCACCACGACCACGGTGACCGTGACGTCGTTGCCCACGACCTTGGCGGAGACGCCGCGGCTGCCGTCGCCGGCGGTGTCCAGGCCGACCCGGTCGAGGACGGTGTTGAAGAAGCGGGCCACGTCGCCACCGAGTTCGGCCACGCCGGGCACGGTCTTCGCGGCCGCGACGGTGATCTTCTCCACCACCTCGCCGGAGACCGTCGTCGTACTGGTCGGGATGGTGCCGTCCACAGGCTGGCTCATCGTCCTGATCTCCACTCTCGACGTGTCGGTGCGGGGAGCGTACTCAAGAACGTCCCGAGGCTGATACCCGGTGCGCAGAACCCACTGGTTTCCGTTCCCGGCAGCCATTTCGAGTGCCTGAAAACACCGGCGGGAATAGCCCGGAAAACGGAATCCATGGAAGTCGATAATTGGCACTCCACGAAGCGTGAGCTATTGCTAACGTACGGTCATCGCCATTAGCTCCGGGAGGCCACCATGGACCATTACGGTGACGAACTCACCCTCCGGCTATCCGGCCTCGCCGACACCCGGCTCCTCGACGACGATGCCGCGCTCACCCGTTTCATGCGGGACCTGGTCGACCGCATCGGCATGACCGTCATCGCCGGCCCGCTGGTCGCCACCGAGACCGGCCCGCCGGAGAAGGCCGGGAAATCGGCGGTCGTCATCCTCGCCGAATCACACGCGGCCATCCACACCTACCCGCACCTGCGTGAGGTCTTCGTCAACATCTTCTCCTGCAAACCGTTCCGCGAGTCGGACGTGCTCGACGAATTCCACCGCCTGGTCGGCGACTACCGGATCACCGAGCACACCTTCAGCCGTCGCGGCGAGGAATGGCCCCGCGACCTCACTGCCGCCCGCCGTCTGTGGAGCGCCCAGCGGATTCCCGGATGATCCGCACTATCGTCGGTCCCATGACTGACAACGTGCGTCTCAGCGCCGGCGACGCCGCGCCCGACTTCACTCTCACCACCGACACCGGGGACAGCCTGGCCCTGAAGGACCTGCGCGGGCGCAAGGTCGTGCTGTACGCCTACCCGGCCGCCATGACGCCCGGCTGCACCACCCAGGCCTGTGACTTCCGCGACAACCTCGCCTCACTGAAGTCGGCCGGTTACGAGGTCGTCGGCATCTCCCCCGACAAGCCGGCCAAACTCGCCAAGTTCCGGGAGCACGACGCCATCACGTTCCCGCTGGTCAGCGATGAGGACAAGAGCGTGCTGATCGCCTACGGCGCCTTCGGCGAGAAGCAGCTGTACGGCAAAACGGTCACCGGGGTCATCCGCTCGACATTCGTCATCGACGAGAACGGGCTGATCGAGCGGGCCCTCTACAACGTCAAGGCCACCGGCCACGTCGCGAAACTCCGCCGCGACCTCGGCCTGGACTGACCGGGGATCCCGCGGACCGGAAAAGTCAGCGGAAAGCCACATGTCCGGCCCGCTCCGGCCGATGAGGAGGTCAACCACCCCTCAGGGCCGTACGGAACCCGGACTCACGGCGGTCGTCATGCGGTAACCAACCCGCAAGGCGGCCGCCGTGCGCAATCCGAGTGCGGATCAGACCGTGACGACGCCGTTGCGCGCGTTCACTTCGCGCACCTGCGCCGGCAGGGTGAACAGGTCGATCAGAAGGCCGATGCCGAGGATGCCCAGGGTGAACAGATAGAGCACGCCCCGGCCGGTCTTGCCCAGGTAGAACTGGTGGATACCGAGGCCACCGAGGAAGAACCAGAGCAGGTAGGCGATACCGGTCTGCTTCGGCGCGACAGCCGCCACTTGCTGCGTCATATGGAGTCTCCTGGAGACAAATTGATCAATATGGAGGCGTGAGCGTAGTTGATCATGTGCTCGGCCGCGACCCCGGATATGGCACGCTGGTCGGCATGCGGATCACGGGGCTTCACACGTACCCGGTCAAGGGTTGTCACCGCCTGGACCACGACGAATCGACCGTCGAACCCTGGGGCCTCGCCCACGACCGGCGCTGGATGATCGTCGATGCCGAAGGCGTCGGGATCACTCAACGGGACACGCCCCGGCTCACCCAGCTCGCCACCCAGCCCCGCGCCGGTGGCCTTCGTCTCAGCGCCGCCGGACAGCCCGACCTGGACCAGGACGAACCGGTCGACGGCCCGAAGATCCAGGTCCGGATCTTCCGGAGCAAGACCCCCGTCCCGGCACGGATCGCCGAGACCGAGTGGATCTCCACCTTCCTCGGCCGCGACGCCCGGCTCACCTGGCAGGCCGACCCCACCACCCGCACCGTCACCGGCTTCGCCGAGCCCGACGACCGGGTCAGTTTCGCCGACGGGTACCCGGTGCTGCTCGCCAGCACCGCCTCCCTGGACGCGGTCAACGACTGGCTCGCCGAGACCGGTGACGACCCCGTCCCGATCCACCGTTTCCGGCCCAACCTGGTGCTCGACGGCGCGCCCGCCTGGGCCGAGGACGACTGGATCGGCCGGCGACTGCGGATCGGCGACACCACCTACCGGGTCGCCAAGCCATGCGACCGCTGCCGCGTCACCACCATCGATCAGGAGACCGGCGAGACCGGCCGGCAGCCGCTGCACGTCCTCGGCCGGCACCGCCGCGTCGGCAAGGGACTCCTCTTCGCGGTCAACCTCATCCCCGACCTGACAGCCGGTCAGATCGGCCACGTTCGGGTGAACGACCCGGTGGCGGTCCTCGACTAGTCTCGCCAAGGCATCCGCCCTGGAGAGAGGCATCGTCTTGTCGGCAGTCGAGAGACGCCCCTGGATCGGTCACGTCCTCTGGACGGCCACCGCGATCGTCGCCGCGGTCCAGATCTGGGGCGGTCTCCATCTCGCCTCCGGAGCCAGCCTCGCCGACCTGCGCGTCTACCTCGGCGCTCTGCAGACCCTGCACGCCGGCGGCGACCTCTACGGTTACGCCGCACCCGGCACCGGCGCGCCCTTCACCTACCCGCCGTTCGCCGCGCTGATCTTCGCCCCGCTGCCGCTCGTCCCGTTCGCCGTCGTCGCCACCCTGTGGACCGCCGGTACTCTCGCCGCCGTCGCCGGGATCGCGCGCCTGGTCAAACCCACCGGCGCCGCTCTCGCCGCCCTGGCGCTGATCGCCTCGGCACCGGTTTCCAGCAATCTGCGGTACGGGCAGATCAGCGTCTTCCTCGTGCTCATCGTCCTGCTCGACGCTCTGCACGTGGTCCCCGAGCGGTACCGCGGCATCGTCACCGGCATCGCCGGGGCCATCAAACTCACCCCGCTGATCTTCGTGCCCTACTACTGGTTCTCCGGCCAGCGGCGCACCGCCGTCACCTCGGTGGTGTCGTTCGCCGCCGCGTCCGGGATCGCCTGGCTCGTGCTGCCCACCGAATCCGCCCGCTACTGGTTCAGCACCCTCTTCAACGTCAACCGGGTCGGCAACATCAGCACCGGCGGCAACCAGTCCCTGAACGGGGTACTCCTGAGGTGGGACATCGACGACCACATCCGTACCCCGGTCGTCGCCCTGGCCGGTGCCGTCGTCGTGGTGCTCGCCCTGTGGCGTGCCGCTCGCGCCCACCGCGCCGGTGACCATCTCACCGCGGCCGTCGTCGTCGGAGCGGCCGGTCTGGTGCTCTCCCCGGTCTCCTGGACCCATCACCAGATCTGGCTGGTCCCCGCCGCCTTCCTGGCCGTCAGCCACCGGAGCAGGGTCAACCACCTCTGGACCGCCCTCGTCCTCGCGCTCATGATCCTGCCGGTGCTCTGGATCGCCGCCGGTTTCTCCGACGAACTGATCATCGGCAATGCCCGGGTCTGGCTCGCGGTAGCCGTCGCCGCCGCCGTTCCGTTCCTCCATGTGCGCGCTCCCATGACATCCTCACCACTGCGGGTGACGGCGCCTTAGGGGAGTCTTAGGAGAGTTGCCGATCGGCCGTCAAGGCGAGCAGGATGCCTGGTCGTGAGTGCTCATCGAAGGAAAATCAGCGTCCGATGGTTCGCCGCGGGCGGTGCCGCCGCTTTCGCCGGCATCCTCGGCATCGCCATGCTCCTGACGAACACCGGATCGGCCTGCGCCGCACCCCCGAGCACCACCCTCAAAACCGGCAAGGCGACTTTCTACGACCTTGCCGGTACGTCCGGCAACTGCTCGTTCGAAGTCCCGGCTGACGATCTCTACGTGGCGCTGGGACCCGACCAGTACGCCGAAGGCACCGCCTGTGGCGCCTACCTCGACGTGACCGGGCCCAAGGGCAAGGTGCGCGTCAAGGTCTTCGACAAGTGCCCCGAGTGCGCCGCCGGTCACCTGGACCTGAGCCGTACCGCGTACAAGAAGATCGGTGCCGAGATCGACGGCATCATCCCGATCAAGTACAAGCTGGTCACCAACCCCTCCACACCCGCGCCCATCTCGGTGCGGATCAAGGAGGGCGCGTCCCAGTACTGGTTCGCGGCCCGCATCGACAACCACGCCAACCTGCTGTCCTCGGTGAAGGTGTCCAGCGGCGGTGGCAGCTTCAAGTCCGCCTACCGCACCGACTTCAACTACTGGATCATCGACGCGGGCGCCGGATCAGGCCCCTACAAGCTGAAGATCACCGACGTGTACGGCAACTCCGCCACCGTCTCCGGCATCAAGATGTCCCCCGGCTCGGTCCAGAAGACATCCACCCGGATCACCGGCGGCTCCGGCACGGTGACCGAGAAGACCACCGCCACCACCACCGCTCCGGCGGCCAAGGCGACCACGTCGGCCCCCGCCACCAAGGCGAAGGCGTCCGCGTCGGCCTCAGCGGTGGCGACCACCACCGCGCCGCCGGCCCCCGCCACCGAGGCGACCACCACCGGCCCGGTCACCGACCAGCCCCTGGTCGACCTGGCCGCCGCCGAACAGTCGGCCAAGTCCTCTTGCTGACACCCGGCTCAACGAACGGCCCGGCTCACGTCTCGTGAGCCGGGCCGTTCGTTCATCTCATCGGTGCGGAAGAAGGGACTTGAACCCTCACGCCCTCTCGGGCACGGGTACCTAAAACCCGCGCGTATGCCTATTTCGCCACTTCCGCCCGTTTTGCCCACCAGGGCAAAGCGTTGTGAAGATTGTAAAGGGTCGAATGCGTCCGCGCCGCCTCGCGGACCCTCGATCTGGCCTTTACGGTGCTCGACGCACCTTTCCGGAGGATGCCGGTCCCCCGCCGAGCAGGTCGGGCACCAGGTGACGTCCGCGCCGGGCGATGGGTGAATCCCTGGCTTTCTGAAAGATTTTATGCATAAGCTTCGGATGTGAATGACGGAATCGTCAGGACGGCCGGGCGGGTGCTGGACCTCTTTCAGGGTGCACGGCTCACGCCTACTCAGCGGCGGATCGCGCAGACCCTGGTCGAGCACGCGGCCAAAGCGGCCTATCTGTCCGCGGCCGAGGTCGCCGAGCTGGCCGGGGTCAGTCAGCCGTCGGTGACCCGGTTCGCGATGGCGCTGGGGCACGCGGGCTATCCGGCGTTGCGGCGGGAACTGCGGGCGCTCACCGAGGACGCGCCGGGCGAGCCGGCCGAACAGAACGCGATGCAGCGCGCGGTGCAGGGCGAGACCGAGCACCTGCGGCGGGTGGGTGAGCAACTTCACGAGCTTTCCGGCGTACGGCGGGCTGCCTCGCTGTTGATCGAAAGCCGTCCGCTGCCGGTGCTGGGGTTGCGCGCGGCCGCACCCCTGGCCGCCTACTTCGGGTATTTCGCCGCCAAAGTGTTCCCCGGTGTCCGGGTGCTCGACGGCGGTGGGACGAGTCTGCTGGACCGGCTCGATCAGGCCCGCGCGGACGGTGCCGGTGCGATGCTGGCGATCGTGCTCCCCCGTTATCCGCGCGAGTCGGTGGAGGCCGTCCGGGAGGCGAAGGCGGCCGGGATGTCGGTGGTCGTGATCACCGATTCGGCGGTCAGCCCGGTGGCCGAGTTCGCCGACGTGACACTGCCCGCCGCGGTGGGCACGCAGCTCGTGTTCGACCTGCACACCGGCCCGATGACGATGGCGATGGTGCTGCTCCAGGCGATGTGCGACGCGGCCCCGGAGCCGGTGCAGCGGCGTCTCGAGGAGTTCGAGGCGACCGCCGCCCGGCGCAACGTATTCCTGGCGTAGGAGGAGGAGACATGTCGGAGATCAGGTCACCGCGGGGCACGGCGTACACCGCTCAAGGTTGGCCGCAAGAGGCCGCCAAGCGCATGTTGATGAACAACCTGGACCCGGAGGTGGCCGAGAGGCCGCAGGATCTCGTGGTGTACGGCGGGACCGGCAAGGCCGCCCGGGACTGGCCGTCGTTCCACGCGATCGTCCGCGAGCTGGACGTGCTCAAGGGTGACGAGACGCTGCTGGTGCAGTCCGGTAAGCCGGTCGGGGTGCTGCGCACGCACGAGTGGGCGCCGCGGGTGCTGATCGCGAACTCGAACCTGGTCGGCGACTGGGCGAACTGGCCGGAGTTCCGACGGCTGGAGCAGCTGGGCCTGACCATGTACGGCCAGATGACCGCCGGTTCGTGGATCTACATCGGCACCCAGGGCATCCTGCAGGGCACCTATGAGACGTTCGCCGCGGTGGCCGAGAAGCGGTTCGGCGGGGACCTGGCCGGAACGTTGACGCTGACCGGCGGTTGTGGCGGCATGGGCGGGGCGCAGCCACTGTCGGTGACGATGAACGGCGGGGTCTGCCTGATCGTCGACGTCGACCTGACCCGTCTGCAGCGCCGGGTCGACACCCGGTACCTGGACGTGATCGCCGACGACCTGGACCAGGCCGTCGCGCGGGCGCTCCAGGCCAAGGCGGACCGGACCGCGATCTCCATCGGGGTGGTCGGCAACGCCGCCGAGGTCTTCCCCGAGTTGCTGCGCCGCGGGGTGGCGATCGACATCGTCACCGACCAGACCAGCGCTCACGACCCGCTCAGCTACATTCCGATCGGGGTGGACCTCAACGACGCCGCGGAGTACGCCCGGACCAAGCCGGAGGAGTTCACCGACCGGTCCCGCAACAGCATGACCCGGCAGGTCGAGGCCATGGTCGGGTTCATGGACGCCGGCGCCGAGGTGTTCGACTACGGCAACTCGATCCGCGGTGAGGCGAAACTCGCCGGGTACGAGCGGGCCTTCGACTTCCCCGGGTTCGTTCCCGCGTACATCAGGCCGCTGTTCGCCGAAGGCAAGGGCCCGTTCCGGTGGGCGGCGCTCTCCGGCGATCCGGCCGACATCGCCGCCACCGACAAGGCGGTGCTCGACCTGTTCCCGGAGAACGAGCCGCTGGCCCGGTGGATCAAGATGGCCGGCGAGCGGGTCGCCTTCCAGGGGCTGCCGGCCCGGATCTGCTGGCTCGGGTACGGCGAACGCGACAAGGCCGGGGTCCGGTTCAACGACATGGTCGCGCGTGGCGAGGTGTCCGCGCCGCTGGTGATCGGGCGGGATCACCTGGACTCCGGGTCGGTGGCGTCGCCCTACCGGGAGACCGAGTCGATGCTCGACGGCTCCGACGCGATCGCCGACTGGCCGCTGCTGAACGCGCTGGTCAACACCGCTTCCGGCGCCAGTTGGGTGTCGATTCACCACGGTGGCGGGGTCGGTATCGGCCGGAGCATCCACGCCGGTCAGGTGTGTGTGGCCGACGGGACGGCACTGGCCGGGCAGAAGATCGAGCGGGTGCTGACCAACGACCCGGCGATGGGTGTGCTGCGGCACGTCGACGCGGGTTACGAGTCGCAGGCGGCCGGTGGCGTGCAGATCCCGATGTCGCGATGAGTTCCTTTGCCGAGCTCTGGGCGGAGATCGCGCCGATCGGACGGGCCGACAGTGGTGGGTATCTGCGGTTCGCGCTGACCGAACCCGAGTTGACGCTGCGTGACTGGTTTCGGGCGCAGGCTTCCAGCAGAGACATGACGGTCACCGAGGACGGGAACGGGAACCTGTTCGCGTGGCGGGGTGAGCCGTGGGCGCCCGGAACCGTGCTGACCGGGTCGCATTTCGACTCGGTGCCACACGGTGGGGGTTTTGACGGGCCGTTGGGGATCGTCAGCGCGTTCCTCGCCATCGATGAAGTGCCGAATGATCGACAAATCGGAATTGCAGCATTTGTCGAAGAGGAAGGCGGCCGATTCGGCGTACCGTGCCTAGGTTCGCGGCTTTTGACCGGAGCCATGGACCCGTCTCGGGCGGCCGCGTTGAAAGACCGCGACGGCATCTCGTTCGGCGAGGCCCTAGGCGCCACCCCCGTTGGACAGATCACCCGATTGGCCAACATCAAGGCGGTCGTCGAGCTGCACATCGAGCAAGGCATCGCACTGGAGACCCCGGTGGGAGTGGCGAGCGCGATCTGGCCGCACGGCCGCTGGCGGATGGACTTCGCCGGAGTCGGCGACCACGCCGGCACCACCCGGATGACCGACCGCCGCGACCCGATGCTGACCTTCGCCTTCACCGTGCTGGCCGCCAACAAGGAGGCCCGGCTGACCGGGGCGCACGCCACCGTCGGCCGGGTGCAGGTCGAGCCGAACGCCACGAACGCCATCCCGTCGCTGGTCCGCGGCTGGCTGGACGCCCGCGCCGCCGACTCCGGCACCCTGGACCGGCTGGTCGACGAGGTGGTGCGCAAGGCCACCGAGCGGGCCGGCCGGGACGGGACGACAGTGGCGGTGACCCCCGAGTCGGTCACGCCCGAGGTCGCGTTCGACGGGCCGCTCGCCACCCACCTCAGCAAAGTCCTCGGCGACGCGCCGATCCTGCCGACCGGAGCCGGACACGACGCCGGGGTGCTGTCCGCGCATGTGCCGACCGCGATGCTGTTCGTCCGCAACCCGACCGGGGTCTCGCACTCCCCCGCCGAACACGCCTCCGACGCCGACTGCGAAGCCGGCATCAAAGCGCTGGCCACCGTACTGACGGACCTCTCGTGAAGACCGTCTTCCACGCGCGGCACGCCTGGATCGGCGACGGGGTGGCCACCGACGTACGGCTGGAGATCGAGAACGGCCGTTTCACCGCGGTGGTCCCGGACTCGCCGGCCGACGGGGAGTCACTGCCGGGGCTGGTGCTGCCCGGTCTCGCGAACGCACACTCGCACGCCTTCCACCGGGTGCTGCGCGGGCGCACCCACAGCGGCCGGGGCAGTTTCTGGACGTGGCGGCAGCAGATGTACGAAGTCGCCGCGGCACTCGACCCGGACCGTTATCTGGCGCTGGCACGGGCCGTCTACGCCGAGATGGCCCTCGCCGGGGTGACCTGTGTGGGCGAGTTCCACTATCTGCACCACGCTCCGGGCGGGACCCGATATGCCGACCCGAACGCGATGGGGGCCGCCCTGATCCAGGCCGCCGACGAAGCCGGTATCCGGATCACGCTGCTGGACACGCTCTATCTGACCGCCGGGGTGGACGGGACTCCGCTGGAAGGGGTGCAGAAACGGTTCGGCGACGGCGACGCGGAGGCCTGGGCGCAGCGGGTGGCGGGACTCGCCGCAGGCCCGCACGCCAAGGTCGGTGCGGCGATTCATTCGGTACGGGCGGTCCCGGCCGATCAGCTGCCGGTGCTCGCCGGGCGGGGGCCGTTGCACGTGCACCTGTCCGAACAGCGGGCCGAGAACGAGCAGTGCCGGGCGGTGCACGGGTGCACGCCCACCGAGTTGCTGGACCGGTACGGCATCCTCGGGCCGGAGACCACCGCCGTGCACGCCACCCACCTCACTGACGGTGACGTGAAACTGCTCGGCGACAGTCGTACCGGCGTGTGTTTCTGCCCCACCACCGAACGCGACCTGGCCGACGGTTTCGGTCCTGCGCTACGGCTAGCCGTAGCTGGGACACCTATCAGCCTGGGCAGCGACAGCCACGCGGTGATCGATCCGTTCGAGGAGATCCGCGGTCTGGAGATGAACGAACGGCTGGCCAGCGAGAGCCGCGGCCACTTCCCGGCCGCCGCGCTGATCGCGGCCGCGGCCAACCACCGGAGCCTGGGCTGGGACGACGCGGGCGGTATCGCGCCCGGCTCACGGGCCGACCTGGTCGCGGTCTCCCTGTCGAGCGTACGAACCATCGGCGCCCGCCCCGACCAGGCGATCTTCGCGGCCACCGGAGCCGACGTCACGCACGTGATCTCCGGCGGCCGCCGGATCGTCGCCGACGGCCGGCACACCCTGGTCGACGTGCCCCACGAACTGGCGAAGGTGCTCGCATGAGCCTGGTGATCACGAACATCGGTGAGCTGGTCACCAACTCCGGCAGCGGCCGGGGCCGGCTCGGCATCGTCGAGGACGCCGCAGTGGTCGTCGCCGACGGCAAGATCGCCTGGGTCGGGTCGGCGGCCGACGCGCCGGCCGCCGACGAGCGGATCGACGCCGACGGGGCCGCGGTGCTGCCCGGATTCGTCGACAGCCACGCGCACCTGGTGTTCGCCGGGGACCGGGCGGCCGAGTTCGGGGCCCGGATGGCGGGTGAGCCGTACACCGGCGGCGGCATCCGCACCACGGTCGGCGCCACCCGCGACGCCAGCGACGACGAGCTGCGGCGCGCGGCGGGCCGCCTGGTCACCGAGATGCGGCGGCAGGGCACCACCACGATCGAGATCAAGAGTGGGTACGGGCTGGACGTCGAGCACGAGGCCCGGTCCCTGCGGATCGCCGCCGAGCTGACCAGCGAGACCACGTTCCTCGGCGCCCACGTGGTGCCGGCGGAATATCAGAACGACCCGTGGAAGTACGTGTCCCTGGTGTGCGGGCCGATGCTGGCAGCAGCCCGCCCGTACGCCAAATGGATCGACGTGTTCTGTGAGCGCGGGGCCTTCGACGAGGATCAGGCCCGTACCGTCCTGTCCGCCGGCAAGGACGCCGGGCTCGGCCTGCGGGTGCACGGCAACCAACTCGGCCCCGGACCGGGCGTCCAGCTGGCCGTCGAGATGGGCGCGGCAAGCGTGGACCACTGCACCCACCTGGACGACGCCGACGTCGAAGCGCTCGCCTCGACCGGGTTCGACTGCATGTGCGCCGACGGCGGGCACACCACCACGGTGGCGACACTGCTGCCGGGGGCCGAGTTCTCCACCCGGTCGCCCTATCCGGACGCGCGCCGGCTGCTCGACGCGGGCGTGACCGTGGCGCTGGCCACCGACTGCAACCCTGGTTCGTCGTACACCTCGTCGATGTCCTTCTGTATCGCCCTCGCCGTCCGGGAGATGCGGATGACCCCGGCCGAGGCCGTGTGGGCGGCGACCGCCGGTGGCGCGCAGGCCCTGCGCCGCGGCGACGTCGGCCGGATCGCGGTCGGTGCCCGCGCCGACCTGATGATCCTCGACGCCCCTTCGCACCTGCACCTGGCCTACCGGCCGGGCGTTCCCCTGATCCGAACCGTTCTGCACGACGGAGTGCCTTGATGATCGTCACTGTCCAGTCCACCGGGGTCACCCCCGCCGACGTGCTCGCCGTGGCCCGCACCGACGCCCGGGTCGAGATCTCCCCCGCCGCCGTCGAGGCGATGGCCGTCAGCCGCGCCATCGTCGACGGCATCGAAGCGTCCGGCCGTCCCGTCTACGGCGTCTCCACCGGGTTCGGCGCGCTCGCCAGCACGTCCATCGCACCGGAGCGCCGGGCCGAACTGCAGCACGCCCTGATCCGCTCGCACGCCGCCGGCATCGGGGCGCCGATGCCGCGCGAGGTGGTCCGGGCGATGATGCTACTGCGGGTCCGGTCGCTGGCACTCGGCCGGTCCGGGGTCCGCCCGGTGCTCGCCCAGGGCCTCGTCGATCTGCTCAACCACGACATCACCCCGTGGGTGCCGGAGCACGGCTCGCTCGGCGCGTCCGGCGACCTGGCCCCGCTCGCGCACTGCGCGATCGTGCTGCTGGGCGAGGGCTGGGTGCTCGGCAAGGACGGTTCCCGGATCGCCGGGGCCGAGGCACTGCGCACCGCCGGGCTCCAGCCGCTGGAACTGGCCGCCAAGGAAGGGCTGGCGCTGATCAACGGCACCGACGGCATGCTCGGCATGCTGCTGCTGGCGATCGCCGACGCCGCCCACCTGTTCACCATGGCCGACGTGACCGCGGCCCTGGCGATCGAGGCGATGCTCGGCACCGACCGGCCGTTCATGCCCGAACTGCACGAGATCCGCCCGCACCCCGGCCAGGCCGCGTCGGCGGCGAACATCCATCGCTTGCTGCAGGGCTCGGCCATCATGGACTCGCACCGTGACGACCTGGCGCACGCGGTCCAGGACGCCTATTCGATGCGCTGCGCCCCGCAGGTGGCCGGCGCGGCCCGGGACACTCTCGACTTCGCTCGGCTGCTGAGTTCCCGCGAACTGGTGTCGGTGGTCGACAACCCGGTGGTGCTGCCGGACGGGCGGGTCGAGTCGACCGGCAACTTCCACGGGGCGCCGCTCGGTTTCGCCGCCGACTTCCTGGCCATCGCCGCCGCCGAGGTCGGTGCCATCTCGGAACGCCGCGTCGACCGGCTCCTGGACGTGACCCGCAACCGGGACCTGCCACCGTTCCTGTCCCCGGACGCCGGGGTCAACTCGGGGCTGATGATCGCCCAGTACACGGCGGCCGGAATCGTCGCGGAGAACCGGCGGCTCGCCTCACCGGCCTCGGTGGACTCGCTGCCCACCAGCGGCATGCAGGAGGACCACGTGTCGATGGGCTGGGCCGCGGCCAAGAAGCTGCGAACCGTCCTGGACAACCTGACCAGCCTGCTCGCCGTCGAACTGCTGTCGGCGGTCCGCGGCATCCAGCTGCGAGCGCCGCTCACCCCGTCGCCGGCCGGGCGGGCGGCACTGGACGTGGTCACGCCGTTCGCCGGGGCGCCCGGACCGGACCGGTTCCTGGCCCCGGTGCTGGAACAGGTCCGGACCGTCATCGCCGGCCCGGACCTGCGGATCCTGATCGAGAACCAGGTCGGAGCCCTGGACTAGGCCTTGCGGGAGTCTGCGGGCTCCAGGTGGACGACGTCGGCGATCACACCGGCGACGTTGTCCTCAGCTCCGGCGTCGTACGCCCGGGTGATCAGCTCGTCGAGGGTCTGACGAGGGTCGCCCGGGCCGGACAGCACCTCCCGCAGGTCGTTCGCGGGCACGGCCGCCGTCAGGCCGTCGGAGCAGAGCAGGTAGCGATCCCCGGCCGCGGCCTCGTGCAGCGACAGGTCGGGGGTCGTGTCACCGGTGCCGGTCAAGGCTTTGACCAGCAAGGACCGCTGCGGGTGTACGGCTGCCTCATCCTCGGTGAGCTGACCCTGGTCCACTAGCGACCGCACGTAGGTGTGGTCGACGGTGATCAGGCTCAGCTCCCCGTCGCGCAGCCGGTAGGCCCTGGTGTCGCCGATGTGCGCCAGGGCCAGTCGTGACCCCGACCAGTACAGCGCGGTCAGGGTGGTAACCCCGTCCCCTACTGCCTTCTGGGCATCCCGAACCGCCTCGGCCAGTGCTCCCAGCAGGTCGTCGGCCGGCACCGTCTCCAATGGCTTCAGCGCGTCGACGGCGACCGCGCTCGCCCGATCCCCGCCCGGCCCCCGCATCCCGTCGGCGACCGCGATCAACCGCGGCCCGGCGTACGCGATGTCCTCGTTGCTGTCCCGCACCGGCCCCGCCTCGGATCGCGCCGCGTACCGAATCCCGAGATTTCCCATCGCACTTCCCCTTCCGGACAAATGGTCGACGAGGAAACCGGCCAGCCGGCCTCGATCAGCGGTCTCCGCCAGCACCCGCTCCCAGTAGGTGCCGATCGCCACCGCCGCTTCCGCAGCGGGCAGGTCGCACACCTGCCGGATCGACGCCAGCGGCATCCCGAGCCGCCGCAGCCAGGCGATCAGCCGCGCCTTCTCCAGCTGATCCGGACCGTAGAACCGATAGCCCGACTCGCCGTCGACGGCCGCCGGCGGCAGCAGCCCCAGCTCGTCGTAGAGCCGCAGCGCCTTCGGCGACAGCCGGGCCGCCCGCGCGAACGCCCCGATCGTCAACAGTTCCCGCACGCCGCCTCCTCGTCCCGGCCCCATCGGCCGGTGCAAGGAATGCTGGCCCTTGCCCCAGGGGAAAGGTCAAGCGTGTGCCTTTCGGCGTGGTGAGTCCGGGTTCGATTCGCAAGCACTGGCCGCGCGACGTCTCTAGCGGGGCAGTTCCTTGGCGATGACCTTGGCCAGCTCGCGGAACGCCTTGCCCCGGTGACTGATGGCGTCCTTCTCGGCGGGGCTGAGTTCGGCGTTCGTCCGGTCCTGGCCGTCCCCGACGAAGATCGGGTCGTAACCGAAACCGCCCTCGCCGCGCCGGCTGCGCAGCAACCGGCCGGTCTGACGGCCCTCCACCAGGTGCTCGCGCCCGTTCGGCAGCACCAGAGCGGCGGCACACACGAACGCCCCGCCGCGCTGCTCGTCGGTCACGTCGGAGATCTGCGCCAGCACCAGGTCGAGGTTGGCCCGGTCGTCGCCGTGCTTGCCGGACCAGCGGGCGCTGAAGACGCCGGGCATGCCGTTCAGCGCGTTCACCGCGATGCCGGAGTCGTCGGCCACCGTGGCCAGCCCGGTGCGGTTGGCACCTTCCCGGGCCTTGATCAGCGCGTTCTCACCGAAGGTCAGCCCGGTCTCGGGGACGTCCGGATAGTCCGGGAAATCGCCGAGACCGATCAGTTCGATCTGTGCCACACCGAGCGCGGCGTCCAGGATCCGCTGCAGCTCGACCAGTTTCTTCTTGTTGCCGGTAGCCAGGAGAAGACGGGCGCTCACGCGGCCAGGGCCTTCTGCTGCAGCGCGGCCAGTTCGGCGCAACCGAGCACACCCAGGTCGAGCATGGCGTCGAGTTCGGCGCGGCGGAAGACGCCGTTCTCGCCGGTGCCCTGCACCTCGACGAAATCGCCCTCGGCGGTGCAGACCACGTTCATGTCGACGGCGGCGGCGACGTCCTCCTCGTAGTCCAGGTCGAGGCGGGCCGCACCGTCGAACATGCCGACGCTGATCGCCTGGATCGAGGTGTGCAGCACCTTGTCGACCTTGCCGGCCAGCGCCTTGCGCCCGGCCAGCCAGGTGACCGCGTCGTGCAACGCCACGTACGCCCCGGTGATCGAAGCGGTGCGGGTGCCGCCGTCGGCCTGCAGCACGTCGCAGTCCAGGACGATCGAGTTCTCCCCGAGCGCCTTGAGGTCGATACAGGCGCGCAGGCTGCGGCCGATCAGGCGGGAGATCTCCTGGGTCCGCCCCCCGACCTTGCCCTTGACGCTCTCCCGGTCGCTGCGGGTGTTGGTGGCGCGGGGCAGCATCGAATACTCCGCGGTGACCCAGCCGAGGCCGGAGCCCTTGCGCCAGCGGGGAACCCCCTCGGTGACGCTCGCGGTGCACAGCACCCTGGTGTTGCCGAACTCCACCAGGACCGAACCCTCGGGATGAATGCTCCAGTGCCGGGTCAGAGTCACCGGGCGCAGCTGGTCGGCCGTGCGGCCGTCGGGACGTGCCATGACCCCAACCCTATGCGTAACGGGCCGCACCCGCTTCGTCCACCCCAGCTTCGCGTCCCGGATTGTTCATCCGGCGGGGCGCCGGGACCCCGTTCAGGTACGTCGGGGACGGCACCGCGGGCCGGATCAGCGCCGACGCCGGTGACGTGGCGGGCGCCGGTGCCGCCTCGTGAGCGCGCAGGAAGCCCCCGACCGACTTGGGCCACCCGTACTTCTCGGCCTGGGTCCGGGCCGCCTCGCGGCGCTCCACCCGGGGCCGTTCCATCAGCTTGCTGACCGCGGCGGCGAACGCGTCGGCCGTCCCCTGCACCGCGACGCCGCCGTCACCGACCACCTCGGGCAGGGCGCTCTGCTCGTTCACCACGACGGGTGTGCCGCAGGCCATCGCTTCGAGCGTGGTCAGGCCGAACGTCTCCACCGGGCCCGGCGACAGCACCACGTCGGCACTGGCCAGCAGCGCTGCCACGGCCGGGCGCTCGGAGATGTGCCCGGCGAACCGGACCGGAAGACGAGCGCCCCGGTACGCCAGGGCGGTGCGCCTGGTCCCGTCGCCCGCCATCACCAGCACCGCCGGGACCTTGCCGTTGCGCAGCGCGGCGACCGTGTCGACGGCCAGCTCGGGCCGTTTCGCGGCGGACAGCCGGGAGCAGTAGACCAGCAGCAGCTCGTCGGGACGCGCATAGCGGGCACGGACCGCGACGTCCATCTTGCCGGGGTGGAAGAGTTTGAGGTCGACACCGAGCGGCACCTCGACCAGGTTGGGCGCCCCGATCCGGCGGAACTCCTCGGCCGCGAACGAGGTGGTGCAGACGATCGTGTCGAACGCCTCGGCGGTACGCCGGTTGAAGGCGTCGGCGAGCGCGTCCCGTTTCGGCATGCCCCAGACGCCGAGCAGACCGGCCAGGGTCTCGTGGGAGACCATCATCGAGCGCACCCCGCGGCGCCGGGCCCAGTCGCCGGTCCAGCGCAGGGTGGTGCGGTCGGAGACCTCGATCCGGTCCGGCTCCAGCCCGTCGAGCAGTTTGATCAGCTCGCGGCGGCCGGCCAGCACGCGGTAGCCGCCGGTGCGCGGCAGTGGGGCGCTGGGCAGGGTGATGACCCGGCCCTGCTTGGTCATCTTGTCCGAGTATCGACGGCCGGGAATGACGAGGACGGCCTCGTGGCCGGCGGCCTCATAACCCCGGCCGAGTTGACGCAGTGCCGTCCGCAGGCCACCGGTGTGAACCGTGACGAAGTTGGCCAGGCGAACGATGCGCATGCAACAACTCCAAGGTCACGACACGTGGCGCGGCGGTGCGAGCCGATTCTGCCCCCGTACCGGTCTCAGAGATCGTATCTGGCACCGGGACGGACGACTTCGACCGGCCCCGCATAGGCGGCGGTGGCGGCTTCCACAATAGAGGCCTCGCTCGCCCACGCCGGGACGAGATGGGTCAGCAGGAGTTTGCCCACATCGGCTTTTGTCGCCGCCTCACCGGCTTCGCCGCCGGTCAGGTGCAGGTCCGGCGGGTTCGGCAGACCGTCCTGGTAACTGGCCTCACACAGGAACAGGTCGGCACCGGCAGCCAGGCGCAGCAGCGCCTCACAGGGTGCGGTGTCCGAGGAGTAGGCCAGCACCCGGCCGTTGTGTTCGATGCGGACCCCGTACGTCTCCACCGGATGGTTGACCCGGTCGACAGTGATCGTCAGCGGGCCGATCGGGAACGTGCCCGGCTGCAGGCCGTAGAAGGTGTAGACGTCGTCGACCGGCTCGCCCTCGGTGCTGTAGGCGGCGGCGATCCGCTCGGCCGCACCCATCGGGGCGTAGACCGGCACCGGCGGCAGCGGGCCGGCCGGGTCGTACCGGCGCACCACGACATAGGTGCACGCGTCCAGCATGTGGTCGCAGTGCAGATGCGACAGGAGGATGGCGTCGACGCGACGCATGTCCGAGTACCGCTGCAGCGCGGAGAGCGCACCGGAACCGAAGTCGATCAGGAGCCGGAATCCGTCGGCCTCGATGAGGTATGCCGAACACGCCGACTCGGGGCCCGGGAAACTGCCGGCACAACCGAGAACGGTTAGTCGCATCCGGATCCCTCTGGCTCACACTGGATCACGCTTTGGGTTGCCTTCGGGGCCGCCCACGCCCCACCCGACCGGTCCGCGCCGGACTTGTCAGACCAGTCAATCACGGAGCGAAGCGTACGCCGCGACCAGCGCTTGAAGTAAACAACTGATCGATTTGTCGTCAAATCGACAACGCACATCACAGCCCCGATGACCTGGCTCATCACCTTTGCACCGTCACGTCCGGTGATCCACCCGCGTTGCTCAGGGTGAATAGTCCGAAGATCAACGGTTGGAGCCGATGTGACCGTCGTCGAGCAATCCCGGCCATCGGCGCCGGTGTTCCTGGAACCCGCAGTGGAGGACAAACCCGCGATCTTCCGCTTCCCGGCACCGGACGATCCGGCGCCCGGTGACGCCCAGATTTTGATCATCGCCGCCTACGGCACGGCCCTCGGCATCTGCGGGATGGCGGCCGGTCTCTACTCGGTGGTGGCGGTCTTCGGCGGAGCCCCCGGCTGGTACCTGCCGGCCCTGGCCGGGCTGACGATGGCGAGCGTGGGCCCGGTGGTGGCCGCGTTCCTCGCGCTCCACCGACGGGCCCTGCCCTGGCTGCTGCTACTGGCCGCGGCCCCGCCGATGGCCGCGAACCTCTGGGTGGCGTTCTCCCACTAGGCCCAGAGCTGGCCTTCGAGGGCCTCTTCCGCCTCGTTCAGAGTGCCGCCGTAAGCGCCGGTCGACAGGTATTTCCAGCCGGCGTCCGGCACCACGAAAGCGACGTCGGCCCGAGTTCCGGACTTGACCGCCTCGTGCGCCACCGCGAGGGCGGCGTGCAGCACCGCCCCGGTGGAGAAACCCGCGAAAATTCCTTCGACCTCGATCAATTGCCGGGTACGCAGAACCGCGTCCCGGGTACCGACCGAGAAACGCCGGGTCAGCACCGAGGCGTCGTACAACTCGGGAACGTAACCCTCGTCGATGTTGCGCAGCCCGTAGACCAGCTCGCCGTACCGGGGCTCGGCGGCGATGATCTGGATGCCGTCGACCTTCTCCCGCAGGAACCGCCCGGTGCCCATCAGCGTGCCGGTGGTGCCCAGCCCGGCCACGAAGTGCGTGATCGTGGGCAGGTCGTGCAGCAGCTCGGGGCCGGTGGTCTCGTAGTGCGCGCGGGCGTTGGCGGGGTTGCCGTACTGGAACAGCATCTTCCAGTCCGGGTGCTCAGCGGCGATCTGCTTGGCGGTCGCCACCGCCTGGTTCGAGCCACCGGCGGCCGGCGAGGGGATGATCTCCGCGCCGTACATCCGGAGCAGCTGGGTGCGCTCGGCCGACACGTTCTCCGGCATCACGCAGACCAGCCGGTAACCCCGGAGCTTGGCCACCATGGCCAGGGCGATGCCGGTGTTGCCGCTGGTCGGCTCAAGAATGGTGTCACCTGGGCGCAGGTGCCCGGACTCCTCTGCGGCGCGCACCATGAACAGCGCGGCCCGATCCTTGATGCTGCCGGTCGGGTTGCGGTCCTCCAGCTTGGCCCAGAGCCGCACCGGCGGCGCCCCTTCGGGCACCGCCGGGGATAGCCGGGGCAGGCCGACAAGCGGCGTGCCCCCGCACGCGTCCAACAGGCTCTCGTAACGAGCCATCAGTAGAACCGCCTTTAGACCGTTTTAGGGGCGGGGGCCGGGGTGGTCGGACGGGACCAGCCGCCGACGAGAGCGGCTGCCGCAGCGAAACCGAGTGCGCCACCCGCGACGGCCGGGAGGATGGTGACCGAGTCGCCGTCCTTCACCTTCGCCTCGAGGGCACCGAGGAAGCGGACGTCCTCGTCGTTGACGTAGATGTTCACGAACCGGTGCAGGCCGCCCTCGGGCGTGATCAGCCGGCCCTTCAGCCCACTGTGCTTGGCGTCCAGGTCGTCGATCAGCGCGGTGAGCGTGTCACCGGCGCCCTCGACGATCTTGGCGCCGCCGGTGTAGTTGCGCAGGATGGTGGGGACGCGAACTTCGATAGCCATGGCTGTCTCACTCCAAAAGAGGTCGTACGGGAAAAGTCGGTCGGGTCGCTTTACCGGCAGCGACACTCATAGAAGACCGACGCCGGGCTCTGCCCGAACATGTACGACTGCACAGCTGCGGAAATCACGCCTTCACCGTCGCATCCACGATGTTGACCTCTTCTTCGGTCACCACACCGTCCACGATACGGAACGAGCGAATCTCCTCGGAATCCGGCTCACGGGTCGAGACGAGGAGATAGTGCGCACCGGGCTCACCGGCGAACGAGACGTCGGTCCGGGACGGATAGGCCTCGGTCGCGGTGTGCGAGTGGTAGATGACCACCGGCTCCTCGTCGCGGTCGTCCATCTCGCGCCAGACCCGGAGGTGCTCCATCGAGTCGAACTCGTAGAAGGTCATCGAACGCGCGGCGTTGTCCATCGGGATGAGCCGAGCCGGCACGTCCTGGCCGATCGGTCCGGCGACGACACCACAGGCCTCGTCGGGGTGGTCCCGGCGGGCGTGAGCGACGATCGCGTCGATGATCGCTCGGTCGATGGTCAGCACGCCGTTCACATTACCGCGAGAATCGCCCTCGACCACGTGGCGGTTCCCACAGCTACTCGATCTCGGGGAGCACGCTGAGCAGCGACTCCTGGAGGTAGCCGAGATACGCGTACACCGAGAGCTGGAACACCCGGCTCGACCCCGGATCGTCGACGACCGCGTTGTCCAGTTCCTCGCTCAGATCGGTGTCGGCCCCGATCTCCAGGCGGGTGCCCATGGCCAGGCGGGCGTCGTTGATGGCCCGCAGCCACGCCTCGGCGGCCTCGCCGTCCAGCCGGACCTCACCCTCCCCCTCGTCGGGAAGGGCCGCCAGGATCGCACCGGCCTGGTCGATCTTGCCGGTCTTGAGATCGCCCTCGGTGTAGAGCCGGAACTCCTGCGAGTCGTCGGGCCGATCGGGATAGATGTCCGGGAAGAGGCGGGACACCACCGGATCGGTGTGATCCATCCCGTCGGTCAGCAGCCCGACCACCTCGGCGGCCACCTTCCGCAGAACCCGCACCTCATCGTGCGCGAATGTGGCGACACACTGGCCACCGCTGCGTCGGAACATCTTCTTTCCCCACCCGATTGTCGGGACCGGCCGTCGACCGGTCGACGGTCAACCCCGGTCGACCGTGGCCCAGAGACCGTATCCGTGCAGTTGATTGGCGTCCATCTCCATGCGCTCGCGAGCACCGATGGAGACCACCGCCTTCCCTTTCGTGTGCACGTCCATCATCAGCCTCTCGGCCTTTTCTTTGCTGTAGCCGAAGAGCTTCTGGAAGACCCAGGTCACGTACGACATGAGGTTGACCGGGTCGTCCCAGACGATGGTCACCCACGGCCGATCCTCGGCCGGTGTTTCCTGGATCTCCGGCGTCTCGACGGGAGCAACCTGAGGCAACGCCATGCCCCCATGTTGCCACCGGATTCGCGGAACCGGTGAACCGGTGCTGCGAACCGCTGGTCGGCGGTCGCGTCGTAGGGTGTTCTTGTGGACACCATCACGCCCGCTCTGATGACCGACCAGTACGAGCTGACCATGATCAGCGCCGCGCTGCGGGACGGCACGGCGGACCGTGCCTGCGTCTTCGAGGTGTTCGCCCGCCGATTGCCCACCGGCCGGCGCTACGGCGTGGTCGCCGGAACCGGCCGGCTGATCGAGCTGATCCGGAACTTCCGCTTCGACGAGGGCGACATCGACTTCCTGCGGTCGGCCGGGATCGTCGACGAGACGACCGCGACATGGCTGGCCGGCTACCGGTTCACCGGCGACGTCGAGGGCTACTCCGAGGGCGAGTTGTTCTTCCCCGGGTCACCGATCCTGACCGTCTCCGGCGGGTTCGCCGAGTGCGTGGTGCTGGAGACGGTGATCCTGTCGGTGCTCAACCACGACTGCGCGATCGCCGCCGCGGCGGCCCGGATGGTCACCGCGGCCCGCGGGCGCCCGATCATCGAGATGGGTTCGCGGCGCACCCACGAGCACGCGGCGGTGGCCGCGGCCCGGGCCGCCTACCTGGCCGGGTTCGCGTCGACCTCGAACCTGGCCGCCGGCCGGGCGTACGGGATCCCCACCACCGGCACCTCGGCACACGCGTTCACGCTGCTGCACGACGACGAGCCGGCCGCGTTCACGTCCCAGGTCGCGGCACTCGGCAAGAGCACCACGCTGCTGGTCGACACGTACGACATCAGTCAAGGCATCCGCAACGCCATCGCGGTCGCCGGGCCCGACCTGCGAGCCGTCCGGATCGACTCCGGTGACCTGTCCGTGCTTGCCGGGCACTCCCGGGAGCTGCTGGACTCACTCGGCGCCACCGAAACCAAGATCATCGTCTCCGGCGACATGGACGAGTACTCGATCGCCACCCTCGCCGCCGAGCCCGTCGACATCTACGGCGCCGGCACCGCCGTGGTCACCGGCTCCGGAGCACCCACCGCCAGCCTGGTCTACAAGCTGGTCGAGGTCGACGGGCGCCCGGTCGTCAAACGCTCCGAGAACAAGGCGACCGTCGGCGGCCGCAAGACCGCGATCCGTCGGCACAAGCCCACCGGCACCGCCACCGAGGAGATCGTCTACTCGCAGGGCGTGCCCGACCACAAGCCCAACGACCGGATGCTCCAGCGCACCTGGATCGCCGACGGCGAGGTGCAGGAGTCACCCAGCCTGCAGGAGTCCCGCGACCACCTGCGGCAGAACCTGATCTCGATCCCGTGGGAAGGCCTGAAGCTCTCCGCGGGCGACCCGGCCATCCCGGTCGTCATAGTTCCCACCGCATAGGGGGTTCCGATGTCACGCGCGCTCATCATCGTGGATGTGCAGAACGATTTCTGCGAAGGCGGTTCCCTGGCGGTGGCCGGCGGCGCTGCCGTCGCCAAAGGCATCTCGCTGGTGCTCGACAAGGCCGGCGACCGGTGGGACCACGTGGTCGCCACCAAGGACTGGCACATCGACCCCGGCACCCACTTCAGCGACACCCCCGACTTCGTCGATTCCTGGCCGGTGCACTGCGTCGCCGAGTCGACCGGCTCCGACTTCCACCCCGAACTGGTCACCGACCGGATCGAAGCGGTCTTCCACAAGGGCGAATACGCGGCGGCCTACTCCGGTTTCGAAGGCCACGGCCAGGACGGCGAAAACCTCGCCGGATGGCTGCGGGCCAAGGGGGTCACCGAGGTCGAGGTGGTGGGCATCGCCACAGATCACTGTGTACGAGCAACCGCACTCGACGCCGTGACCGCCGGATTCACCACCACCGTGCTGCTTGAACTGACCGCCGGAGTGGCCCGCGCCACCACCGACGCCGCCCTGGACCAACTCCGTGCAGCCTCCGTCGAGGTGACCGGCGAGCCAGTCGTCGATGCCTGAGCCCGGCCTCGGAACACGCCCACACGCGCCTTCACCCTCGCCCTCGCTCCGGATCCGGCTCGCCGTCGACACCGACTGGCCGGCGATCTGGCCCATCCTCAGCGAGGTCGTGACAACCGGCGAGACCATGCCGTACGACCCGGCCATGACCTCGGAATCGGCCCGCGACATGTGGCTCGAACGCCCGCCCGGCCAGACCGTCGTCGCGCTCCTGGACGGCGAGATCGCGGGCACCGCCAAGATGTCCGCGAACCGCCCCGGTGCCGGAGCCCACGTCTCCACCGCCAGCTTCATGGTGGCGTCCGGCACCCGCGGCCGCGGAGTCGGCACCGCCCTGTGCCGGTACGCCCTGACCTGGGCTCGCGACAAGGGTTTCGCCAGTATGCAGTTCAACGCGGTGGTGGAGACGAACACCGCAGCAGTAGCCCTCTACCAGCGCGAGGGCTTCCAGATCGTCGGCACCGTCCCCCGTTCCTTCCACCACCCGTCCCACGGCCGAGTCGGCCTGCACGTGATGTACCAGGAGTTCACCCGCGACTCGTGACGCGGAGCCTTCCGGCCCGGTGAAGAAGGCAGGACGGGCGATGGCAACCGGGCACGGGGACATGATCGACTTGTTGACCATGAGCTTCCTCCTGCTGCACGGCTGGCAGAACCGGCGACCGACCGGACACTGGCAGCACTGGCTGGCCACCGAACTGCGCGCGGCCGGCCACGAGGTCGTCCACCCGCAGTTGCCCGACCCGGACGAACCCGTCCTGGACGTCTGGCTCGCCGAACTGCGCGCTCACGTGACGGCCCTGCCCACCGGGGAGCGAACCGTGATCGCCCACAGCCTGAGCTGCCTGCTCTGGTTGCACGCGGCAGCCCGGGGCGCGGTTCCGGCCCGGGTCGACCGGGTGCTGCTGGTAGCCCCGCCCTCCCCCTCGGTCACCGCGAGCCACCCGGAGATCGACGGGTTCGCCCCGCCGACGGTCACCGCCGAGCAGTTCGCCGCAGCCGCCGCGGAGACCCACCTGGTAGCCGCCGACAACGACCCGTACTGCCCCGGCGGCGCCGCCACCCTCTACGGCGAACCGCTGGGCATCCCCACCACGGTCCTATCCGGCGCCGCCCACCTGGACATGGCCGCCGGTTACGGCCCCTGGCCCTCGATCCTCACCTGGTCCCTGACCGGATCCACTCTCACAGCCGGATAGCCGAACAACCCTGGCGGCGCTGTGGTGCCCGGCCTGGCGGCGTCATGGTGGACCCACTCGGGCGGCGTTGTGGTGGATCCGCTCGGGCGGCGTTGTGGGTCGTCTCGGCGCGACCCCACCACGCCGGACAGATCGATCAGTGTGTGGGGTCGACACGCGACATGGCCACCGCTTCCGCGCGCGGGCTTGCATCGTGGCCCACTGGTTGAGCGTGCGGGATCGCGGCACGCTGGGCCGGGACAGCGGAAGAGCCGACGGAAACCGTGACCGAATCAGCCCAGCCCTCAGACGGACCTGTCACGGGCGGGCCGGCGAAGTCAGCGCTACTGCCGGACGGGTCGGTGGGGGCGGTCGGGGTGGTCAGTGGTTCGGATGAAATCTCACGGCGGCGGCGGATCTCGGCGGGAAGGACCAGCAGAGCCACCAGAACGCCCACGGAGCCCACGGCGACGAAACCCCACGCCGGACCCCAATGATCGATTGCCAGGCCCGCCAGCGGGGCGCCACAGGCCACGCCGACGGTGAGCGCGGAGTTGTGCATGCCCATCGCCTCGCCACGGGCGGCGGCGGGGATCATCCGGCTGATCGCGTCGGAACTGGCGGTGATCGTGGGAGCGCAGAGGGCGCCCGCCGGGGCCAGCAGCAGCGCCAGCAGCCACCAGTGGTCACCGCCGAGGCCGATCGGGATGGTCAGCAGCGCCATCGGGGTGAAGATGACGAGGATCGGGAGGCCGCGGCGGATGGTGCCGTAGAGGAATCCGCCGACCAGGGAGCAGAACGCCCACAGCGCCAGCACCAGCCCGGCCCACTCCACCTCGCCGGAGGCGCGCAGCGCGGCGACCACGGCCACGTCGGTGCCGGACAGGACCAGGGTGGCGGCCATCGTGACGGCCAGGATCGCGACGAACCGGGGCTTGAGCCAACTGCTGCGCGGCACCCGCTCACCGCTCGTCACGGGCGCCTCGTCGGCGCCCCGGACCGGTGGGTCGAGCAGCCACAGGCCGATGCCGGCCAGGAGGATTCCGGCGGCGAGGGTGAGCATGGCGCTGCGCGAGCCGCCGGTGGTGACGATCAGGACGCCGAGGGCGGGCCCGGCCATGAACGACATCTCGGTGGTCACCGAGTCGAGCGCGAACGCCGGCAGCCGGTGCGACTCAGGGGTGAGCGCGGCGATCGCCTGCCGGGCCACCGAGAAGGCGGGCAGGGCCAGGAATCCGCCGACGGCGGCGGTGGGGAGGAGCACCCAGTACGGCAGGGCTTGCGCCACCAGCCAGTAGATCACCTCGGCGACCGTGGTCAGGACCAGCACCGGCCGCAGGCCCCACCGGTCGACGAGCCGGCCCATCACCGGCGCGCCGAACGAGCCGCCGAGGGTGGCGGCCGCTCCCACCAGGCCGGCCGCGCCGTACGTCAGGCCCAGCCCATCGACGACGTGCAGGGTGAGCACCACGGTGGCCGCCGCGATCGGCACACGGGCGAGCGTCGCCACGATGAGCAGTGACCTGATCTTCGGCAGCGCGAGTGTTTCACGGTAAGGCGTGAGCAGCATTTCGGATCCTGACCTCCGCTGCTCATAGTGCCGTGCGGGTACGACGAAAATCCAACGGGAAAACGGCCGCTGTGAGCAGGAACGCAAACGGCCCGCGCTCGTGATGAGCGCGGGCCGTGCGGTGCAGAGGAACTGATCAGTGCTTGTTGTCGCTGACGTCTTCCTGGTAGCTGGCACCACCGTCGGACTCGGCGGTGAGCGGCCGGGCGCCACCCTCCGGCGGTCCGGCGAGCGAGTGCCCGGCGGCCAGCTCCGGGAACTTCAGGTCGAAGGCGGGCCGCTCGGAGCGGATCCGCGGCATGCGGTCGAAGTTACGCAACGGCGGCGGGCTGCTGGTGGCCCACTCGAGGGAGTTGCCGTGGCCCCACGGGTCGTCGACGTCGACGACCCGGCCGACCTTGTACGACTTCCACACGTTGTAGAGGAACGGCAGGGTCGACAGGCCGAGAACGAACGAGCCGATGGTGGAGAACGTGTTCAGGAAGGCGAACCCGTCCGCCGGCAGGTAGTCGGCGTACCGCCGCGGCATGCCCTTGGTGCCCAGCCAGTGCTGAACCAGGAAGGTGCCGTGGAAGCCGATCATCGTGAGCCAGAAGTGCACCTTCGCGAGCTTCTCGTCGAGCATCCGGCCGAACATCTTCGGGAACCAGAAGTAGATGCCGGAGAACACCGCGAACACGATCGTGCCGAAGAGCACGTAGTGGAAGTGCGCGATCACGAAGTACGAGTCGGAGACGTGGAAGTCGATCGGCGGGGCCGCGAGCAGCACGCCGGAGAGACCACCGAACAGGAACGTCACCAGGAAGCCGACCGCGAAGAGCATCGGCGACTCGAAACTGATCTGGCCGCGCCACATGGTGCCGATCCACACGAAGAACTTCATGCCGGTCGGAACCGCGATCAGGAAGCTCAGGAAGCTGAAGAACGGCAGCAGCACCTGACCGGTGGCGAACATGTGGTGGGCCCACACCGACATCGACAGCGCGCCGATCAGCAGCGTCGCGGCGACCAGGCCCTTGTAACCGAAGACCGGTTTGCGGCTGAAGACCGGGATGACCTCGGTGATGATGCCGAAGAACGGCAGCGCGATGATGTAGACCTCAGGGTGGCCGAAGAACCAGAAGAGGTGCTGCCAGAGCATCGGCCCGCCGGTCTCCACGTCGAAGACGTGCGCACCGAGGACGCGGTCGGCGGCGAGCGCGAAGAGCGCGGCCGCCAGGAACGGGAACACCATCACCGCGAGCAGTGCGGTGACCAGCATGTTCCAGCACATGATCGGCATCCGGAACATGGTCATGCCCGGGGCCCGCAGGGTCAGGATCGTGGTGATCAGGTTGACCGAGCCGAGGATCGTGCCCAGACCGGAGATGGCCAGGCCGACGACCCACATGTTCCCGCCGACACCCGGCGAGTGCAGGCTGTTGCTGAGCGGGGTGTACGCGAACCAGCCGAAGTCGGCGGCGCCACCGGGGGTCAGGAACCCGCCGATGGTGATCAGGCCACCGAACAGGTAGAGCCAGTAGGCGAAAGCGTTCAGCCGCGGGAACGCCACGTCGGGCGCGCCGATCTGGATCGGCACGACGTAGTTGCCGAACGCGAACACGATGGGTGTCGCGAAGAACAGCAGCATGATCGTGCCGTGCATGGTGAACAGCTGGTTGTACTGCTCAGGCGACAGCAACTGCATGCCGGGCCGGGCCAGTTCGGCGCGCATCAGCAGCGCCATCAGGCCACCCAGCACGTAGAACACGAAGGCCGTGATCATGTACATGATCCCGATCTGCTTCGCGTCCGTCGTGCGCAGAATCCGAGCAAACGCCGAACCCTTGACCTGCCGCCGCACTGGGTAGGGCCGGGTTGCGATCGGCGACGGCGCAACGGTCGTCACGAATTGCCTCCGTTGTCTCGTTCGTCCCTCTCGGGGTTTCCCCGAAGTTCGTCCCCCGAGTCACCCCGAGGACCGGCCTTCGTCATTACCCGAAGATCGGGCGTACCTGGGTGGCAGAATAGTCCCCCACGGACTTTCGACCGTCGCGGGGTGACCAAGTGCCACCTCAGCGCACCGTCCGGTTAGACGGCGGACACCAGAGCCCGATAATGATCGGTGAAGATCTGGGCGCCGCGGCGGCGCAGCATGGGGTCACGCAGGGCGGGCGGGACGTCACGGGTGCGGTCTCGCTCACGGGTCCGCTCACGCACCTCGGAACACCTCGGACGACGACGATCCTCATACGCCCGGAGAGCGGCCGGGATGCCGTCGGTGGCGTGCTTCAGCTCCTGGCCGAGCACATAACCGTCCTCGAAGGACATCGCGGCACCCTGCGCCAGGGTCGGCGCGGTGGCGTGCGCGGCGTCGCCGACCAGCACGACCGGGCCGTTCGACCAGGTCGGCAGCACGACCTCGTCGGTCCGCGCCACCTGCACCTTCTCGATCTTGTCCAGAATGGCCGGCACCGGGCCGCCGAAGGCGCCGAACAGCTCGCGCATCCGCTCGACCGGATCGTCGGGGCTGGGACTGTCCGGCGCGGTCTCGTCGGCGTAGCAGTAGATCCGGCGGCCACCCATCGGCATGGCCGTGAACGACGACCGGCGGCCGAGCAGCGCCGTCCAGTCGGTGAGCGGCGGGCCGCCACTGACCACCGAGCGGTAGACGATCTGGCCGGTCGGGGTGGCCGGGCCACCGAGGCCGACCTTGTCCCGGATCGTGGAGCGGCGGCCGTCGGCGGCGACGACCAGGTCATACTCCGCGATGCCGCCGGTGGAGAACTCGACCTTGGCGGCGCCGTCGATGATCTGCACGTCGCGCACCTCGGTCTCGAAGCGCACCTCGCCGCCGACTCCGGTGAGCAGGACCTGCTGCAGGTCGGCCCGGGACAGCACGCGGGACTCGCCGACACCGGACCACAGCGCCGCCGCGTCCATCTCGAAGAGCTGGCGGCCACGGGTGTCCAGGAAGACCTGGCGGAAGATCAGATCGCCCAGTGGGCGCAGCGGCACGTCCAGGCCGAGCAGTCGCAGCGCCCGGGAGGCGTTGCCGGGAAGATGGATCCCGGCTCCGGGAATGACGGAGGCGGGCAGAGCCTCGACGACGTCCGGTCGGAAACCGGCGACACGGAGGCCCCGAGCCGCAGCCAAGCCGGCGATGCCGGCGCCCACCACGAGGATGCGCAAGGTCATCGGACCAACGCTTTCTTGTCGATGGATACGCGTCGGAGCCAGAACACTACCCCCAGCCACCGACACAAAGGAACACCCACGATCAGGCACAGGTTGCTCTGACAGCAACTTTCGTCTCATGTGGATGGATGGCGAGGGCCGACGCGAAAGCCCGGCCGGCACGAGCCAGAGCCACCGCGCGACGGCGGCGCAGAGAGATGCGGTGCAGGGACTTCATCGAGCGGCGCATGTGGACATCGAACCACCGGGGTATGACACTTTCGGGCCACCGGGAAACCGGACACCCCCGGTCCGCGGCGTGAGAATGAGCACCGCGAGAATTCGTTCGTTGTCCTCCGGCCCGGCCCCCGGCCGCCGATGGGAGAACCGATAGGTAAGACCGATGGTCAGAACCGATGGGTGAGCCAGTGGAAATGCCTCCCGACCAGTTCCAGGAGCTGAGCGCCGAGCTCTGGCGATCCGCCGCCGGTGTGCTCGACCAGAACTGGACCGGCCGCTACACGGTGCCGTCCCGGACGCTGTACCCGCACCAGTGGAGCTGGGACACCGCGTTCGCCGCGATCGGGCTGGCCTACGTGAACCCGGCGCGGGCCTGGCGGGGCCTGCGGAGTCTGTTCGAGGCGCAGTGGCCGGACGGCCGGGTGCCGCACATCGTCTTCGACCCGGACATCCCGGAGGACGCCTACTTCCCGGGGCCGCGGTTCTGGCGGGTGCCCGCCTACTCCGGCCGGGCGGCCCGGGGCAGCACCGGTCTGGTGCAGCCGCCGATGCACGCGCTCGCCGCCTGGGAGGTCTACCGGCACGCGGCCGCGCACGGCGCCGACGCCGCCCAGCAGGCCCGCACCGAGTTGGGCTGGCTCTACCCGAGACTGGTGGCGCAGCAGGAGTTCCTCGGCGACCGCCGGGACGCGGGCGGCAGTGGACTGGCTTCGATCGTGCATCCCTGGGAGTCAGGTCTGGACAACAGCCCGTCCTGGGACGACGCGCTGGCTGCCGTGCCGGCCGACATGCGCCTTCTGGACACGTACCATCGCCGGGATCTTGATGTGTCGGACGCCACGCACCGGCCCACCGACAGCGACCACGCGCGATATCTGGGCCTGGTCGAGAGTTATCGGGACGGCGGCTACTCGGACAACGACCTCGCCCTGCGGCATGGCTTCGTGGTGGAGTGCCCCGGTTTCAACACCATCCTGGCCACCGCTGAGCTGGCTCTCGCCCAGATCGCCGGGGTGCTCGGCGACCCGGCCGCCCATCGGCACCGGGAGCGGGCCCAGGGCATCACCGCCGCGATCACCCATCGGCTCTGGGATCCGCGGACCGGTTTCTTTCATGCCCGGGACGTACGATCCGGCCGGCTCAGCCCCGCACACAGCGTGAGTGGTCTGCTGCCGCTGGCGCTGCCCGACCTGGACCGCCCGTTCGTCGACGCGCTCGTGGCGGCGGCGACGTCGTCCCGGTTCGGGCTGCCGGCGCCCGGTTACGACCGGACCGGACCGGCCTTCGACGAGCGCCGTTACTGGCGCGGCCCGATCTGGATCAACGTGAACTGGCTGCTGCGCCGGGGACTGCTGGTGCACGGGCGGCGGGCCGAGGCGGACGAGTTGCGGCGGGCGTTGCTGTGCCTGGTGCACAGCAACGGCCACTACGAGTACTTCCATCCGCACGATGGCAGCGGGCTCGGCTCACCGGCGTTCAGCTGGACCGCCGCCCTGAGCCTGGACCTGCTGGCCGACTCGCCCGCCCCGGCCTACGCACGCGTCTTCCAGAAGGAGACCCAGAAGACCTAGAAGATCACCACCGAGCGGAGTACGTCCCCGGTGTGCATCTTGTTGAACGCCTGCTCGACCTCGTCCAGCGCGATCTCCTCGGTGACGAACGCGTCCAGATCGAGCCGGCCCTGCTTGTAGAGCTCGGTCAACATCGGGAAGTCCCGGCTCGGCAGGCAGTCGCCGTACCAGCTGGACTTCAGCGCGCCACCGCGGCCGAAGACGTCGAGCAGCGGCAGCTCGATCGTCATGTCCGGGGTCGGCACCCCGACCAGGACCACGGTCCCGGCCAGGTCACGGGCGTAGAACGCCTGCTTGTACGTCTCCGGACGGCCGACCGCCTCGACCACCACGTCGGCGCCGAAACCACCGGTCAGCTCCCGGACCCGCTCCACCACGTCGTGCTCACGCGCGTTGATGGTGTGGGTGGCCCCGAACCCGCGGGCCCATTCGAGTTTCCGGTCGTCGGTGTCGATCGCGATGATCGTGGTGGCCCCGGCCAGAGCCGCCCCGGCCACCGCGCCGTCACCGACGCCGCCGCAACCGATGACCGCGACCGAGTCGCCCCGGCCCACCCCACCGGTGTTGATCGCCGCGCCGATGCCGGCCATCACGCCACAGCCGAGCAGACCCACCGCGGCCGCGCGGGCCTCCGGGTCGACCTTCGTGCACTGGCCGGCGTGCACCAGCGTCTTCTCCACGAACGCGCCGACACCCAGCGCCGGGGACAGCTCGGTGCCGTCCTCCAGAGTCATCTTCTGGGTGGCGTTGTGGGTGTTGAAGCAGTACCACGGCTTGCCCTTGTTGCAAGCCCGGCAGTTACCGCAGACGGCACGCCAGTTCAGCACCACGAAGTCGCCGACCGCGACGTCGGTGACACCCTCGCCGATCGACTCGACGACACCGGCCGCCTCGTGGCCGAGCAGGAACGGGAAGTCGTCGTTGATCCCGCCCTCGCGGTAGTGCAGGTCGGTGTGACACACCCCGCACGCCTGGACTTTGACCACTGCTTCACCGGGTCCCGGATCGGGCACCACGATGGTGGCGACCTCGACCGGCTTGCCCTTACCTCGGGCGATCACGCCCCGTACCAGCTGGCTCATCTCTTCCACGCACCTTTCACGTTCTACCGGGCCGAGAGGGACAACCCTCTCACCCTCGCGATGACGACGGGCCGGAACGCCCCTCCACCAGGCTCTCCAGCAGCGCTTCGGCCACCTTCGCGAGCTGCCTGGCCTGGGCGGCGGTCAGCCGGTCGAAGATCAACCGCTGGATCGCCTCGGCATGCCCCGGTGCCGTCTCGACCACCTTCGCCCACCCCTCGTCGGTGAGCACGGCGATCTGGACCCGGCCGTCGGCGGCGTCTCGTTCCCGCCGCACCCAGCCCTTCTGCTCCAGCCGGGCCACCACATGGGAGAGCCGGGAGAGCGACGCGCTGGCATGCCGGGCGAGCCTGCTCATCGGCAGGCGGCGGTCCGGGCGTTCGGAGAGAGTCATCAGGACCAGGTAGCCCATGTGGGTCAGCCCGGAGTCGCGCTGGAGCTGCGTCTCGATCGCGGCCGGGACCCGGACGAGCAGTTCGACGATCTGCCGCCAGGCGTTCTGCTGTTCCTCGGTCAACCAGCGGGGCTCGTCGGTCAACCGGCTGGGCTCGTCCATGGTGGCAGGTTAGTGGCGATCAGCGGATACGGTGATGTCCGGTCGGCCGTGATCCACGCCGAGGTTCCGGATAGGTGTTCGAATCGATCGACTTACGTGAACCTAGGCGGGTACGCTGTCCGGGGACTTTAACCCCTGACACGGCGCCGGAACCGGCTGGCTGGGGGCCTCGGCCGGTTCCGGCGTCGTGTGCCTAAGTGATTATCAATTCGCAGGCGGCTCGTCCTTGCCGGCCTCTTCGAGAGCGTCCGCTTCTTCCTTGGTCTTGTGCACCGCGCCGTCGGCGTGCTCCGGCGGGCCGTAAACCGTGTAGAGGACCAACGGGTTCGGGCCCTCGTTCAGGAAGTTGTGTTTCCGGCCGGCCGGCACGACCACCAGATCGCCCTGCGCGACCTTGCGGGTCTCGCCGGAGATGACAGCCTTGCCGACACCGCTCACGAAGGTCAGGATCTGGTCCACCTCGTGCACCTCTTCACCGATCTCGCCACCGGGCGGGACGGTCATGATCACGAGTTGGGTGTGCTTTCCGGTCCAGAGCACCTGACGGAAATCGGTGCTCTGCTCAGCGACGGTGGCAATCGTGAAGTGCTCCATGACTGCACGTTACCCGTCTCAGGACCACCGCAACCGACCTGGGACAACCGGCTCCGGACGGCCGATGAGGTAGCCCTGGACGTAGTCGACGCCCAGCTCACGCAACATCCGCAGAGTGGCCTCGTCCTGCACGAACTCGGCGACCGTGTGGATCCCGTACGCCTGGCAGACCTGCACCAGCGCGCGCACCAGCACCTGGTCCTGCGGGTTGTCGACGAGGTCCACGACGTACTCCCCGTCGATCTTGACGAGGTCGATCGGGAACAGGCGCAGATAGCGGAACGAGGCGTACCCGGAGCCGAAGTCGTCGAGCGCCAGACCGCAGCCGAGGTCCCGGACCCGGTCGGCGAACCGGCGGGCCTCACTCAGGTTGCCGATCAGCGCGGTCTCGGTGATCTCGAAGGTGAGCTGTGCCGGATCCACCTCGTATCGTTCGAGAAGCTTCTCCACCTCGGCGGTGAGCCGCGGGTCCCCCACCGACCGGCCGGAGAGGTTCACCTGCAGGCTCAGGCCGGGCTGCTCGGCGGCGAGCCGCATCGCCCGGTCCACCACCCACAGGTCGATGTCGAAGACCGCGTCGAGACGCTCGGCGGTGTCCAGCAACTGGATCGGCGACTGCGGGCCGTCGGTCTCGTCGATCACCCGGAGCAGCAGTTCGTGCCGGGTCACCCGGTTGGTCTGCAACTCCAGGATCGGCTGCGAGTAGAGGGTGAACCCCTCGGTACCGAGGGCGTCGGCGACCCGGCTGCGGTACGACCCCTGCCGGTCCCGGACCTGGACCGGATGCGCGACCAGGGTCATCGGGCGGCCCGCCTCCCGCGACTGCCGCCAGGCCTGCTCGGCGTCGATCAGCAGGCCGTGGCTGCCGGCCTCGGCGTCCCGCTCGAAGCGGACCAGACCGGACCAGGTGCCGGCCACCGCACCGAGAGCCGCGATCAGAGACCGGGCCTGCTCCCGGGCCGTGCGCCAGCTGACGTTCGCGAACAGGACCGCGATCTCGTTCGGGCCGACCCGGCCGAGCAGATGCTCGGGGCGGACGTTCTCCTCGACCAGACGGGCCGACAGGTGCAGGAGGTCGGCGTTACGGTCCGGCCGTACGCCCGCGGTGTCCTCGCCGGCCTGGACCCGGACCACCAGAAGCGCGCCGCCCGCGCCGCGCAACGCCCGGTCGATCTCGTCGGCGAACCGTGCCCGGGTCAGCAGACCGGTCGCCGGATCCGGCTCGATCAGCGACGCCTGCACGGTCTCACCGCGCCGGGTGAGCCGGACCGACTCGCGACGGGCGCGCTCGCGGACCGAGACGTCCCGGACCGTGCCGCGGATGCCGAGAACCGCGCCGACCGCACCGGCCATCGGTTCCAGCGAGCAGTCGGCGTCGAACCAGCCGCCGTCGGCGCGCATCAGCCGGATCGTGGTGTGCACGGTCCGCTGGGCGGTCCAGGCCTCGGTGATGGCCCCGAGTGCCCGGGCGTGGTCGTCACGGTGCACGTGCCGGGACAGGATCTGGCGAGTCTTGCCCTTCTCCTCCGGGTTACGGCCGATCATCGTGGAGAGGGCCGCGGACCAGACGATGTGGTCACCGGCCGCGGTGTAGGTGAACCAGGCCGCCCGGTCGTCGACCGGCTGCCGGGGCTCGGGAAGGGAATGCGGCGGCGCGGGAGTCCAGCGCTCCCGTTCTTCGGGCACCGTCATGGCCCACCACCTCCCCCCTTGTTTATGGTCGCTCCCCCTGCCACCAAAGACCCCTCACCTATTACGACCCGTCACCGGGCCGCAGTAACAGTGGACGTGGCCGTCAAAGTTTTGACGTATCCGCCGGCAAGGCCAGGAGCTGGGAATTATCGCCCATCCAGAGTAGCGAAACAACCGAATGGACGACCTCGTTCCCCTACATTTACGCCGAAATACCTTCACCTAATCCATGACGGACTGTCACTACGTGTATTTGTCGTGGAACCTTCCGCATTCCTGCTCTCAAATTCGGCCATCGGCATACACTCAGCGCATTCACTGATTGACAATGAGTGAGCGTCAGACCGCAGTGATCTCCAGCTCATCGAGCCGCTGCCAGACCGGCCGCAGCGCCACCTCCGGTGCCCGGGCGAACAGACTGCCCCGGATCCGGACGAAAACGCAGTTGCCGACCCGCTCCAGCACCGACTGCCGCCGCATGTCCGACTCCCACTGGTCCGGCCCCTGATAGGAATCGGTGTCGCACTCGATCGCCAGCCGGCGCCCGTCCGGGGCATTCAGCACGAAATCGATCCGGTAACCACCGATCCGGAACTGCGGAATCGGCCGATAGCCCCGCTCGACCAGCGACTTCATCACGTCCCGCTCGAAATCGCTCTCACAGTGCGCGGTCGGGTCGGCCGAGGCGGCCTCCAACGGCAGATCGATGGCGTACGACAGCAGACGGCGCCGGGCATCGTCGTCGAGCAGAACGTTCGGCCGTACCGAATGGAAGATCCACAACTGGTCGCGGGCCCGGGAGGCGGCCACATTGATCCGCCGGTGATAGTCGCGTTTGGTGAACGCCGCGATCCGCGGATCCCGCTCCGCCACCACCATCGACACCAGCACCACGTCCCGCTCGTCGCCCTGGAACGTGTATGCGTCCCCGACCCGCAGCCGCCGCGCCTGGATCTCGTCCTCACCGATCGCCTCACGCAGCTGCTCCAGCAGCCACGCCGCCTGCCCACTGCTGCTCAACAGGCTGATCACGCCCAAGGTCCGGCCGTCGTACCGGGGATCCGCCACGATCTTCGTGACCCGCTCGACCAGCGCGGTGCCCTCCTCGATGTTCACGTCACCGAACCCGGCCAGCGGCTGCCGCTCCCCCGCCGCACAGAACACCGTCTGGATCGGCGGCAGAGCCGGGCGATCCGCCCGCAACGGACGGATCCGGCCGTCGTAGTAGTGCCGCGACGAGAACTCGATGATCTGCGGCACGCTGCGGAAATGCTCGGTCAGCAGGATCCGCTCCGGGGAACGGCGCACCGCGTGGTCGTACAAGGACGACTCGGGGTCGAAATGCTCCGCCGACGGCACCCCGGTCAGATGCCTCTTGATCAGCCCCTGCACCGACCCGGTGAACCCGAGCTGCGGGCCGATCTGCTGATCGTCGCCGACCACCACGGCCCGTTCCGCGAGCGAGAGCACCGGCAACGCGAACAGGTCCGCCTGCGACGCCTCGTCGACGATCACCACGTCGAAGCGGGCACCCCCGGCGAACTGCTCGATCGCCCGGTCCACCGACATGACCCAGACCGGCACCGCGGTGACCGCCTGCTCCATCGCCTTCTGCGCGTGCGCCTGCCACGTCGCGGCGGTCCGCCCGGTCCCCTTGCCGATCTTGCGGAGCGCGGTGGTCCAGTCGGCCAGCGCCGCCCGGCGCCGGTCATCAAGCGCCCGGGACACCTCCAGCCACGCCGACGCCACCACGAGCTCGCTGGTCAGTCGCCTGATCCGGTCCCGGGCCCGCTCCACCCGCCGGGCCAGTACCGCCGGATCGACCTCGCCGACCACCCCGTCGAACCAGGTCTGCGCCCGCCGCCACTCCCACGCCTCCAGACACGCCTGACCGGAGACCACTGGAAGCTCGCCATCGCCGAGCTGCGCAGCCCACTCCGGCGCGGCCACCGACAGCCGCCGGAAAGCCGCGTCGAACCGCATCACGTCCGGCTGCAACAGCACCAGCCGGCGCACCTCGCCGATCGCGTCGTCCCAGCCGTCCAGCTCCGCCCACGCCTGCGTCAGATGCGGCCACGGCGCCACCCGGCCGGCCACCGCCCGCTCCAGAGCCCGCGCCCGCTCCAGGCTGAACACCTCGGCCGCCGCCTCCAGCGACTCCGCCACCCCGCTCAGGGTGGCCGCGTCGACCGTCAGCTCACGCTGCGGCATCAGCACCGCGATCCGGCGGGCCAGCGGCGGCCAGCGGTTCAGGTCGAAGTCCAGCGACTGGTTCGCCTCGGCCAGCAGGGTGCCCGCCCAGATCTCCGGATCGCCCCAGCCACCCGGCGGCTCCGGCACCGACAGCCGGCGCACCCACTCCGTCCAGGCGTCGCCCAGCCGGCGGCGGGCCTGCGCACGGCGCACCGCCTTGACCACGACGTCCACGTCGGCGACGGTGCGCAACGGCTCGTCGTCCACCCGGACCTCGTCGGCCAGCCGGAACAGTCCCGGCTGCAGCAGCCGGTTCAGGTGCCGGCCCGACTCGAACCGCAGGCGCACCTCGTCCAGGCGGGAGAGCAGCAGTTTCGGCTCGGCCAGCAACTGCTCGGCGATCGCCACCCGATGTCCGGTCAGCTCCCGGGACAACGATGCCAGCTCGGTGAACAGGGTCTGGGTGGCGGCCACCTGATCGTTCCAGAGCGCACGCCAGTGCGGGTCGTCGAGCAGCCGGCCCAGCCGGTCCGTCCACGTGCCCTCCCGACGGCGCAGCCACGCCACCGCCTCACGGATCTCCGCCAGCAGCTCGGTCATCCCGGCGCGGTTCTCACCCCGTACCGCCGCCATGTCGACGCCCTCATCAGCCAACAGCGAGATGCGCGCCTCCGTGGTGGCGATCCGCTCCCGGGCCGCCGCGGCAGTGGCGCCGTCCGGCAGATCCGAGATCTCCGGCAACGGCCGCATCGCCGCCGCCCGGTCCCCCGGCGGCAACCTGGTCGCCAGCTTCAGCAGCATGGCGAACTCCTCGATGGTCAGCGGCGGCGGCCCCGACACCGGATCCGGGATACCGCCGTGCGCCGCCGCCCGGTCCCGCAGCCACGCGCCCACTTCGGCAGGGAGCAGAGCGATACCCCCGATCTGGTACGTCTGGGCCTCGCTCTCCGCGATCAGCCGCAACCCCGCCATCGCCGCCGCCAGTTCCCGCTCCGACTCCTCCAGATTGCGGGTCAGCCGGTTCACCCGGCGCGCCTCGGCCTCCCGGTCCAGCGTCGCCGCCCGATCCGACAGCTCACGCGCCGCCAGCTGGAGCTGCACCAACTGATCGGTGGTCCGGCCGAGCACCGCCAGGCACAGCGCCCGCACCTCCTCCGGCAGGCCGTCGCGCAGCACCCGCAGCGGCTCCTCCTTCTGTGCCACCACCAGGACCCGCTTGCCGTTCGCCATCAGATGACAGATCAGATTGCGGATCGTGTGCGTCTTCCCGGTACCCGGCGGGCCCTGCACCGCTACGTTCCGGTTATGAGCCAACCGGCGGGCGATCGACTCCTGCGCCTCGTTCGTCGGCAACGGCATGAGCAGGCGCTCACCCACCCGCTCCCAGGACTCCGGGCGGTCGTCGGGCATCAGCAGCCGGCTCGGTTCGTGCGCCACCACCGCGGCCAGGGCGCCCACACCCGTCAGATCACCAGCGGTCAGGCGGTCGCGCAGGTTCTCCAGGAAGCCGCGCAGTTGGCGCTGTCGCGGACGGGCGAACAGGACGGCGACATCCCTGATGTACGCCCCCGCCTTCGGGTTCTCCTCAGCGCCGGTGATCACACGCCGGTCGAATCCCAGCCGGATGAGGGCTCGCTCGAAGAAGTCACGGCGGTCGACGTCGTTCCAGAGATCCACCTCGACCGTGCCGCCCGGACCGCCCAGGCTGGTGAGCTGGGCCAGATGCCGATCGTCCAAGCCGGCGAGAGCCTCGACCTGGAGCCGGGACGGGCCCGCCGGGGAGACCGAGATCAAGGCGCGATCGGCGTCGTACTCGATCATGACCGGGGTGGCTACCAGCGGATATCGAACCCGGGTCCCGTCGATCGTGGTCTCCAGGACGCCGTGCCCCCAGACCAGCTCGGTGGTGGCGGCGGTCATGTCCAGCTGGTGCATCCGGTCGAACAGCCTGCGGTGCAGCTCACGGGTCTGCTCGGTGGCAGCGGTCAGCTCCGACCACGGTCGCCAGGTCCGGTCCCGCCAGCCTTCGAACTCGTCACCCGCGACCTCATCGGCTCGGGCTTCGCCCCCACCAGCCGTCACACCGGCCCTTGTCACACCGGCCCTTGTCGCTGCCGGCTCGCCAGTCGCCGCCGGTCCGTCGGTTGCCGCCGGTCCGTCGGTTGCCGCCGGCTCGTCGGTTGCCGCCGGCTCGTCGGTTGCCGTCACCTCGCCGCGCAGACGGCGGCGCAAGGCGGCCGGAACCGGGACCGGAGCCGGCATCTCGGGACGGCCGACCCGCAACCAGGAGGCGTCGTAACCGGCCGGGCCGATCTGACAGCCGGGATGTTCGGGCAGCTCACGCAGCCAATGCGCGTCGGATGGCACGGTCCGTGCCGGACGGTCCATCTGCGCCCGAACGGCGAGCAGATAGTCGGCGACGGCCACCGCCCGATCCCGGATCGTGGTGGGCGACTCACGCTGCTCGGCCATCCCCAGGAGTTTAGGGCTTGGCTTCGATCCTGCGAGGTTGCGTATCGGCCTGTTTCGGGCCTGCACTCGGGCTTAAGGAACCGCTAAGGTTACGCCCGCCGATCTTGCACATCGATGGCAATTGGGGACGCACGTGAACCAGGGTTGGGCGGAACGAGACGGGAACGGGCACTACTGGCCCGGCCAGCCGCCGATGATTCCACCTTCGTTCTACGCCACACCGGCTGACCCGCTGGTCAGCCCCGACTATGCGGGCTGGTGGCGGCGCAGCCTCACCCTGGCCCGGAGGGTCTGGAAACCCGCCCTTCTCCTGCACACGATCGCGGCTGTGCCGTCGCTCGCCCTGACCGTCCCCGCGGACGTCGCCGCCACCGCGGAGAACCGCGAATTCCAGGACCTACTGGCGAACGGCCACGCCGGCCCCGCGGAACTGATCGCCTACCTCAGTGCCACCGCCCTCCTGCTGGGCGCGGTCCTGGTGGCGGCCCTGATCGCCGCAGTCGTCACCGCGGTCAACGTCCACCTGGTGATCCAGGCCGCGACCGGCCAGCCGGTGAGCCTTCGGGCCGCAGCCACCGCCGGCCTGCGCCGGGCCCCTGCGGTGATCGGCTGGACACTGGTCGCCAACCTGCTGACCAGCATCGCCGTCCTGATGTGCGTACTACCGGTCTTCTACGTCGGCGCCGCCCTGATGGCCCTGCCGATCCTGGTCACGCTGGAACGGGGCTCCGGCATCAGTCGCGCGTTCAGCCTGTTCCACGCCGACCTGGGCACCTCAGTGGCCCGCGTCGCCACCGTGTTCGCCTTGATGGTCGCCGCGACGATCGGCCTGAGCACCGTCGCGATAGCCCTGGACGTGATCATCGGCGGCACCGCCGGCTCAGTGGCCGCTTCCCTGTGGAACGGCGTCCACCTCTTGGTATCCGGAGTCTTCTTGACCCCACTGCTGGTCACCGCGTACGCCGACATGCGCTCCCGCCTGGAGCCCTTCTCCACGGCCTACTTGATGCCCCACCCGACAACCCCACCCCCCTGACCAACCAGTTCCCCCCACCTGACCGGCCAACCAGGCTCAAGCTGTCCAACTCGCCCACCCAACCACCTGGCTCTGCCACATGACCCACCTGGCCCTGCCCACGCCAGTCATACCTTCACCGCCCGGCGCATGCCAGAGCGACCCCGCACCCAGCTCTGTCGCTCTTGCCGGGTGCGAGGCCGATCCGGATGACCCGTGTTGTCAGGGGAACTGCATACGGCGCGGGCGAGGGATCACCGGCGGCGGTAGCGGAAGGTCGTCGAGGTGACTCCAGCTCAGCATGCCGTTGTCGGTGGACTTGATCTCGCCGAGGCAGGCCCGGAGCAGACCCAGGTTGGGGGCGCCAGCGAACCCGGCGATGACGACCTCCGGTTTCGGGACGATCCGAGCGATGGCGCCGCAGATCTTCGCGACTTCACGCTCGTCGACGGAGTCGAGCGGTAGCGGGGCTTCGACCGGCGACCGGCGCCACGGCGGCCCGAACCGGCGCAGCAACTCGCGCGCGAGCCGGCCGAAGGACCGCCCCACCTCGGCGTCCCGCATCGAGACCCGGGCCGACTGCCCGTAGCACCACGGCACGATCACATGCCCGTTGATCAGAACGAGCTGGTAGACCGACCGCGGCACGCTGATGATCTCGGCACCGGGCAGAGCACCTAGAAAGAGGACCAGCTCCTCGTACGGCAAACCCCACCGCGGGTTCGCCAGCACACGTTCCATGGTCTGGGTCATGGCCGGATGAGCGTGGACCTCACGGTCGATCGCCGTACTCAACGCTTCCGGCACTCGGGTCCACAATTCGTCGGCGATCTTGTCGCCGAACTGCTCGATCAGCCACTCGCTAGGACCGACGAGAACGTCTGGACGCATTCCTCACCACCACCGTCCGTGTTGCCGACGTCACTGCTGGCTAGAAGAGTTGCACTTCCAATGATCGACTGGAAGGGGGATGCCCGAGATCACAAATACAAGCATGAATGAAATCGAGCAGGTCGATCAATGCTTAGCCACAACGCTGGAGCGGCAGGGCGGTGGATCGCAAAACATGCAAGTTGCGCAGCAGCACTCACGCGCAACTTGCACAGCCGTTTCGCTATTCACCAGCGTCACTCATTCAACCCGAGACTTATTTCCAAGCGGTGACGCACAGGCAAACAACGTTTCACATAGCGTGATCAAATACGGCACCACCTGCGGCGCGACCCAACAAATGATCAACACAACCACCAACCGCCCGACCGTACGGATGGTGAAATCAATTGCAGTACGCGCGTCCCTTTTCGCCACGATCCACACCCGACGCCACCCGCGAACACCCCGACCCCAGGGGGACAGCACTCCACTGTCGGATTCCCGTCAGTTCACTCACGCCTACCACCCGATCACCGACCGCCGACTCCCCACACCCGCGGGCAAACGCTCTCCCGGCAACGCTGGTCACAGCACCCATCCCCAACCGCCGCCCAATCCCCAAGATCAGCGATCATCCAATGCAATGTCCACGGTCCGACAGCCGACGTGAGCACCGCGCGACGAACCCACTTCCCCAGACGCCCCATTAATCCCGTTCGCGGCAATCAAGTGGCCCTCCTTCGAATCACCGCTATTCCAAACCTACCGAGCAGTAGATTCCCGGCAACCGCCCGAACCGACCCCGAACCGCCCGCCGGATCCACCGCAGATGGATTCCGCCCGCACCCCAGAAAAGCCATTTGGCGTGCCGCCAATTAGCTCCCACCTCACGAACAGCGCAGCAACAAGACGAGGTCCAGGCAAAGTCCGGCACCCAGAGAACACCGCAATCCCGATGTCATAGGTGGCCTTTACCAACACCACCCCGACCCCGGGCCAGCCCATCCCTGCGGTCAGCCCGCCCGGCGCTACGCCCAACCCAGCGCCACGGTCCTGGTCAGCCCACCTGCGCCATCAGTCGCAGTCAGCCCGGCGCGGCACTACGCCAGCCCAGCGCCGCGGTCGCGGTCTCGCGGTCTCGCGGTCGCGGTCTCGCGGTCGCGGTCTCGCGGTCGCGGTCTCGCGGTCGCGGTCTCGCGGTCGCGGTCTCGCGGTCTCGGTCTCTGCGCTGCAGCCGCCCGGTGCCGGCCAACTCACGGACCGCCTGGGGACAGGGCTGGATAGGCGACTACGTCCGGCTGCCCAAACTCGCGGAGCCCGGACTCGCGTGTACCCGCGGTGCAGGTCAGTCGACGAAACCAACCGGTAGCCACGCCGGGAAAACGGCCACATACCGCGACGCGAATTCGCGCAGCCTGAAATCGCGCGGCACAGACTCACGTAGCGCGGGCAGGTGGACTGCCTGGTGGAGCCGGCTGGAAAGGTAGCCATACCTCTCGGTGGTCGGCGTATGGAGTGATGCCTTCGGGGAACCAGAGCAGGCCGGTGGCCAGGCCTGCGATCCCGATCAGGAAGTCGTAACCGCGCACCAGCGCGACTGGCACCGGCGAGACCTCGGCCAGTTCGGTGAACAGGGCCCGGGCCTCGAACATTTGCCGCCCTCGTCCGGGCACGGTGATCCCCAGGTCCAGGACCAGCGGGAAGACGTCGAGAAAGGAGGGATCGTCGCCGTCGATCAGGTCGTTGGTGTGCAGTTCGCCGCCGACCTGGCCGCCATCGGGGAGTGGCCGGCTCAGATAGGTCGCGCCGTCGACCCCCTGGAACACCGTCATGCCGACCGCGGGTGCGATCTCGGCGGCGAACTCCGGTGGACCGTGCTGGGATTGAAAGTAGAAGTGCTCTTGTGTGGACACCGGCGCCATCCTTAGGGCAACTCGAGCATTGTTCCATCAGCCAGGATCACCCGGGCCCGATCCGGCAGAGCCGACCCGTGTGCTCTCGCCTGGCCCGCGGCGCGCGCCCAGCCGTGCCGGGCCACCTCCTCGGTCAGGCCGGCCGGCCGCCCGTCGATCACCACGTCACCGCCACCGTGCTGCCCGAGTTGTTTTCCGGCGGCCAGGATGTTCGAACGCATGCTGGAACTGGAGGCGCTCTCCGGCGTCTTGAACTCGGTGACCACTCCGGGATCGTCCGGACCACTGCGAACCATCGCGTCCGGGTTGGTCAGACCGGTCACGTCCTCCACTCGCCGACGAGGGTGCACCATCTTCCCCTCGGCCGCGAGCAGGTCGGCGATCGCCCGCTCCTTGTCGACGAACAGGCTCTCGGGATCGTCCACCCCGACCCGGAACCCGTCACCCAGCGGAACATGCTCCTTCCCCGCATCGAGACGACCCACACCGAGATCACCGGAGCCAAGATCTCCGGTGCCGCGATCGCCGGTGCCGCCAGCGCCGTCCGTGCCGCCAGCGCCAGCGCCAAGACGACCCACGCCGTCCGGGGCCTTGCCCGCGGCGCCACGAGCGTCGCCCAGAGCGCCGCCGAGAGAACGGATCAGCTTCTGGATCTTGTCGCTCTGCGTGACGAGATTTCGCAGGCTGTCGATCAGCCCTTTCAGCCATCGGCTGATCCGCGCCGCCCAGGCCGCACAGACGGCGGTCACCTGACTCATCACCAGCGGAAGCGCGGCCCCGCGGGTGGCGGCGACCTCGACCGCGTACACCACCAGACGGGCGACCACGGCGGCGATCGCGTCCCGGATCATCAGCCGGACCGAGCCGACCAGGCCACCGGCGCCTTCCGCCATCGCGGAGACGGTCCCGGCCGTGGTGCCGAGAGCCCGCAGTTCCGTCTCCCGATGGCCGGCCCACGTCCGGTACGCCTCGGCCGCCGCCCCGCTCCACCCGGCGACCTCGGATCGGGCCGCCCGTCCCAGGCCGTCCGCCTCCATGGTCAGCGCGCCGGCCACGTTGGCCCAGGTCTGGGCATGGGCCGAGATCGCGGCGGCGTCTCCGGCCAGCCAGTCGAGCGCTTCGGCAAGCGGCTCGACCTGCTCGATCAACCAGGCCACCCCGAACTGGGTGAGGTTGCCGAGCGGATCCGCCACCGCTGCCAGGCCGTCGAGCGCGCCGCCACTCCCGGCCAGCGCGCCGTCGACCCAACTACCGTTTCGCACCGCCGCGTCGATCGCCCGCACGTCTTCGGCGAGAGTGAAGCCGGCCCACCTGTCCGGCCCGCTGCCGGCCGGGGCGGCGACCAGAGAACCGGCCGACGCCGTCACCGGTCGCCCCGAACGGCCCGGTAGGCGTCACCCCCGATGGCACGGAACGTGTCACCCTCGGCGGCCCGGAGAGCGGCGCCCTCGACGGCCCGGAGCGCGTCGCCTTGAGCAGCCCGCAAGTCGACCCCCTGGATGGCCCGGAAAGCATCGTCCCGGCGCTGGTCGGCGGCCTGATAGCCGTCAGAGTTGGCACGCAGCCGGTCACCACCGGTGTGCAGGCCGGCCGCCGCGGAGTCGATCGCCGCGATCACCACGTCCTGCAGCGCGCCGAGGGCGGCCGGGACCAGCGTGCACAACCGGCCGTAGGACTCGGGCCCGGCACGAACCGCCCGGCCCGCCGCACCGGCGGCGGTGATCTGGTCGGCAGCGGTCTGGACTGTGCGCGCGTGGGTCACCAACTCGGGTGGACGGACCTCGAACCGCTCAGTCACGGCAGCAGTCCTCCGGGCGGAGGCGGGCCGCGAAAGTCTCGATGATCGCTTGCCCGGTCGCCGAGTCGGCGCCCACCGTCTCGCTGGTCGTGGCCGTGACGGTTGTGACCATCGCGGTCTGCGCGGCCCGCAGGGTCGCCAGGATCTCCCGCGCGGTGCCAGCCGCGGGGCGCCGCCGGATGCCCTCGCCCAGGTCGAGCCGGGTCAGGCCACCATCGGACCCGACTGTCACGGTGATCAGGCCGTCGGGACTTCGCACGGTCTCGGTGAGCCGTGCCAGGCGGGACGACAGCTCGAGGGCCCGCCGGGAGCGTTCCTCGATGCTGCCCCGCCACTCGTCGATCAGTCTCTCGGCCTCACCGAGGCCACGCGCGTCGAACATGGAGCCGTCTCCATTCACCGTGATGACTTCGCGACCGACGGTAGCGAGATCGGCGACAACGCGGAGAAGGCCTGTGGATAACTCGATTCAGCGGGGCCCGACGCTGTCCCACGAGTGCCGGAAGCGGGCTGGCGGGAAGTCCCATTCGCGCAGCACGGCGAGGAGTCCGGCCTCGTCGGAGGCGGTCTCGTGACGCAGTCGGACGGCGCCGGGGTCGTGGTCGTACCCCTCCAGGCTGTCGGCCTCGAACTCCCAGTGCTCGACGTCGAAACCGCGGCCCGCGACCGGGACCACGTGCACGAGCGCCCATCGGTGCGGCAGTGAGGCCGGCAGCCGGACGCCGAGGCGGCGGCCCAGCCTCAGTGCGGCCAGTTCCGCGGCCGGCCAGACCCATTCAGACTCGCCCATGATTGCTGGGAAGGCTACTCGGACGAGGAGTGGCGCCGGTCCTGTCGGGGGTGGGCGATACCGTGCCGGGGTGAGTTCCCACGCGCTCGTCAGCCCGGCCGATGAGGCCGCGACCGTCATCGCCGCCGTGCTCGGCGACCTCACCACCGGTGAGCATCGCGGAGTGGTGGTCGATTCCCCACCCGGAGCCGGCAAGTCGACTCTGGTGGTGCGCGCGGCCGGTGAGCTGGCCGCGACCGGCGATCCCCTGATGATCGTCGCGCAGACCAACGAGCAGGTGGACGACCTGATCGAGCGCCTGGGCACACGGTCGCCGGAGATCGGAGTGGGCCGGTTGTCGGCCGTCGATTACGCGCCTTCGGATCGGGTCAAAGCACATCCGGCCTGCCGGGTGGCGGCCAAGGTCGGCGACCTGGGTTCACCGTCCGTAACTATCGGTACGGCGGCCAAGTGGGCCACCGTGACCGAGGGCACCTGGCCGTGGGCGATCGTCGACGAGGCTTACCAGATGAGGTCGGACGCTCTGCTGCGTGTCGCGCCGCGGTTCGAGCGGGCCCTGTTCGTGGGCGATCCCGGTCAGCTCGACCCGTTCTCGACGGTCGAGGTGGACCGGTGGATCGGTCTCTCCTGGGATCCGATGCAGAGTGCAGTGGCCGTCCTGCTGCGGCACAATCCGGACCTTCCGGTGCACCGACTCCCGGTGTCGTGGCGGCTGCCGGCGTCGGCGGCTCCGGTGGTGGCCCGGGCGTTCTACCCCTTCACCGGGTTCCGTTCGGGGACCGGGCCGGGTGATCGCATGCTCGCTTTCGGACAGTCCGCGCGAGATCCGTTCGACGAGGTGCTGGACACCGCGGCGGCGACCGGCTGGGGTTTGCACGAGTTGGCCGAGCGCTTCACCGTTCGTACCGACGCGGAAGCCGCCGCCGCCTGCGCGCAACTCGCCGCACGTGCCCTGACCAGGGACGGTGTCGCGTCTTCGGAATCCGGCACCGGCCCGCTCACCGCGGATCGGATCGCTGTCGGCGCCGCGCATCGCGACCAGGTCGCGGTGATCCGGTCGCTGCTCCCGCCGGAGGCCGCGGAGATCACCGTCGACACCGCGAACAGACTTCAGGGCCGGGAGTACGACTTGACCATCGTCCTGCATCCGCTCTCCGGCCGGCGGGACGCGACCGCCTTCCATCTGGAGTCGGGGCGGCTCTGTGTGCTGACCTCCCGGCATCGGCACGCGTGCGTGGTGGTGGCCCGGGCCGGCATCGCCGAGCTGCTCGACGCGCACCCGTCGACCGAGCCGGTGCACCTGAACGTGCCGGTGAAGTTCCCGGACGGCTGGGAGGCCAACCAGTCGATGCTCGCCCATCTATACCGACCGGGCCGATGAGAGTCGTCCTGGCGTGTCCCCCGCATCCCGGGGGCCGACGGGCCGAGTTCGCTGCCCTGGCACACCTCACGGACGCCGAGGACCGGAATTTGTCGTACGGTTGTTCTAATGTCGCTCCTGACCGCCCTGGCGTACGCCCGGCACGGGATCCCCGTCCTGCCGGTGCACACGCCTGACCGGGGTGGTTCCTGTTCTTGCGACAAAGGAGCCCGATGCGCCAGTTCCGGCAAGCACCCACGACTCCGTCACGGCCTGACCGAGGCCACGACCGATCCGCAGCAGATCCAGCTCTGGTGGACCTTCTGGCCGCGCGCCAACGTGGGCCTGCGCACCGGAGTGGTGATGGACGTGGCCGACGTCGACTCCGCGGAGGGCTGGCACGGGCTGCGTCATCTGCTCGGCGGCGACGTGCCGGCCGGTCCGCAGGTGCGCAGCGGCGGGGGCGGCCGGCACCTGTGGTTCCGCCCGACCGGGTGGGGCAACCGCGTCCGCCTGGTCCCGGGGCTCGACTGGCGCGGTGCGGGTGGTTATGTGCTGGCGCCACCCTCGCGGCATGCCCGCGGTGCCGACTACCGCTGGATCCGGCGGCCCGCCGTGACGCTGCCGGTCGTGCCCACCGCTTTGCTGACCCTGCTCGCGGGCCCGCCGCCGACGGCCGCGGCCGGGCGGTCCGGGCCGATCACCCATCCGGACCGCTACGCCGAGGCCGCTCTCGACGCCGAGACGACACGGGTCGCCGGAGCCGTCGAGGGCACCCGCAACGACACGCTGAACAGGGCGGCCTTCATGCTCGGCCGGCTCGTCGGGGCGGGTCTGCTGGACGAGCCGGAGGTCCGGCGGGAGCTGACGGCCGCGGCCCGGCGGGCAGGGCTGGGCTGGACCGAGATCCGCGGCACGCTGCGCTCCGGCCTGACCGCCGGCCGCCGGCATCCGTTCGCGACAAACCGAACAAACGCGGCCTGACACCGCCCCGGCCCGGCGCAGTCAGCCCGGCACTTCCCTCGCCCGGCGCACTCGACCCGAACCACACCCCGCCCGGCGCACTCGGTCTGACGTGTATTCGGCCCGGCGCACTCAGCCTTGCGCCTGAGCCGGCATCCGTTCGCGCGGAAGCCGGTAACCGCAGACCGGTGACTGTTCGCGACGTGGTCGACACGCGCGGGCCGGTGGCTGTCCCGGCATCTGGTCGATACGAGTCCGACACGCGCGGCCGGATTCCTGTCCCGCAAGTGGGCAGGAACCCGGCGATTTCCGAGGGCAACCGTCTTGACCAGCACCTTCGACCGTATCGACGGGCCGGGTCTGCAGGGTCGAATCGGCCGTTCGGCCGTGCCGAAACGGATGATCGGGTCACCCGGGGAGGAACCTGCTCTGCCTTCCCACCGGTAGCCTGGCGTGCGGAACGGCCGGGGGGCGATGTGCTTCAGTGGGACGTGATCAGCGACGCCGACCGGGTGGTGCTCACCGACCCGCGACGTCTGCGATCGGTGCGCCGGATAGCTGGCGGCCCGCTGCCCGACGACGCCTTCGACCGGGTGGCCATGCTGGTCCGCAAGCTGGTCGACGCGCCGATCGGCGCGGTCTGCCTGGTCGGTGACGATCGGCAGATCCTGTCCGGACAGACCGGCGTGCCCGATCCGCTGGCCTCGGCCCGGGAGATGCCGCTGACCCACTCGTTCAGCCGGCACGTGGTGGCGGCCGGAGCGATGCTGGTCGTCTCCGACGTGCGGACCGATCCACGGATGCGGGACAACCCGGCGATCGAGGAGATCGGGGTCATTGCCTACGCGGGAGCACCGATCACCGACCCCGACGGCCTGATCGTCGGCGCGCTCTGCGCCTTGGATCAGGAGCCACGGGTCTGGACCCCGAGTGAGATCGCCCTGCTCAGCGAGCTTGCCGAGGTCTGTTCGTCGGAGGTGTGCCTACGGATCGCCCGGGCCGCCGCCGAGGAGGCCCGGCGTGCCGCCGAGTCGGCGCACCAGCAGCTCGAACTGCTCGCCGACCTGACCGAGTCACTGGCGGCCACCATGGACATGGACGAGGCCATGCGGCGGCTCGGCGACATCGTCACGTCCACCCTCGCGGACTGGTGTGTGGTCGCGGTCGCCGATGATCCGGGCGGCTCCGCCCTGGTCTCGACCGTTCATCGTGATCCGGCCCGGGCCGCTGACATGGCCCGGCTCGCCGAGTTGGCCGTCGGCGCCCGGGCCGATCTGCGATCGATGCTGCGTGCCGCTCACCGCACCGGCCGGCCGGTGCGGACCCCCGGACTGCAGAGCCGGATCACCGACGCCGAAGTAGCCGGGATCACCGCCCGGGCCGGGTTCGGGACGGCGATGATCGTGCCGATCGTGTCCCCGGTGCGGCGTCGCCCGATCGGGGCGGTTCTACTCGTCAACCGGCCCGACCGAGCGGATTTCAGTGCCGCCGAGGAGTGGACGGCCGCCGAGGTCGGCCGCCGGGCGGGGTTGGCCGTGGAGAACAGCCGTCTCTACCGGGAGCAGCACCACATGGCCGAGGTGCTGCAGCGCAGCCTGCTCACCGAGTTGCCGTCGATCCCCGGGATCGAGCTGCACGCCCGGTACCTTCCAGCGCAGGACGGCGCGGCGGTAGGCGGCGACTGGTACGACGCTTTCGCCCAGCCCGACGGCAGCTTCATGGTCGCGGTCGGCGACGTCTCCGGGCACGACATCGAAGCGGCTGCCACCATGGGTCAGCTGCGCAATCTGGTCCGGGGAGACGCCTACGGGCGCGACGAGGAGCCCGGTGGCCTTCTCACCCATCTGGACCGGACGTTGTACGGGTTGCACGTCCCCGCCTCGGCCACGGCAGTGCTCGCGCGGGTCCGCCGATCCGCCTCCGGCTACAAGGTCAGTTTCGCCAACGCCGGGCATCCTCCGCCCCTGCTGCTCCAGCCGGACGGCAGCGTCCAGGTCTGGTGGGTGCCGCCGGAGCCGCTGCTCGGCCTGCCGCCACGGGAACCACGCACCACCGCCCGGCGTTGGGTGCCACCGGGTTCGACGCTGATCCTCTACACCGACGGCCTCGTCGAGGATCGCGAACAACTTCTCGACGACGGCATCAACCGCCTGTCCGAGGTACTCCGGACCAACGCGGGTTGCCCGGCCGACGACCTCTGCACCCGCCTGCTGGCGGCGGCCCCACGCCGCAGCGACGACATAGCCCTACTCCTGGTCCACCTGACCTGACCATCGCACCCGCCACGATGCCAACGGCACAAGGCGATGTGGCGCTACAAACAAAAACACCCGGACCAAAATGGTCCGGGTGTTTTTCAAGGGTGGAGCTGAGGGGACTCGAACCCCTGACCCCCACACTGCCAGTGTGGTGCGCTACCAGCTGCGCCACAGCCCCTTGCTTGCTTTGTTGCATCCCCAGCGTTTCCCCCGGGCACGCTGGAAATATTACACACCCCCATGGGGCCCGTCTAAACACCCCCCTCAGTTGAGGGAGACATCCGGAGGGAAGTGGGCGACGGCCGCCAGGATGTCGCCCTGGCGGCGCAGGACCATGGCCCACAGGTCGTCGGGGCGCTCCACGAAGGGGTCGCCGGGCAGGGCGTCGAAGACGAACCAGGAGCCGGCGGCGATCTCCTCCTCCAGCTGGCCGGCGGACCAGCCCGAGTAGCCGGCGAAGACGCGGATGCCGGCGACGCTCTCCCGCAGACGCTCGGGGTCGGCGGAGAGGTCGAGGGTGCCGAGCGCGCCGCTGACCGGATGGAACCCGGAGAGCCGTTTCTTCACGTCGGGACGGGTGCGGGCCAGGCAGATAGCCGACTCGGGCTGCACCGGGCCACCCTCGAACAGCACCGCGGGGTCACCGGCCAGCTCGCCCCAGGTGCCGAGGACCTCAGCCACCGGGACCTCGGTCGCGCGGTTGAGCACGACCCCCAGCGCGCCACCGGTCTCATGGGCCACCAGCAGCACGACCGTCCGGTCGAAGTTGGGGTCCTTGAGGGTGGGCGTGGCGACGAGCAGCTGACCGGTCATCGACTCCACCGACCGGCCTCCGATCCGCTGCTGCTCACCGAACACGTGTTTACCGCCGTTCGCTCGACGTAGCCATGACTCGCACATTAGCTTGCGATTCAGTCCGTGGATAAGGTCTGGGCATGAACCCGCCACCTACGGCAGCAGAGATCGGCGTCATCGGCGGATCGGGGCTGTACGCGCTTCTCGACAACGCCACCGAGCATGAGATCGACACACCGTTCGGGCCGCCGTCGGACCGGATCACGGTGGCCGAGGTGGGTGGCCGCCGGGTGGCGTTCCTGCCCCGGCACGGGCGTGACCACCGGTTCCCGCCGCACCTGATCCCGTACCGCGCGAACCTGTGGGCTCTACGTTCGCTGGGTGTGCGGCAGATCGTCGCCCCGTGCGCGGTGGGCGGGTTGCGGCCGGAGTTGGGGCCGGGCACGTTCGTGGTGCCGGACCAGTTGATCGACCGGACGAGTGGCCGGGTGCAGACCTTCTACGACGAGGGCGCGGTGCACGTGTCGTTCGCCGATCCGTACTGCCCGGTGGGCCGTGCGACGGTGCTGGATTCCGCCGCCGGGGTGAACGCGGTGGACGGCGGCACGATGGTCGTGGTGGAGGGCCCGCGGTTCTCGACTCGCGCCGAGTCGCGCTGGTTCACCTCGATCGGCGGCACGATCGTCAACATGACCGGTCATCCGGAAGCGGTGCTGGCCCGCGAGCTGGCTCTCTGTTACACGGCGATCGCGCTGGTGACCGATCTGGACGCCGGAGTGGAGGGTGACCACGGAGTCACGCAGGATGAGGTCTTCCAGGTTTTCGCCGACAATACGGCGCGGCTCCGTGACGTTCTGCTCGATGCGGTGGCCAAATTGCCGTCCGAGCGCTCCTGCTCTTGCAAGGACACCCTGACAGGCATCAAACTGCCTTTCGCGCTTCCCTGAGCCGTACTCGGGAGACCCCTCCAGGCTTGTGATCGATCCCACAGGACTGCACGCCAGACGGACCCGGAAGCGTCGAGGATTCATGCCCGTCGAAAGGGACCCCCGGTGAATCGACTCCGGACCACAGGCGCTCGCGTCGCGTCGGTCGCTCTCCTGCTGGCCGGTCTGGTCGGTGGTGTCCAAGTGGCGCGCCATCAGGACGCCAAGCTGGTGGCCGCCGAGTCGGCGGCCGCGACCGAGCAACTCCTGGCCCAGCGCGAGACCCAGCACGCCGCGGCTCGGGCCGCCCGGGCCGAGGCCGAGGCCGACGCCGCGGTGAAGGCGCAGGGTGTGGCCAAGACCGCCGCCACTGGTGCGCGCGCTCTGGACAAGGCGCAGGCCAAGGCGGTCGCGGTGGCGAAGGCCGAGGCCAAGCGGAAGGCCGAGGAAGCAGCCGGGCCGGTTCCGTTCGACGGGCCGATCCCGTCCTCCTGTAATGAGTTCAGCGGCAGCCGCAAGATCGGGTGCGCCCTGACGCTGACGGCCGGTTTCGGGATCGCCGAGTTCCCCTGCTTGAACGAGCTGTGGGATCACGAGAGCGGCTGGAACTACAAGGCCGAAAACCGCAGCTCCGGGGCGTACGGCATTCCGCAGTCCCTGCCCGGCAGCAAGATGGCTTCGGCCGGCGCGGACTGGAAGACCAACCCGGCCACCCAGATCAAGTGGGGCCTGGGTTACATCAAGGGCCGGTACAAGACGCCGTGTGGTGCCTGGAACAACTTCCAGCAGAACGGCAACTACTAGACCTGAGCTTGAAGGGTGATGGCCGTCGTGAGGCGGCCATCACCCTTTTTCATGCCTGTCCAGGAGGGGCGGGCAGTGCCCGGTGTGGACTAAATCCAACTTAAGGGCGCATTGTCCGGCGCCGACGGACCGGTTGTCCGGAGAAAGTAAGGGGGCCCGCGCCGCTACGGGGGGAACGGCGCGGACCCAGACGCAACGATATCCGTCATTTCGGGGGAATGCGAGAGCTTCCGGCGTATACATAGGAACCGCACAGCGAACCGTTACCGGTCACGAGGTGATGGTCTTGGTCTGGGTCGTGGTGATGAAGGCGGTCAGGGAGAGCGTCAGCGTCCACTTGTCCTCGTTCACGCCATACTTGGCGGACTGGATGAGCACCGACCGGGGCTGCTCGGTCTGCAACTCCTTGACGAAGGTGGTGATCTTGTCGATCGAGCCCTCGATGTTCAGGGTGATCGGCAGTTCGGACACCGCGGGGGTGTTCTTCAGCTCCTGCGGCGCGGATGCCCCGTAACCGCTGACGTCGACGTTGTTCTTGATGCCGAGGGCCTGCAACTGCTTGAGGAACTCGGGGATCTGGTTGGTGGTCTTCCCGTACGGCAGGGCCTTCTGTGCCGTGACCAGCGTCGCCTTGTAGGTTTCGATGCTCTTGAGCTGTTCCCGCAGTTCGGTGAGCTTCTTCTGCTCCTTGGCGAGTTGCAGGACGGTGTCGGCGGTGTCGTTCTGAACAGTGTCCCGGGCGGTGTATTTCGGTCCGATCACCAGGAAGTAGCTGCCGATCACGAGCAGGATGGCCAGGGTCAGCCCACCGAAGAGCCAGATCTGGTCGATACGACGCGTGGTCATCACTTTCCTCCGCTCGGGCAGTCCTCGGTGAAGCGCCCACAGAGCGCGTCTTTGGTGATGGTGATCGTGACGGAGAAGACGACCACGTCGTCCTGGTCCGTCACGCTCGTCACGAACGGGTTCACCATGTCCTCCAGGTCGCCGAGCTCATTGACGTAGTCGGCGACGTCACGCTTGTCGGCGGCGGTACCGGAGACCGTCAGCGTGCCGATCTCGTCGGTTGTCTCGGTGCTGGTACTGGTGCTGGTGTCGTTCAGCGTGCCGTTGATGTCGGTGATGTCCACCTTGGTGTCCACCGCCCGGTCCCGGATCAGAGTGAGCAGGTTGGTCCAGGACAGGTCACTGGCCATCACCGCGGCCAGCTCGGTGTTCAGTTCCGTCCCGCCCTGCTGGTACTCGACCAGGTCACGCAGGTCGTCGACCTTCTGCGCGCTGCGGACCGTGGTCAAGGACTGGAAGGTCTCGGTGTACTCGTCGTCGGCGTTCTGCTTGGCGATGGACGCCTGCGCGTACCAGGCAGCGAGGACGGCGAGCGTGGCGACGACCAGGACCACGATCATCGTGCGGGTGATCCGGGACCGCCGGCTCTCCCTGATCTCCGGTGGCAGCAGATCGGCGCGGATGGACAGGACCCGGGCCGCCTGTTGTGGCGACACCGACGGATCCACGGGCATCAGGGCGGTGGTGCTCATCAGGCTGCTCCGAGGGTGAGGCCGATCGACACCGCAGCCGACGGGACGAAACTGTCGAAACCTTGCTCGCGGGCTTTGCGGGTGTCCTTCAGCCGGGCCGCGCTGTCCGCATACATCACCGCGACGCCCAACTGCTCCTGCAGGTGTGCGGCGAGGCCGGGCATCAGCGCGCTGCCGCCGCAGAGCGAGATCCGGCTGACCTGCTTCTGCCGCTCGCCCGAGGCCAGGTAGGTGAACGAGCTGCGCAACTCGCTGACCAGCGGGCGGACCGCGTCCACCAGGGCGGCCACCGTGTCCGGGTTGCCGTCGCCGTGCAGGCCGAACCGGCACTTGAGGGTCTCCGCCTCGATGGTGGACAGGCCCAGGCGGGTGGCGACGTTGTCGGTGATCTCGGAGCCGCCGCGGGGCAGGGTACGCACGAACAGCGGCTCGCCGTCCGCGTGCACCACCACGCTGGTGATGTTGGCGCCGATGTCGACGATCGCCTCGACCTGGGCGTCCAGCCGGGAGGCGGAGCGCAGCATGGCGAACGAGGCCAGATCGACTCCGTTGACTTTGAGACCGGCTTTCTGGACCGCCTGCACCAGCGTGAGGACCGCTTCCTTGGGCATGGCGATCAGCAGGCCGCGGACGGTCTGGTCGTCACCCGGCTGCTCGAGCGGGTAGAAGTCCAGCAGGGAACGCTCGACCGCGAGCGGGAGCTGCTCCTTGACCTGGAACGGCAGGGCCTGGCGCATCTGGTTGGCCGGCAGGTTGGCGATCGAGGTCTCCCGGACCACCAGCTGCGGGTTGGTGACCGCCAGGTTGACCCGCTTGCTGCCGAACTTGCCGGCCGCCCAGAGCTGCTTGAGGGCTGCGGTGAGCCCGATCGGGTTCTGCACCACACCGGCCACCACGGTGCCGGGCTCCAGCGGGAACTGACCGAAGTTGATGAGCGAGTACTCATCCTTGTTGCGGCGGACTTCCACGGCCCGGATGGAGGACGAGCCGATGTCCAGCCCGATCGGTGTGGCACCAGCCATCGGTCTGCCTTCCTCTCAGCGGTTCGGATCTAGGTGGGCAGGAGCAGGTTCGTGTACCAGGTGGTGAGCGGCGCCGCGGCGAAGACCGCCAGGAAGGCGCCGGCCAGCATGTAGGGCCCGAACGGGATCCGGCTCTTGCGGCTCGCCAGTTTCAGGGTGAGCAGCATGCCACCGACCAGGCCGCCGAGCAGGAAACCGGCCAGGGCGCCGACCGTGACCGCACCCCAGCCGAGCCAGCCGAGGTAGAAGCCGAGCAGTGGAGCGAGCTTCACGTCGCCGCCGCCCATTCCCCACATCGCGAGCAGCAGATAGAGCACGTAGAGCAGGACCGCGGCGAGGAGGCCGCGGATCAGGTCGGCCGGGTCGCCGGTGGTCAGCGAGACCGGGACCAGCAGAGCCATGGCAACCCCGTACGACGGAATGACGATCTTGTTGGGCAGTCGCATCACGTCGAGGTCGATCAGCGCCAGAGCGATCGCGACGGCGGCGAGGTAGAGGTAGGCGGGCAGTTCCCAGGACCAGCCGAACCGGGCGGCGACCGCCACGAACAGGACGGCAGTGCCGGCTTCGACGAGCGGGTAGCGGGCGCTGATCCGGGTGCCGCAGTCGGCGCACCGGCCGCGCAGCATCAGCCAGCCGAGCACCGGGACGTTGTGCCGGGGCCGGACCGGGCTGCCGCAGTCCGGGCAGTGTGACCCGGGCTGGACCAGCGACTCGCCGCGGGGCACCCGGTGGATCACCACGTTCAGGAAGGAACCGATGACGAGCCCGAAGAGGGCCACCATGACGTACAGCGGGGCCTGTGTCACGGTGGTCCTCTCAGTGCTCGTCAGGATGTGGTCGCGGGTGGCGCCGTGCCCGGCGCCACCCGGAACCGGTGTGTCAGCAGGCAGCCAGCGTGAGGGCGGTGGCGGAGGTCGTCACGGAGCCACCCTCGGCGCTCTTGTAGACGTACCACTTACCGCTGCCACCGGCGTTGTTCGCGCAGATCTTGTACGTCTTCGCGGTCGCGTCGTAGACGTAACCCAGCTGGGTCTTGTCGGACAGCGTGATGGTGGCGATGTTGGGGGCCGTGCCGAGGACCAGCGTGCTGGCGGCGTTCTCAGACTTTGAGGCCGGGAAGGTGTTGCCGTTGTTGGTGTAGTACTGCTCAACCGCGCTGATCGCGCCGCGGACGTCGGACTGCGCCGACTTGTCAGCCGCGCCCTGGCGGTAGTTCAGGTACACCGGCACGGCGATCGCGACCAGGACGCCGATGATGACCACCACGACCAGAAGCTCGATGAGGGTGAAGCCTTCGTCGTTCTTCTTGCCGGCGCGAAGACGGGCGATGAGGTCCTGCATTTCGGGGTGCCTCCATGGGCGTTGGGTGGGGCAGGGGATGGGTGTTGGTGGTGCTACGGCCGTCGGGAGCCGGCCGGGAATCGTTGCTTGTTCGGGTGTCGGACGTCAGCCCTGAATGCTCTGGCCGATCGTGAACATCGGCAGGTAGAGGCAGATGACCATGCCGCCGACCACGGTGCCCATGACGACGACCATGATCGGTTCGATCGAGGCGGTCAGTGACTCGGCGGAGGTGTCGACCTCTCTGTCGTAGAAATCGGCAACCTTGTCGAGCATCTGACTGATCTGGCCGCTCTCCTCGCCGACTTCGATCATCTGGGTGACCATCGTCGGGAAGATCGGGTGGCGCCGGAGCGCCGTGGACATCGTCTGACCGTCCCGGACGGTCGCCTGGACGTCCTTCATGGCGGCGTTGATGACCTCGTTGCCGGTGGTCTCACCGACCACCGCCAGTGCCTGCATGACCGGGACACCCACGTTCAGCAGCAGGCCGAGGTTGCGGGAGAACCGGCTCATGGCGAGTTTGCGCAGCAGCTGTCCGAAGACCGGCAGGCGCATCTTGATCTGGTCGACCCGCAGCCGGAAGTTCTCGCTGGTGCGGGTCTGCCGCTTGTAGAAGACGGTCCAGGCGACTGAGACGCCGATCACCAACGGTCCGATCCAGCCCATGTTGTGGCTGGCCGTGACCAGGAACTGGGTCGGTGCCGGCAGCGCGCCGCCGAGACTCTTGAACATCCCTTCGAAGATCGGGACGATGAAGATCAGAACGCCGGCGATCATGACGAAGGTGAAGCCCAGCACGATCGCCGGGTAGGTCAGCGCGGCCTTGATCTTGCCGCGGAGCACGGTGTCCTTCTCCAGACTCTCGGCGATCTGCTCCAGAGCCTTGTCGATCATGCCGCCGGCCTCGCCGGCCCGGATCATCGCGATCATCAGGCGCGGGAAGATCCGGTCGTGCTTGGCCATCGACTGCGAGAGCCCACCACCGGCGGCCACGTCGGCACGGACCTCGGCGGTCGCCTTCTTCAGCGACAGCGCCGACGTCTGTTCCTCGAGGATCGCCAGGGAACGCAGCAGCGACATCCCGGAGGCGGTCATGGTGGCGAACTGCCGCGCGAAGACGGCGAGATCCTTGAGCTTGGTCCGGCCGCCCAGGCCCGGGATGGTGATGTTCTTCTGCAGGCCGTGCCCGGTCTCGGCGACCTCGAGCGGCACCTCGCCACGCGAGCGCAGCATGTGGGTGGCGGCGGCCTCGTTGGGCGCCTCGATCGTCCCCTTGGCCTTCTTGCCGGTCGCGTCGATCGCGGAGTAGGTGAAGGTCTTGGTGGTCGGCATGGTCAGCCCCGTCCCACGAGCCGCTTGAGTTCGTCGCCGGAGTGGCAGATCTCCAGTGCGGTCGGCATGGAGACCAGACCCTCCCGGATCTTCTCGGCCAGGTGCTGGTCGAACGAGAGCATGCCCTCGCTGCCGCCGGCCTGCATGAACGACGGGATCTGGTGGGTCTTGCCCTCCCGGATCAGGCTGCGGATGGCCGGGGTGCAGGTGAGGATCTCGCAGATCACCGAACGCCCCTTTCCGTCCGCCGTCGGCGCCAGCGCCTGCGTGATCACACCCTGGAGACTGGCTGCCAGCTGGGCGCGGATCTGCAGCTGTTGGTGCGGCGGGAAGATGTCGATGACCCGGTCGATGGTCTGAGTGGCGCTCTGCGTGTGCAGGGTCGCCATCACCAGGTGACCGGTCTCGGCCGCGGTCAGGGCGGTGGCCGTGGTCTCCAGGTCGCGCAGCTCGCCGACCAGGATGATGTCCGGGTCCTGCCGCAGCGCGTGTTTCAGCGCGCTGGCGAAGTCGCCGGTGTCGGTGCCGACCTCCCGCTGGTTCACCACACACCGCTTGTGCGGGTGGAGGAACTCGATCGGGTCCTCGATGGTGATGATGTGGTCGGCCCGGCTGCGGTTCGCCAGGTCCAGCAGCGACGCCAGGGTGGTGGTCTTGCCGGAACCGGTCGGGCCGGTCACCAGGACCAGGCCGCGGGGCAGGTGGGCGAACCGGGCCACCGACTCCGGCATGCCCAGCTCGTCCAGCGGCTTGATCTTGTGCGGGATGGCCCGGAAGACCGCGCCGCACGAGTTCCGCTGGCGGTAGAGGTTCCCGCGGAACCGGGAGACCCCGACGATGCTGTGCGCGAAGTCCAGCTCCCGCTCGGCCAGGAAGGTGTGCCACTGGGCGCGGCTGACCGCCGCACAGGCCAGCAGTTCGGTGTCCGAGTTGTTGAGCTTGCCGTACCCGGAAACCGCCTGCAGATCGCCGTGCACCCGGATCATCGGCGGCGAGCCGACGGTCAGGTGCAGGTCCGATCCGCCCGCCTCGACCAGAGTGACGAGCAGCTGGTCGAGTACCTCCAGGTCCTCCGGGGTCCCGGCGGACGTCGCCTCCGGTACCTCGTGCTGGAGCGTGGTCATCTGATCTCCCCGGCCTCGATGTTGCTGTCGACTGTTGAATCGGCACCGAGGGGAAGGGGTTTAGTAGCGGTTGGGGTGCGCTCACACAGCCACTCGGCTGACCTCTCGGATCGAGGTGAGCCCGCCGGCCGCTTTCGCCAGCCCGTCGGCCCGCAGGTCGTACATCCCCTGCGCCACGGCGACCTCGCGGATCTCGCCCGCCGAGCAGCGCCGGATCGTCAGCGATTCGATCTCCGGGCTGACCGGCATCACCTCGTGGATCGCGATCCGGCCCTTGTACCCGGTGTTCGCGCAGTTCCGGCAGCCCACCGGGCGGTAGAGCACCTCCGGGTAGGCGAGGTCCTGCAACGGCCAGTTGGCGGCCACCACCTCCTCCTCGGTCGGCGTGTACGGCTCCTTGCACCAGTCGCAGATCCGCCGGGCCAGACGCTGGGCGAGCACGCAGTCGAGCGAGGAGCCGACCAGGAACGGCTCGATACCCATCTCGGTGAGCCGGGTGACCGCGCCGGGTGCGTCGTTGGTGTGCAGCGTGGAGAGCAGAAGGTGACCGGTGAGAGCGGCCTCGACGGCGATCTGGGCGGTGGCGTGGTCCCGGATCTCACCGATCAGGACCACGTCCGGGTCGGTACGCAGGATCGCCGGGAGCACCGCCGCGAAGGTCAGCCCCGCCTTGGCGTTGACCTGGACCTGGTTGATGCCGCGCAGCCGGTACTCGACCGGGTCCTCGACGGTGATCACGTTGACCTCGGGCCGGCTGATCTTGCCGAGCGTGGCGTACAGCGTCGTCGACTTGCCGGAACCGGTCGGGCCGGTCACCAGCACCATGCCGTGCGGTTTGCTGAACGAGGCGCTGAAGCGTTGCAGGTTGTGCTCGGTGAACCCGAGTTTGGACAGGTCCAGGTCGATGCCGCCGGTGTCCAGGACCCGAAGCACGATCTTCTCGCCCCAGACCGTGGGGAGGGTGGCGGTGCGCAGGTCGACCGTGCGGTCCCGGATCAGGGCGGTGATCCGGCCGTTCTGCGGGATGCGCTTCTCGGTGATGTCGACCCCGGACATGATCTTGATACGGGAGATCAGCGCCGCCATCACCCCTCGGGGCACCAGGTCCACCTCGTGCAGTACGCCGTCGATCCGGTACCGCACCCGCATGTCGTCCTCGGTCGGCTCCAGATGCAGGTCGGAGGCACGGTTCATGACGGCCTGCTCGATCAGGCTGTTCACGTAGCGCACGATCGGGGCGTCCTCGGCGCCGCTCGACTGCGCGGTCATGCCGCCCTGGTCGCCCTGTTCCTCGGCCAGGTCGGTCAGGTCGGTGCCGTCCCGCTGGAGTTTCTCGATGATCCGGCGGACCTCGCTGCGGGCCACCACCACCGGGCGCACGGTCATGCCGGTCGCGGCCCGCACGTCGTCCAGCGCCACCACGTCGGCCGGATCGGTCACGCCGACCACCAGCTCGCCGTCGTTGATCGCCAGACCCAGAACCCGGTGCCGCAGTACGACCGGCAACGGGATCCGTTTCAGCGCCGCCGGGTCGGGGGTGAAACCGACCAGATCCAGGGTGTTGATACCGAACGCCGCGGCGGCCGCCTGCGTCAGCTGTTCCTCGGTGACGACCTGGTCGTTGATCAGGACGGCGCGCACCGACCGGCCGCTGCGCTGGGCCTCCGCGGAGGCCCGGTCGACCGCCGCCGGGTCCACTCCGATCTGCTTCAGGGCGTCTAGCAACGGGCGGAAGGTTTGATCCATGGGTTCCTCAGCGGGGGCGGAAAGAGCGCTCAGTGATTCATCGGAAGTTTCCGCCCGGAACTGAGCGCGTGAAGATCAGGACGGAAGGTCCGCCGGTACGCCGACGGCGCCACGCCGATCGTCGCGTGCATGTGCTGGCGCAGTGCCGTCGCGCTGCCGAGCCCGGCCCGGCGGGCCACCGTGTCGACCGCCAGATCGGTCGATTCCAGCAGGATCCGGGCGTGCTCGACCCGCTGGCGCAGCAGCCACTGCCGCGGGCTGAGGCCGGTCTCGTCGCGGAACCGGCGGGTGAAGGTCCGGACGCTCATCCGGGCGTGCCCGGCCATCTCCTCCAGGCTCACCGGCTCGGCCAGCCGGTCCAGCACCCAGGCCCGGGTCGGCTCGGTGCCCGCCCCGGCGGCCGACGGGACCGGGCGTTCGATGTACTGCGCCTGGCCACCCTCCCGCCACGGCGGCATCACACACCGGCGAGCCGCCCGGTTGGCGACGCCGGAGCCGTGGTCGGTACGGATGATGTGCAGGCAGAGGTCCACCCCGGCACCCACCCCGGCCGAGGTCAGAATGTCGCCGTCGTCGACGAAGAGCACGTCAAAGTCCCAGTCGACCTGCGGATAGAGGCCACCGATCCGCTCGGCCCAGGCCCAGTGGGTGGCGGCGGGCCGGCCGTCCAGCAGACCGGCCGCGGCCAGCACCGAGGCGGCGGTGCAGATGGAGACGATCCGGGCGCCACGGGCGGCCGCATCGTGAAGGGCTTCGCGGATCTCCGGCTCGACGGTTCCGTCGGTGACCGGGCCGCCCCGGTGGATTCCGGGAACGATGATCGTGTCCGCCTGCGACAATTCGGACAGGCCGAACGCCGGTACCACCGTGAAACCGGCTTCGGTGGTGGCCGGGCCGGGACCACAGACCCGCAGGTCATAGAGCCGGTCGCCGGATTCGTTCCGGGCCGCGCCGAAGATCTGGGCGGGCACCCCGAGGTCGAACGGGACGACCCCGTCCAGGACGAGTTCGCCAACTACATGTCTCATGGCCCGATTCTTGCGCATGATGGCCTCCCGGCCACTCGTCCGGACCGGTGGAAGGCGGCAGGATCACCACCGTGAGACGCATCCATCCCGCCTGGGCCGTGGCCGCGGTGACCTTCGTCGCCCTGCTCGGCGCCGCCGGATTCCGGTCCACCCCGTCCGTCATGCTCCAGCCGCTGCACGACGAGTTCGGCTGGTCACTCGGCACCATCTCGGCCGCCGTGTCGGTGAACCTGATGCTCTACGGCCTGACCGCACCGTTCGCGGCGGCGCTGATGAACCGGTTCGGGATCCGCCGGGTCGCGATGGGCGCGCTGGTTCTCGTCTCGGCCGGTTCCGGACTGACCCTGTGGATGACCCAGAGCTGGCAACTGCTGCTCTGCTGGGGCGTACTGGTCGGGCTGGGCACCGGATCGCTGGCACTCGGGTTCGTCGCCACCATCACCGGACGCTGGTTCACCAGACATCGCGGGCTGGTCACCGGCATCCTCACCGCGGCCGGCGCGACCGGCAACCTGATCTTCCTGCCGGTGCTGTCCCGGATCGTCGAGTCGGACGGCTGGCGCACCGCGGCGGCGACCGTGTCGGTGGCGGCACTCGCTGTCGTACCGCTGATCGCCTGGCGCCTCCGCGACCACCCGTCCGACCTGAACGTGCCCGCCCTCGGCGCCACCGAGATCGTCGTGCCGGCGAAGCCGGCGGGCGGCGCGGCCCGCAATGCCCTGCGGGCGCTGCGCGACGCCGCGAAGACCCGGCCCTTCTGGCTGCTCGCGGGCGGTTTCGCGATCTGCGGGGCGACCACCAACGGACTGGTCGGTACGCATTTCATCCCGGCCGCGCACGACCACGGGATGGCGCCGACCGCCGCGGCCGGGCTGCTCGCGCTGGTCGGCCTCTTCGACATCGTCGGCACGATCGCCTCCGGCTGGCTGACCGACCGAGTGGACAGCCGAATCCTGCTCGGCGGCTACTACGCGCTGCGCGGCCTGTCGCTGCTGGTGCTGCCGTCTCTCTTCGCGGCCACCGCCCACCCGAGCATGCTGATCTTCATCCTCTTCTACGGGCTGGACTGGGTGGCCACCGTGCCGCCGACCGTCGTCCTCTGCCGGGAGTATTTCGGCGAGAGCGGCCCGATCGTCTTCGGCTGGGTCTTCGCCTCCCACCAGATCGGCGCCGCGATCGCCGCCACCGGAGCCGGCCTGGTCCGCGACCAACTCGGCACTTACACCCTGGCCTGGTACGCAGCCGGCGCCCTGGCCCTACTGGCCGCAATCCTGAGCCTGATGCTCTACATCGGCAAACATCTTCCAGCAATCGAAAAGCTTCGCACCGACCCATCCGACCACGTCGGCAGTGTGCAGCCAGGAACCTAAAGCCCAGCTCAGAATGCTTTAGAGCTTGTTCCAGCAGATCCGCCACTGGTAGCATCTGCGACATCTACGCTATCTATGACATCTGCATCGACCAGCCTACCCGTGGGTGAGCCATGCACGCGATCGACACTTCCCATGTCCCTGCCGAGCAGTTCGACCAGCTTGAGCGTGCTGCTGCCGAGATCTCGCCGGAGATGTTCGACGTCATCCGCGCCCTTACCGAGTCCATTCGTGCGGGTGCCGAGATCACCGCGTTCGAGCCGACCGCCGCGCTGACACCGAGTGAAGTCGCTGATCGCCTCGGCATGAGTCGCGCACACCTGTACAAACTTCTCGACCGGGGTGAAATCCCATTCGACCGCGTCGGCCGGGACCGGCGCATCCCGTTCAGCGAGGTCGTCAAGTTCGAGCATCGTCGTCAACATGACCGCCGTGAGCTCGCCGAGCGCTTCGCGCAACAACAGCAGAACCGTGCCGCTGCGATCGACGAACTTTCCGACCTACTGTGAATCGGCGCCGGCTGGGTGCGTCGCTGACGTTCCCAGCCGGCGCCGCCGGAACAATGGCTCGGTGGAATCCCGACGGGCGCGCCCCACCCTCCGAGTGCTTCAGGATGATCTCCGCGACGGATGGAAGTCCCACCACCCTCAACCGGGACCCGGCGTTGGAGGGCTCGACCCGCTTTCTCCGCTGAGTGAGCTACCCCATCCGATCATCCAGAAAGCGCGGGAGTGCTTCGGCGACGACCCTCAGCAAGACAACTTCGTCGGGCCGGTAAAGAGCTGCACTCGTTTCACGCTTCTCGAGATCAAGTCCGGCCAATGGCGTGGCGGTATCTGGATCGACTCCGGCACCGGTACTTGCTGGCTTGTCTCGGCCGGGCTCGCCAAAGGTGGCCACGAAGACCGGGACGACTTCTACGAGCGGGTCAAGCGGGCCGACAAGTCTGGCGAGATCGACAAATGGCTCCCCACCGACGACGACCGCCGGCAGTTGAAGCGCGAGACCGCGGCAAAGTTGTTGACGGACTGGGAACTGGACATCCAGCGCCTCGTCTTGGAGGCCCTGCGCACGGTCGCCGACGGCGGAACTGCGGCCTTCATGCTTCCGCACCCGAAGGACCCGGCGAAGCGGTTCGGAACCTGCGAAGTGACTCTGGAAAGAGTGCGCGAACCAGGCTTCGAGCGCGAGGAGACAGTGGTCGAGATCGAACTCGAGAACGAGTTCCGAACCTCCCACCTGGGCTGGCAGGCCACGATGCATGTGCTGATCTCGATCAGCCCGCCCGAGACGGGCTGGGACCGTTTCGGCGACACTCACTCGACGATCGACGAAATGGGAAGCCACGCCCTTCGCATCGATCAGCTGCAGAAAATCACCGATGACGGCCTGGTCGCGCAGTCGAGTTCCAACGACAAGGCTCACTACACGCATCGACGTAATCTCGCCCAGAGCTCGGTCATGGGTCGCAGTGTCAGGTCCATGTGCGGTGTCTACTTCGTCCCTTACCGGGATCACGAATCCTTGCCCAAGTGCTCGGTCTGCGAGGAGCGCTACCACGGTCTACCCCGGTGACTCAGTGGAGAGGCACGCCGACGGCGCGAGTTCACGGGGTGATCGGGACGACCTCCAGCAGGCCGCTCAGCACCAGGATCTGGCGGACCTGGGCGGAGGGCTCGGCCAGCAGGAAGCTGATGTGGTTGTCGCGGGCTCGCTGGAAACCGGCGATCAGGGCGCCCAAGCCGGTCGAGTCGATGAACGAGACGCCGGCCATGTTCACCACGATGCGGTGCGGACGGGCGGCGACCGCCTCCTGCAGGGTCACCCGCACACTCTCGACGGTGGAGATGTCGATCTCCCCGGTCAGCTCCAGAGTGGTCGTCCGGGTCTCGTCGGTCACCGGGCCTCCTTTTCTGTGGCCATCGTTGGACGTACGGTAATCGACATGCCGATTCGTGGTGGTCTGCCGCCGCGCAACCCCCGCTTCGTAGGCCGTGACGATCTCCTGACCCTGGTGCGGGAGAAGCTCGGCAACGGCCCGGTGGTGTTGCTGCCGAGCCAGGAGCATCAGCTCGGTGGCACGGGGCGTACCCAGTTGGCGGTGGAGTATGCCCATCGCCACGCCGAAGCCTACGACCTGATCTGGTGGATCCCCGCCGAGCAGACCGCCGGCACCCGCGCCGCTCTGGCGGGGCTGGCGCACCGGCTCGGGCTGCCGGAGTCCCGTGATCTCAATCGGACACTGGGGGCGGTGCGGGATGCGCTGAGCCGTGGTGAGCCGTACCGGAACTGGCTTGTCGTCTTCGAGAACGCGAACCGGCCCGAGGACATCACCCCCTATCTGCCCAGCGGCGCCGGGCACGTGCTGGTGACCAGCCGTAATCCACGGTGGACGACCGAGGTGGCGCAAGGGCTGCCGGTGCCGGTGTTCGACCGTACGGACAGTGTGGACATGCTGCGGACCCGGTCGCCGGAGTTGTCCGCGGTCGACGCGGGACGGCTGGCCGAGCGTCTGGGTGACGTACCGATGGCTCTGGATCTGGCCGCGGCGGTCCGGGAGGCGACCGGCCGCCCGGTGGCGGGCTATCTGGAGGATTTCGACCGGCGGGCCGCCGAGCTGGCTTTCCCCACGCCGATCCGGGTGGCCTGGGGGCTGGCCGCCGAGGCACTGGGCGCCGCCGCCCCGGCCGATCGGGTGTTGCTGGAGTTGTGCACGTTCCTGGCCAGCGCGCCGATATCGTGGCGGCTGCTGTGGGCGGCGCGCACGCTGCCACTGGAGCCGGAGCTGGCCCGCACGGTGCGGGTGGAGCGGCGGTTGCGGGCCGCGATGCGCCGGATCGCGCGGTTCGGGCTGGCCGGCCTGGATCCGGCCGGTGAGCAGCTCACCGTGCATCCGCTGATCCGGGGCATGTTCGGGCAGGAGCTGAGTTCGGAACGGCACGCGGCGTTGCTGCGGACGGTCCGGGGCATGCTGGCCGCCGGTGATCCGGGCGACCCGGACGACCCGGCCGGCTGGTATAGGTACGCCGAACTGGCCCCGCACCTGATCCACTCCGACCTGCTCGGCGGCGACGCCGAGGAGATCCGCCAGCTGGTGATCAACTGCATCCGGTTCCATTACGCCCGCGGTGACTACGACTCCAGCCGTGACCTGGCGAACGCCGCGGTGGCCCGCTGGCGCGACGGTCTGGGCGAGTCCGCCGAGCAGACCCTGCTGGCCGGGTTCCACCTGGCCAACGCGCTGCGGTCGGTCGGTCGCACGGTGGACGCCCGCAACCTCAACCTGCAGACCCTGCGCACCCAGCGGGAGGTGGTCGGCGCCGACGACGAGGCGACCCTGGCCACCGCCAACAGCGTCGGCGCCGATCTGCGGATGCAGGGGCATTTCGGGCAGGCCCGGCAACTCGACGCCGACAATCTGGTGCGGTTCCGGCGGCTCTTCGGGGAGAGCTATCCGGCCGCGCTGCGCTGCGCCAACAATCTCGCCGCCGACCTGCGGCTGCTCGGTGACTTCCGGGGTGCCCGGGCACTCGACGAGCAGGTGCTCCGGCACCGGCAGGCGATCTTCGTGGACGGGCATCCGGAGACCGTGTCGTCGCGGGCCGCGCTCGCCTTCGACCTGTTCGGTCTCGGCGACTACGCCGGTGCGGCCGACGTGCTGGCCGCCCGGCCCGGCGACGCGATGCCGGCCGATCATCCGTTCGCGCTCTGGGCCGGGCGGTGCGCCGCGATGGCTGCCCGGCGGCGCGGCGAGTCCCCGGCCCGGGCGCTGGCGGTGGAGAACCTGGCGATGAGCCGGAAACGGTTCGGTGAGCTGAGCGTCGACACCCTGGCGGCGGCGGTCTCGGCGGCCAACTGCGCCCGCGCCGACGGCGACCTGGACGAGGCCCACGAGATGCTGGAACGTGCCGTGATCCGCTATCACTCGGTGCTCGGCGACGAGCATCCGTTCACCCTGGCGGCGTCGGCGGCGCTGGCCGGAGTGGTCCGGGCGACGGGCCGGCACCGCGAGGCCCGGACCATCGACCTGGAAGTGCTCGGCGGGCTGCGCCGCAGTGTCGGTCCCGACCACCCGTTCACGCTGAGCTGCGCCAACGGGCTGGTCGCCGACCTCGTCGCGGTCGGTGAGGCGCAGCGGTCTCGGGAGCTGGCGGCCGACACCCTGCGCCGTTCGCAGGCGGTCCGCGGCAGCGACCATCCGGACACCACGGCCTGCGCCTGGAACCTGGCCCGGCTCGGTACCGACGAGACCGCCCGGCAGCAGGCCCTCGACGGGCTGCGGAAAGTGTTCGGCGACGGCCACCCGGTGTTCCGGGCGACCGCCGCCGACCTGCATCTGGAGACGGAGATGGATCTGCCGCCGCTATGACTCGACGTCGATGTCGATGACGACAGGGCTCTGCTTGGCCAGCAGTTCGGTCACTCCGAGAGCCGGCATCGGCCGGGCGAAGTGGTAACCCTGGGCCCGCGCACAGGCCAGTTCCCGGAGCCGTTCGGCCTGGCCGGCGTCCTCGACACCCTCGGCCACCGGGGACAGGTTGAAGGTCCGGGCGATGTGCAGCACCGCCTCGGCCACCGAGGCGCCGCCGGTCTCCGGCATCGCCTGCACGAACGAGCGGTCGATCTTGACCACGTCGACCGGCAGGGTGCTGAGGTGGCTGAGTGAGGAGAAACCGGTGCCGAAGTCGTCGAGCGCGATCCGGACACCCAGCTCCTTGAGCGCGGACAGCACCCGGGCCGACTCGACCAGGTCGGTGAGCGCCACCGACTCGGTCAGCTCCAGCACCAGGTCGTGCGGCGGCAGGCCGGTCCGGCGCAGCACCTCACGCACCTCGTCGATCAGCTTGGGGTTGCCGAGCTGGGAGGCGGACAGGTTGACGTTCATCTCGAATCCGGGGAACCGGATCTGCCAGTCCATCGCCTGCCGACAGGCCTCCTCCAGGACCCAGCCGCCGAGCCGGGGCACCTGACCGAGCTGCTCGGCCAACTCCAGGAAGAGCGCCGGCGGGACCAGGCCCTTCTCCGGGTGCCGCCAGCGGACCAGCGCCTCCACCCCGACGGTGATGCCGCCCTGGGTCAGGTCGACGATCGGCTGGTAGTGCACCTCGAACTCGCCGGCCTCCAGCCCGCGCATCAGGTCCTGCTCGGCCAGGCGGCGCTGCTCGGCCTTCGCGAACATGACCGGGTCGAACCGCCGGGCCACCCCGCCGCCGTCCCGCTTGGCCCGGATCAGGGCCTGGTCGGCGCGGCGCAGCACCCCGTCGAGACCGCTCTGGCCGCCGCCTTCGGCGACCGCGACCCCGGCACTGGCCCGGATGTCCAGCGTCAGCCCGCCCACCTGCAGGGGACGGTGCAATTCGGTGAGGACCCGCTCGGCCACCGCGACCGCGGCCTGCTCGTCCTCCAGTCCGGGCAGCAGCACCACGAACTCGTCACCGTCCAGCCGGGCGACCGTGTCGTTGGCGCGGACGTTCACCGCGAGCCGGTCCGCCGCGGCACGCAGCAGGTCGTCGCCGGCCGAGTGCCCGAGGGCCTCGTTGATGTCCTTGAGCCCGTCCAGGTCGACCACGATCACCGCGGTCTTGGTCCGGGACGGCTCGGCGATGACCTCGGTGGCGTACTCGGTGAACATCCGCCGGTTGCCGAGCCCGGTCAGCGGATCCCGGAAGGCCTGCTGCGCGAGCAGCGTCTGCTGCCGGTTGCGGTCCGGGTCGATCCGCGCGCCGAGGACCTGCCGCAGCAGCCCGGCCGCGGCGACCAGCACCAGCAGCCAGGTCCCGCCCGGCGGCAGTCCGGTGGTCACCTCCCGGATCACCACCACGATCAGCGCGGCAGCCATGGTGAGCAGCCGCATCATCCCGCGACGGGTGTCCAGCAGCAGCACGGCCAGGCCCAGGCACAGTGCCGCGAGCAGTGTGACGATCCGTCCAGCCGGGCCACCCGGCTGGGCGGGATCGGCCACCGGCCAAGCCAGCAATACCAGTGACGCGAGCACCACCGTGTCATCGACGACGACGCGTACCCGGTCCCACAGAGCGTTGCGACCCACGACCCACCTCCGGCGAGTCAGATCGGTTCCCGCCGGTCGGGGTTGAGTAGTCAGACAAGGGCTTTCAGGTGCAGTACGAGAGCCAATCCGCGAGGCTGCCGACCGGGACGCCCGGCAGCGCGAGGGCGGCCGCGCGTACCACTTCCGGGCGATGCCGCAGGGCCGGGTGCGGGGAGACGAGGGCGAGGCCGTCCCAATTGTTCTGGTACGCGGTGACAGCGGCCCCGTGATCCCCGCGCACACAGGCCGCGTCCGCGCCGCCACCGAGTTCCCGGCCGTCGACCATCGCCCGGATCAGTGGCAGCCGGGGACTGTTCGCCAGCGCCCGGCCGCTCGTCGTGGTCAGGACACCGGCGATCGGTGGTGGTCCGGAGCCGGCATGCCACGCCGCCACCAGCCGCGCGGTGTCCTCCGGCGCGACGGTCAGGTTCCGCAGCCGCCAGCGGGCCCGGTGGTCGGCGTTCGCCAGGTCGGCCAGCCGCTGGATCTCCGGCTCGACCGGCTCGTCACACCACGATCGGACTTCGGCCAGCAGGGCGCTGGTGAACCGTACGCCCGCCGGGGTCAACTCACCGCCGGCCAGCAGCCCGGCGGCGGCCCCGGCCACCGCCGAACGCCATCGGGCGAACTCGAACGCGGCCGCCCGGCCCGGCTCGGACCGGCGGAACCGGGTGACGGCCAGATAGGCGTACGCCCCGTGCAGCACCCCGAACGCCGGCCGGGGATCGTCACGCCACGGCGAATAGCCGGCCGGCCCGCCCGGTTCGACCAGGTCGAACAGCAGATGGGTGGCGTTGAGGACGCTGTGCTGTGTCTCGTGCAGCAGCCCGGCGGCCAAGGCGTCCGGCCCGGCCGGCGACGACATGGCGACCGCCCCGAACGCCTCGGTCGAGGTGGCGCTGATGCCTTCGGCCGACGGGTCGGGCCGCACCGGCACGATCACCCGCAACACCGCGGCCATCGTCTCCGCGGCCGGACGGTGCCGGTGGACCAGCACCGTCCACGCCCGGTCCAGACAAGTGCGCCAGTGCGCCACCTCGGCCGGGCTCAGCGCGGGAGTGGGAGTGAGGCCGAGCCGGGACCGGACCGGGTCGGTGTCCTCCAGGCGCACCGTCAGGGTCAGGCCGGCACACCTGGAGGTGAGGACGTGCGGGCCGCACGGGCCTCGGGTACCACGCTCGGGGAGGGCGGCCCACAGACCGGTCATCGGGTCGTCGGCGTACCACCCGGGGTCTCCGGAGACCCCGCGCAACGCCTGCCGCAGGAAGAGCAGCTGCCTGGTCCGCTCGGCGCGGCGCAGCGTGCCGAGCGTGTCGGCGGTGGGCCGGCCGGCACCGAGCGCGGTGAGGGCGGCGTCGCTGAGGCGGAACGGCTGCGTACTCATCGACCGATCACAGCGCGGAGTTGAAACCGGCTATCGGCTCGCCACGGGTGGTATCCGCGGTGACCCGGCGCACCGCCTGGGCCAGCACCGAATCGTCCTGGGCGAGGAGATCGGCGAGTGGCACCTCGGAGAGATCGGTCAGCACCGAGCGCCACTCCTGCGGCTGTTCGCCCTCCTGGCTCGTGTGCACTTCGCCCCCTCGGCGTCCCGTTCGTGCCGGTCGATACGTTGCCTGAAGGTTACGGCGGTCGTTGGGTCGAGTGACCGGCGGGAGTCGCCACGCCGGGTGCTCGCGGCGTTTGCATGACCGTGATCTCATGGGACGTCATCACCGCAAGTCGGTAACGGAGGGCAAAACGTGCTGGATGGAGAGCAGGACGCCGGTGAGGGCATCCCACGCGCCGACATCGATGTTCGCGGGGACGCCGAGGCACCGGTGATGCCGGTGCCGACGTTCCCCACCTTTCACCACACACCGACGTTGCCGCATCAGCCCCCCGGCAACGGATTCGAGAGCGGACGCGACAGTCGTGCACGGTGAACACTCGCTGCCCCGACGCGGTCCGGCGCCCCCGGTCGACCGGATGGACAACGCCGAACTGGCCCGGCTGATCGAGTCCGAGCACCCCTATCGGGGGAAGGCTCTCTTCGAGCTCTGCGACCGGATCGCACTCGACGACGACGCGGCCACCAAGGTGGGGTTGCTGTCCCGGCTCACCTCGCTGCGGCGGGCGCGGCTCTTCGACCGGGTGTCGCTGGCCTGGTCGGCGATCATCGCGCTGCTGGCGGCGGAGACCGTTCACTCGCGGGCGGAGGCGTACGACGCGTTCGGTGCGCTCGACGAGGCGGAGCGGCGGGACATGCTGGACTATCTGGAGGTCTCGGCGATCGAGGAGGCCCACCCGCGGATCACGTGAGTGGGCCCCGCTGTTGGGTTCAGGCCTGGATCAGGACTCCGCCTCCGCCGCGGAACGCGACCCGGTCGCGTACCGCGGAGGCGTCCGGTTTCGGGTCGGGGTAGAACCAGGCGGCGTCCGCCGCGGTGTGCCCGTCGGCGCGCAGCGAGTAGTAGGAGGCTTTGCCCTTCCAGGGGCAGACGGTGTGCGTCTCCGACGGGACGAGCACGTCCTCACGGACGCTGGCGAGGGGAAAGTAGTGGTTGCCCTCGAGTACCACCGTGTCGTCGCTGTCAGCGATCACTTCGTCGTTCCAGATGGCCTTCGGCATGTCCCGAACGTAGCGCGTGCGTCAGATTATGTCTGATATGTGCGATTCATTCACCTCCCGTGGGTGAATTGCCGCATCGATTTCGGCGTTCTAGAGTCGAGTTTCCGATCTTCAGCTTTCCTTTGGGCGTTTCGATCTTCAGCTTTCCTTGGGCGGGGTGCGGGTGCAGCAGGACCGGCTCGACGAGTTGCGCGGCCCCGAGCGGGCCAAGCGCCACAACGCGCGGACCATCGCCGCGCTCACCGGCAACCCCGGCTGCAACCGGCGTGCCGTCCTCGACGCGGCCGGCATCGACAAGACCCGGCTTGCCGACCGGGTCGGTTTCCCCGGCAGCTTCGGCCAGTCCCGGTTCGCGCTCTCCCGCGGCAACGCCTTCGAAGCCATGCTCAAAGCCGACGACTGCGCGCTGCTGCGCACCGTCCTCGCCGCCGACGCCGGCCTCGGCTACCAGGACATGGGCGCGGACAACGACGACACCCTCGGCGACCGGCACTCCCGGACCGCAGGCCTGCTCGCCTCGGCACAGGCCGCGCTCATCGACCATCCGCTGCTCACCCTGGAGATCGCCGGGCAGACCGTCTATCTCGAACCCGACCTGATCGCCTGGGCCCAGCAGGGCCGCCTCCAGGTGGTCGAGATCAAGTCGTTCGCGATCATCGACGATCAGGCCGAGAGCGCCAAAGTGTCGGCCGCCGCCGTGCAGGCCGCCGTCTACGTCCTCGCCCTCCGCGATCTGCTCACCCGCCTCGGCCAGGACCCGTCACTGGTCAGCCACGAGGTCGTCCTGGTCTGCCCGCGCGATTTCACCCTGCAGCCCGTCGCCGTCGTCCTCGACGTCCGCAAACAACTCTCCACCCTGCGGCGCCAGCTCTCCCGGCTGGCCGCCGTCGAGACCCTCATCGACGCCCTCCCCGACGGGCTCACCTTCGACCTGGCGCTCGAACCCGCCGACCTGACCGAAGCACTCAGCCACATCACCCCCCGGTACGCGCCGGAATGTCTCTCCGCCTGCGAACTCTCCGTCTACTGCCGCAACGAGGCCGCAGGCAGCACGGCGGCTCTGGGCCGGTCGGTCCGGGAATCCCTCGGCGGCATCCCGACCGTCGCGGAGGTCCTGGCCCTGGCCGAGGGCCGGCAAACCCCGACGGAGGAGCAGAACGAGGCGGCGGCACTGCTCCAGGCCGCTTTGCGGTTGCGGTCCGAGGCCCTTTCTTGAGTACGTCGACCGCTCCCGTCTCCTCCTCGCGGCCGGCGGCCCGGTGAGCACTCTGACCGCGCTCGCCCGGGCGCAGGCCGTCGTCGCCGGGCAGGCACAACCCGTCGCCACCGTGCGCCACGTGCACGTCCACGACCATCCGATCGTGCTGATCCCGCTGGCCATGGCCGGGGAGGCGATCGCGCCCCTGGCAGCGATGGTCGGCACCGACCCGGCCCACCCGCGACTGCTCACCGTCGCGCAGCCCCGCAACCGGGACGACCGGTTCCGTTTCGCCACCGAACTCGCCGAGATCCTCGTCCCGCACGTCGACTCGTTCGCCACCGACACCGAGGACGTCCCGGTCGACCGGGGCAAGGACGTCCGGCAGCGGTACGTGGACGCGCCCCAGATCTGGGTACCGAACCCGGCCGGCATCGACTTCCTGCGACTCCTCGGCCGGTCCACCCGCTTCCGCCGGATCGACGGCGACTATCCGGTGCCGCCGGCCGTTCCCCTGCTCGGTCGCTGGCTCACCTTCTTCGCCAACAGCGCCGAAGTCCCCGGATCGGCGTTGCTGACCAACGCCGTACAAGCGCTGGGTCTGCACTGGGTGACCGGGCAGAGCGGCGCCGAGGACGCCCAGTTCGGTGTCCAGCTCGCCTGGATCGAACAGGGCGCGGCCGCCGCCCGCGAAGCCGAGAACGGCCCCGTCGCCGGCCCCGCCACCGACCCCGACTTCGACAACCGGGTGCTGGCCCCTCTGATCGAACGCTCCGCCCCCGAACTGCCGAAGGTCCTCCATGACCTGCTGCTGCCGACCTGGCAGCGGATGTGGCGCACCCTCACTCTGCTGCGCCGCCTCCCACCCGGCGACCGGGTCCGGTCCCGCTGGGACGCCGACCGCGACGCTTTCACCGCGTTCAGCCAGAACCTGGCCGAAGGCGGCCCGCCCCAGCCCCGCCGCGACGGCGCGGTAGCCGCAGCCGCCCGCCTCCAGCGCCTGGAGACCGCCGCCGCCCGCTATGCCGTCCAGCGAGCCTTCGACGACCCACTGGTCCTGGCCGAATACCGGCTCAACGGCTCGGCGTTCGCCGGCATCGTCACCCTCGCCAATCCCGACCGCGTCGATGACACCGGCAAACGCCCGGTACTCCGCCCCCGGATCATGGTCCACACCACCGAACCGGTCCGGATGGAACCCGGCACCAACCTGACGTCCCCTGCCCGCCCCGCCCAGAAGGCGAAGGTCATCTCGATCCTCCCGGCGGCCGGCGGCCACGACGTCCTCCTGGAACTCTCCGGCGGCATGGGCCGCCGACTGATCGCCGACCCGGGAAGCGTCCCCACGATCGGCGAGCCGATCACCTTGACGACGCTGAGCGAGGCCTACCGCCCCGGCGGCGCTCTCCCCGACCCCACCGAAACCCCATGGACCCACGGCGGCCCCCCGGTCTACGACCAGCCCCCCGATCCCACCCCGGACCCGGATACCGCCACCGACCCGGGGCCGGGCCTCCTCTCGGATCCGGCCGGAACCTCTGCCTGATTCCACACGAGCACGGAGAGCGTCGCTCGCCTTTGATTGCCCGGTGCACTCAGTCGGGGTGACACAACGACACCCTCATCTCCAAAGCCCTCTGCCCGCAAGATTGACAGAACGTGTCGCCGCTCACGCCAGTCGATGCCGAAGTGTCCTCATCGGCAACTGACCGATGTCGTTCATTACGGCAGCCGCTTCCGCATCCGGGTCGTTCAGCCGTCGCAGGCGACACCGATGCCGTCCGGGCCGAGCCGGTGACAGTCGGTGCCACGCGCCGTCAACGGTGAGTTGTGAGCCGCTCGGCCTTGGCCGGAGGATCTCGCCGACCGGCTTCCGTTCAGTTTCTGGCCCTGTTCAAAAGGACTGAACAGCATGCAAACCCGAACACCGTCCAACTCGGCAGCGTGGAGCGGCTTCCGGGAACCGAGACAGCCGAGACGCCGTTGGTGGTTCTCATGACCCAGAGCAGAGCCGAGGCGCCTCGTTCGCAACTGACTGACGTCGATGATTCCGGCAGGCGGGTTCGGGGCCGGGGTGTTCAGTTGTCGCAGGCCAGGCCGTTGGTGTCCGGGTCGAGGTGGTGGCGGTCGGGGGCTCGTGCCGTCAGCGGTGCGTCGAGGAAGGATCGTTCGCGTAGCCAGGTGCAGCCGTCGGTGACGCCGGGTGGGAAGCGCCAGGGAACGCACTGGGTGCGTGTGCCGTAGGAGCGATCGCAACCGTCCACGTTCACCGGCATCGACAGCCTGGCGGTCGGTGACGGCAGCCGGGGCAGCGGGCTCGCGGCGGGCCGGCCGGTGAAGGTCTGCACGAACGGCTCCGGGGTGGTGTGCGGGGCCGTTGTGACCGGGGCGGTGGTCGTCGTGGTCGTAGTGGGCCGGGGTGTGGCGCCCGCCGGGACGGCCACGGGCGCTGTCGCGGCGGCCGGAGCCACCAGGGGCCAGGTGCTGTCGGTGGGCCGTGGCGCCGGCGGGACGGCGCTCTGTTCCTGGCCGGTGGCCCGGAACAGAGCGGCCAGGGCCACCGCCAGCAGTGTGGAGACGATGATCGCGAGCACCGTCACGACGGGGACGCCGGGATGTCTCATCCCACGTGCACCCATTCGGCGACGGACGGCACGCCGTTGGTGCCCAATAGGAAGAGCATGTACCAGCCGGGCGGGGCCAGGTTCGGGTTGCTGGTCAGGTTGAGACCGATCTGGTTGCCGGTCACGCTCATCGGCAGGTCCACGAAACGCTGGTTCGGGTCGCTGGAGTGGGTGACCGCCGCGGGACGGATCAGGGCCGCCCGCAGGATCGGGCCGTCGACGGTGACGGTGTGACTCGATCCGTACGCCCATGCGGTGTCCACCCCGCCGAGGATCTGCGGGCGGGCGCCGTGGAACAGGTACGGCGGTGTGTAGACCGAGATCCGCATGTCGAACGACCCGTCGCCGGGGTTGTTCCCGACCGCCATCACCCGGCCGTCCGGCAGCAGGAACGCCGAGGAGTGGTAGCCGCGCGGCACCGGGTCGACGGCCATTCCGGGAGTGAAGGTGTTGGTCACCGGGTCGAACATGGACGCCTCGTACACCGGGTCGGCGCGGTTGTGCAGTGCCCCGCCGGTCTCGAAGACCTTTCCGTTCGGAAGCAGCACCGCGGACACGTACATCTTGCCCTGGTTCACCGTCTGCGGGACGCCACCGGTGAGGGTGCCGCTGGGCAGTGCCGGTCCGGCGGCGTACACCGGGCTGGGGGTCTTGAGGTCGATGAGGTCGGTGAGCCGGTTGGCGTCCGGGTTGCTGTCGATGTTGCCGCCGCCGAGGGTGAGCACCCGCTGGTCCTGGGCCGGTGGCAGGAGAACGCTCATCGACTGGTCGCGTTCGTCCTTGTTCTGCAGGCCGGGCACCGGGGTGATGGTGCCGGCCTGGTAGTCGTAGAGGGAGGCGCCGGTGCCGGGCAGACCGTTGCCGAAGACGTGGCTGCCGGTGTAGAAGAGCCGGCCGTCCTGCATCAGGATCATCGACGGGTAGAGGCCCCAGAAGCTCCACGTCTGGTTCGCCTCGCCGATGCCGAGCCAGCGTTCTTCGGACTGGTCGAAGTACTGGGTGGCGACCGTGCCGGCGGAGTCCTCGCCGAGGCCACCGAGGGCGATCACGTCCCCGTTGCCCATGATGGTCGCCGAGGGGTACCAGGAGCCGGCGCTCATGTCGTTGACCCGCTCGTACGAGCCGGTGGCCGGGTCGAAGATGTAGGAGTCCTTGAGCCCTTTGTAGCCGTGGCTGAGGTCGGCCGCGGGGTAGGCCTTGTTCCCGCCCATGATCAGGACCCGGCCGTCGGGCAGTTGCACGTGCCCGGCGCAGAACAGGTCGGCCGGGGTGGGCACGGTGGTGAAGGTGCCGGTCCGCGGATGGTAGACCGCGGTGGTGAAGGTGCCGGCTTCGAACATCTCCTCGCTGTTGCCGGATCCGGCGACCAGCAGCACGTCACCGTTGTGCAGCACCACCGCGTGGATGCCGCGCACCGGGGCCTCGAAGGGCAGGACCTTCCAGGCGCCCTGTACGCAGGCGGCGCCGGCGCTGCAGGACAGGCCCGGGGTGGGAGTGGTCGCGTCGGCCATCGTGTAGTCGTCGGTGTGCAGGACTCCGGTGCCGTAGATGGTCACGCCCCAGACGATCTGTTCGGTGCCGGGCGGAACCTGCGGGGTACGGACGGTCATCTCGGTCCAGGCGGCCGCCGGGGCGAGCGAGATCAGATCGGTCCAGTACACCCAGCCCTGGGCGACGTCGCGCCGGAACGCGGTCACGACGGTGTTCGGGGTGGTGCTGGTGTACCAGGCGGACAGGTCGTACTGGTGGCCGGGCGTGACGTTCGGCGCGCACGACGGATTCTCCAGCATCATCGCTTTGCGGTCGCCACCACCGGTCGCCGCCGACACGGTGATCCGCATGGCGCTGGCGCCGGTCCGCCCGGGATGGCTGACATCGAAGGTGTACGTGTTGTCGCCCCAGCCGGACTTCTCCCAGCAGAGCGGGAACCCGGTGCTGTCCAGGGTCTCCAGGCCCGGGTTGGCCAGCAGATTCACCGAAGCGGACGCCGGCCGGACCGGCGCTAGCATGATCAGGAGCAGCGTGAGCACCAGCGTCTGGGCGATGCTCCGGCGATTGCGCCGGCTGATCCACGGCCGGGTCATATCGCCACGGTCCGTGGCCGTACCAGATAGATCACCCGGTCGAGGATCAGGAACCGGACCGCGAACGAGATCACCAGCGTGATCAGGTTGGCGCTGAGGACACCGGCGCCCACCCCGTCCACCAGGAGCGCCAGCAACGGCACCCGCAGCACCAGATCGGCGTTGCCCAGGAGGAAGAACCGGAGGAACCGGCTGGTGAGGGTGCGACCGAGCCGGTGATTGCGGTAGAGCAGGCTGTCGATGAGGGCGAAGTTCCAGGTGACGGCGATCATGTTGGCCAGCACCGCGGCCGGCACGTAGTGCACGCCGAGCACCGACACGAGCAGCCAGAGCGCCAGCTGGTTCGGGATCAGGCCGGACAGTCCGATCAGCCCGAAACCGATCATGCGGCCGCGTTGCGCTCCGAAGCGCAGCAGGGACAGGTGCTTGATGAAGCGCAGCCCCTCCCGCAGGGTGGACTTGGATTCGCCGGCGTGCCGGGGCTGGAAGGCGTACGGGATCTCGACGATCCGTCCCGGACGGTTGCGGATGATCAGTTCGAGCAGGATCTTGTAGCCGAGCGGCCGCAGCTCCGCGACGTCCAGAGAGCTGGCGCGCACCGCGAAGAGTCCGCTCATCGGGTCACTGACCCGCAGCAGGGCGTTCCGGAAGACGACCTTGGTGGTCATCGTGGAACCGCCGGACACCAGCCGGCGGTACCCGTTCTCCAGCCCTTCGTTCGTGCCGCCACCCGACTTCCGGCTGCCCACCACCAGGTCGGCGCCGTCCCGGACCCCGGCGGCGACGAGTTGCGGCACGATCTCCGGCGGATGTTGCAGGTCGGCGTCCATCACCACGATCCAGGCGCCGCGGGCTAGTCGCATCCCCTCCACGACGGCGCCGCCGAGCCCGCCGACCGGGCTGGTGCGATGGTGCACGGTGACCGGAATGGCACAGTTCTGTGCCTCGGCCCGGATCACGTCCGGGGTGTCGTCGGTGCTGTCGTCCACGAAGACGATCTCCGTCTCGTCCGCGGGCAGGACCGCGGCCAACCGGCGCAGCAGCGTCGGGATGTTGTCGCGCTCGTTGAACGTGGGCACCACGATGGTCTGCCGCACCGCGACGTTCACGGTGAGTTCGCCGATCCGGCCACGCATCATGGCCCGGCGCGGTACGGACTCTTCGTCCTGTCGTTCCTCGGTCGTGACGGTCATCGTGCGTTCTCCTTGTCGACCTTGCGGATCTCGATGCGGCCTTCCGACTCGCCGAACTCGGCGACGACCGTGGAGTTGGTCAGCAGCGCGGCGACCGTGGGCAACCCGGACGTGTTGTCCCGCATCGCCGGGCTCGACACGACGTAGTCGACGTCACGCCACCCGTTCGGCAGGCGCTCGGCCACGGCCGAGTCGAGATCGAGCTTGTAGAACCAGAGCACCTGATCGGGCTGGTATCCGGCGTCGACACAGTCGATCCAGAGGACGTCGTCGACGACCACCGTCGTGCCGGCCGGATCCGCGATCCGGGTGTCCAGGTATTCGGCGGCCTGCGCGTACGGCGCGTTGTCCTCGTTGGTCACCGCGCGTTCCGCGCCGACATACCAGCGCGGTACGACGAACGTCAGCGCCACCGCGACGAACACTCCGACGGCGACCGCCCGCCACCAGTCCCGTCGCGGTTCCAGCCGGGTGACGGCGGTGACGATCAACCCGGCCAGGGCCAGTGCGAAGAAGGGCAGGACCTGCACCACGTACATGGCCGGCATGTAACCGCCGGGGCGCAGTGCGACGAGGGTGAAGATCGCCCCCGCCAGCCCGATCGGGCGCAACCGGCGTACGGCCAGCGTCAGCATCGCCGCGACCAGCCCGCCGATCAGGATCACCTGGTCGTAGTAGAGCCACGAGTGGATCAGGGCGTTGGTGCCCGACGAGGAGTCGAAGACGCTGCCCGACCCGGACCGGCTCATCAGCTGGAACTGCCAGGCACCGATCAGCGACACGTGGTCCGCACCGGGGAACAGCTCCCCGCGCAGCACGGCGTAGAGCGGATAGAAGCCGCCGACCAGGACCAGACCGGTGAAGAAGGAGCCGACCGCCCACGGCCTGGTGCTGGTACGCGCCGAGTTCTGCCAGAGTGCGAGCAGCACCGCGGGCAGGATGATGACGATGGTCTCCTTGGACAGCACGGCGATCGCGGCGGCGGCGCCGGCCGCGGCGTAGTGCCACAGGTGCCGGCGGGTCGACAGGGCCAGCGCGAAAGCGCCGAGGATCCACATCACCGCGAAACTGTCCAGGTAGATCTGCCGGCCCATGGTCAGGTACAGCGGGGAGAGCCCACAGGCGAGCAGGGCCAGTGCCGCTCCCCACTTCGGCATCCCGGAACGGCGGCTGACCAGGTAGATCAGCAGCAGGGTGGCGGCCTGCACGGGCAGCATCGCGATCCGGCCCGCGGTCACCGCGATCATCGAGGGCACGAGCAGTTGCGGGAGCCAGGAGAGCGCGGCCAACTGGATCCAGCCCAGCGGCGGATGGTCGTACCAGTAGGTGTAGTGCGCCAGCCCCCGGCCCTCCTGCACCGCCCAGGCCTGCGCGAGATAGGTGCCCTCGTCGTCGCTGGCGGTGGGGAAGCCGTCGATGTTCCAGGCCAGCAGGATCAGGACCAGAACGGTGAGGCCACCGGCGATCAGCCAGTCCGGGACGGAGCGGGTCTTCTTGCCGGGAGCCGGACGCGGGGACGCGTTGATCCGGGCCGGCAGTTCGATGGTGCTCATACCGTCGCCTCAGCTTCTCGCAGGTGAGCGCCGACGTGGGCGGTCAGTTCCCAGTTGCGCTGACCGGTGTACTCCCGCCAGATCGCCCGGAGCGCGGCGACCGACAGCACCACCCCGAACGGGAAGAGACCGATGATCAGCCGGGCGTAGTCCTTGATGCCGATCCTCAGCCCGTACTGCAGGCCGAAGTCCCGCAGTCCGATGATCTGGAACACCAGGTTGGCCGCCATCGGCAGCACCGGCAGGAAGGTGATCAGCGCGACACCGACCGGCAGGTCGGCCACGAACGCGACGCCGACCCCGAGCGGGATGGCCAGGCCCGCGAAGGCCTGTACGAACGGTCCGGTCAGGGTGTACCGGGCCAGCATCCGCTGACCGAAGGCGGGCAGGCGGCGCCACTCCCCCTTGCGAAGAACCTGGAGGAACCCCTGGTTCCACCGGGTGCGCTGCTTGAGCATCGCGGAGAGCGAGTGTGGAGTCTCCTCGCGGGTGACGATCGTGGAGTCGTAGGCGACCACCACCTTGGCGCCCCGGCTGGACAGCCGGACTCCCAGGTCGCAGTCCTCGGCCAGGCAGGTGCCGTCCCAGCCGTTGGCCAGGCGCAGGACGTCGGTGCGGACGAAAACGGTGTTTCCGCCGAGTGGAATGAACCCTTTTTCGGCATGCAGGTGCAACCGGCTGCGGAACCAGAAGAAGTATTCCAGGCAGTTGTGCAGGCTGTACCAGCTGGAATGGAAATTGATCAACTGGACGCCGCCCTGCACCACATCGGCGCCGGTCGCCCGAAATGCGTGATCCACATGTTCGAGCAGAGCCGGATGGACCTCGTCCTCAGCGTCGAAGACACCCACCACATCACCCCGGGCGTACGGCAACGCAGTGTTCAGTGCCCGCGGCTTGTTCTTCACCTCGTTATGGTCGGTGACCACCAGGATCCGGCCGGGAGCGGTGCGCGCCACCCGTTCGGCGACCTCGGCGGTCTCCGGGTCGTCATGCCCGACGATGACGATGATCTCGAATCCCTCATGCGTCGACTCGAGCAGCCGCCGCACCGTTCGCTCCAGCACCGCCTGTTCGTGCCGAGCCGGTACGAGCAGCGAGAACGTCAGGTGCTGCTCACCGTCCGGCGCCGCGAACCGGGTCGCCGCAAGGGTCTCCGGAGTCCGCCAGGCGTGCATGGTCCACCACAGGGTCACTGCCGAGAAGATAAAAAGAATTACCGAGACGAGAATCATGACAATGGCGATCAACTTCAATGCCCCCCAGGCGCGGATGGATCACCAGCTTCCACCGACCCACCGATGCTATCGGCACTTTCCGGGGGGCTAACAAGAGTGGAGTCGGGTTCTTAACCGCCCACCGGGAACGCTTTTCCCTGCCGAAACGTCACCGTAACCAGCATCGCCATCAGTCCACATAGGTCCCCTTAAAGAGACCTAATCGGACAATGGAGACAGCAGATCTTCGTATACCCGAAACACTGTTATCGATCAACAAAATGAGGGCCGCACCGATTGACCAGCGGCTTCATATTTGATCAATTTTGAGTGCGTCACTGAATCAATTCACACAGGTTTCCACTGTGGATGCCGGAGGTACGCGGCAGAACGTCCCGTGCCACCGGCGTGGCACGGGACGTGATGATGCGGAACGGTCAGCGGCATTCCGGCGGCGCGGACGGCTCGCCGGCTTCGACCAGGTTCTGGTTGAGTTCGGTGGCGGTGGCCAGGCGGTCGAAGGCCGGCCCGATCGTCAGGTCGACGAGCCGGTCCCGGCGATCCGGGTCGAACCGCATCGTGGCCTCGCCGTAGACCACCGCCCGCAGCAGGTGTGCCGCCCCGACCGACGTGGGCCCATAGGTCACCACGATGACATCCGCGGGCTCCTCAGCGGCCGGGCCGTCCGTCACACCGAAACCACGGCCCCGCAGTTCGGTGGCGATGTCGTCGGCGAGCCCGTCGGCCGCGCCGCCGTCGAGCACCCGCACCCGAACCGCCCCCGGCGCAGCCGGCAATGCGAGATCACAACTGATCCCCTGCACGGGCGGGGCCGACACCGTGGGCCCCGCGGCCGGTGCGGCCGGCGTCACGGTCCGCTCCGCCGACGGCCACGCGAAGGCGACACCCGCGGTGACCATCACGACCGCACCGGCCGCCGCCACCACCGCCAACTGCCGGCGCCCCCGCCGACGGCCACGCTCCCGCACCAAGGCGGCCGGCGTCATCTCCAGATCCCGCACATCGTTCTCCAGTTCTCTCAGTCGCTCATGCACGGGACATCTCCTGATCATCGAGAAGGCGGCCGAGGGCGGTCCGGGCCCTGGAAAGTCGCGCCTTGACCGTTCCCACCGGGACACCGACCGTCGCGGCGATCTCCTGAACCGGCACATCCAGCAGGTAGTACAGAGCCACCACCTGCCGTTGCGCCGAGGGCAGCCGCTGCAGGGCACCGATCACGGCGACCCGATCCGGCGACGGCCCGCCCACCGTCTCCGACGGCTCCAACCGGGCCCGCGCGGCGACCCACCGCCGCAGACTCCGCCACCGGTTGAGCATCAGCCGCCAGGCGACCTGACGAACCCACGCCTCCGGATCCTCGTACCCGGCCACCCGGCCCCAGTGCTGCCAGGCCCGGGCGTACGCCTCCTGGGCGATGTCCTGGGCCTCGGCCCGATCCCCACCGGCCGCGTAGAGGTAGAGCACGACACGACGAACCGTGGCGATGTAAAAGCTGTCGAAGTCGGCGCTGTCCCGGCCCGCCATGTTTCCCGCTTCCCGTCGGTGCCCCGTACACCAGATGACACACCGCACCCGGGTCCCCGGTTACCTCCGGATCACCACTTACTGAAGTAGAAGTTCCCGTTGCGGGCCATCACCACGGGACTGACCCAGTCGGTCTTCTTGATCCAGCCCTGGGAGGCCTGCGGGGCGTTCCAGTACTTCAGCTCGTAGCCGCTGTTCGCGGTCTGCGTGTAGATACCGGAGTGGTCGAGCCCTTTGCCGGCGGTGAAAACCACCCGGTGACCGGGCGTGAAGTAGCCGGCCTTCTTCGAGTCGGTCACGGTCGACGACCACGCGGGCACGATCAGGTCCTTGGTGGAACCGATCAGGGTCCAGTCGGTCCGCTGCGCCGAGTACGGCGTCTTACTCAGCCACTTCAGGAACGACGAGTCGATGCGCATCTCTTTGCACTGGGTGAAGCCGCAGCCCTTCGCCACCAGCGTGCCGGAGTGCGGCGTGCTGATCGTCACGACGTCCTCGACGAACAGCTTCGGCGGCCAGCCGGCCTCCTTCTTCTGCACACCGGTGATGGCCGCCCGGATGATCAGACCACCCATCGAATGCCCGACGGCGTCGACCGACTTGCCGTTCTTGGTGTAACGGCGGTAGATGTCCCACGCCAGCTGGCGGCCGAGCTCCTTGATGCTCGTCGTCTGGCTGACGCTCGCGATGCGGGTGTTGCAGTTCTTGTCGTCCTGGTAATAGGCGACGGTACGAACGGTCCCGGTGTAGCTGCCACCCCGGTACCGCTTGATCGCGGCGTCCCACTGCCTGCAGTCGGTGGCCGGAACCTCCTCCCCGATCTGAATGCCGTGCACCCAGTAGACGGCCTCGTTGAGCCCGTTGTCCCGCTTGGGAACCGAAGCCGCCGCCTGAGCCGGCCCGGCGGCCAGCGGCCCGACCAGGGCTGCCACCACCAGCAGTGCGACAAAACGCTTTCTCATGCGGATCATTCTGACCGCCACCGGCAACCGCCGGAGAGCGGAAACGGCCCCCGGTCCACGTTTTCCGTGGACCGGGGGCCGTCATGCAGTGGAGGTGTTGACCTCTTACTCGAACCTCACCGAGCAGTTGAAAACGCTACGGAGGGCCCTCAGCGGGTGAGCCACACAGTTAAATCTGGTCACGAAGCGACGCGAGACGGACACCGTCGCGAGCGCGCGCCCAGTTGCGCCAGCCGTTGACCTCGTAGCCGGCCAGCGCACGAGCGGCACCCGAAGGCGACTCGAAGATCCGCCCATCGGCGAGCTGCAGCGCTCCACCAGACACGACGACCGCGCGGTGACTGGCCCCCCGACGCTCCCAGATCAACTCCTCACCCACATCGAGAAGACCGGCCCGGACAAGGGCATCCAGTTCCCCGGTTCGCACGGACGGGGTTGGCGGCGGCCCTGCATCAATCTTCAATTCTCGCCGCAGAACACTGTTCGGCGAAAGTCGTGATCGGGACGACCGAGACCCCCGCGCCCACCGTGATGCGGGGCGACCGAGACGAAACCTCCTACCGCACCCACCGTGATGCGGGGCGACCGAGACGAAACCTCCTACCGCACCCACCGTGATGCGGGGCTTCCGGGGGCTCGGCCCCCGGAGCAGACAAAAGGAAACGACCCCCGGTTCGCGCTTTCCGCGAACAGGGGGTCGCCAGGGAGTGGAGGTGCCGGGAATCGAACCCGGGTCCTTCGTTGCTTCGTCAGGGCTTCTCCGAGCGCAGCTCACTGTGTCCCTACTCGGCCCTCCGACTCACGTGAGCAAGTTCGGACGACGGGCCCAGTCACTGATTAATCTCACCGCAAGGCCCCCGTGACCGGGGCCCCTTGGCCAGTCTCCTAAATTATGCCGGCAGCTGGAACGGAGACGCTCCCAGACCGACAGACCACGCTACTTGCCTCAGGCGGCGAGAGCGTACTGGTCAGCGTTCAACTTATCGTTGGCGCTTATAAGTTTCCGACGACCGATTCTCGAGACGACGTCGGCTTCCTCGGCTCGCTTCCCCTGTCTCCACGTACGAAGTCGAAACCAGTCACCCCCGTGTTTGTAACTCACAGCACGGCAATCTTAGCTCACTCGGCAAGATCCGCCACCGACGGCGCAGCTGACCGGCTTCACCAGGTCCCGGCTGCGCTTCTCGGCCTGGAATCCGACGTTGATCGACGAGCCGGCCGCCAGCGAGCGCCCGCTCAGGGTGATCGTGTCGCCGCTGCGGCTGGCGGTGGCGTTCCAGGCACCGCGCACTTCGACACCGGCACTGGACGGGTAGGCCAGCGTGATCGTCCACTCGCGGGCTTCCGTGCCGTTGTTGGTGACCCGGATCGAGGTGATGAAGCCCTCTCGCCACGATGCGCTGGTGGAGTACGTGGCGGCCATCGTGTCGGCGGTGGGCGTCGGACTGGCCGCGGGAGACGTACTCGTACCGGCGCTGGGTTTGATCGTGTTCTTGGAGGGTTTGGGGGTGCCCGACGTGGAGGCCGAGGCCGATGGGCCGCGTGACGCCGAGGCGGAGGCCGACGGGGACCGGGAGGCCGAGGCGGACAGCGAGACGGACGGTGAGACCGGGGCGGCCTCCAGCGGCGGGATGCTGGCCGGCAGCGAGCCCTCAGCGGCCGCCTGGACGACTCCGGTGGGCAGCACCATCAGCGGCTTCCCGGCGGTGTTCTCGTCGCCGCCACCGGCGCGGATCGCGATCCAGCCGACCAGGGCGAGCAGAACCGCGGCGGCGGAACCGAAGATGATGCGGGCCAGGATGAACTGGCGGGTGGTGTGCTTCGCCAACGGGCGGCTCTCCCTCTCGGCGGACGATCGAAAAGGCAGGTGATCCAGAAAAGAACAGGTGATCCAGAAAGGCAGGTGTTCCGAATGCCGGGCGATCGAAGAAACGAGATGGCCCGGCGCGCTGGAGACTACCTGTCAGTCCATGCCCTTGGCACGCCGCCCCAGCGCCCGGTCGATCTCCTTCTTCGCGTCCCGGTTCGCCAGGTCCTGCCGCTTGTCGTAGGACTTCTTGCCCTTGGCGACCCCGAGCTCGACCTTCGCGTACCCGTTGTGGAAGTAGACCGAGAGCGGGACCAGGGTGACGCCGTCGTCGCGCAGCTTCCCGAGCATCTTGTGGATCTCTTCGCGGTGCAGCAGCAGTTTGCGGACCCGGCGGGGCTCGTGGTTGGTCCAGGTGCCCTGCGTGTACTCCGGAATGTGCATGCCGTGCAGGTAGATCTCACCGTGGTTCTCGTGGCCGAACGCGTCGACCAGCGAGGCCCGCCCGAGGCGCAACGACTTCACCTCGGTGCCGGTGAGGACCATCCCGGCCTCGTAGGTGTCCGAGATGGCGTAGTCGTGGTACGCCTTACGGTTGGAGGCGACCACCTTGCGGCCCTGTTCGCGTGGCATGAGGGAGAAGACTACCCGCGATTCAACAGAGACAACCGGGCAGGTAATTCAACGGATTGCGCGGTACGCCGCCGAAGCGCGTCTCGAAGTGCAGGTGCGCTCCGGTCGAGGCGCCGGTGCTGCCGACCCGCCCGATCATCTCGCCCCGCCGGACGTACTCGCCGACGTGGACGTACATCCGGGACTGGTGGGCGTAACAGGTGGTGAAGCCGTACCCGCTCAGTCTTCCGTGGTTGATGCACGTGTAGCGACCGTAACCGCCGTTCCACCCGGCCTGGATCACCCGCCCGGACGCCGCGGCCCGGATCGGGCTGCCGCCGCCGGCCGCGAAGTCGGTGCCGGCGTGCAACTGCCAGACCCGGTAGTACGGGTCGTAGCGGTAGCCGAAGTTGCTGCTCTTCCACCCGTGCACGGGCATCAGCAGAGACCCGCCGGGATAGTGGCTACCGACTCCGGCGCGCTGCTCCCAGCCGCGCATGGCCCCGCGGATCCGCTGCTCGGCCCGGCGGGCGGCCTGCAACTGGGCGATCACGGTGGAGCGCTCGCGTTCGGCTGATCGCAGGGCCACCCGGCGGGCGGTGACGATCCGGTCGAGGGACTGCTGAGCCTGGATCGCGGCGGCCCGGGCCCGTTCGGCGGCGCGGACCTTGGCCAGGGCGGCCCGTTCGGCGGCCTCCGCGTCGCGGCGGGCGGTTCCGGCCCGGTCCTGCGCGGTCCGGGCTACCCGGCGGGCGCCGACGAGGACCTGGACCTCCTCCTGCTCGGTGGTCATCAGGTGTTCGACGAGGCCGAGCCGGTCGAGCAGGTCCTGGGGGCCGGTGGCGTCGACGAGCATGTTGATCCGGTCGAAGTTGCCGCCCATGTAGCTCTCGCTGACGATCTCGTCGACCCGGTCCCGGGCGACCTCGACGTGCCCGGCCGCGGTCCGGTAGTCGGCGGAGACCCGCCGGAAATGCGCCCGGGCCGTGGCGGCTTCCCGGCGTGCCGTGCCGGCTTCGACGCGGGTGGCGACGACGACCCCCCGGCTGCGGGCCACCCGGTCGCGGGCGGCCGGCATGCCGGCGGTGGCCCGGGCGAGATTCTTGGCGGCGGTACGGGCGGTCGCGCTCGCACTCTCCAGCAGCGCCTCGGCGCGGCGTACCGCTTTGGCGGCCTCGTCGGATCGGTCCGCGGCGGCGGGACGTGGCCCGGTCAGGACGAGTGCCGCTAGACCGAGCAGACAGAGGCAGGCGGAGATAAGTCGGCGATACCCCATGAACCGCACGCTACCGTGACCAAACGTCTACAACGCCCTAAAACGCCCGATGGCCGCAACCCCGTCCAGGAGTTACGGCCATCGGTCGAGCTGTCGCGCGTCAGACCTTCAGGTAGAAGCGCAGCGTGATCCAGGCGGTCACCGCGCTGACCAGCGAACCCACACCGGCGAGCAGCGGCAGCATCAGCCACACGTTGCCGTTGGGGATCGGCGTCAGGATCGTGGTCAGGGCCTGCAACTTGTTGTCCAGCATGACCAGCTTGCCGGCGAACAGGATGATGAAGCCCAGAACCGCACCGACAATGCCGGCGACCACCGCCTCCAGCACGAACGGTGCTTGGATGAACCAGTTCGAGGCGCCGACCAGCTTCATCACCGCGACTTCTCGCCGCTTGCTGTAGGCGGCCACCTGAATGGTGTTACCGACCAGCAGCAAGGCGGCGAACGCCATGAAGATGGCGACACCGAGCGCGCCCAACTGGATCGCGTTGAAGATCTCGAAGACCTTCTCAAGCAGCTCGCGCTGGTCGATGATCTGCCGGATCCCGGGCAGCTTCTCGATCACCTGGGCGAACTGGTCGTACTTCTCCGGGTCGTTGAGCTTCACCCGGTACGACTCCGGCAGGCTGTCCGCGTTGATCGCGTTCACGAAGTCCGGGGAGTCCGCCCAGAGCTTCTTGAACCGCTCGAGCGCGGCCTCCTTGCTCTCGTACTGCTTGTCGATCACCAGGTTGCTGCCCTCGATGGCCTGGTCGATCGCGGCCTTCTGGGCCTCGGTCACGTCGTCGGTCAGGAAGACGGAGACCTGGATGTTGCCGTAGTAGTAGTCCTTCATCTGGTCGACCTGCATGTACAGCAGGACGGAGGCGCCCAGCATGAACAACGAGACCGACATGGTGATGACCATGGCGATCGTCATCGTGACGTTCCGCCACAGGCCCACCAGGACCTCGTTGAGTACGTACTTCACGCGCATCGGGGGGATCCTTCCGGGACTCCGCGCAGTGCTTCAGCAAATGGTGCGTAGGCGGAGCCGGGTTTATCCGTAGACACCGCGCGCCTGGTCCCGGACGATACGCCCGCTCTCGATCTCGATGACCCGGCGGCGCATCTGGTTGACGATGTTGGAGTCGTGCGTGACCATCACGACGGTCGTACCGGTCCGGTTGATCCGGTCCAGCAGCCGCATGATCTCGACCGAGGTGTCCGGGTCGAGGTTACCGGTGGGCTCGTCCGCCAGCAGGATCAGCGGCCGGTTCACGAAGGCCCGAGCCACCGCGACACGCTGCTGTTCACCGCCGGAGAGTTCGTTGGGGTAACGGTGCTCCTTACCGCCGAGGCCGACCAGTTCGAGCACCTCGGGAACCACCCGGCGTGCGACGGCCTTGGTCTTGCCGATCACCTCGAGCGCGAACGCGACGTTCTCGTACGCGGTGCGGTTCGGGAGCAGCCGGAAGTCCTGGAACACACAGCCGATCGAACGGCGGAAGTGTGGCACCTTCCAGGCGCGCAGGGATGTGACGTCCTTGGCGTTCACCACCACCTTGCCGGTGGTCGCCTGGACCTCTTTCAACAGCAGCTTGACGATCGTCGACTTGCCGGAACCGGAGGGGCCGATGAAGAAGACGAACTCACCCTTCTCGATCCCGACGCTGACATTGTCCAACGACGGCCGAGACGCCTTCGGGTACGTCTTCGTCACGTTCTCGAGCTGAATCACGGGACTGGAGTCTACGCGGTGTAACGAATTCGCCAACCCCGCCGGGGTCGGGAATATTCACGACCTGCAGTAACGGCAGATCGAGCAGCACCCAGCCTGACCGAGTGTTCAGGCCAGGTGACACTCGGTCACGACCGAGATCAGGCCGACAGCTGATTCTGCTTACGCCAGCGGATGCCCGCCTCGATGAAACCGTCCACGTCGCCGTCGAAGACCGACGAAGGGTTACCGACCTCGAACTCGGTGCGCAGATCTTTCACCATCTGGTACGGGTGCAGGACGTACGAACGCATCTGGTCGCCCCACGAACCGGTGGTGTCCTGCCGGAGGCCGGCCATCTTCTCCTGCTCCTCCTGGCGCTTACGCTCCAGCAGCCGGGCCTGGAGCACCCGCAGGGCGGCCGCCTTGTTCTGCAGCTGCGACTTCTCGTTCTGGCACGACGCCACGATGCCGGTCGGGATGTGGGTCAGCCGGACCGCCGAGTCGGTGGTGTTGACGCTCTGCCCGCCCGGACCGGAGGACCGGTAGACGTCGACACGGATCTCGTTGTCCGGGATGTCGATGCTGTCGGTCTGCTCGACCACCGGCATCACCTCGACACTGGCGAAACTGGTCTGCCGGCGGCCCTGGTTGTCGAACGGGCTGATCCGCACCAGACGGTGGGTGCCGGACTCGACGCCCAAGGTGCCGTACGCGTACGGCACCTTGACCGTGAAGGTCGCCGACTTGAGACCGGCCTCCTCCGCGTACGAGGTGTCGTAGACCTCGGTCGGATAGCCGTGCCGCTCCGCCCAGCGCAGGTACATCCGCATCAGCATCTCGGCGAAGTCAGCGGCGTCCACGCCACCGGCACCGGCCCGGATCGCCACCAGCGCCTCGCGGGAGTCGTACTCCCCGGAAAGCAGCGTGCGGACTTCCATCTCCTCGATCGCCTTGGCGAGCGCGACGAGCTCGGCGCCGACCTCGGCGATCGAGGCGTCGTCACCTTCCGCCTCGGCCATCTCGAGCAGCAGCCCGGCGTCGTCGAGGCGGCCCCGCAGGCGTTCCAGCTTGGAGATCTCGCCGGAGATGTACGCAAGACGGCTGTTGACCTCCTGCGCACGGGCCTGGTCGTCCCAGAGGTCCGGCGCGGAGGCCTGCTCCTCGAGGTCCGCCTTGTCCCGGCGCAGCTTCTCGACGTCCAGGACGTTCTCGATGTTGCGCAGGGTCGCGTCGAGGGACTTCAGTTGCTCGGGAAAGTCGGCAGCAGTCACGACACCCAAGACTACGCCGCCCGGCCAGATTCCTGGCCGGGGCGGTCCGTTCAACTCGTCGGAGCGGCTTTCAGCCAGGTGAGTGCGGCCTTGTGATAGGCGACCGCGAACTCCAGCGCTGCCGCACCGAACGGGTCGCCGTTCTTCTTCGCCTCCTTGGCCTGGTCCTTGGCCATGGTCATGGCCTCCGAGTGGTACTGATTCGCGGTGGTATAGAGCCCCTGGAGCTGTTCTCCGGTGTGCTGCTGACCGAAGGCGACCCGCAGGGCCACCGGGTTGCGCAGCGCGTCGCGGCCCGGGGACTCGGCGAGCCAGCGACTGAAAGCGCGCTTGCCGGACGCGGTGATGGCGTAGGGCTGACTGGACCGGGGGCCCGGCTTACCGAGACGGACATACCCCATTTCAGCGAGTACGGGTAGTTCGCGGTAGACCTGGCTCCGCGTCATCGACCAGTAGGGCCCGAGGCGGCGTTCGGCAGCCGCCATCAGCTGACCACCGGTCATCGCCCCCTCATGGAGGAGGCCGAGAAGGGCAGCCGCCGTCGGATTGATTTGGAAGTCGGGCATGCCTTCTAAGCTGCCACTTTGTCGCGCCGCCGTCCAGGATTTAGCCCGATCCGTCCATTTTGCGCCTCCACAAACGACTGTCCCGCACAGACAGTCCGACAACGAGCGAGAGGATCGGGCGTTTCCTGCCCGGAAAACCATGCTGAGCAGGTAATATGGCGCAGATAAACGGTCAGACGAACCGTTGCGGGCAGGAAGTCTGGTAAAAGCGGCGAATCGACCTGCGAAACGAGACAATCACCCTATCCGCAAATGGCGCCATGTCCGGGCAGCGTCATAAAGATCAACTTGAGGCTTTTGTCCATCGTCGCGACTCAGCGGACGGCCACGCGCGGGTGGGCGCAGGTTCGCCAGATACCCTGACCTCCATGACAGACCGCCAGACCGCACCGGAGACCGTCGAGGAATCCCGGCTCACCGTGGTGCTGCTCGCGGTGGCCGCCCTGGGCTGGGCCGCCGCGATGCTCTGGTCGGCTCGCGCCACCATCACCGGCCGGGCGGACGCCGCCATGGAGGTCACCTCCACCGCCTACGCGCTGCCCGGTGCGGTCTCCGCCGACCTGGCCGCCGGCGCGGCGGTCGCCCTGCTCGCCCTCACCCTGATCGGCACCCGCCGGCCGCTCGGCGCCACCGCCCGATTCGCCGTGGCGACCGGCAGCGGACTGCTGGTCGGCCTGCTCAGCGCCGTCGTGATGATCACGATCAACACCGCCGGGACGATGTACGCGGTGGTCGGCGGCACTGTGGCGGCCGCCGCGACCATCGGTGGCGCGCTGGCCGGGATCCGGCTACCACCGGTCATCGCGGGCGCCACCGCCGCGTCGGTCGGCGTCTTCCTCATCGGGTTCGTGCTCAACCTGTTCCAGGAGCCGGTGCTCGAGCTGTTCGGCGCCGGTGACACCGAGTCCTCGGTCAACGCGTCACAGTGGTTCTCCTACAGCCAGGCGGCCCTGAGCGGCCTGGCGGCCGGGCTCATCTCGTTCGCGCTGCTACGCCGCGCCCACCGCCGCACCGGCGGCGCCGACCTGCGCTGGCCGCTGTACGCGCTGGCCGGCGCCGGCCCCGGCATCCTGCTGGTGATCGCCGAGCTGCTGTCCCGCACCGCCGGAGCCCAGGTGCTGGAGCTGGCCGGCAAGGTGAGCGAGCTGGAGCAGGCGGTCCAGCAGATGCTGAGCACCGCCCGGCTGAACAACGGCCTGATCGTCCTCTTCGCCGGCACGCTGACGGCGATCTTCGCGATCGGGCGCACACTCTCCCCCGCCACCGACTCCTCCGAGGACCACTCCCCGGAGGACGGCTCTCCGCGGACCGGCTCTCCGGCCGCGGCCCCGGCAGATGCCGCTCTTGCGGATGCGGCCCTCACGGATGCCGCTCTTGCGGATGCCGCCCGGGCCGCCACCACCCCGGCGAAGACATCGCTCTCCGCGTCTTCCCCGTCGAGCGCGTCTTCGGCGGCGTCCTCCTCGGCGAGTGACTCCCCCGCGCCCTCCTCATCGTCGGACGGCGAAACCGCCCCGGACGACGGGAAGGCGAAGGCTCAGAGCAGTTCGTCCAGCTCGGAAACGGCGTACCACTCCAACTCGTGATCCTCGGCACCGTCGACGGTGAACTGGGCGTCCGCGTCACCGGCCAGGGCCGCCTCCACCACGTCCACGGCGGCCGTGATCGTTTCGGACGCGTCCGTCCCGTCGACGTGGATGCTGGCCAGATCGGCGAGCCGCACCGGCTGCGGTAACCGGACGGTGCTCGTCCCCAGCTCGGTGTCCTCCCGGATCAGGCTGGCGGCCGGCACGTCGGCCGAGACCACCACCCGGCGACGGGGCGCGGACGTGTCCTGGCGCAGCAGTCGCAGGGCGTCCTGGGCGGCGCGGGTGAAGGCGACATACTCCAGCTCCTCCTCGTCGCCCTCCGCGTACCACTCCCGGAGCATCGGCGTCACCGCGTGCGCGACGGTGGTCTGATCGCCGATCTGCCCTCCGGCCCGCAGAATCGCGAGCAACGGCAGCGTGGCCGGGACGTACACCCGAACCAGGTCGGTGATCGGCACGGTCTTCTCCTCCAGCGTTACGGTCGCCCTCGCGGCCGGGCGTGCACAGTACAACGCCATCTCGGCCACGCGGCGGTCCATTCCACCAGGAGTCTCCGGATCGTGGTGGCGCGGGTCCACCCAGGTCCGCCCGAGGTCCGCCTTGGATCCATCCCGGATCCGGTCCCGGATCCGGTCCCAGATCCGGTCCCAGATCCGCCTCGGTCCCGGCTCCAGGTCCGCTCGGGTCGGCCTTCGAGCCGGGCTCAGGTCGGCCTTCAGACCCGGCTCAGCTCAGGCCGGCCTTCGGGCCCGGGCCCAGGCCGGGCCCAGGCCGGGCCCGGGTGGGGCTCGGGCCGGGCCTCGCCTTGCTACCGGCCGATCTGCCGGGCCGGAGCAGGTGGCTGACGGCAAACGGTGGCAAACTCAGGTCATCGAAAGGAGGATCCGTGCCGGAGCCCCGTTTCCTGCTGCTCTCCGACGTGGCCGCCGAACTCAACGTCTCGGACTCGCAGGTCTACCACATGGTCCGCAGTGGCGAGTTGCCCGCGATCAAGATCGGTGGCCGCGGCCAGTGGCGTGTCGAGCGCGCCACGCTGGAGAGATACATCGAGGAGAAGTACGCCGAGACCGCCGTCTGGGTCCGCGACAACCCACTGACCGAACGTGAGCCGGAATGACCGTCCGGCGGCTTTTGCGCCTCTTCCCGGATCGGTGAGCGGTCGTTGACCGACTGGCCGCCGACCGGCCAGAATTCACGCCATCGAAAGCAAACGGAGGCAAACACAAGGATTGGCGGTGGTGATGCGATCGGCGGCCGAGATTGCACCCATCGGGTCCCGGCCGACGATTCGTCTGCGCCCGGTTCCCCGATACGAACCTCCCTTCGACGACGAGTCGACGGCCCAGGAGTGGGCGGAGTCAGCGGTCCTCGACTGGTCACCATCCAGGCAGCCGCCTCAGGGCCCACCCCCGACGGTCCTGCCCCGGGCTGAGGCCCCAGCCGTCCCCGGGGTGTCCGGCGACGCCAGGCTCGCCGTCCGCCGGTTCGTGCGCCTCTGCGTCGAGGTCCTCAACGGATTCCGTCCCGCCGCCCACCTGCGCCGCCTGGCCTTGCCCTCGGAGGCGGCCGAGGTCGTCGCACAGGGCCTGGCCGGCGCCCGCCGAGTGGCTGAGCTACGCAAGGCGGCCCGCCCGGGCACCCACCGCCCACTTCGTCCGGCCCCGGTCGCGGTGATCAAGGTGATGCTGTGCGAGCCCCGCCCCGGCGCGATCGAGGCGGCCGTCGCCTTGGTGACCGGCGACCGCACCTGGGCCATGGCCTTCCGCCTGGAACTCCACCAGCAGACCTGGACCACCACCACCCTCCTGATCATCTGACCCGCGAGAGGGACTGGCGTGGTGGGTGCGAGGGCGTTCCGCCCCGCACCCACCACGCTCACCGGGGCAAGCGACAACGGCAGCGGTCGGGCACCCACAGGCAGCCGCCGAGCAAGCGGCGACAAGCAGCAGGCGATCAGCGAACGGCAAAGAAGCTGCGGGCAGGCGGGCAGAAGCCGGACGAGCAGGGACGGCGAGCAGGCTGCGGGCAGCAGGCGGCAGCGGACGGCAGGCGGTCGAGCGGCGGCGGTCGAGCGGCGGGCCGCGCACCGGCGGCGGGCGCGGAGTGGCCAGGCAAGCGCGGAGTGGCCCAGGCAGGCGCGGGCAGGCGCGGTTGGCCGAGGCAAACGCGGGATGGCCGAGGCAAGCGCAGGGTGGGCGGGCAGGCGCGGGGTGACCGGGTTTGTGGGTGGGAAGGCGAACGGCCCGCCGGGGGTGGCTTGCGCCGGTCCCTGCGGGCCGTTCAGGAAGTGCTGGAGGGTGGATCAGGCGTTGCCGGGGGATCCGTGGCAGCGCTTGTACTTTCGGCCTGAGCCGCAGTAGCACGGGGCGTTGCGGGACGGGCCGTTCGACTCGGACTGGTCGGCGGAGTGCCGGGGGCGGGCGGCACTCGTGTGGGCCGGGCTCGCCGGGACCGGGGAGCCGCCGGGGCCGATCTGGACCGGGGAGCCCCCGGAACCGGGCTGGGCCGGGGCCTGCTCCTGGCGGATCTGCGGGCTGCCCGCGCCGGCCTCACCGTCGATGGTGGGCGCGGTGTACTGCAGGTTCTGCGGGCGGCCGGGACCACCGAGGCCCTTGGCGTGCACCTCGACCCGCTCGGGCTGGTCGTCGTCCGGCACCGGCTCGACGTCGCCGCCGACCTTGGGCAGTGCGAAGGCCTGGCTGGGGTCGACGGTGACGCTGGGTGCCTCTTCGACCTGGACTTCCAGGTTGAAGACGAAACCGACCGCCTCCTCCTTGATGCCCTCCATCATCTGGTGGAACATGTCGAAGCCCTCGCGCTGGTACTCCACCACCGGGTCACGCTGCGCGTAGGCCCGCAGCGAGATGCCCTCCTGGAGGTAGTCCATCTCGTAAAGGTGCTCACGCCACTTGCGGTCGATGACCGCGAGCAGCACCTGACGCTCCAGCTCGCGGATCGCCTCCGAGCCGAGCTCCTCCTCGCGGGCCGCGTAGGCCGCCTGCGCGTCCTCCACCAGCCGCTTGCTGAGGAACTCCGCGTCGACCGTGCCCTTCTCCCCGTCGGACGCCTCGACGGCGTCCTCGATGGTGACACTGACCGGGTAGAGCCGGCGGAGGTTGGTCCAGAGCTGCTCCAGGTCCCAGTCCTCGGCGTAACCGTCGGAGGTCGCCGCCGTGACGATCTCCGCGATCACGTCGTCGATCATGTGGGTGACCTGCTCGTGCATGTCCTCGCCGTCGAGCACCCGCTTGCGCTCGGCGTAGACGACGGTGCGCTGCTTGTTCATCACCTCGTCGTACTTGAGGACGTTCTTGCGGATCTCCGCGTTCTGCGCCTCGATCTGGGTCTGCGCGTTGCGGATCTGCTTGCTCACCATCTTCGACTCGATGGGAACGTCCTCGGGGATGTTGAAGCGCTCCATGACCGCTTCGACAGCACCGGCCCGGAACCGCTTCATCAGGTCGTCCTGCAGCGACAGGTAGAACCGGGACTCACCCGGGTCACCCTGCCGGCCGGACCGGCCGCGGAGCTGGTTGTCGATGCGGCGGGAGTCGTGCCGCTCGGTGCCGAGCACGTAGAGACCGCCGGCGGCCTGCACTTCGCTGGCCTCCACCACGGTGGCCTTCTTGACCTCGGGCAGGACCTCTTCGAGGGCCTTCGCGTACTCCTCCGGGCTCTCCGCCGGGTCGAGGCCGCGCTGGCTCAGTTCGGCGGCGGCGGTGAAGTCCGGGTTACCACCGAGCAGGATGTCCGTACCACGACCGGCCATGTTGGTGGCGACGGTGACCGCGCCCTTCCGGCCGGCCTGGGCGATGATCGTGGCTTCCTGCGCGTGGTACTTCGCGTTCAGCACGCTGTGCGGGATGCCGCGGCGGCGCAGCAGGGTGGAGAGGATCTCCGAGTTCTCCACCGAGACCGTGCCGACGAGGACCGGCTGGCCGGTGGCGTGACGCTCGGCGATGTCCTCGATGACCGCGTTGAACTTGGCCCGCTCGGTCTTGTAGATGACGTCCGGGTGGTCGATGCGGATCATCGGCCGGTGCGTCGGGATCGACACGACGCCGACCTTGTAGACGCTGTTGAACTCGCCGGCCTCGGTCTGCGCTGTACCGGTCATGCCGCCGAGTTTGTCGTACAGGCGGAAGTAGTTCTGCAGGGTGACCGTCGCCAGGGTCTGATTCTCCTGCTTGACCTCCACCCCCTCCTTCGCCTCGATGGCCTGGTGCATGCCCTCGTTGTAGCGACGGCCGTGCAGGATGCGGCCGGTGAACTCGTCGACGATCAGGACCTCGTCCTCGGGGCTGACGATGTAGTCCTTGTCCCGCTTGTACAGCTCCTTGGCCTTGATGGCGTTGTTCAGGTAGCCGACCAGCGGGGTGTTCACCGACTCGTACAGGTTGTCGATGCCGATCCGGTCCTCGACCTTGGCGACGCCGCGCTCGGTGATGGCCACGGTGCGCTTGGCGACGTCCACCTCGTAGTCGCCCTCGCCGTCCTTGCCGGGCTGGAGCCGGGCGACGATCTGGGCGAACTCCCCGTACCACCGGGCCGAGTGCTCGGCCGGGCCGGAGATGATCAGCGGGGTGCGGGCCTCGTCGATCAGGATCGAGTCGACCTCGTCCACGATCGCGAAGTTGTGGCCGCGCTGCACCAGCTCGGTCTTCGACCAGGCCATGTTGTCGCGCAGGTAGTCGAAACCGAATTCGTTGTTCGTGCCGTACGTGATGTCGCACTCGTAGGCGGCACGGTGCTCGGCGGCCGGCCGGTTCGGCAGGATGACGCCGACGGTGAGGCCGAGGAAGCCGTGCACCCGGCCGACCCACTCGGCGTCACGCTGAGCCAGGTAGTCGTTGACCGTGATGATGTGCACGCCCTTGCCGCTCAACGCGTTGAGGTAGGCCGGGAACACGCCGGTCAGGGTCTTGCCCTCACCGGTCTTCATCTCCGGGATGTTGCCGAAGTGCAGGGCGGCTCCACCCATCAGCTGCACGTCGTAGGCCCGCTGGCCGAGCACCCGCTTGGCGCCCTCCCGGGCCACCGCGAAGGCCTCAGGGAGCAGCGAGTCGAGTGATTCACCCTCTTCGGCGCGCTCCTTGAACTGCTGGGTGCATTCGCGCAACTCGTCGTCGGTGAGATCGACATAGTCGTCCTCGATCGAGTTGACCGCGTCCGCGATCGCCTTGAGCCGTCGCACCATACGGCCTTCGCCGGCGCGAAGAATCTTTTCCAATATCGACACGGGTCAACGCTCCCCTAGACAGTCTGCCGAACCATCGTAGGCACCTTCGCCCGGGACCTGTGACCCTGGCCTCCGGGGAAGCACGCAAAGAGGGCGAAAGACTCCCGGAAGTTCGCTGACAGCGCAGCCTTCGGCTTCTTCGAAAGATGTTTGATGGCCGGGCGCGTCCCGGAGAGGATGGGCCATGTGGATCAGAACACTGAAGTAAGCCCCGAAGACGCGGGTACCGGCAGCCAAATCCGCCTGAGGAACGACGGGAAGGGCGACACGATCATCGAGGGGCCCACCGGCGACATCCTCGGGCGCATCGGCCTCGAACACGGGATCCTGACCTTCGAGGTCGTCCCGGAAGCCCGGCGGAAGGGGGTGGCGACCGCCGCGGTGCGCGAGTTCAGCCGCGCGACACTGACCCGGCGCGACCGGCTGGAGATGCGGATCGAGTGGGACGACACGGCGGCCCAGCGGGTCGCCCTGGCCGCCGGTTACACCCGCGAGGCGGTCCGCCGTGGCAACCCCGAGCTGCTGGTCTACTCCCGGCTCAGCGGCGACCCGGAGGAGCCGGCACCGCGCCTGCTGCCGGATCTGCCCGGCGGGGAACTGTCCGACGGCGTGATCGGGCTACGGCCGCTGAGAATCACGGACGCCGCTTTCTACACCGAGCTGCACAGCGACCCGGATGTGATCGCCACCAGCGTGCCGGCCGAGCCGAAGAGCCCGGACGAGATCCGCCGGCGCTGTTCCCGGGCCGAGGCGCAGTGGCTGGCGGGCAACCGGGCGGATCTCGTCATCGTCGACCTGGCCAGTGGTGAGCCGGCCGGTGAGATCTGCCTGTACTACCAGGAGCCGCAGTTGTCCCAGGCCATGATCGGGTACAGCACGCTCCCCGCGTACCGGGGCAAGGGTTTCACCACCCGGGCCGCGCAACTGCTGGCACTCTGGGTCTTCGCCGAGACCGACATCGTCCGTCTCGTGGCCGGCGTGCTGCCGACGAACATCGGCTCGCAGCGGGTGCTGGAGAAGGCCGGTTTCACCCGGGAGGCGTACCAGCGGCTGCGGCTGCCCGGGCCGGACGGCACCCGGCTGGACGACCTGTTCTATGTGCTCTTCGCCGGAGACCTGCTGATGCAGGCCTCCGGCGAGAACGGATCACATGCCTAGGCTGAGGATGCCGTAGTCGTAACCACGGCGGCGGTAGACGACGCTGGGCCGCCCGCTCTCCTTGTCGTGGAACAGGTAGAAGTCGTGGCCGACGAGCTCCATCTGGAAGAGGGCGTCATCGACGGTCATCGGCTCGGCCGAGTGCTCTTTCTCCCGGACGATGCGCCACGGCTGGCCATCGTCGTGTTCGATCGGATCGGCGTCGAGGTCCGGTTTGGTCAGGGTCGCGGTGCGCCCGGACGTCAGGTCGGTGGGGAGGTTCGCGGTCGCGGCGGCCACCGACACCGGCGCGTGCCGCCCACGATGCACGCGGCGCCGGTCGGCGGAACGGCGCAACCGGGCGTCGAGTTTGTTTATCGCGCAGTCCAGAGCTGCGTAGAAATCCTGTGCCTGGGCCTCAGCCCGGACGACCGGCCCCTTGGTCATGACCGTGATCTCGACACGCTGACAGGTGTCGGACTGCCGCGGATTGCGTTCGTGGAAGAGTTCCACGTCGGCCCTGATCAGCTTCTGGTCGTAACGCTCGACCTTGCTCAGCTTCTCGGCGACATGCTCTCGATAGTGGTCGGGAACCTCTACGTTGCGGCCCTTGACGACAATGTCCACTCGTGACCTCCCCCAACGTTTGTGCTTGCGGGCGCCGAAGCCCGGCGCAGCCGCCAACTGGGTGAAAACCGCCGCGTCGCGATCAGTCAACAGACGCGGTTCTGGAGAGTGAGACGACTCCTTTCCGGTGCGGCGGAAAGCGCTCCCGGTGGCGGGTAAGTCCGAACGCCTTACCCTCGTCACCTAGACGCTAACCTGCCTCTGCCTGCCCGTCACCCCTCGTTAGGGATCCCGGAAGGCTTACCTTCGCCTCTATCGGCGGAACCGGTCAAGGGTTGCGTCAAATGCCGGGACGAGTTTTGCGCAGCTCTGTCGCTGCGAGCACCGCGGCGCCTGTGACCTGCATGTCCGCCTCCTCAAACCGGCGTGTCACCGCGGCCAGCGTGGCCCCGGTGGTGACGATGTCATCCGCCACCACAAGCGTGCCTCGCGATCTCCCGTCCCGCCGCAGATTGCCGATTCGGGGCGTCATTCGCAGCGAATTGACAGCCACGGTAGCCCGATCGGATGTATTGAGTGACGTTGAGTCAGGACGCGGAAGGGCGCGCAGCGGTTGCACCACGTTCACCCGCCAGCCGGAGTCCCGTAACCGGCGGGCCGCCTGCTCCGCCAGCCGGGCCATGTGGTCGCCGTACCGCTCCCGCCGGGCCGCTGCGGTGGACGGCACCGGCACCAGAAGCACCGGGCGGTCCCGCGGCGCGATCTCCGCGACCGCGGTGGCCAGCAGGACACCGAGCGGCCGGGCGAGCCGGTGCCGGCCCTTCTCCTTGTACGCCAGCAGAGCCCCGCGCAACGCCCCGGCATAGCTCCCCACTGCCACACAGGCGGGAAAACCGGCCGGTGGCGGGCTCGGCAGCGCACTGCGCGGTCGTAGCGACTCCAGCTCCGTCACACAGGCCGCGCAGGCCCCACCGGTGAGGCGCATCCGCTCGGCCCCGCACCCCGCGCAGGCGCCGGGCAGCACCAGGTCGGCGAGTTCGGCGAGAACCATGCTCAGTTGAGGAAGAACGGCGCCGACGGGACCACGCCGTCGCGGTTCTGCCCGGTCGGCCCGGCCAGGTCGGCCGCGGTGATCGGGACGCTCGTCGACAGCGCCTCCCAGGCGTCGGCCCCGGTCGAGTAGAGCACCGAGGCGCCGTTCGGCCGGCTCGACGAGGGGTTCGCCGGGTACGAGGTCACGTAACTCACCGAGTCCCGCCCGATGTCGGCCAGCACCGGCGACTGCAGGGCACCGTCGATCGACACGTCGGTGATCGTCACCCGGCCGTTGTCGTTGCGCTCACCGGCCACCGTCAGCCAGCCCTCGCCGCTGAAGTCGACAGCGGTCACCGTCTTGAGCGGCGGGTCGAGCTGCTGCATACCGGTGAGGGCCAGCCCGTCGCCGCTGATGGTGAGCACCGCGCGGTAGAGGCGTCCGCCGACCACCAGCGCCACCCGGTGCCCGTCCGGAGCGACCGAGACCGCGCTGATCGGCCCGGCCTCCCCCGGCCACGACACCTGCTGTGCCGGGCCGCCCTGCCCGCGGAACCGCCAGAGTTTGCCGCCCGCGATGACCAGCCCGACCGCGCCGTCGATCTGGACGTCCGGGGTGATCGCCCAGACCGGGTACCCGATCCCGGAGGGCAGGCCGGTGACAGCCCGCAGCGCGATCGCCTCGCCGGCCGGCGCGCCACCCACCCGGAGTCGCTCGTTCTTGCCGGTCCCGGTGACCAGGGCGGCGTACATGTGTGTCCCGGACGTGCTCAGAGCGGCCCGGGAAACGTCCTTGTTGTCGTCGGCGGAGAGCCCCGGAACCCCGTCCAGGGTGCCCCGGTCCGGGTCGGCCAGCCGGCGCTCGGCCAGCCGGCGGATGGTGCGGTCGTAGACGACGTACCGCTCCGGGGTGCTCACCAGCCGGCTCGCCGGGTTGCTGGCCAGATAGTCGATGCCGGAGTAGCGCCGGGCCTCCTGGTGACCGATCTTCAGGTCCAGGAACTGCGGCAGCATGCCGCGCAGCGACCACTGCAACTGCTGGCGCAACCGGTCCAGGGCCTCATCGGCGTTCTGCGTCGGCACGGCCTGCGCGCTCAGCGCGATCTCCAACTGCTCGTTACGGATCGCCGGCACGTTGCCCTGCAGTTTCGTCCCGTCCGGCAGGGTCTCGACGGCGTCCTGCAGCCACGGGGCGGGGCCGCTGAGCAGCCAGTTCAGGATGATCGTCGGTTCCTGCTCGTCCGGCACGTCACCGAGCAGGTAACGCACGTCGGGCACCAGCGCGGTGTGCTCGGTGTTCCAGAAGTAGATGGTCCGCTCTTCGTAGAAGTCGTCGAGTGCGGTGGTGCTGAGCAGCAGGAACGGCGGTGCGCTCGTCACGTAGAGGCCGTCGCCGGTGACTTCGCCGAGGGTCATCTCGTACTGGCCCTCGGTGGCCTCGGTGGTCGGCTCCAGCAGGCCGTTCTTGCCCAGCGTGCCGATCAGCTCGTAGTAGACCGTCACCTGGTCCTGGTTGACCAGCGGGACGTCGGTCAGCCGGATGACCCGGGGCGCGGCCGGGGCGTTGAAGTCGGCGCGCGCGGCCGCGGACATGAACTGCTTGACCCGTTCCAGGGCTCCGTCGTAGTCACCGGCGGCCGCCCGCAGGTAGTTGGTGACGAACTGCTGCCGATCGCTCGTCGAGTCGCGGGTGACCCGGGCGCGCGAACTGCCGTCGCCGGTGGAGGTGCCGGTGGAGGGGCCGGGGCCGACCTCGGTCACCCGGGAGTCGTCCGGGATGCCGCAGCCACCCAGCAGCATCGCGGCGACGGCGGCACCGGCCAGTGCTCGACGGACCATCTCAGCTCACCTCCGCGGTGCGGTCCCGGGGGATCAGCGGCAAGGGGGCGGCGACCAGCCGGTCACCGGCCCGGACCGGCAGCGTGAGACGGAACTGGGCACCCTCGCCGGGCGCGCCCCACGCTTCCAGCCAGCCGCCGTGCAGGCGGGCGTCCTCGACGCTGATCGACAGACCGAGGCCGGTGCCGCCGGTCTGCCGGGCCCGGGACGGGTCGGCTCGCCAGAACCGGTTGAAGACCAGGCGTTCCTCACCCGGTTTCAGGCCGATGCCGTGGTCGCGGACGGTGATCGCCACCGCCGCGCCGTCGGACGTCATGGTGATCTGCACCGGTTTCGCCTCGCCGTGCTCGACCGCGTTGCCGACCAGGTTGCGCAGCACCCGCTCGACCCGTCGCGGGTCGACCTCGGCGATGACCGGCTCGTCCGGCAGGTTCAGCTGCAGTTCGACGCCGACCCGCTCGGCGAGGCCGGTGAGCCGCTCGGCGACCCGTTCCGCGATCGGGACCAGGTCGGTGTGCTCGGCGTCCAGGGCGGCGAACCCGGCGTCGAACCGGCTGATCTCCAGCAGATCGGTGAGCAGCTCCTCGAACCGGTCCAGTTCGGCCTGGAGCAGCTCGGCGCTGCGGGCCACCGCCGGCTCGAAATCCTCCCGCTCGGAGAAGATCAGATCAGCGGCCATCCGTACGGTCGTCAACGGTGTCCGCAGCTCGTGGGACACGTCCGAGGTGAACCGGCGCTGCAGGCGGGACATCTCCTCCAGCCGGACGATCTGGCGCTGCAGGTTGGCGGCCATCTGGTTGAACGCGGCGGCCAGCAGGGCCAGGTCGTCCTCGCCGTCGACTTTCATCCGCTGGTCGAGCAGGCCGGCCGAGAGTCGCTGGGCGGTCCGCGCGGCCACCCGGACCGGGGTCACCACCAGCCGGGTGACCAGGCCGGCCACCACGCCGAGCAGGATCACCAGGGCCAGGCCGGTGGCCAGAACCGTGGTCCGGATCAGATTGGCGTCCTGATCCTCGCTGGTCAGCGGAACCATGTAGTAGAGCTCGACGTGACCGAATCTGGTCGGCACCGGCGAGCCGTAGACCAGGTATTTCGTGGTCTGCCCGTTGATCTCGGCGGTGCGGATCTGCCGGTTGACGCCGCCGCGGTCGCCGGCGACCGCACGGATCATCTCCGGCGTGATCAGGTCCCCGGTGTCGACCTTGGGCACCGCGACCGCCTGCAGGTCGGGATGACGCTCCGCCCGGATCGAGATGATCGAGGTGCCGCGGGCGGCGTCGTCGCCGTCGAACAGGTCGTTGACCAGGTCGTTGAGTGCTCCCGGCAGCTCCGGGTCACGGGCCTGGGGGTAGAGGGTGAGCTGCTTGAGGGCGTACTCCACCTTGTTGTCCATGGCGACTGAGGCGTTGTCCTCGGCCCGGCTCAGCAGGATCTCCGCGCTGCGGTCGGCGATGAAACCACCGAACGTGCCGACCAGCAGGCTGGAGGCGACCAGGGTCAGGGTGACCACCCGCAACTGGAGCGAACGGCGCCAGGACCGGCGGGCCGGCGCCGTGTAACGCGTCAGGTGACGGGCGAGGACACGCCAGTAGCGCCGCACCGGTCGGAGGGCACGGCGCACGGGCATGGGGAGCCAGGAGGGAGCACGCATCTCGCGGCAAGATTAGCCGCTCGGGGCGATCAGCCGGTGCCCGCCTTGTAGCCGACACCACGGACCGTCAGGATGATCTCCGGACGCTCGGGATCGGGTTCGATCTTGGCGCGCAGCCGCTGGACGTGCACGTTGACCAGGCGGGTGTCGGCGGCGTGCCGGTAACCCCAGACCTGCTCCAGCAGCACCTCGCGGGTGAACACCTGGCGCGGCTTGCGGGCCAGCGCCACCAGCAGGTCGAACTCCAGCGGAGTGAGTTTGACCTCTTCGCCGTCGCGGGAGACGGTGTGCGCCGGCACGTCGATGGTGATCTGGTTGTCCGGCGGGCCGATGCTCAGCATCTCCGGCGCGGCGTCCTCGCCCCGCCGCAGCCGGGCCCGCATCCGGGCCACCAGTTCCTTCGGCTTGAACGGCTTGACCACGTAGTCGTCGGCGCCGGACTCCAGGCCCAGCACCACGTCGACGGTGTCGCTCTTGGCGGTGAGCATGACTATCGGGATGCCCGACTCGGCGCGGATGGCCCGCGCTACATCGATGCCGCTCATCCCCGGAAGCATCAGGTCGAGCAGGACGATGTCCGGCCGGCTCTCCCGGAAGGCGGCCAAGGCTCGTTCACCGTCCGCCACGAACGAAGGCAGGAAACCCTCACTGCGCAGAACGATGCCGAGCATCTCGGCCAAAGCGGGATCGTCGTCGACGACCAGTACCCGGGCTCTCATGCGGTCCAATATTGCACTGTCCTCCCCATCCTCGGGTTACCTGGGGGCCGATCTTGTCCGGGAAACCATCGCTGAGCACCGGAAACACCCCCTGCCGAGTCCTGAGAAGTACGGGCGGCCCCGGTTCGGGACCGCCCGTGGCGCGTCTGAGATCACCTGCCGGGCCGGTCGAACTCCCCTGAGCGGATCCCGGCGATGAAGCCGGCCCAGTCTCCGTTGCCGAAGGCCAGCACCGGGCCGGCGACGTCCTTCGAGTCACGCACCAGCACCGCGGCCGGCACCTCGGCGATTTCGACACAGTGCCCGGCTGCGCCACTGCGACTGCTCTTACGCCAGGTCAGCGTGGTGTCCTGCATGATGTGCTCCTTCAACGTGGAATGCCTCTCCATTGAACCCACGCGCTGGAGATCATCGAGCCAGCCGATCCCTCGACTCAGCGATAACCGTTCGGCTCGCTTCTGCTGACAAAGAGCGTTCCCGCAGGTCATCGAAGGCGTCCTGATACACGTCGATCTCCTCGGGCTTCACCCTGAAGAGACCGCCGGTCAGCCCCTCGATGTGCACCACCGGGTTACGTGTGCCGGGCGCGAACTCCAGCACCATGAACGACTCGCTCAGCCCGGCGTGCGCCCCGGCCTCGAACGGCAGGATCGTCAACTCCACCTCCGGCCGGCTGCTCGCCTCGAACAGCCGGCCGAGTTGGCGGCGCTGCACGTCGGGCCCACCGATCTGGCGCAACAGCACCCCTTCGTCGATGACGATCCGCAGGTGGGGCGGCGGCACCCGGGTCAGGGTCGACTGGCGGGCCATCCGCAGGGCGAGCCGGTGCTGGGTGACCGCGGCGTCGTCGATGTCGACGCCGGCCTCGATGATCGCGCGGGCGTACTCGTCGGTCTGCAGCAGGCCGGGCACGATCTGGGTCTCCCACTCGGAGATCCGCACCGCCTCGGCCTCCAGAGCGAGGTACTCGTCGTACGGGTCCGGGACCGACGATCGGTATGGCGTCCACCACACCCGGGCCCGCCCGCGCCGGGCCAGGCCGCGGAACCGCCCGCGATCCTCGACCGGCACGCCGTAGAGGGTGAGCAGCCGGTCCAGGTCGGTCTCGCTGATCCCGGTGTGCGCCGTCTCGATCCGGCTGAGCTTCGACTCGGACCAGCCCAGCGCCGTCGCGACGTCGACCGCGCGGCGCTCACCGCGAAGCCGGCGCAGTTCGCTCCCGAGCTCCCGGCGTGCTGTCGATGTCGGCCTCGCCACGACCCCCACCATATCGACGCGGCGGTCCCTGATTGCAAGTTGCACGGGCGGTCTTGCACTTGCAGGCGGCACATCCACCCCGGCGGGTTACCCCTTCAGAGATCAAGCCACTGGGGTACGTCCGGAGCAGCTCGACCCCGGCATAGCGAACGGGGCGGCAGACCTGAGTCCACCGCCCCGTTCATCCCCCCGGTTTGGTACCGCGCGCGTCCGTGGGACCCCCCGATCACCAATGACGCTGCGTGCTCTTAGATTCACACTCCGCAACCGTGATGTCAAGCAATTTCCCGAAATTTCGGACTTGATCCACAGGTTGCCTCCTGGAGCCGCCCTCACGACCGGTCCCCGACCATCACCTGACGGACCACATCCGCCACTCGAGTCCCGACTTCCGAAAAATATCTCGCGAACACCTATCCGCACCGATTGACAGAACGGATTACCGAATAGACGAAAGAGCCGCCCCAAAACCACGTGGAACGGCTCTCAATCCTCACAAATATGCAGCTCAGAGGCACACTATCCCTACATCGATCCCGGCGCTGAATGGAGTCCGGCACCGAATGATCGAGACTAGCCGGAATCGCCGATTCTCTACTCGGGAACGGCGGCCACGAATACCCGGCCGGTGCCGGCCACCTTGATCGCCCCGGCACTCGCCGGCACGTAGGCGGCTGCCCCCGGCGCCAGCTCGATCGGCGTGCCGTCATCACTCTGCCCGGCGAAGACCGTCCCCTCCGCGCACAACACGATCCGCGGACCCGTGGCCGGCACCTCGATCGGCGGCCGGGTGCCGTCCAGCTCGATGCGGTACAGCTCGAAGTCGGGCACCGGCACATGCCAGGTGTCCACGCCGGGCGCGACCGGGACGGACGGCAGCAGCGGCTCGGCCAGCACGTCGAACCGCAGCACCCGCAGCAGTTCGTCGACGTCCACCCGTTTCGGCGTGAGGCCACCGCGGAGCACGTTGTCACTCGCCGCCATCAGCTCCACGCCGAGGCCGCTCAGATAGGCGTGCAGGTTCCCGGCGGGCATCCAGATGGCCTGCCCCGGTTCCAGCCGCACCAGGTTGAGCAGCAGCGCCACCAGCACGCCCGGATCGCCCGGGTAGAAGCCGGCCAGCCGGGCCGCGAGCTGATGGGAGTCGTCACCGGGCAGGGCGGCGGTGACCACCTCGTCGATCAGCGCGCCGCGGTCCTCGGCCGGCCAGGTGAGCAGGAGCCGGACCGCCGCGCCGATGTCACCGGCCCGCAGCACGTCCACCACCGGGTCCAGGCGGGGCAGGCCGAACCCGGCGATCACGGTGGCGGCGTCGCCCGGGTCACGAAACCCGCAGAGCGCCTCGAACGGGGTGAGCGCCACCAGCATCTCCGGCTTGTGGTGGGCGTCCGTGTAGTTCTTCGGGGCGCCCGGATCGGCCTCCTGCCGGGCGAACGCCACCCGGGCGTACTCGGCGTCCGGGTGGGCCTGCAAGGACAGCGGAGCGCCGGCTGCCAGGACCTTCATCAGGTACGGCAGGCGGGGCCCGAAGATCTTCGCCACTCCGGCGCCGAGCTGCCCGTCCGGGTCGTCGGCGATCAGCCGGGTCAGCTCGACCGGCCCCTGCGGACCGGGCACGGTGGACGGGTCACCGGGGTGCGCGCCGAGCCACAGTTCGGCCTCCGGCTCCTCGGTGGGAGCGGGGCGGCCCTGCAGCTCGGCGATCGCGGTCCGGGAACCCCAGGCGTACGGCCGGATAACTCCGGTCAGCGGAAACACGGTCATGATCGGAAAATTAGCAGGCCGTCAGGCCGGTGTGGGCTCCTCTGCCGGTGCCGAGTCCTTTTCGGATTCAGCCCGGTAGATGTCCGGCTCGATGTAGATCACCCGGGCGATCGGCACCGCCTCGCGGATCCGCACCTCGGTCTGGTCGATGTGCCGGGCCACCTCTTCGGCCGTCTCCGACTTGGGCACCGCGATCTTCACCGCGACCAGCAGCTCTTCCGGGCCCAGGTGCAGGGTCTTCATGTGGATGATCCGCTCCACCCCGTCACCGGCCAGGATCGCCTGCTCGATCTTCCGGACCGCCTCCGGGTTGGCACTCTCGCCGAGCAGCAGGCTCTTGGTCTCGATCGCCAGGGTGGCCGCGATGCCGACCAGCAGCACCCCGATCGCGCCGGTGCCGATCGCGTCCCAGCGGCCGTCACCGGTGGCCAACGTCATGCCGACGCCGAAGAGGGCGAGGATCAGGCCGATCAGCGCGCCGAAGTCCTCCAGGAGCACCACCGGCAGCTCCGGGGCCTTGGAGCGGCGCACGAAGTCCACCCACGAGGTGTCGCCCCGGGTGTGGTTCGACTCGGTGATCGCGGTGTAGAACGAGTACGACTCCAGGCCGGTCGCCACCACCAGGACGACCACCGGGACCCAGTGCCACGAGGTGATCGCACCACCGTTCTCGGCGTGCAGCGACTCCTGGAACTTGTGGTAACCCTCGTAGAGCGCGAACAACCCGCCGACCGAGAACAGCACGATCGACACGATGAAGGCGTAGATGTAGCGCTCCCGCCCGTACCCGAAAGGGTGTTCGGGTGTCGCGGCGCGCCGCGCGCGTTTTCCGCCGATCAGCAGCAGGAGCTGGTTGCCGGAGTCCGCGACCGAGTGGATCGACTCCGCCAGCATCGACGACGAGCTGGTGAGGAGGAAGGCACCGAACTTGGTGACCGCGATGCCCAGGTTCGCCGACAACGCGGCCACGATCGCTTTGGTGCCGCCCTCCGCGCTCACTGAATCCCGTCCGGGCCCGGGTTGGAGAGTTCCTTCATCTCGCTGATCGCCGGCACCGCCATCGGGTCGAGCCCGTGTGCCAGAGCCAGGTAGAGCGAGGCGAAGTCGGGCACCGCCACCAGGGAGGCCAGCCGCTCCAGTGTCGAACCGCCCTCAGCGGTCAGCACGTCGCAACGCACCCCACGCCGGTCGGCGAGCGTCTGGATGGCGTCCGCACGGCGTTCCTCGACGGCCACCGGCTCGTCGGCGTCGTCCTCCGGGTTCAAGCCGCCGTCCCGGAAGAGGACCAGACGCAGCCGGGTGGTGGCCTCGTCGGCGTCCTCGTCGGGGTCGGCGAAGATGTCCCGCGACGTCTCGGCCAGTCCGCCGAAGACGCCATCGAGCAGGCCCACCCGGCCCCGGCCGGCTTCGCCGAGCGCACCGGCCATGACCGGGTAGCGGGCGTTGGCGGCGAGAGTGTCGCCGAAGCGCCGGGCCGCGACGGTGGCCAGCGGGGACGAACCCCACACGATCGGCACCGAGCCGGCCAGCCCGAGGGCCAGTGCCTTAGCCGGGTTCACGAAGGAGTCGGCGCCGACCCGGCAGCGCTCGGCGTCCGCGTCCAGCCGGATCGCGGTCTCGGCGATGTCCGCCTCGGCCAGCTTGGCCAGACCGAGGGCCCGGCCGGCGAAGAGCACCGGAATCGTCAGGCCCCAGAGGGTGGCCCGGGCCGGAGCGCGCCGGGGCACACCGATGAACGGCGCGCGGGCCCGCTCGGCCAGTGCCTCCAACTCGGAGCCGGGGTTGCCGATGGCGACCAGGCGGGCGCCGCGGCGGTGCGCGGCCTCGGCGGCGGCCAGCGCCTCCGGGCTGCGACCAGACGCGGAGACCGCGATCACCACGTCGGCGGCACCGACCCAGCCGGGGACACCGGCACTGCGGTGGCCGATGATCGGCACCGGGCAGCGCGGCCCGGCGACGGTGGACAGGATGCTGCCGGTCAGACCGGCGGTGCCGATGCCGGCGACCACGACGGCACGCGGGCGGCCCTCGTCGGCCAGCATGCTCAGGTCGACCTCGGCGGCCAGGGCCGCCGACTCGCGCACCTGCGCGCCGGCCGAGGCGGTGGCCCGCAGCATGCCGCCCGGGTCGTTGCCGAGCATCGTCTTCTCGTCGTTGAGCAGCGACTCGTCGGCGATGCGGTGCCCGTTGACCCCGGAGGATCCGGTCAGTGGGTCGACCATTACTTCTCCTCCTCAGCGGTCTCGGTGGAGGCCGCGGAACCAGCGGGCCCGGGTGACCGGGCCTCGTCGAGGAGCAGGATCGGGATGTCGTCCCGGACCTCGAAGATCCGCCCGCACTCCGTGCACGTCAGTGTCTGGGCACCCGCGTCGTAATCGAGGGGCGCGTGATGCGTGTCCGGGCAGGCCAGAATCTCCAGCAACTGCTGATCGAGCGCCACCGACGTACTCCTAATCGCCGCGAATCAACTTGGTCGTGGCGATCCTATCCACGAACGATCGCGAGCACCTCGTCACGCAGTTTCGCCATGCGGTCGGGGTCGGCGGCCTCCACGTTGAGCCGCAGCAGCGGCTCCGTGTTGGACGCCCGCAGGTTGAACCAGGAACCGTCCCCGACCTGGAAGGTCAGGCCGTCGAGGTCGTCCACGGCGGCGTCCGGGAAGGCGGCCCGCACCGCGGCGATCCGGGCAGTGGCGTCGGCCACCGTGGAGTTGATCTCACCGGAGGCGGCGTAGCGCTCGTACTCCGCGGCGAACTCGGACAGCGGCAGCGGCTGGCCACCGAACGCGGCGAGCACGTGCATCGCGGCGAGCATGCCGGTGTCGGCGAACCAGAAGTCCCGGAAGTAATAGTGCGCCGAGTGCTCGCCCCCGAAGACCGCGTTGGTGGCGGCCATCTCGGCCTTGATGAACGAGTGGCCGACCCGGCTGCGGACCGGCTTGCCACCGTTCTCGATGATGATCTCGGGCACCGCGGCCGAGGTGATCAGGTTGTGGATGATCGTGCTGCCCGGGAACTTGGCCAGCTCACGGGCGGCGACCAGCGCGGTGATCGCGGACGGCGAGACCGGATCGCCCTTCTCGTCGATCACGAAACAGCGGTCGGCGTCGCCGTCGAAGGCGAGACCGATGTCGGCGCCCTGCTCGCGGACCGCGTTCTGCAGGTCGACCAGGTTCTTCGGGTCGAGCGGGTTGGCCTCGTGGTTGGGGAACGAGCCGTCCAGTTCGAAGAAGAGCGGCTCGATCGTCAGCGGCAGGGCCGGCAGCACCTGGTCACCCAGGACGGCCGGCACGGTGTAGCCGCCCATGCCGTTGCCGGCGTCCACGATGACCTTGAGCGGGCGGATGCCGGACAGGTCGACGAGTGAGCGCAGGTGGGCCGCATAGTCGGCGAGCACGTCCCGCTGCTCCACCCGGTCCGGGCCGTCGGCCTCGGCGTTCAGGTCGGCGAGCAGTTTCTGGGCGCGCTGCCGGACGATGACCAGACCGCTGTCCTGGCCGACCGGGCGGGCGCCGGGGCGGCAGAGCTTGATCCCGTTGTACTGCGCCGGGTTGTGACTGGCGGTGAACATCGCACCGGGCAGGTTCAGTGACCCGGAGGCGTAGTAGAGCTGGTCTGTGGAGGCCAGACCGATGTTGATCACGGCGGCGCCGGCCGCGTTGACACCCCGGGCGAACGCGGCGACCAGTCCGGGACCGGACTCGCGCATGTCGTGGCCGATCACGATCTGGTCCGGCTCGGCACCCGACTCCCGCAACATCTCGACGAACGCCGTCCCGATGGCCCGGGCCACCGTCTCGTTGAACTGGTCCGGAACGGTTCCCCGCACGTCGTACGCCTTGATGATCTGCGACAGATCAGACACTGCTCACCCCTCAGCGAAGTCCCCTGGTTGGCCCGAGGGTAACCGAGCGCCTCGTGCCCGAAGGTTTTAACCGCGCGGCCGGTCGGTTAACTCAGCGAATCCCGGCACGCACGGTCCGCAACCCTGGTGGTCTCGGGCAGGCGGTATCGCGGAGCCAGCCGTAACGTCAGCCCACACGCCCGTTCCAGGCCGATCCGGTGCCCGGCGGAGACGAAGACCGGCTTCACCCCCGATTGGGTACGCAACACCGCGCCGACCGTCTCCCCGGAGTCGATCAACGGCGACCGTGCGCCCCGCTGCTCGCCGACCGGCTCCCAGTCTCCCACCAGCCGGGTCTTCCCGACGCCGAACGACGGGAGATCGGTGAGCACACCCAGATGCGCGGCGAGGCCGAAGCGGCGCGGGTGAGCCAGCCCGTGCCCGTCACAGATCAGCACGTCGGGCCGGACGGTCAGCCGGTCGAGGGCGTCCATCAGCGCCGGCACCTCACGGAAGGCGAACAGGCCCGGGACGTACGGGAAAGCCGGCACCCCGCGGACCACGGCGGTGTCCGCGATCGACAAGTCGGCGGTGTTGAGCACCACCACCGCGGCGGCCAGTCGCCGGTCGTCGGCGGAGTAGGCGACGTCCAGTCCGGCGACGGTCGTGGGCGCTCGCGGGCCGTCCTCGTGGACCACCCGGGAACGGAGGGCGTCCTGCACGGCGAGGGCTTCTTCTTCGGTACGGGGCCAGGGTTGCACGGCCCGGAGCATAGATACTGAACCTTTTTCGACGTGACGAGGCCTGGTCTCCGGAGATGACCTACGAGCTGCACTGCTGGGCTCGAAGTCAGGGTGAAAAAGGTTCGGTTGTTGTCACTTGAGGTGACGCGGGTCACGATGGGGCCAGGAGGTACCGCCGGTGAACCCGTGGCTTGCCCTGACCCCCGGAGACGATCCCGCCGAACGGATCCGGCAGGTCGGCCGCGCCCATGAGCGTTTCCTGGCCGGTGAGCCGCGAACCGACCGGATGCGCGCGGTGGTCGCCGACTCCTGGGCCCGGTCCGCCGCGTTCATCGGCGCCGACCACACCGCCCCGATCGACCTGGCCGACGCCGATCTGGAGGCCTACCGGTCGGCGCATCCGCTGGCCCGGGTCATGCCGATCTTCCGGGACCTGCTCGGCGGCCTGGCCGAGGACGGCGACCACATGATGGCGGTCTGCGACGAGAACGGCCGTCTGCTCTGGGTCGAGGGGCATCCGGCCACTCTGCGCGGGGCCGCCGCGATGAACTTCGTGCCGGGCGCCCGCTGGGACGAGGCGCACGCCGGTACGAACGCGCCGGGCACCGCGCTGGCCGTCGACCACGCGCTGCAGATCTTCGCCACCGAGCACTTCAGCCATCCGGTGCAACGGTGGACGTGTGCGGCGGCTCCGGTCCACGATCCCGGCACCGGGCGGCTGCTCGGGGCGATCGACGTGACCGGCGGGGATCATCTGGCCAATCCGCACAGCCTGGCCCTGGTGCGGGCCACCGCGCTGGCTGCCGAGGCGTACCTGCGCACGGTCCAGCCGGTCGCCCGGACACCGCAGGTCGCGGCACTCGGCCGGGACGAGGCCCGGCTCGCGGTGCGGGGCCGTGCGGTGCGGCTCGGCCGCCGGCACTCGGAGCTGCTGGCGCTGCTCACCGTCTATCCGGAGGGCCGCACCGGCGAGCAGTTGGGTGTCGAGTTGTACGGCGACGACGTGAACCCGGTGACGATCCGCGCCGAACTGTCCCGGCTGCGCCGCATCCTCGGCCCGGAACTACTCGACTCGCGCCCCTACCGGCTGCGCACGGCCCTGGAGACCGACTTCGGCGCGGTGGCCCGACTGCTGGACGCCGGGCGGGTCACCGAGGCGCTGGACGCCTATCCCGGCCCGCTGCTGCCCGGCTCGGACGCACCGGGCATCGTCCGGCTGCGGCAGCGGCTGGATCACCGGCTGCGGGCCGCGGTCCTGTCCACCGGTGACCGGCGGCTACTGCAGTCCTGGCTGAACAGTCCGTGGGGCGGCGACGACCTGGACCTATGGGAGGCGTACGCGCTGCTGGTCCCGGCCGATTCGGTGGCCGCCCGCCGGGTCGCCGTACTGACCCGCGAGTACGCGTGCAACGTTGCTGCAACGTAGCCGTAACTAAGGTCCGCCGAAAAGGGAGGCGAGACCGTGACCATCTACACCCCGCCCGGTTCCGACGGCTCGATCGTCAGCTACCAGTCCCGTTACGACCACTACATCGGCGGTGAATACGTCCCGCCGGCCAAGGGCCAGTACTTCACCAACCCGTCCCCGGTGACCGGCCAGATCTTCACCGAGGTCGCCCGGGGCACCGCCGAGGACGTGGAGAAGGCCCTGGACGCGGCGCACGCCGCCGCCCCCGGATGGGGCCGCACCTCGCCCGCCGAGCGCGCGAACATCCTCAACCGGATCGCCGACCGGATGGAACAGAACCTGGAGAAGCTGGCCGTCGCCGAGGCCTGGGAGAACGGCAAGCCGGTCCGGGAGACCCTGGCCGCCGACATCCCGCTGGCGATCGACCACTTCCGGTACTTCGCCGGTGCGGTCCGGGCTCAGGAGGGCAGCGCCGGTGAGCTGGACGAGGACACCGTCGCCTATCACTTCCACGAGCCGCTCGGCGTGGTCGCCCAGATCATCCCGTGGAACTTCCCGATCCTGATGGCGGTCTGGAAGCTGGCGCCCGCGCTGGCCGCTGGGAACGCGGTCGTGCTCAAGCCGGCCGAGCAGACACCGGCCTCGATCCACTACCTGATCTCGCTGATCGGCGACCTGATCCCGGCCGGTGTCCTGAACATCGTCAACGGCTTCGGCGTGGAGGCCGGCAAACCCCTCGCGAGTTCGAGCCGGGTCGCCAAGGTCGCGTTCACCGGCGAGACCACCACCGGCCGCCTGATCATGCAGTACGCCTCGGAGAACCTGATCCCGGTCACCCTGGAACTCGGCGGCAAGAGCCCGAACATCTTCTTCGGCGACGTCAGCCGGGCCGACGACGACTTCTACGACAAGGCTCTGGAAGGCTTCGCGATGTTCGCCCTCAACCAGGGCGAGGTGTGCACCTGCCCGTCCCGGGCGCTGATCCAGCAGAGCCACTACTCGGACTTCCTGGCCGCCGGGGTGAAGCGGGTGGAGAACCTCAAGCAGGGCAACCCGCTGGACACCGACACCCAGGTCGGGGCGCAGGCCTCCAACGACCAGCTGGAGAAGATCCTGTCGTACCTCGACACCGGCCGGCAGGAGGGCGCCCGGGTGCTCGCCGGCGGCTCGAAGGCGGAGATGCCCGGCGACCTGGCCGGTGGGTTCTACGTCCAGCCGACGATCTTCGAGGGTCGCAACGACATGCGGATCTTCCAGGAGGAGATCTTCGGGCCGGTGGTCTCGGTCACCCCGTTCAGCGACTTCGACGACGCGATCAAAATCGCCAACCACACCTTGTACGGGCTGGGTGCCGGGGTGTGGACGCGGGACGGTAACCAGGCGTACCGGGCCGGGCGGGCGATCAAGGCCGGCCGGGTGTGGACCAACTGCTACCACCTCTACCCGGCGCACGCGGCGTTCGGTGGTTACAAGCAGTCCGGCATCGGGCGGGAGAACCACAAGATGATGCTCGATCACTACCAGCAGACCAAGAACCTACTGGTCAGCTACTCCCCCAAGGCCATGGGCTTCTTCTAGGGATGGCCAGTCGCGTGGATGTCACCCCCGCCGCCGCCGATCTGATGCGGCAGCTGCGGGGGCAACACGGCCCGTTGATGTTCCACCAGTCCGGCGGCTGCTGCGACGGTAGTTCGCCGATGTGTTACCTGGAGGGCGAGTTCCGTACCGGCGCGTCCGACGTGCTCTTGCAGTCTCTGGCCATCGAGGGGGTGCCGGAGCCCATCACGTTCTGGATGTCGGCCGCGCAGTTCGCACTCTGGAAGCACACACACCTGACGGTGGACGTGGTCCCCGGCCGGGGCTCCGGCTTCTCGCTGGAGGCGCCGGAGGGCTTCCGGTTCCTGATCCGCTCGCGTCTTCTGACCGAGGCTGAGCTGGCCGAACTGGGCTGAATTCCGGTGTCGGGCGGGGTGCCGGGTACCCCGCCCCCACTGGTGTAGACCTTTCGGACATTTACCCCGCTCAACACACCCCATCGGTGCCGTGCGATCCCGTGGCGTCCAGACTCGACGTGTTCGGACTTCGCATGACAGATCCGTACGGACTGGCCCGCCTTCGCTATCGTCGGCGGCTGCAACCGACCTGGGGAGGTCTCTTTTGATACGGCTGTCGCATACCCGGAAGGCCTTCGCGATCAGCATCGTGCTGATCATGACCGGCCTGGTCGGACAGGCGACCGCGGCGACGACGACCGCCCAGCCCGCACCGAAACCGTCGGCGTCCGCGGAACCCCCGGCACCCAGCGCACCCGCCGCGGTCCCGGCTCCCTCGAAGAAACCGAAGCGCACCACCGAGAAAGCCGCCGACTCCAAACCCAAGGGCAGGACCGGCCCAGCCGGGAGCCTGCTCGTCACCGGCGGCAAGGGCGTGGCCCTCACCTTCGACGACGGGCCCGACCCGGACTACACGCCGAAGCTGCTCAAGATGCTCGCCAAGCATCAGGTGAAAGCCACCTTCTGCCTGGTCGGCACGCAGGCACGACGCCACCCCGACCTGGTGAAACGGATCGCGGCCGACGGGCACAGCTTCTGCAACCACTCGTGGAACCACGACCTCAAACTGGGCAAGCGCTCACACAAGGCGATCCGCGCCGATCTGGCGCGCACCAACGCCGCCATCCGGGCCGCGGTTCCGGACGCCGAGATCCGGTACATGCGCGCCCCCGGCGGCAACTTCACCCCCGCCCTGGTCGACCTCTCCGCCGAGCTGGGCATGCGCTCGATCTACTGGAAGGTCGACCCGCGCGACTGGGAGCACAAGACCGAGTCGGCGTCGGCGCACCGCGACCGGATCATCCGGATCGTCAAGCAGCGCACCCGGCCCGGCGCGATCGTGCTCTCCCACGACTACAACCAGCCGGACACCATCGAGGCCTACCGGACGCTGCTCCCGTGGCTCAAGAAGCGCTTCCACCTGGTCGCTCTGACCTGATCCACCGCATTCGGCCCGGCGGTCGCGGGGCGGCCGGGACGGCCACCCACGTCGCGCGGACGAGGCGGGCGGGGGTAGTGCGGCGGGCGGTGTCGCTCGTATCAGAAAAAGATCTTTCTAGTGCGGTGGCGGAATCACCCGGAGGTGGCCGCGACGGCCGGTCTGATGACCATGGGTGTGATCTGTGTCATCCGGCCGCGAGGTGAGCGGGCGGGCGGCTTCGCGGACGGCCTCGGCGAGGGCTACCAGGTCGTCGGTGGTGGGGGGTGGGGGCGCGAAGTCGCCGTCGTGACGCACCAACTCCCAGCCCCGGGGGGCGGTGAGGCTGCGAGCGTGCGTCTCGCACAGGTCGTAGGTGTGCGGCTCGGCGAATGCGGCGAGCGGGCCGACCACGGCCGTCGAATCGCCATAGACGTAGGTCAGGGTGGCGACCGCCTGTCGGGGACAGCCGTTCCGGGAGCAGCGCCGTGGTGACCTCACGGCGGCAACTTATCGCCCCGCTCGCGATTCTGGGTCGTGTTGCGGCGCGACACGCCGACCGGACCGCGTCACGATTCGGCGTTGGTCGTTAGACACGCCACCACGTTGGGGCGAATTAACGGCGCGGACACACGGGGAGAACGGGCTGACCACGTCTGCCGCCGGTGTGGAGATACGCTGGCGGCGTGACCACCAGCCCCGAGCGCCGCCGGACGGACGGCAAGGCGACGCGTAAACCCGGCACGGGCCGTCCCGCGCGACGTGATCGGCACGGGCGAGGCCTGCGTGGCCGCCTGGTGCCCGCCACCGTGCCACTGGCCCGCACCAAGGCGGAGATCTTCGACGACCTGGTGCTGGACACCGTCGAGAGCCTGGAGCGCCGCTACGCCAAGGAGCTGGCCGGCGTGGAGTTCGCGGTGGAGGACGTCCCACCGGAGCTGAACGTCTACGACTCGGATGTTCTCGAGGACGGCGAGGTTCCCCTGGCCCGGCTCCTGCCCGGTCGGCCGGGGCGGCACGAGCTGCCGCCGCGGATCGTGCTCTACCGGCGTCCGCTGGAGTTCCGGGCGATGGATCGGGAAGACCTCGCCGACCTCGTCCACGATGTGATCATCGAGCAGGTTGCCAACCTGCTCGGAGTGGATCCGGACGAGCTCGCCTAGATCAGGCCACCCGTCGCTTCAACTTGCGACGTTCACGTTCGGACAGTCCACCCCAGATCCCGAAACGTTCGTCGTGACCGAGCGCGTATTCCAGGCACTCGGTCTTCACATCACAGCGGCCGCAGATGCGCTTCGCCTCGCGCGTCGAGCCACCCTTTTCAGGGAAGAAAGCTTCGGGATCGGTCTGTGAACACAGTGCCCGCTCCTGCCACTCGGGCGCGTCCCCGAGCAGGTCTACCCCTTCAACCTGCGCTTCCATCGGCGTGCCTCCATTTTTCCGCGCCGGCATGAAGCCAGCGCTGACCCCCCACGCACGCGGCGTGTTTTTGTGGGTTCGACGCCTTATGTTGCACATCGTCCCCACAACCCCACCAAAATTACACGCGTGTAAGACGTGCGTCGTCAAGCCGAACCTGCTAAATGGGCCCGTTTCCGCGTCACTGAAGAGCGGCGGACAGGCCTGCTGCAGCCCTATCTGTCCAAGCCGTCGGAAGGTAACGCGAGCGCGAACCCGCACGTCCAATTTAACCCGTTTTGTAATCTGAAGGCAGGGGGGTAGTCCAAACGGATCATGCCCGCCTAGCGCCGTCCGTACACCGTGGTCCTCTCCACAGCCGACCGGCCCGCCGAGGCAGCCAGCTCCTTCAATTCGGCGACCGTCCGCGCCGAACCGTGCTCGGAGCCGGCCATCCGCGAGATGGTCTCCTCCATGAGCGTGCCGCCCAGGTCGTTACAACCGCTGTTGAGCATGACCCGGGTACCCTCGTCGCCGAGTTTCACCCACGAGCACTGGATGTTGTCGATCCGGCCGTGCAGCAGGACCCGCGCCATCGCGTGGACGACGCGGTTCTCCCTCCAGGTCGGACCGGGCCGGGCGATGCCGGCCAGATAGATCGGGGCGTTCGTGTGGATGAACGGCAACGCCACGAACTCGGTCAGGCCACCGGTCTGATCCTGGATGCCGGCCAGCACCCGGAAGTGACCCAGCCACTGGCGCGGGTGGTCGACGTGGCCGTACATCATGGTCGAACTCGACCGGATGCCGACCTGGTGCGCGGTGGTGACCACGTCCACCCAGGTGGAGGTGGGCAGCTTGCCCTTGGTCAGCACCCAGCGCACGTCGTCGTCGAGGATCTCGGCCGCGGTGCCCGGAATGGTGCCGAGCCCCGCTTCCTTCAGCTCGGTCAGCCACTCCCGCAGTGACACCCCGGCCTTCGACGCGGCGGTGACGATCTCCATCGGCGAGTACGCGTGGACGTGCATCCCCGGCACCCGCTGTTTCACCGCGCGGACCAGGTCGGCGTACGCGGTGACCGGCATCTTGGGGTCGATGCCGCCCTGCATGCACACCTCGGACGCGCCGTCCTGCCACGCCTGCTCGGCCCGGTCGGCGACCTGCTCGACCGACAGCCGGTACGCGTCGGCGTCCTTCTCGCGCTGGGCGAACGCACAGAACCGGCATCCGACGTAACAGACGTTCGAGAAGTTGATGTTGCGGTTCACCACGTACGTGATGTCGTCGCCGTTGACCTGTTTCCGCAGGTCGTCAGCGATCCGGGCGAGATGGTCGAGGGCCGGGCCGTCAGCGTTGAACAACGCCATCGCCTTGTCCTCGTTCTTCTCCAGGAGAAGCGCGGCCGGGTCCGACTCGGCCAGCTTGAGAGCGGCCAGCACATCGGTCGGCATGCTCGCCGGAGCGCTCTTGATGTGCGCGGCGACCTCGTCCCAGTCGCCGTAGACGTGATCGAAGTCGGAGCGGCGGTCCTCGGAGCGGCCGTCGGTGTCGATGCTCTGGAACAGGTCGGTGCGACCGGTGCCGAACGCCTCGTCGGGTTCCTGCCAGGGCAGGCCCGCCGGCTTCGTCCCCTCCCGGGCCAGGCCGTCGCTGGTCGCGAGCGCGGCGACGTGATTCTTGATCCGCGGGTCCAGCCAGCCCTCGTCACCACGCCGGACGTACTCCGGGTAGATCGTCAGACGCTCTTTCAGAATGAAACCGGACTTCTCCGATTTTTCGGCGAGCAGGTCGATCTGTGGCCACGGGCGCTCGGGGTTCACGTGGTCCGGCGTCACCGGGGAGACACCGCCCCAGTCGTCGATGCCGGCCCGCAACAGCAGCGGGAACTCGTCGTCGATCAGGTTCGGCGGAGCCTGGATCCGGGCTCGCGGGCCCATGATGATCCGGGCCACCGCCACCGTCGCGGCCAGCTCACGCAACTCCGCGTCGGGCATGCCGCGCATCGCGGTGTCCGGCTTGGCGCGGAAGTTCTGCACGATCACCTCTTGGATGTGCCCGAACTCCCGGGACACCCGCCGGATCGCGAACAGCGACTCGGCCCGCTCGGCCGAAGTCTCACCGATGCCGATCAGGATGCCGGTGGTGAACGGCACACCGACCCGGCCGGCGTCGTCGAGCACCCGCAGCCGGACCGCCGGCTCCTTGTCGGGCGAACCGAAGTGCGGGCCGCCCTTCTCCGACCAGAGCCGGGTGGCGGTGGTCTCCAGCATCATGCCCATGCTCGGCGCGACCGGTTTGAGCCGCTGCAACTCGGCCCAGCTCATCACGCCGGGGTTGAGGTGCGGCAGCAGGCCGGTCTCCTCCAGCACCGCGATGGCGCAGGCCCGCACATAGTCCAGGGTGGAGTCGTAACCGCGCTCGTCCAGCCACTGCCGGGCGGCGGGCCAGCGCTCCTCGGGCCGGTCGCCGAGGGTGAACAGCGCTTCCTTGCACCCCTGGGCGGCACCCTGGCGGGCGATCTCCAGGACCTCGTCGCGCTCCAGGAACGCCGCCGGCAGCTTGTGTGGCACGGTGGCGAAGGTGCAGTAGTGACACCGGTCCTGACAGAGCCGGGTCAAGGGGATGAAGACCTTGCGGGAGTACGTCACCACGCCCGGCCGCCCCGCCTCGCGCAGCCCCGCGTCACGGATGCCCCCGGCGATCGCCAGGAGTTCGTCGAACTGCTCGCCGGTGGCCGCCAGGAGCGCGGTCGCCTCGTCGACGTCGATCGCTTTGCCGTCGGCGGCGCGGCGCAGGGCGCGGCGGACGCTCGCTTCGGTCGGTACGGGTTCCACGTTGACCTTTACCACTTCCACGTTGACCTCTACCACGCAAAGCAGCCTAGGCCGGAATCGTGCCGCCCGCCGCCACGGTGCCCGGCCCGGCGAGTGTCATGAAACACCCCCGGACCGGGAATCAGGTCACTGACGTGGCGGATCCTGGTCAGCCGACCCGAATCCGGGACGTTCCGGAGGCAGAACCGTGGTGCTGTCCGCGGACGCCGATGTGGGCGCGGATGTGGGCGGGACCACCTGGGTCTCGGCCGGCGGACCCCAGACCGGCGGCGGGACCGGCGGGTAGGCCCCGTAGGGCGCCGGCGGGGGCTGCGCGGCGTTGAACGGCTGGGTCGCCACCGGCGTGCCGTAGGGCTGGCCGGGGTTGGGCGCCGGCGTGCCGTAAGGCTGGCCGGGCGTGGGCGCCGCGCCGGGCTGGTACTGCGGATAACTGGGCTGTGGCGCGCCGTACTGCGGCTGGCCGTAGGGCTGCCCGTAGACACCGGGCTGTTGCTTCGGCTTCGGCACGGTGAACAGGTTGAGCCAGATCTGCAGCACGCCGTACGCCGGGACGGCCAGCACCGCCAGCCAGGCGGCCCGGACCAGCAGCGCGCTGAAAGCACCCGCGGGGTCCTGGGCGATCAGCCCGATCACTCCGAAGAGCACCCCGAAGACCACCCCGAAGAAGGACATCACCGCGTACTCGACCAGCGCGATCAAAGTGATCAGGCGGGCCTGCGGGTGAGCCGGCTTGACGCCCAGCGCGAGGATCACCGCCGCGACCGGGAAGACGATCAGCGGCAGGTTCACGAAACCGGCGAAACCGTACCGGGTCTGCGTGGTGAAGTCCCCGGCCAGCTCCAGCAGGGCCACGAGAAGGAACACGGCGGGCGCCCCGGCCAGTGCCCAGGCAGCCAGGTCGCGCAGTGGGCGCAGGTACTGCCCGATGGACTTCTCAGCAGCTGGTTCCGGCTGTGGTGGTGTGGTCACGGTTGCTCCCGGTGCGGTGATCGAGGTCGGCCCAGAGTAAACCGCCACCCGCCACCCGAGGTTGTGCCGCCGGTGATGGAGGATGGGGGAATGCGGATCGTGGTCCTGACCGGGGGCATCGGCGGTGCCCGTTTCCTACTCGGCGTGCGAGCGCACGCCCGCGCCATCGGCGCCGACGTCACAGCGGTGGTGAACGTCGGCGACGACGTGCGCATGCACGGCCTGCAGATCTGCCCCGACCTGGACAGCGTGATGTACACGCTGTCCGGCGCCGCGGACCCGGATCGGGGCTGGGGCCGAGTCGGTGAGACGTGGGTCGTCAAAGAGGAACTGGCGAAGTACGGCGTGGAACCCTCGTGGTTCGGCCTGGGTGACAAGGACACCGCCACCCATCTGGTGCGCACCACCATGCTGAACGCGGGTTACCCGCTCTCCGCGGTGACCCGTGCCCTGTGCGAGCGCTGGCAGCCGGGCATCACCATGCTCCCGGCCACCGACGACCGGCTGGAGACGCACGTGGTCGTCGACGTCGAGGGTGAGCGCAAGGCGATCCACTTCCAGGAGTGGTGGGTGCGTTACCGCGGTGACGTGCCGACACACCGTTTCGTGTTCCGGGGTGCCGAGGCGGCGAAACCGGCGGATGGGGTGCTGGAGGCCATCGCGGGCGCCGACGTGATCCTGATCGCACCGAGCAATCCGGTGGTCAGCATCGCCCCGATCCTGGCCGTGCCGGCGCTGCGGGACGCGGTGGCGAACGGGCCGGCGCCGGTCGTCGGGGTGTCCCCGATCATCGGCGGGGCGCCGGTCCGCGGGATGGCCGACAAGTGCCTGGCCACCCTGGAGACCGAGGTGAGCGCGGCGGCGGTCGGCCGGATGTACGGTCCCCGCGCCGACGGCGGCCTGCTGGACGGCTGGCTGGTGGACACGTCCGACGCCGGCGCGCAGGTGCCGGGGGTGCGCACCCGGGCCGTCCCGCTGTGGATGAAGGACGAGACCCTGACCGCGCAGATGGTCGTCGACGCGCTGGAGCTGGCCCGATGACCCTTCCGACGCCGCTGGAGATTCGGCCGGTCCACGGCATCGGCGACGTGACCGCCGGTGACGACCTGGCCGAGCTGATCACCCGGGCCGCGCCCTGGCTGGCCGACGGCGACGTGCTGGTGGTGACCAGCAAGATCGTGTCCAAGGCGGAGGGCCGCCTGGTCGAAGTGCCCGCCGACGGCCCGGAGCGCGAGGAGGCCCGGCAGCGGGTGCTGGCCGGGGAGACCGCGCGGGTGGTGGCACGCCGGGGCAACACCACGATCGTGCAGACCCGGCACGGTTTCGTGATGGCCGCCGCCGGCATCGACGCCTCGAACGTCGACAAGACCCACCTGGTCCTGCTCCCGGAGGACCCGGACGCCTCGGCGCGCGCGCTGCGGGCCGGGTTCGCCGCCCGGGGCCTGGACGTGGCGGTCATCGTCTCCGACACCATGGGCCGGGCCTGGCGCAACGGCCTCACCGACGTGGCGCTGGGCGCTGCCGGGATCAGCGCGCTGCTGGATCACCGGGGCCGGTTCGACCCCTACGGCAACGAGCTGAGTCTCACCCAGATGGCCGTGGTCGACGAACTGTCCGCCGCCGGCGAGCTGGTCAAAGGCAAGACCGACCGGGTTCCGGTGGCCGTCGTCCGGGGTTACTCCCACGACGGCGGCGTGGGCGACGGTCCGGGTGTGTCGATCCTCATCCGCGACGCCGAGAGCGACATGTTCGGCTTGGGTACGTCCGAAGCACGCGCCGCCGGCCTGCACTCGGCCGCCACACTCGCCGACACCCCGCCGGCCGTCCCTCCCCTGGCCGCCCCGGTCGATCCGGTGGCCGTGCGGGCCGCCCGGGATGCCGTCGCGGGCCTGCTGACCGCCGTTGTCCGGGAGACACCCGGTGGCCTCCGTCTGACCCCCTCCTCGGACACCCCGGCGGCCCTGATCCGGCTGGGCACCGAGGCACACCGCCTGCGCGCCGCCCTGGCCGCCGAGGGCGTCCCCACCGGCCTCGCGATCGACGACAGCGGCACGACCCTCACCTTCGGAGTCCCCACGTGACCGACCTGTACGAGAACACCGTCGACGTCCTGACCACCTGGACCGCCACCTCCGGCGACGCCGAACTGGCCCGCAAGCGCGTCCTGAACCTGCTGGCCGACGGCCCGGCCGCGATGACCCGGGCCCACCGGGCCGGCCACGTGACGGCCAGCGCCCTGATCGTCGACGACCAGCGGCGGGTCCTGCTCTGCCTGCACGGCCGTCTGAACATGTGGATGCAGCTCGGTGGCCACTGCGAGGCGGGTGACGAGACCCTGGCCGCGGCGGCTTTCCGGGAGGCCACCGAGGAATCCGGCATCACCGGGCTGATCCTCGACCCCACCCCGATCGACATCGACATCCACGACGTCCGCTGCGGCACCGGTGACGGTGGCCCCGCGGAGCCGTCGGTCCACTATGACGTCCGTTTTCTCCTACATGCCCCGGCCGGCAGCATCGAGCAGATAAGTGACGAGTCCACGGCTCTAGCGTGGTTCCACCCGGAAGCTCTACCGTCACCACTGGCCTCCGGCACGATCCAGCAGATCGGTCCGGCTCTGGCCCGTCTACCGTGACCCGCCTCTCCCGTGTCGCGCGGCTCCGGTAGCGCCGCGACACGGTGAGAGATGGAGCGATGCGTAATACCCCGATGTGCTGGAGGCGAGCCACCGCCGCCCTGGCCGCACTGCTGTTGATGTCCGCCTGTACCGACCCTGCCTCCGGGGCGGCACAGGCCGCACCTCAAGCCCTGTCGGATCCCTGCCTGACGAGTGATCTGACGGCCACGATCACCCTCCGGCCGGCGCAGCCGGACTCCACCGTCCGCGAGGCCCTGGTGGCGCTGACCAACGCCACCGCTGCGACCTGCTCCCTCAACGGCTGGCTGACGATGACGCTGATCAACGCGGCCCGGCAGGTGGTCCCGGTCCCGGCCACCAAGTTGGACAAACCCACCCAGCCGACAACATTCGAGCTGGAGGCGGGCGGCGTGGCGTACACCGGCCTGAAGTGGATCTCCTGCGAGAAGACCTCCGCGAGCTGCCCGGTCGGAGCCAACATCCGCTACAGCCTGAGCCTGACCTCGGACGGCCCGGTGGCGACCCTGACGGACTTCCCCACCCCGAAACGCACCCGGATCACCATGTCCGAGCTGAGGACCGGCGTGTTGACCCCCAGCTCCGACCAGGCCCTGACCTGGTGACCGCCTAGATGTAACCGTGCTGCCCCAGCTCCTTGAGGGAGTCGACGAGCTGCTTGACCTCCTGGGCACGCTCCCGCGGGCAGACCAGGACGGCGTCCGGGGTGTCCACGATGATGAGGTCCCGGACTCCCATCGCCGCCACCAGGCGCCCCGACGACGGGACGACGACCAGTCCGTGGGTCTCCCGGAGCAGCACGGTGTGCTTCTCGGCGCCGGTGTCCTGCCCGACGATCACGTTGCCGGCCTGGTCCGCGGTGAGGACCTCGCCGAGCGTGTGGAAGTCGCCGACGTCGTTCCAGCCGAAGTCACCCGGGACGGTGCCGACCCGGCCGGCCGCCGCCGCGCCTTCCATGACCGCGTAGTCCACCGAGATCTTCGGCAGCGTCGGCCACACGTCGCCCATCACTTCCTCCTGCTCGGCCGTCCCCCAGGCCGCAGCGATCCGGCTGACACCGGCCGCGAGCTGCGGCTGCTGACGGTGCAGTTCGGCGAGGAAGGCGTCGGCGCGCCAGACGAACATGCCGGCGTTCCACAGGTAGTTGCCGGATTTCACGTAGCCCTCGGCCACGTCGTACGTCGGCTTCTCTTTGAACTCGTCGACCTTCACCACCGGACCGTCGCCGACACCGGCACCGCACTGGAGGTAGCCGTACCCCGTCTCGGGCCGGGTCGGGGTGATGCCGAGGGTCATCAGCAGGCCCTGGCGCGCGCCCTCCATCGCCTGACGGATGACGCCGGCGAACGACTCCTTGTCGGCGATCAGGTGATCGGACGCGAACGAACCCATGATCGCTTCCGGGTCGCGCCGGGCGATGACCGCGGCCGCGAGGGCGATGGCGGCGCACGAGTCACGCGGGGAGGGCTCGATGAGGATGTTCTCATCGGGCACTGCGGAGAGTTGCCGGGACACGGCGGCGGCATGGGCCACGCCGGTCACCACAAAGACCCGATCGGGGGACGTGAGAGTGTCCAACCGGTCCACCGTGGCCTGCAGCAATGACGCCTCGGTACCGGTCAGAGGGTGCAGAAACTTGGGATGACCGGCGCGGGACAGTGGCCACAGACGGGTTCCGGTACCGCCGGCCAGAACCACGCCGTACAACACAGCCTGTTCGTCGCTCATGCGCGGAGAGTTTAGTAGATGATCAAGCAGCGACCCGGGTCCAAGTTGTTACATGTACCTCCGCGCTGGACGCCCAGGTGAATTCTTTGGCACGGTCCGCACCCGCCTTGGCGAGCGTCCGGCGGCGCTGTTCGTCGTGCAGCAGGTCGGCCAGATCCACCGCGATCCGCTCCGGCGACTCTGTCGTATAGGCGACAGCGTCACCGCCGACCTCCGGCAGGGAGAGCCGCGGCGTGGTGAGCACCGGAGTGCCGCAGGCCATCGCCTCCAGGATCGGCAGCCCGAAACCCTCACCGAACGACGGGTAGCAGGCGACCAGTGCGCCACCGAGGAAACCGGGCAGGTCCGCGTACCGCAGATAGCCGGGGCGCAGCAGCCGCAGGTGTGGTGGCACCTCGGCCACCGCACGATCGATGTCGTCGTCGTGGCCCTGGCCACCGGCGAGCACCAGCGCCGGCGGATGCGGCCAGTCGGCGACCGCGCGGGCCCAGCCACGGATCAGGTTCGGCACGTTCTTCCGGGGTTCCTTGGCGCCGAGGAAGGCGACGTAACCGGAGTCACCGAGACCCAGCCGGGCCCGGACCCGGGCCTTCTCGTCCTCGGTCGGCGAGTGGAACGCGGTCTGGTCGACACCGTGGTAGGCCACGTCGATGCGGGTGGGGTCGGCGTCCAGCAGCCGGATCAACTCGTCCCGGGTGGCCTTGCTGGGCACGATCACCCGGGCGGCCCGGCGCAGCGACGTCTTGATCGCGCTCCGGAAGAAGGTCCGCTTCGTGTTCTCGTAGTGCTCCGGCTCGGTGAAGAACGTGGCGTCGTGAACCGTGACGGTCACCGGGCAGCCGGTCCGCAGCGGGCAGGTGTAGAACGGCGAGTGCAGCACGTCGGCGTTGGTCTGCTGAGCCAGCATCGGCAGGCCGGTCTGCTCCCAGGCCAGACGGGCCGGACGATGCACGATCGCCGCCGGGCCGGGGATCACTTCAGCACTCGGAAGCATCCGGCGGTAACGCTCCGCATCGGCCCGCTGGGCGACGACGGCAAGATCGACACGGTCCGAACTCATCTCGCCGAGGGCACCGAGCAGCCCGTCGACATATCTGCCGACACCACCCCGGTCAGCGGGGACACTGGTGGCGTCGACGAGCACTCGCGGGGCGTGACCGGGGGGCACGAGGCATCTCCTTGGCGTCTCTGCAGAACCGATGCGGTTATGGGACAACCGCCGGTTCGAGGGTACGCCGGGATCGCTTCGGGTAGGTGTCCGCGACACCGCAGATCGTTGCGGTCCTGTCACGGCCATTACTGTGCGTGATCCGCCTATGGTGTGAGGCGATGAAGACGACGATTCCGCAGGTGTTCACCGCAGCGATCGGGCGCGACCCGGCCGCACCGCTGCTGACCTGGTACGACGACGCCACCGGGGACCGTACCGAGCTGTCCGGTATCACTCTCGACAACTGGGTGCAGAAGACCGCGAACCTGCTGGTCGACGGCATCGGGCTGGGGCACGGTGACGCGGTGGCGCTGCTGCTGCCACCGCACTGGCAGACCGCGGCCCTGCTGCTCGGCGTCTCGGCGGCCGGTCTCGCCGCCGACCTGGACGGCGATCCGCAGCCGGTGGAGGCCCTCTTCACCACTCCGGAGCGGGCCGGTGTCACGGCGGGCGGCTGGGCGACCACCGACCGATATGTGACCGGCCTGCTCCCCCTGGCGATGCCGCTGCGCACCGTGCCGGAGGGCTTCGTCGACTATGTGATCGAGGTCCGCAACTACGGCGACCACTTCCGCGGTGAACCGGTCGCCGCCGCCGACCGCGCACTGGCCGGCCCGGTCGAACTGAGCCACGACGACGTGGTGGCCGCCGCCCACGACCGGGCCGCCGAACTGGGCATCACGCCCGGCGCCCGCGTGCTGATCGACACCGCGGCCCTCCCGGACCCGATCGACTGGCTGCTGGCCCCGCTGGTCGCCGGCGCCTCGATCGTCCTCTGCGCCAACCTGGACCCGACGAAGACGAAGCCCCGAGCCGCCACCGAGAAGGTCACTCTGACGCTGGTGTGAGCCGCTGCCGGTGGAGGGCGGCGAAGCGGGTCAGGGACTCCGGGTTCGCCAGGGCGCCCTGGGCGGCCGCGGACTCGATCGGGGTGCCGGTGAGGATTCGCTTCACCGGCACCTCCAGCTTCTTGCCGGAGAGGGTGCGCGGGATCGCGGCCACCTGGTGGGCGGCGTCCGGGACGTGCCGGGGGGAGAGCGCGGCCCGCAACTCCCGGGCGATCCGGGTGCGCAGCGCGTCGTCGAGTTCCCGGCCGGCGGCCAGCACCACGAAGAGCAGCAGTTCGCCGTTCGGGTCGTCCGGCTTGTCCAGGTGCACGACCAGCGAGTCGGCGATCTCGGGCAGGCTCTCGACGACCGAGTAGAACTCGGCCGTGCCCAGGCGTACGCCGCCGCGGTTGAGGGTCGCGTCCGAGCGACCGGTGATCACGCAGCTGCCGTCCGGTTCGATGGTGATCCAGTCGCCGTGCCGCCAGACGCCGGGGTAGACGTCGAAGTACGCCTCCCGCAAGCGGCTGCCGTCGGTGTCGTTCCAGAACCCGACCGGCATGCTCGGCATCGGGGCACTGATCACCAGCTCGCCGAGGGTGCCGATGACCGGCCGGCCGAAACTGTCGTAGGCCTCCACCCGGGCGCCCAGGATCCGGCTGGTGATCATCCCGGCGCGGATCGGCAGCAGCGGAACACCACCGACGAACCCGGTGCACACGTCGGTGCCACCGGAGAGCGACAGCAGCCGTACGTCCGGGCCGGCCACCTCGTACACCCAGCCCCAGCCTTCGGGCGGCAACGGCGCGCCGGTCGAGCCGATCCCCCGCAGCCGTCCCGACAGCGAGGGGGTGAGTCCCGCCTTGCGGCAGGCCAGCAGGAACGGCGCCGACGTGCCGAAGTAGGTGATGCCCGCGGTGTCGGCCAGCTCCCAGAGCGCTCCCAGCGACGGCCAGCCGGGGTCGCCGTCGAAGAGCACGATCGCGGCGCCCACCGCCGGGCCGCTGGCCAGGTAGTTCCACATCATCCAGCCGGTGGTGGTGAACCAGAGGAACCGATCGCCGGAGCCGAGGTCGTGGTGCAGGGCCAGGATCTTGAGGTGTTCCAGCAGGATGCCGCCGTGCCCGTGGACGATCGGTTTCGGCAGGCCGGTCGTGCCGGAGCTGTAGAGCACGTAGAGCGGGTGGTCGAACGGCACCGGCTCGAACTCCAGTGGATCGTCACCGCTCAGGGTGTCCCAGTCACCCTCCCCGAACAGGTACCCGATGGTGATCACATGCTCGATCGACGGAATCGCGGCCCGGATCGTGGCTGTCTCCGTACGCCGGTCGATGTCCTTGATGTTGTAGCGGTAACCGTCCGTGGCGACCAGCACCTTCGGCTCGATCTGGCTCCACCGGTCGATCACGCTGCGGGCCCCGAACTCGGGCGCGCACGACGAGAAGACCGCGCCCAGACTGGCCGTGGCCAGCATCAGCACATAGGTCTCCGGGATGTTCGGCGCATAGGCCGCGACCCGGTCACCCTTGCCGACACCGCGGGCCTTCAGCCCGGCACGGACCCTCCGGACGTCCTCCCGCAGCTGCCGGGCGGTCAGGGTGCGGGGTTCCCTCGTTTGGGAGTACGACACCACGACCGGATCGTCGTCGTCGAAGCCGGGCAGCCGCAGCACGTTCTCGGCATAGTTGAGCGTGGCACCGGGGAACCAGCGCGCCCCCGGCATCACCGGCGAGTCCAGCACCGCGGTGGCCGGCTCGTGCCCGATCACCGCGAAGAAGTCCCAGATCGACTGCCAGAAGGCGGTCAGGTCGGTGACGGACCACTCCCACAGCGCGGCGTAATCGGCGAACGCCAGCCCTCGCTCCGACTCCAGCCACGCCAGATAGCGCCCGATCCGGGAGGTGTCCCGGATGTCCACCGGCGGCTCCCACAGCAGTGTGCCGGCCGTCACCACACCTGTCGTCATCACCACACCATAGGGCGCTGCGGAACCGCGCGGACAACGGTCAGAGCAGTCCTCCGTGGCCGGTCCCGGGACACTTGCCGCAGAGCGGTAGCGTTCCGGATCATGCGCCACCTCAGGTCGATCTTCTATGCACTCGTGCTGGCACCCTCCATCTGGGTGCTCATCGGCGTCGGTTTCACCAACGACCTGAGCAGCCGCGGACGGGACTTCTTCTCGGCCGAGTCGATCAGTGGGCTGTTGCTGGTGATCTTCGCCGGCATCCTCGTCACGATCCTCGCCTTCTCCCCGATCTCCCCGGCCGGCCCGGCGCTGACCGGTACTGCCTTCCTCGGCGTGACGATCTGGGCGTGGAACTCACCCGCCGAGTACGCCGCGCTGTGGGCCCCGGAAGTCGCCAAAGAGGGCTTCGACCTGAGCCGCCCCGGGTACGGACTGGCCGCCCTGCTGGCGGTTCCGCTGATGACCACCGCGCTGAGCGCCCGGCGCTGGGCCCGCTACGAGCCCCCGGTGCTGCCGATCATCGGTGAGATCGGCCGGTTCCGCGGCGCCGCCAAGGCACCCGGCATCCCGGTCGCCATCGAGCAGACCACGGTCATCCGCCCGGCCACCACCGGGTTCCCCACCAACACGTCCGCCCCGGCGGCGGACCGCACCGTCGCCATCAACTCCGGCACTCCGGCCGCCGACCGCACCGTGGCCCTCGGCTCCGGCATCCCGGCCACCGACCGCACTGTCGCCCTCGGTTCGGGGGTTCCGGCCGCGGACCGCACCATCGCGTTCGGTTCGCCCGCGGTGAAGCCCACGCCCCCGGCGGCCGCTCCCGCCGCGCGACCCACTCCCGCAGTGAAGCCTGCACCCGCTCCCGCGGTGAAGCCTGCGCCCGCTCCCGCTGTCGTGCCCACTCCGGCCGAGGACCGGACGATGGCCCTGCCGAGCATCGACCGCGCGACCGCCCTGACCCCGCCGAAGCCCGCCCCGCCGAAACCGGCGGCCCAGCCGGTGCCGCCGGCTCGTCCGGCGCAGAACCTTCAGCAGGCCAGCGCGGCGCAAGCCGTTCAGCAGCCGACACCGAAGAACCTTCACCAGGCCGGCTTGGCGAAGAGCCTCCAGCAGTCCGGTTTGGCGCAGGAACTCAAACTCTCCGGCTCGGCACAGCAGGCCAAGCCCGCACAACCCAAGCCCGCACAACCCCAGGCAGCACCGCCCAAGGCGGCGCAGTCGCCGGGCGAGCAGCCGACCCAGCTGATGCAGCAGGTCAAGCCGGTTCAGCCGGGCGCGTCCGAGCCGACCGCCCCACTCCGGCCCGGTGACCCGGATGCCACCACCATGATTCCGGGCCAGCGGCAACCGCCCGCGATCGAATCCTGACCGCAAGCACCGAATCGGGCCGGCCACGATGGCCGGCCCGATTCTTTGTCACTGCCCGAGGGTCCACTTCTGGTTGGCGCCGGTGTCCGGTGGTAGCAGTTGGGTTCGTTCTGCACCGAGAGGTGGTTGATCGGCACGCCTGCGGCCTGATAGCTCTGCACGTACTTGACCAGGTACTGGGCGCACATCGGGTAGTACTCCCACTTGAGCCAGCCCATCTGGTCCATTCGGCCGTTGTCCTTCATCCAGCCGGGCGCGCTCCACGGGACACCCTTCACCCGGAGCGCCGGGTTCAACGTGCGGGCCTGCTGGGTGAGAAGCCGGACGTCGGTGTCGTACCCGTTGGTGTTGAAGTCGCCGAGGTCGCAGCAGGTGTCGTCGAGTGAGACGTGGCCGGGGCGGGACAGGTCGGAGGCGCCGATCGGGTTGCGGACGAACGACAGCCCGATGCCGCCGGTGGGGCTGAAAAGTTTCGTCATCACGGCGTCGCGGGTGGCGGCGCTGATCGGGCCGCCGCGCATCAGGTAGGCGGTGGTGTCGGTGATCGACGCGCCGCCGCCCTCGAAGACCATCGCCGGTGGTGTCATCGCCCGGAGGATACGACCTCACGCCGACGCCAGCGCACCACCGATCCGTAGAGGTACATCCCCGCCAGCACCGCCGGCCCGAACGACACCGTGAGCACCCCGGCCAGGCTGGGGCCGCCCCAGTGCCCGGAATAGGTCGACGGGTCGGTCAAGTCGATCAGGAACGGCTCGGCCACCCCACGCACGACGAAACCCACCGCGACGAGCAATCCGAGCAACTTGAGCAGGATGTTCATAACTCGACGGTAGGAAGGCCGAGCCCCGGACCGCATCGGGAAGATCCCGGAGACAGCCCTCGGATTTACCCTTCGTCGCCGCCTCGGGGTGCCGATGAGGGATGCAGAGGTGCCAAACGGAACAGAGGAGTCGCTGTGCCCGCATTCGGTCTCAGGTCGCTGAGCATCCGCGCCGCCCTGCTCACCTCGGCGGGCATCGCACTGCTGGTAGCCCTGCTCGTCGGAACCGTCGGCATCCTGCGCACGCAGTCGACCGCTGACGCGACGAAGGACCTGTACGAGCGGTCGCTGGTACCCCTCGCCGTGGTCAAGGACATGCAGCAGCTGATCTGGCATGCCCGCTGGGCCAGCCTGTCCCAGCTCACCAGCACCGACGCGGCCAAGGCGAAGACCTACGGCGAGGAAGCCAGCGTGAACTACGACCTGGTGACCACGCGCCTCGACGAGTACACGGCGCTGTCGTTGGCCGACGACCAGCGGGCCGCGATGAGCACTTTCCAGACGACCTGGGCCAACTATCTGGAGCTGCGCAAACAATCCTCGGCCCTGAAGAACGCCGGGAAGATCGAGGAGTGGCAGGAGTTCCGCAGCAAGACGCTGGGACCCGCGGTCGCCGACGCCGTCGAGCAGTTGGAGACCCTCGCCGCCAGTTCCGGGGCGGAGGCGGCCGCCAAAGCGGCGGAGGCGCAGAACGCGGCCGGGCGGGCCCGTACGACGATCGCCGTGGTCTTGATCGCCGGAGTCCTCCTCGCGGGAGCGTTCGCCCTGCTGGTGGCCCGGACGATGAACCGGCGGATCGGCGCGCTCCGGGAGATCGTCGGTGCGATGGCCGACGGTGACCTGGATGAACGACCGCAGGACACCGCGTCCAACGAGATCGGCGAGATGTCCCGGTCGATGCATCAGGCCGTCGCACAGGTACGCCTCACCATGCGCACCGTCTCGGAGATCAGCACCGGCCTGGCCGCCCGCTCCGGCGAGTTGAGCGGCGCCAGCCAGGACCTCGCCCGCAGCACCGACGAGGCGTCCCACCAGGTCGGCACGATCGACACCGCGGCCGGTGAGGTCAACGCCGGTGTCCAGGCGGTCGCCAGTGGCGCCGAGGAGATGGGCGCGGCGATCCGGGAGATCGCGCAGAGCGCGGCCGAGGCGGCCCTGGTCGCGGCCCAGGCCGTCGAGGTGGCCGGTGAGGCCAGGCAGACCATGGTGCAGCTCGACTCGTCGTCGGCGCAGATCGACACGGTGGTCAAGACGATCACCGCTATCGCCGAGCAGACCAACCTGCTGGCCCTGAACGCGACCATCGAGGCGGCTCGCGCCGGGGAGACCGGCAAGGGCTTCGCGGTGGTGGCCGGCGAGGTCAAGGACCTGGCGCAGGAGACCGCGAAGGCGACCGAGGAGATCAGCAAGCGGATGGAGCAGATCCAGACCGACACCCGGCTCGCGGTCGAGTCGATCGCCGGCATCGGCGAGATCATCGGGCGGATCAACGACTTCCAGAACACCATCGCCTCGGCCGTCGAAGAGCAGAGCGCCACCACCCAGAACATGACTGGTGACCTGAACCGGGCAGCAGGTGGCAGCGCCGAGATCAGCGGTGGCCTGACCCGGGTGGTCGAGGTGACCGGCGCGACCCGGGAGGCGGCGCGGGCCACGTCGGCGTCGGCCGAGGACCTGCGGGAGAACTCGCAGCGCCTGCGGGACCTGGTGTCCCAGTACCGCCTTTGAGCCGTTCCCTACGATCGCGGCGTGTCGATCAATCTGAGGTCCCGGCTGGCGTGGCTCGGGGCGGCGGCCGGTTTTCTCGCCGTCGCCCTGGTCATCCGCGCGATCGTGCCACTCGGCAGTCCGGTGGAGCAGGTCTCCGGGACCGCACTGTACGCGTCGATGGTCTACGCCGGGGTGCTGTTCCTGGTGCCGGGGCTGACCCCGTACCGAGCCGGTGGTCTTGCCCTGCTCTGGTGTTGGGGTGCCGAACTGTTCCAGCTCACCGGGATCCCCGCGGTGCTGTCCGCGCAGAGTCTGCTCGCCCGGCTGGTCCTCGGCGCGGCCTTCGACCCGCTGGATCTGCTCTGGTATCCGCTCGGTGTGATCCCGCTGGTGGCCGCTCATCGTCTGCTTCGGAACAACTGACAAACATCGAATATCCACTATTGCTTTCGGGTGACCCGGCCGCCAGGCTGAGCGCGGTTGTTACCGACAGGTAAGGAGCCTGGCTCATGGTCCCCCGCATGATCCCCGCCAGAGCGAGCCGCACGGTGCTGGTCGCCGGTGCCGCACTCGCTCTCGTCGTCGCCGCCGCGTCCCCCGCGCTGGCCGCGCCACCGACGAAGCTGCCCGGCAATGCCGAGGCGATCGAGACGAAATGGCAGCCGGCGTACGACTACGACACCGACGGCTGCTACCCCACCCCGGCGATCGGCCCGACCGGCACCGTCAACGGCGGCCTCAAACCGGCCGGGTCCCTCAGCGGCGAATGCCACGACACGTCCGACCTGGACAACACCAACGGCTACTCCCGCTACAAGTGCAACAACGGGTGGTGCGCGATCGCGTACGGGCTCTACTTCGAGAAGGACCAGGCGCTCGCCAACAGTTCCATCGGCGGACACCGGCACGACTGGGAGCACGTGGTCGTCTGGGTGCAGAACGACGTCGCCAAGTACGTCGCCACCTCGGCACACGGCGACTTCTCGATCTCCGCCGCGAGCAGTGTCCGCTGGTCCGGCAACAACCCGAAGATCGTCTACCACAAGGACGGCGCGAGTACGCACACGTTCCGTCTCGCGGGCACCGGCGACGAGCCGCCGGAGAACGGTTACGGCACCTGGCGCTACCCGACCCTGGTCGGCTGGACCGGTTACCCCTCCACCGCCGTCCGGGACACGCTGAGCAACTATGACTTCGGCAGCGCGAACTTCGGCCTGAAGGACGCCAACTTCGTCAACCTGATCACCGAGGCGATGCCTGCCGGAATCACCTTCAACCCGTCGGCCTGACCGCTCCGCTTCGCACTCGCCCCACCCCCTGCTTCGCACCTGTCGTCTTCGGTGCGAAGCAGGGCGGCGCCCCGCCCGTGACTACCACCGGGCCCGCGGCGATCGGCTGTTTCACCTTCCGGCACTAGAAGCAACGCCGTCCTTTTCGGACAACAGGCGCCCCTGCGCGGCTCAGAACTGAACCGTCGGTAAGGACGCGATCACGCGGCGCCGAGAGCGTTTTCCGCAAGTAGTCACGGAACCCGATATAGCCGGGTTTTGGCTGATTCATACTCCTGCTGGTCTATGACGGACTCCTTGTGCGACAACAGAAGGGAATCCATCGCAGATCATAAATCCCGCTGTGCCCAGGAAGATCCAGCCCGGAGGAGAGGACGCACGCGTGACCGCCAGATCCCACCGTCGGCATCGGACTCGGCCCGTGGGGGCGGTGATGGCCGGTGCGTAGAAGACTGATCATCACGCGCGGCCTACCAGCGGCAGGCAAGACCACCCGGGCACTGCGCTGGGTCGCCGAGGACCCGGAACGCCGGGCCCGGGTCGGTACCGACCAGATCGCCGCGATGCTGCACCCACAGGTCCTGCTCGGCGATGACAACGACTACACGATGCTCTACGCCCGGCGGGAACAACTGGTGGTGAACGCCGTGATCGAGGCCCTGTTACGGTCCGGCATGGACGTGGTCTGTGACGACACCTTCCTCGTCCCGCACTACCTCGAGACGGCCCGCGACCTAGCCGAACGCTGCGGGGCCGACCTGGTCGTCTGGGACATGATCGACGTCGACATCGAGGTGTGCATCGCCCGCGACGAACAGCGCGGGCGAAACGGCGGCCGTTCGATCGGCGAACAGACGATCCGCAACAAACACCGCCTCTACCGCGAGCACGCCCCCCTGGCCACGGTGGGCGAAAGCCATTAGCGGTTGGCGGCCACGGTGAGGATCTCGGTCACCACCCGGGCGGCGGCGTCCGGTCGGCCGTGCGTCGCGGCCGACCGGGACATCTCGGCTCGGCGCTGTGGGTCACTGAGCAGCATGGTGATCTGGGCGTGCAGTTGTTCCGGGGTCGCCTCGGCACCGTCGAGCATGACGGCGGCCCCCGCGGCGGCCAGGTGACGGGCGGTGACACGCTGCTCGTCACCGGCCGAGACCGGGTAGGGGATCAGGATGCTGGCCTTGCCCAGAGCAGTGAGTTCGGCGACCGTACCGGCGCCGCTGCGGGCCACCACGACAGCCGCGGCGGCGAGCACGTCGGGCAGTTCGTCGTGGATGAAGTCGACGACGTGGTAGCGGTGCGCCAGGTGGGCCGGGAGCGAACGGGCCACCTGCTGCATCTCCTCCAGGCCGTGGCCACCGCACTGGTGGACGATCTGGCAGCGCTCCAGCAGGTGCGGCAGCGCGCCGGTCAGCATCCGGTTGATCTGCTGCGCACCGGTCGCGCCGCCGGTCACCAGCACCAGGGGCACCGCCGGATCCAGATCGTACGCGGCCAGGCCCTGTGCCGGGTCGCCGTTGAGCACGGCCGGGCGCACCGGGTTGCCGGTGACGACCGCACGATTGCGGGCCTTCGGCGGCAGGTGCTCCAGGGACGCCTCGTGGCTGAGCAGGATGCGGGTGGCGACGCGGGCGAGGATGCGGTTCGCGAGGCCCAGGCTGAGGGTCTGCTCGTGCATCAGGTAGGGCACCCGGAACAGGGCGGCGGCGAGGCCGATCGGCACCGACACGAAACCGCCGGTGCTGAGCACCACCGAGGGCCGGACCCGGGCCACCGTGACGGCGGCCTGGACGATACCCAGCGGGATACGGAAGGCGTCGACGAAGTTCCGGCCCAGGTCGCGGGGAGCCAGGGAACGGCGAAGCTTGCCGGTGGTGACCGCACGGAACGGAATACCGTTCCGGACGGCGATCTTGGCTTCCAGACCTTCGGCGACGCCGACCCAGAGCAGTTCGGGCTTACCGCCGGTCTCGGCCAGCCGGGCCTGGATGGCGTTGACCGTGGTCAGCGCGGGGTAGGTGTGGCCGCCGGTGCCGCCTCCGGTGACGATCATGCGAAGTGCGTGCAGGCGGTGGGTGCTGTAAATGGACATGCCTAGCCACTCCGAACTCATGGGCGCCAGTCGGGCCCAGGCAGTTTAATCACGTTGCGGACCGGGTTAGTCCTGACTGTGTGCCGAAGTGTTTCGGCCGACGATCCCGCCGTTCGATCACGACTACGCTTGCGCCCTTCATCAGAGATCCACAAGTTTCGGCGGGGACGACGACAACCATGAGCCTGGACCACCGCTCGGCCGGCGCTCCGCGGGGAGCCGGGCCCGGCCGTCCACCGGCGGTCGACGTCCTGCTCACGGCCGCGCTTCTGATCACCGCCTGGACGCTCGGGGCCGGCATCAGGCGCCGGGCGGACCGGACCCGGCGGCTGACGGCGCAGGCGGTGGCCGCCGAGCGGGTCCGCATCGCCCGCGACCTGCACGACGTGGTCGCGCACCACCTCTCGGTCATCTCGCTGCAGGCCGGAGTCGCGGAGTACGTGCTGAACCAGGATCCGCGGAGCGCGAAGGACGCGGTCGCGACGGTCGCCGCGTCGAGCCGTGCGGCGCTGGACGACATGCGGCAGTTGCTCGACGTGCTGCGCGAGGAGGACGACTCCCACCCCGGTCTCGACGGCCTCCACGGCCTGGTGGACCGGACCCGCCGCGCCGGCCTCACCGTCGACTTCACGATGACCGGGGAGAGCGGCTCCGTCCCGGCCGGGCTCAGCCTGTGCGCCTACCGGGTGGTTCAGGAGTCGCTGACCAACGTCCTCCGGCACGCCGGTCCGACCACCGCCCGGGTCGAGGTGGTGATCGGCGACCGGATGCTCACCGCGACGGTCGAGGACGACGGCGGGACCACCGGGCCGGTGGCCGGGTCGCCGTCCGGCTACGGCATCCGCGGCATGCGGGAGCGGGCCGCGCTGTATGGCGGGACCCTCACCGCCGGACCGTCGGGCACCGGATTCACGGTCCGGCTGACCGTTCCGCTCGACGCCCCGGACGGAGCCGTCCGATGAGCATCCGGGTGCTGGTGGCCGACGATCACGATCTGATCCGCACGGGCCTGACGACTCTCCTCCGGGCGGCGCCCGGGTTCGAGCCGGTCGGTGTCGCCGCCGACGGGGCGCAGGCGGTGTCGCTGGCCGCCGAGACGGAGCCGGACATCATCCTGATGGACATCCGGATGCCGGTGCTGGACGGCATCTCCGCCATGCGCCAGATCCTCGCGGCCGCCGGTGAGCATCGCCCGCAGGTCATCATGCTCACCACGTTCGACCTGGACGAGTACATCTATCAGGCACTCACCGACGGCGCTTCGGGCTTCCTGCTGAAGGACACCCCGCCGGTCCGCATCCTGGCCGCCATCAAGACGGTCATGGCCGGGGACATGCTGATCTCCCCGCGCGTCACCCGGCGCCTGGTCGCGGCGTACGGCGAACAACAGCGCAGCTCGCCGGTCCGGATCCCGCCCCTCGGCAACCTCACCGCGCGGGAGACCGAGGTCCTGAGCCTGATCGGCGGTGGGCTGAGCAACAGCCAGATCGCCGGCCGCCTCGTACTGAGCGAGGCCACTGTCAAGACCCACGTGAAGCGGCTGATGGGCAAGCTCGATCTGACCAGCCGGGCTCAGGCGGTGGTCGTCGCCTATGAACGCGGCCTTGTGGTGCCCGGATCGGTTACGGACGGGAATGGCTAAAGATACCCCTGTGGTGGTATAAAACTACCTACCGAGAGGGACGACGAGAACCATCACTCTCACTACGGTGGATGAACGTCAACGGCGTGGGGGGCGTACCAGGCAGGAACCGGGTGCATCGGCCGGGCCTGTCACACCGGAGGAAGTTCTTGTCCACACTTCGAGTCGCCGTGATCTACGGCGGGCGCGGCCGCGGGCACGAACTCTCGTGTCAGTCCGCGAACACCGTGATCAGGCATCTCAACCGTGATCGGTACGACGTCCTCCCGGTTCACATCACCCCCGACGGGCATTGGGGCACCGGGGCGGCCGACCGGTCCCCGCTGGAGAGCATGACGCAGGCCCTCGACGCCATGGCCTCGGTCGACGTCGCGTTCCCCTGTCTGCACGGGGAGGACGGCACCATTCAGAGTGTGTTGAGTTTCAGTGGCATCCCCTACGTCGGCAGTGGTGTCGTCGCGAGCGCCGCCACCACGAACGGGGAGATCGCCCGGAAACTGCTCGCCGCGGACGGCATCCCGGTCGCCGGTACCCTCGCCAGCAGCGGCGACAGCATCCGTGTCGGCGTTCTGGAGTACCCGGACGGCCGACTGACGACCACCGCGGGCCTGGATAACATTCCGGCGGAGATGGCCGACCGGCTCGGTGGTTTCGCCGTGCGAGCTTTCAGGGCGCTCGGTTGCGCCGGCCTGCTACAGATCGGTTTCCGCTCCGACAGCCGGGTGGAACACACCAGTAGCCGGGTGGAACACGCCGACAGCCGGGTGGAAGCGGTCATCGACGACGTCGACACCATGCCGAACCTGGCCCTGGACGCGCCGTTCGCGCGCGCGTGGCAGGCGACTGGGATGGCGTACCCGCTGCTCCTCGATCTCTTGATCGAGACTGCGGTCGGCCACGGCCGACCAGTGCCGGACGCCGTAGCCGAAAGGAGCCTTCCATGACGAACATTCCGATCACCGTGTACGGCTGCCAGCCGGATGAGGCCGCCCTCCTCCGGGAGATGGCGCCTCGCCTCGGGGTGACGCTCACCCTGATCGAAGCCGTGCTGTCCGAGACCAATGCCGGCCTGGCCGCCGGCAGCCGTCTGGTCAGCGTGTGCCATAAATCCAAGATCTCGAACGACACGATTCACACACTCAGCCAGGCCGGTGTGGCCTACGTGTCGACCCGGAGTGTCGGGTACGACCACATCGACGTGGAGTACGCGGCGAGTGTCGGGATCGCGGTCGGGAACAGTGCTTACTCGCCGGACAGCGTGGCCGACTACACGGTGATGCTGATGCTGATGGTCCTGCGGAACACGAAGTCAACCGTGTTGCGCGCGGACGTCCACGACTATCGGCTGCACGAGGTCCGCGGCCGTGAGCTGCGGGACCTGACCGTCGGCGTGGTCGGGACCGGGCGCATCGGCACCGCGGTCATCGACCGGCTGCGCGGGTTCGGCTGCCAGATCGTGGCCTACGACAGCAACCCGGCGACATCGGTCTCCCAGGACTCCCTCGACGAGCTGCTGCAGCGCAGCGACATCGTGACGCTGCACACACCATTGAATCCGGGTACGCACCATCTGCTGAATCGCGAGCGCATCAGCCGGATGAAACCCGACGCGATCGTGGTGAACACCGGGCGTGGTCCGTTGATCGACACGGAGGCCCTGATCGTCGCCCTGGAGAATGGCAGCCTGGGCGGCGCGGCGCTGGACGTCCTGGAGGGTGAGGGCGGCGTCTTCTACGCCGATCGGCGTGATGTGCCGATCGGGAACAAGGCGCTGTTGCGTTTGCAGGAGATGCCGAACGTCGTCATCACCCCGCACACCGCCTTCTACACCGATCATGCGCTGCGGGACTCCGTCGAGAACTCCCTCATCAACTGTCTGCGATTCGAAAGTGAGGACCCGGCGTGACCAGGTTGAAGATCGGAATCCTGTTCGGTGGCGTCTCCGAGGAACACCCCATCTCGGTGAAATCCGCCCGCGAGGTCGCCAAGAACCTCGACCCTGACAAGTACGAGCCGTTCTTCATCGGCATCACCCAGAGCGGCGCGTGGAAGCTCTGCGACAGCCCCGACCTCGACGGTCCCAGCCGTCCGGCAATCCTCGCCCCCGACCGCACCGTGCGCGGCCTGCTCGTCCTGAACGAGGGCAACTACGAGACGATCACCCTCGACGTGGTACTGCCGGTCCTGCACGGCAAGCTCGGCGAGGACGGCGCCATGCAGGGCCTTCTCGAGCTGTCCGGCATCCCCTACGTCGGCTGTGACATCCAGAGTTCCGCCCTGTGCATGGACAAGTCGCTGGCGTACGTGGTCGCGCGCAGTGCCGGCATCAGCACGCCGAACTTCTGGACCGACAGCGCCGCTCTCGACCCGGACGAGCTCACCTACCCCGTCTTCGTGAAGCCGGCCCGCTCCGGCTCCTCCTTCGGGGTGAGCAAGGTCGCCGGCAAGGAGGACCTGGCCGCAGCGGTGGAAACCGCCCGCCAGTTCGACTCGAAGGTCCTGATCGAGGGAGGCGTCGTCGGTAAAGAGGTCGGCTGTGCCGTCCTCGGTGAAGGCGCCGACCTGTTCGTCGGCGAGGTCGACCACATCGCGCTGTCCCACGGCTTCTTCCGGATCCACCAGGAAGCCACCCCGGAGATCAGCTCCGACAACTCGACCCCGATCTGCCCCGCGGACCTCCCGCCGGCCACCCGCGATCTCGTTCAGGAGACCGCTAAGGCCATCTACCGCGCCCTCGGCTGCCGCGGCCTGGCCCGGGTCGACATGTTCCTCACCGAGAGCGGCGAGGTCATCCTCAACGAGGTCAACACCCTGCCCGGGCTCACCTCGTACAGCCGTTACCCGCGGATGATGGCGGCCGCCGGTCTGTCGCTCGGCGACATCATCGACCAGACGGTGTCCCTGGCCCTCACCGGCAAACTCCGGTGATCGACGGCTTCGTCTACGTCGACCAGGCCGTACCCGGGATCCGCTGGGACGCGAAGTACGCGACCTGGGACAACTTCACCGGTCGGCCGATCGACGGTTACCAGGCGAACCGGATCGTGGGCACGACCGAGCTGTGCGCCGCCCTGGAGCACGCCCAGCAGAAGGCCGAGAGCCTCGGCTTCGGTCTCCTGCTCTGGGACGGGTACCGGCCCCAGCACGCCGTCGACTGCTTCATCCGCTGGTCCGAGCAGCCCGAGGACGGCCGGACCAAGTCACGGCACTACCCGAACATCAATCGGGCCGACATGTTCGAGCAGGGCTACGTGGCCACTCGATCGGGTCACAGCCGGGGCAGCACCGTCGACCTGACGATCTACCACCTGGCGTCCGGAGATCTCGCCGACATGGGCGGCCATCACGACCTGATGGACCCGATCTCCCATCATGGCGCCGAGCAGATCACTCCGGCTCAGACCCAGAACCGCGAGCACCTGCGGGCCATCATGGAAGGGTGCGACTTCCAGTCGTACGCCTATGAGTGGTGGCACTACACCATGCGCAACGAGCCACACCCCGACACCTACTTCAACTTCCCGATCATCTAGTACGGGTTGTCGAAGGCGATCGGCAGCTGCCGCCGCCATCCGTGTTTCGTCGCGGATGCCGGCGGCAGCTATTTTCTGTCACGCGTGGCCGCACAGCACTTCGGACAGGCCGGTGATGTCGAGAACCTGCTGAACCAGCCCCCGGCCGTTGACCACGGTGAAGCCCCGGCCGGCGGAGGTGGCCGCCTGGTATCCCGCGACCAGGCCCGCGACGGCGTGCGAGTCGATCAACCGAGTGTCTTCCAGGTCGACGACCACCCGGATGATGCCCGGCCGGTGCGCCGCCTCGGCCAGCACGTGGGAGAGGGCATCCCCGACGCTCATGTCGAATTCGCCCGACAAGGCCACCCGCAGGACACCATCGGGTGCCTCGTGCGGGGAGATGGTGAAGGGTGGGTTGGTCACAACCGGAATGTTTAGCACGGGGGTACGACATCAGCACCGTTCACGTCACCGGCGGTGCGGGCGGCACCCGGAACGACGCCCAGACATGCTTGACGTCCCGGGTCCTGAACCACGACAACTGCCACGCCAGTGACCGGGCGATATGTAGGCCACGGCCACCGGCACGGGTCTGCTGAGGGGTGCCGCCGAGCTCCGGGCCGTGCTGCGGGTCGTGGTCGCTGACGTCGATGATGTAACAGTCGTCAGTGCCGAGCAGCCGGACGACGATCGGTGGCAGGCCGTGGCGCAGCGCGTTGCCGGCCAGCTCGGTGGCCACCAGACCGATCGATCGGACGACCTCGTCATGTTCCGCCTGATCCTGATCCTGATCCTGATCCTGATTCGGGGCGAGAAGGCGGTGGAGATCGGTGCGCACCCGTCTGAGGTCCTGGTCGCTCGTCAGCTCCCAGCTGAGCAGCAGACCGGCGTGCGCGGGCAGCGCCAGCAACTGCAAGGGACTCATGGTCAGCTGATGCCCTAACCACAAAACCGGAAACCCTCCACCAGCATCGAACACGATCATTGCCGTACGGAAAACCGATCCGGCGTGGAAAATCGCAGCCCTCAACTCGTAGCCGGGTCTCGCACACGACGAGGGCCCCGGCGCTTTTAAGCGCCGGGGCCCAGGGTTTACGGGTTGAATACACCATCTACCGACAGAATCGTCGGTTTGCCTTTTCCGCGCCAACCGCTGTCAGCGGATTGCGGCGCGAGGATCGCTTAAGCGTGACCGGAGACCACCTCACGTTCGATGGAGACTGCGGTGTCCACCCCAGAACCAGAAAACACGTCCCGACGGCGGGCGATCCAACGGTGTTCGGCCCTCCCTTTCCTCTGCTTCCATGACCTGTCAGTGCTGGCCGGCGACGGAGCCCCACGCAAACTTCATGGCCCCGCACACGTGCGGCAGATCCTTACCACCTCAGGCAGAGCCCTGAACCTGCATCAGCCCTGCCCGCATTTGCCTTGACCTGGAGTTACGTCAAGGTCTTGCCTTCCGAAACACGTGCGGTGATGCACTCCCACCGCACGACCGAGCGAGCCGCGAACACTCCGGGCCCTGCTTGAGCTCGGTCAATCACCGTCTGCGTCTTCAACGATCTTCGTTCCGTACGAGAGAAACACTAACCAGACTTCGCGAGAATGTCTAGTCCCCTCAACCTAGATTTTCTCGACGCCTACCCCAGGACTCCACGACTGCGGGGCGAGTGGTCCGGACCTGCAAAAGGGGCCGCCCACTCGGAGTCGACCCCTTGCTGAACCGGCGCTCGTCAGCTGTGCTGCGTCACCTTTGCGAAGCCGTCCGGACTCAGGGCCACCCAGGACTTCTCGACGTGGTCGAGGCACTCGGGGCGGCCGGCCGGGCCGAACCGTACGGTCCAGCCCGCCGGGACGGCACTGATACCGGGCCACAGCGAGTGCCCGCCCTCGCTGTTGGTCAACACCACGAAGGTGCCCTCGGCGTTGTCCAAGATGCTGGTCACAGCGGTGCCCCGTTCGCGCTGGATCTCAAGATGCCGGTCACAGCGGTGGCCCGTTCGCGCGGGATCCCGGTGCTTCGTCCTCGCCGATCAGCTCGCGCGAGGCGCTGAACGACGGCAAGCCTGGAGCCGGGCCTCGAAACCTGTTCGCGGAAGAGTGCCGCGACTGTCATCGCCACCCACCCGAACAGCCCGGATTCAATACCTGAAGCACTTGGAACCACTGCCATGTCAGCACCCCGTATTGCGCCGGCAGGATATCAATACAAGTGCAACGCCCCCGTTGGCAATTGCCTTATGTGTATCTTTAACACACGAGTCACATTGGCTAACCTTTATGACTCTTAAGATGGACCTTATCACGGGATTCGATCTTGCGTCAATAGCCCATCAGGGAAACGCCAATCGACGGCCTTGCAGGTTTCTTTAAGGTTTGTCGTCCATTAAGGACGACGTCTAGCGGGATGGAACTGAAGAGCACGCCCCGATCAGGGAAAATGGGGCTCACACGCGACCCGGTGCCTCGGTCACGTCTAAAGATCACAGCACCGGGTATGCGTGGTTTCGCATCATCAGGCCAGCCCGCCCAGCTGGCGCGATCGACGTCCCACCCTCGGACGATCATGATTAACTCGGCCCAAATCCGGCACATAGGATACCCCAAAAAGGGACTTATCTCGTAAATTATATTCATCGAGCAACATCTAGCCGGTTGCGGCTAGTGGCTAAATTCGGCCACGGCGGGGGCGGCTGGACGCCGGGAGACGTGACCGGCGGCGCTCCCGCCCGGGAGTGTGATCGACATCAACTAGCTCGAATCGATATTGACAGGCTCTTCAGCCGCTGGCACCATCGACGAAAATCGCATCGGCAACAAATCGGCAACAACCGTAAGCCATTTACAACCGACACCACTGGCTATTTCAGAGGAGTTTGGAAGCATGTAAGAGATCGGTATATCTGCGAGTGACACGAACTGTTTCGAATCGGAGTTCGGCCCGCCGGCCGAACGCGCTACAGCGCAGCCGGTTCGCACTTTTCCGCCGGGACCACACACCACCGGGCGCCTGTCAGGCAGGACATTACCGACCCTAGCGGCAGGCACGAACCACGGTGGCGGAACGATTCCGGCAGTACGACTTCGATCACAGCCGATGCCTGCGGCATGTGACCGCAAAAGAGGATCTCATCCGATCGAGCGCAATAACAAACTCGACGGGTGGGATGTGCACGGGGGAGGTAACAATGCAAACGGTTACCAATTCGACAGAGCCGAACAGAGCAGCCATGGCGCACGTGGCATCACCAGGAGCCACGGATGAAAGCCGCCGCCTAGGCGTTCAGCTCTACAAATCCGGACTGACGTTCACGTCCAAGCCGAGTCTCGCCGCCTGGGAACAGGTCGGCGCTAATCTCTTCTCCTTCGCCAATTCTTCCAGCTGGTGGATCGCCGACTGGCTGGTTTACGGCGAGTCGACATTCAATGGTCGTTACGTGGAGGCTGCGAAACGGACGTCGCTCAGTTATCAGACCCTTCGCAACTATACCTGGGTCGCGAGCAGATTCCCGATGTCCCGGAGAAGGCACAGCCTCAGTTTCAGCCACCATCTCGAGGTGGTCTCGCTGGAACGAGCAGAGCAGGACTACTGGCTTCGAAAAGCGGAAGAGCTGGGCTGGAGCCGGAACAAACTACGCACCGAGCTCCGGGCCAGCCTGATGCTCCGGCAGGGCGAACAGGCTCAGCCGGATGGTCCGAACCCGGTCGAAGAAGGCATTGCCGAGCCCGCCTCGGCTCCGGACCGACGGCTACTTCACCTTCAATTGTCGGCCGACGAGCTGGCGGGATTCGAAAGAGCCGCCAGCAAGGAGCGCGAGCACGTCGAAACCTGGGCGGCGGAGGTACTCCGCCGCGCCGCTGCCGGATCCTGACGACCGCAGTTCTCGTCACCCGGTCAGAATCGACCATCGCGCTGTCGCTGGGATAGGACTCCCCCGCGGTTGAGCACGTGAGCCTTCGTTGCACTTGTCTCGCTGGCGGGACAAGTGCAACGAAGGCAGCGGCAAGATTCGATTCGTACGCCCGAACGGCCGGGGAGCCCGCCCCACTCGTCGGAGAGTTCCGCTGGGAAGACCTCGCTGCTAACTTCTGGCCATATGACCGGAACAGGCGCGAAGACGACGGGACCCGTGCTGGGACCCACATTTGCCAAATTCTGGACGGCAGCCACGGCGTCCGCGCTCGGCAGTGGACTCGTCACGATCGCCGCGCCGTTGTACGTGGCCTCACGGACGAATGACCCGGTGATCGTCTCGGCGGTCTCGGCCATCATCTGGGTCCCGTGGCTGCTGTTCACGCTCCCCGGTGGCATTCTCGTCGACCGGGTCGACCGCCGGCGGCTGATGATCGGACTGGACTGGGCCCGCTTCGTCGTGATGGCGGCGCTGGGTGTCGCGATCCTGTTCGGACACGCGCCGCTGTGGTTGCTGTTCGTGACCCTCTTCCTGATCCACACGGGTGAGGTGCTGTTCGAGACGGCGAGCCAGGCGATGATCCCGGCGGTGGTCCCGAAGGATCTGCTGGAGAAGGCCAACGGCTGGCTGATGGGCGGGACGATCACGACCAAGGACATGATCGCCGGCCCGCTCGGCGCGTTCCTGTTCGTGGTCGCGGTGAGCATCCCGTTCCTGGTCAATGCCGGGATGTACGTGATCAGCGCGGTCTTCATCACGCTGGTTCCGGGGGTGTTCCGGATCGCGGCGGGTCCGGCGGCCGTGGACGTCACCGCAGGCGCCGCCGCCGAGTCCGGCACCACCGGAAGCGCCCTCAAACAGGGCTTGGTCACGGCCCGGTCCGACATCGCCGAAGCCTTCCGGTTCCTCATGGGCCAGCCGATCCTGCGCACCATGAGCCTGCTGATCGGCGTTCTGAACATCACGCTCACCGCGGGTGGCGCCGTCCTCGTACTGCTCGCGAAAGAACGCCTGCACCTCGGCTCGGTCGGCTACGGCCTGCTGTTCTCCAGCATCGCGGTCGGCGGCGTCGTCGGGTCGGCCTTCGGTGACCGGATCATCAAGCGGGTGACGTCCACCTGGACGGTTCGCGGCGGTCTTCTCGTCGAGGCCGCGATGTACCTGGCTCTCGCGGCGTCCGGCAACCCGTACCTGGCCTGCTTCGCGCTCTTCCTGTTCGGCGTGCACACCGCGCTGTGGTACATCGTCGCCGGCTCGCTGCGGCATCGCCTGACCCCGCCGGAGATGATGGGCCGGGTGTCCAGCCTGCACCTGTTCATCGTGTTCGGCGGCAACGCGGTCGGGGCGCTGCTCGGTGGAGTCCTCGCCAAGCAGTTCGGGCTGACCGCGCCGTACTGGCTCGGTTTCGCCGTCGCCCTCGCCGTCACCGCGGTCACGTGGCGGATCTTCAACCGCGACGCGATGACCAAGGTCTCCGAGACAGCGAATTCCGGACAGTGATCCCGGTGCCCACCGCCACTACGGCGGTGGGCGCCAAGAACCGTCAGCCGCACGCGTCGCGCAGCACCTTGAGGTGGGTCAAGCCGGACAGGACCTCATCGGCCGGCAGCCCGAAGTCGATGAGACAGGCGACCTCGTCCACCCCGAGTTCCGCGAGGTTCGCGACGATCCGCTGGGCCTTGTCGACCGAGCCGAGCAGGCCGATGTTGTCGAAGTAGTGCTCGAACGCTCGCTCGACCAGGAAGTCGACCTCGTCGGGTTCGAGGTTCGCGGCGTCCTCTGGCCCGAGGTCCGACGACAGGATCAGGCGCAGCGAACTGCGCATGTAGGCCGTAAGTGACGGCCTGACCTGCTCCCGGACCGCCTCGTTGTCCTCGCCGAGGAACGTGTGCACCATCGCCACGACGTGGCCCGTCCAGGCGCCGTCGCTCGCCTCGGCCGCGGCCTTCCGGTATTCGGCGACCTTCTCGGCCAACTGCTCGGGACTCTGCCCGAGCAGGTGGGTCAGCAGGCCGGCCCGGATCCGGCCGGCGCTCCGGAAGGTCTCGACGTCGCCGACACTGGTGATCCACACCGGCACCTCGGCCTGCACCGGGGGCGGGAACGACCGAACCTGACCCGGGTTGCCCAGTCCGTCGACGACGTCGATGGACTCCCCTCGCCACAGCGCCCGCACCTGCTCGATCCGGTCGTACATCACGGTCCGCCGGTCCTGGTACGCCGACGGGTTCAGCGCGAAGTCGGTCGCGTGCCATCCCGAGGCGAAGGACACTCCGGCGCGGCCGTGCGAGATGTTGTCCACCACGGACCACTCCTCCGCGATCCGCAGCGGGTGGTGCAGGGGCGCCACCACGCTTCCGGCCCGGATCCGCACCCGGCTGGTGATCGCGGCGATCGCCGCCCCGGTCACCGAGGGATTCGGATAGGTCCCTCCGAACTGGTGGAAATGGCGTTCCGGCGTCCACACGGCGTGGAAATCGTTCTCGTCCGCGAAACGGGCGCCGTCCAGCAGCAGCCGGTACCGGTCTGTTTCGACCGCTCCGCTGTCATCGGCGAAATAGAACAATCCGAAGTCCATCATGTCTCCTCTCCCCTGCGGTCAGTGGTCGGTTTCCAGCTCGGCCAACGGGCGGTCGCCGTCGTCGGCCATGGCGCTGAGCAGATCCCGATAGCGCCCCGCGATGATCGCGGTGAGATCCGGGTGAATCGCGTCGACCGCGATCTCGAAGTCACACCGGAGTCCGTCGGTACGATCGACGATGTTCAGTGACAGCGGGTTGCCGGTGTGCGTGATCGGCAGCGGATCGGCTTCCGACACCGCGAGCCCGTCCATCGACGGCGCCTCGACCTGGCGGTAGAACGACATCGACGTGGTGAACAGCGGGTCCCGCAGGCCCGCTCCGGGCGGGGTGGACTCGGCGATCAGTTCCGCGAACGGGTGGTCCTGGCATTCGAGGCCGGTCACCAGCTGGGTCAGGACCTCGGCCACGTAGTCCGCGACCACCACCTCCGCCGACCAGCGCAGGCGCAGCAGCAGCTGGTTCGAGCAGTAGCCGACCACCCGGTCCAGCTCCGGCGGGCGGCGGGCGGACGCGATCGGCGCGACGACGTCGTCCTGCCCGGTCAGCTGGTGCAGCAGGACGCCCCAGGCCGCGACCAGGTAGGCGAAGACCGTGACACCCTCGGCACGGGCGGCTGCTCGGAGCCGGTCACGGAAGCCGGCGTCGAGGAGGACGCTCTGCCGTACCGCTCGATAGGGGGCGGTCTGCGGCTGTCCTGACATCGGCAGCTCCAGCGTCGGCGCCTCCTTCAGCAGGGCCTGCCAGTGGTCCCGCTGGGCGGCGGCCTCCGGACCGGCTGTGACCCGCTCGTGCCAGTCGACGTACTCCCGGAACTGCACGGCCGGCGGCAGTTGTGGGCTCTCGCCCCGGCGCCCGGCGTTGTACATCGTGATGAGGTCCTCGACGAGGACGCTGTACGACCAGCCGTCCACAGTCGCGTGATGCACGGTCAGCACCAGCAGATGCCGGAGCGGCTCGGTCCGCACCACCGCGGCACGGAACACCGGCCCGCCGGCCATGTCGAGCGGCCGCTCGGCCCAGTCCTGCAGGAACCGTTCGAGTTCACCCTCGCCCTCGCAGGTGTGCTCGGTCAGCGGTGTACCGCCCGGCGGATGGACCACGAGGGTCTCGCCGTCGTCAGCGAGGGTGGTCCGCAGCGATTCATGGCGGTCGGACAGGCCTCGCACGGCGTCGCGGAGCACCGCGTGGTCGAGTGAGCCGTCGAGCCAGAACCCGATGGTCATCTCGTACGCGGGCACGCCTCCCTGGTCCAGGGCCCGCAACTGCCGCTGGGCCAGGGTGCTGCGCCGGGGCGCCGAGTGTGGCGGGGACCCGGCCCGGCCCGTACGACGGTCGGCGATCATGCCGTTGGCCCGCAGTTCGGCGACCGACTCGCGCACCGCACCGCGGATGTGATCGAGATCGGCCTGCTCGTGCGCGGTGGACAGGAAGAAGTTGCGCAACTCCCAGACGAACACGCCCCGGTCGATCAGGTTGAAGTAGAGCGGATCCATGTTCGCCTCGTGCTCGAACCGGAAGAGCGAGGAGAACCGGCGCACCTCGATCGGCACGTCGAGCTCGCGGAAGTCGGCGCTCAGCTCGTTCACGAACGTCTCGGTCTTCCGGTCGAGGTCCTGTTGCAGGCGGGGGCCCTCGGCGCGGAGATGATCGACGACTGCCTTGGCCGCCGCCATGGTCAGCGGATGCTGGTTGAACGTGCCGGCGAAGAAGGTGGACTCCAGCGTCGGGCCGGAGTCGTCACCGAAGTTCCAGACGCCGCCGTCGATGTAGTCCATCACCCCGTCACGTCCGGCGATCACCCCGAGTGGCAGGCCACCACCGATGATCTTGCCGTAGGTGGCCAGGTCGGCGTCGATGCCGTACAGGCCCTGGACACCGGCCGGATGGCACCGGAATCCGGTCACCATCTCGTCGAAGATCAGCTTCGCGCCGTGCGCCCGGGTCAGCTCCCGCAACCGGCGAAGAAAATCCGGATTCTGTACGCCGGGAGTACGCAGCGTCACCGGTTCCGTCATCACCGCCGCGAGTTCCGAGCCGTGCCGGTCGATGAATTCGAGTGCCTCGTCCGTGCCGAACTCGAGCACGTACACGTTCTCCACCGCCCCCGGGGAGACGCCCGGCGCGATCGGCCGGGTGCGGAACACACCGTTCTCGTACGACGGCGCGGCGAGCACACTGTCGAAATGGCCGTGGTACGCGGTGGAGAAGACCACGATCTTGTCGCGTCCGGTGGCCGCCCGGGCGATACGGACCGCGGTCATCACCGCTTCGGTGCCGCTGTTGAGGAAGGCCACCCGTTCCATGCCGGTGAGTTCCAGGATGCCGGCCGCGACGTCCTCGACCAGCCGGGTACGCGGCCCGAGACTGAAGCCGATGTCCAGCCGCTCGCGCAGGGCCGACTCGATCACCGGCGGATTGTGTCCGAGCAGGTGGACGCCGTAGCCGAGAGTCAGGTCGACGTACTCATTGCCGTCGATGTCCCACAGTCGCGCGCCCCGGCCGCGGTCGGCGACGATCGGATACAGCAGCTCCTTGGTCGCGGGCCGGAAACCGATGCTGGACCGGCTGTCGGCGATCATCGGCCGGTACCGCTGGGCGAAGTCCTTCGAGCCCGCCGTCCGGGCACCGAGCCGGTCGGCGAGTGTCTTCAGATACCGTGCGCGCTGCGCAGTCTCCTCGCCGGTGGCCGGCCGGCCGCGCATGCCGGGAGCGAGTGGCAGAACCGATCCGGCCGGAACCGGCCGCTTGGCCGGTGGCGGTGAGGGCAGCGAAACGCCGGGGACCGCCTCGACGGCCGGGCCGGCCACCGCGACCGACTCGCTGCCCGCCAGCAGATCCAGCTGGCGCTGCATGACCAGGAGCTGCTCTTTGATCAGACTCTGCACCGACTGCGAGGCCCCGCCGACCGGCGCCGGCGCCACCGGCTCAGCTGACGCGGCCACGGCGACGGGCACAGCGACAGGCACGGCGACAGGTGATGGCGTGGGCTCGGGCGGCGCCTTCTCCGCCGCGACGTGCGCGGCGACATATCGCGCCAGACCAGCCGGAGTATTCACGTCGCCGAAGACCTGCCGGAGCGACACCTTGCAGCCGTACCGGTCCTCCACCAGCCGCAGCATGCCGAGCAGCGACATCGAGTCCGCCCCGAGGTCGGCGAAGGCCAGGTCCGGGTCCAGCTCGCCGGGATCGAGGTCGAAATAGCCGCCGATGATGGTGACGATCTCACTGAGCAATGGCTCCACGATGTTCTCCTCGTGCATCAAACCGCTCCTGTTCGGCGACCGGCACGGCGGCGAGGCGGTTCTGGCTCCCGCCTCGGATCCAGCTGTGCCACCAGTTGATCGATCGTGGGATTCGCGAGGAGGTCGACGACTCGCAGCGACATGCCGAGCTCCTGCTCGATCCGCCGGGCGAGCCGGACCGCGAGGAACTCGTCGCCGCCCAGATCGAAGAGGCTCAGGTCATAACGGGCGACCGTGGTCCGCAGCACCTCGGACCACAGCTTCGCCAGTGACTGCTTCAGGTCGTCGACGGCCGGGCCGCCGTGGTCCGGCTCGGCCCACTGCCGCTGGACCCGAAGCTCCAGACCGGACTCGGTGACCGTGAGTCGCGACGGCAGGCCGGAGCCCAGCACGCGGTTCAGGATGCCGGCGTCCCACTCCGGCGCCGGGCCGTCCCAGCCGACGCTGATCAGTCCGGTCGCGCCCGATGCTTGCGCGTCGAGGAAACGGCTGGCGGCGGCCTGCCCGGCGTCACCGGCGTCACCCAGCACCGAAGCTGGCGACGACATCAGGACGCCGAAGTCCGCCACCTGATCGGCGAAGACCTCGACCAGCACCGACGCCCCGTGCACCGCCGGAGCGACGGCCGCCCGCCAGGTGTCCCGTGCGGTGCGGTCGATCCGGCGGTTCGACCTGTCGAGCGGCACACCGGCGCAGTGGAACCAGCCGTCGATCCGGCCGAAGCGGTGCCGCGCGGCGTCGGCCAGCTCTCGCATCGCGTTCGCGTCGGTGACGTCGGCGGACGCCGTCATGACGGTGCCACCGAGCCGTTCGACGGCACGTACCGCCTCGATCCTCCGGCTGACCGGGTCGGTGGCACCGTGCTCGGCGATCCACCGGTCGTACGCCTCCGGGGGTGGAAGGTTCGTCCGGCCGGTGAGCACCAGTTTGGCCCCGGCGACGCGGGCCAGGTGACCGGCGATAACCAGGCCGGCCCGGCCCAGACCACCGGTGATGAGGTAAGTGCCGCCGGTCCGTAACCGACTGGCCGGCTCCTCCGACACGGGAACGAATCGCTGGGTCCATCGCTGCCCCTGCCGGAACGCGACCGGAACCGCGGTCGGGGCGGCGACCTCGGCGAGCAGTTGGTCCGGCGTCACGGCGGCCGTGCCGATGTCGACGGCCCGGCAGCGGAGCCCGGCGAACTCGTGGGATATCACGTTCAGCGCGGCATCCGGCATCGCCGCGGCCGGGGCGACGGTCTCCGCGCCGGTGATGTCGTGCACGTCGCGGGCGACCACCGTGAGATGCGCGGCGGCCCGGGCCAGCTGCTTGGCGACGTCGAGCACGGAGAACAGTCCCAGGTCGCAGGCGCCGTCCAGATCCTCGGTCGTGCTCCGGCCCGCAGCGATGTCCAGCGACCACAGGTGCACGACCCGCGTGGGGGACAGTCCGTCGGCGGCCAGCGCGGCGAACAACTTCCGGTAGTCGGCCGGGTCGGTGGGATCGACGACGAAGGTGCCGGTGCCGGGTCGGCTGAAAGCGGTGCCGTGGCGTACCACGACCGGGTCGGCATCGCGGGCCCGCAATGCCGACGCCAGCGAGTCGCCGACCCCGCCGGAGTCCGCGAACAGCAGCCACGGGCCGGCGGGCAGGGCGTCCGGCGGAGGCGCAGCCGCCAGCGGCCCCAGACGCTGCCATGACGGCGCGTAGAGCGACGCACCCGACCGCCGTTCCTGGCCGGTGTCGTAGGGCGACGCACCCGGCCGCCGTTCCTGGCCGGTGTCGTGGGGCGGCGCGGCCGGTTTTCGTTCGAGGCGATGGAAGACGCGGTTCAGTGGCTCGGCCGGCAGCGGGACCCGGCGGGGTCGGCCGCCCGCCCAGTGCGACCAGTCCACCGGCACGCCTTCGGTCCACAGCCGGGCCGCGTCGGCCCACAGCCGGGGCCCCGGGCCGGACGCGGATCCGATCCCCAGCACCGTGCGGCCCGCGAGCGCGTCGGCCAGCCGGTCGCCGTCCCACACGTCGCGGGTCCAGTACCCCGGGTCGAGCGCCCGCGACAGCGGCAGTTCGCCGCCGGTGACGGCCGACAGGAGAACGATCCCCGGTGCTGTCGGGTGCACCTCCGGGACGGTGTCGAGCAGACCGGCCCGCCAGGAGAGCAGCGCGACCGCCTCGGACGGTTCCAGTGTCCCGGCGAAGCAGGCCGCGAGGACTTCACCCGCCCCGGCTCCACCGACCGCGGCCGGGCGCACCCCGGACTTCGTCCACAGTGCGGCGACCGCCCGTACCGCGCTCAGGTTGTCGGCCTTTCGCCCAGCTCCGTCGAGCGCGGGCACCAACGCGGCCAGCGTCGCGAAGTCCTCGGCCGGAATCTCGCTGAACAGGAAGGTGACCTCCGGCGCGGCTCCGGCCGGCGGCCCGGCGGTGACCCGCCCGTCGGCGAGCGCGCGCAACGCGGCCACCGCGGTGGCGGGGTCGTCCGCGGTGACGACGTGGCGGTGCGGCTGGGCCCGCCGCCGGCTCAGCGTGTGAGCCACGTCAGCGAGGCCTGGCGTGTCCGTGTCCTGCAGCGCATCGGCCAGGCGACCGGCCAGACCGCGCAGGGCCCGGTCGCTCTTGGCACTCACCATGAGCAGCCGCGGGCCGTCGGCGGGTGCCGGCCGGGGCGACAGCGGCGGCGCCTCCTCCAGAACGACGTGGGCGTTGGTGCCGCCGAAGCCGAAGGAGCTGACACCGGCTCGCCGGGGAGTCTCACCCGACGGCCAGTCCATCAGTGACGTGTTGATGTAGAACGGGCTGCCCGCCAGTTCGAGCGCGGGATTCGGCCGGCTGAAGCCGGGATGGCCCGGGATCTCCCGGTGCTGGAGCGCCAGCACCACCTTGATGAAACCGATGATCCCCGCCGCCGCGGCCAGGTGCCCGACGTTCCCCTTGACCGAGCCCAGGGCACACCGGCCCGGCTGGGCGCCGCCGTCGACGAAGACCTCACGCAGCGCGGTGAACTCGATGGGGTCGCCCAGAATGGTCGCGGTTCCGTGGGCCTCGACGTAGGTGATCGTGTCGCTGTCGGTCTCGGCGATGGCCTGTGCCTCGGCGATCGCCGCCCGCTGCCCCGCGATGCTCGGCGCCGTGAAGCCGATCTTGTCGGAGCCGTCGTTGTTGATCGCCGAGCCCTTCACGACGGCGAGGATCTGGTCACCGTCCTCGATCGCTTCGGCCAGCCGTTTCAGGGCGACCAGGCCGGCCCCGTCACCGAACGTGGTACCCGCGGCGTCGGCGTCGAAGGGGCGGCAGCGCCCGTCCGGGGACAGGAACATCCCTTCGTTGTGGACGTAGCCCGGGTAGTCGTTGGCGATCACCGACACGCCCCCGGCCAGGGCGATGTCACACTCGCCGGCGAGCAGGCTCTGCGCGGCCAGGTGCACCGCGACCAGCGATGTAGAACAGGCGCTCTGCACGTTGACGCTCGGACCCTGGAGACCGAGCTTGTACGAGATCCGAGTGGTCAGGTAGTCCTTGTCGTTGGCGATCATGAGTTCGGTGCCGTCATAGCTCAGCGGGTCGCAGGAACGGGCCACCACATTGGTCAGGTACGTGTTCATCGACGCGCCGGCGAACACTCCGATGGCCTGATCACCCGTACCGCCGGAGTAGCCGACGGTTTCGAGTAGCTCCCACGCGACTTCGAGCAGGACCCGCTGCTGGGGGTCGAGCAGTTTCGCCTCGCGCCGGGTGTAGCCGAAGAACGTGTGGTCGAAGTCGAACGCGTCCGGCAGGATCGCCGCCCGTTTGACATGACCGGGGTCGCGCATCACCTCGTCCGGCACTCCGGCGGCCCGGAGTTCGGCGTCGGTGAACGTGGTGAGCATGTCGTCGCCGGCACGCAACCGGCTCCAGAGCCGGGTGAGGTCCGCGGCGCCGGGGAACCGGCCGCACATCCCGATCACGGCGATGTCGTTCGCCCGGACCGGGCCCGTCTCGTCGTCGTCAGACATCGCGGCCTCCGTCGGTGTCCTGGCGGTGACGGTCCCGCGCCCGCAGCCGCGCACTGCGGGCGGTTCCCTCCGCCAGTTGCACCCGGCGGCTCGGTGCCCGGCCGCGGTCGGGGCTCGCGCCCGCCGCGGCGGAGCTCTGGCCGAGACGACGGGCCAGGCTGGTGACGGTCGGGTAGCGGAACAGGTCGGGCACCTTCAGCGGCGTGTCCGCCGTCTCGTCGGCGAGCATCTCGTAGACCTGCATCAGCAGCATCGAGTTGCCGCCGAGGTCGAAGAAGTTGTCCTCCGGCCCGATGTCCTCACGGCCGAGCACCTTCTGCCAGGCGGCTGTCACCAGCCGCACCTGGTGCCCGGTGAGTTCGCCGGACGGCGGCGTGGCGGCGACCGGACCGGCCGGGGTGGTGTCCCGGTCGGCGTCGATCGTCAGCGGCAGCTCCGCCACGCTGCGGCCGGGGTCGGTGAGCCCGGCCCGCAGCAGCGTCACGTAGTTGTCGATCAGCTGGCGGGCGGCCGCGGCGGAGAAGACGGACTTGCGGTACTTGAGCAGCCCGACGAGACGGTCGCCGTCCTGCACCACCTCAAGGACCAGTTCGAGCTGGTCGTCCTGCTGATCCAGGCGGAACGGAACCGCGGTCAGTCCGGCCCAGTCGACCGGGGCCGCACCCGGGTCGGCCGCGTACAGCGCCGCCAGCGCCGGATAGCGACTGGGTTTCTGATAGCTGAACATCGCCTGGAAGATCGGGTTCCGGTCGCTCACCCGCCGCGGTGCCAGCTCGCTGACCAGCAGCTCGAACGGATAGTCCTGGTGCTCGAGCGCCTCCACGACGGCACGGCGGGTCCGGGCGAGCTGCTCGCGGAACGGCGCCGCGTCGCTCAGATCGGCACGCAGCACCACAGGGTTGACGAAGTTGCCGACACACTCGGCCAGCGACGGGTCGAACCGGCCGGCGACCGGCGTACCCACCAGCACGTCCTGCTGCCCGGTGTAGCGGCCGACCAGGACCTGAAAAGCGGTCAGCAGCACCGCGTACGGCGTGGCGCCCTGCTCTTTGGCCAGTGTGGACACGCCGTCGGCGAGTGCGGCGGGGAACGGGAACAGCATGGATCCGCCCTCGCCGGTGTCCGCCGGGTCGAGCGCGAACCGTGGCCATCGTGCGGGCTCCAGCTCACCGGAGAGCCGGGTGTGCCAGTAGGAACGCGCCCGGCCACCCCGCTCGCTGGCGATCAGTTCGCGCTGGCGGGAGACGAAGTCGGCGTAGGGGACGTTGCGGTCCGGCAGCCGCACCGGACGGCGGTTCACCTCCGCGAGGTAGAGCTGTTCGAGCTCCGCCACGAGCACGCTGAGCGACCAGAAATCGCACACCGCGTGGTGGAGGGTCAGCAGGACGACAGTCTCCCCGCCCGCCGGCGAGTACACCCGGGACCGGAACAGTGGACCGGTCGCCAGATCGAACGGCTCCCGGTACGCGCCGCGCACCTCGTCCGCGACCCGCGACTCGTCCCACTGCCCGGCGTCCACCTCCGCGACGTCGGGTTCGAGCCATCCGTGCACCGTCTGACGGGCGCCGTCCGGTCCGTCGGCGCCCACCCGGCTGAAGGTGGTGCGCAGGGCCGCATGCCGCCCGACCAGCGACCGGACCGCCCGGTGGAACGCGGCGGAGTCGAACCCGGCGGTGAACCGGGCGGTGAAAGCGACGTTGTAGGAGGCACTGTCCGGGTTCATCCGGTGCAACATCAACAGCGGGCGCTGGGCGTAGGAAAGCGGGTGGTCAGCGCCGGCCGGGACCGGTTCCGCAGCGGCCGGAACCGTCGCGGGCGGCGCGTCGAGAAGGGCCAGACGATCCGTCAACTCCTCGGCGAGCAACCGCAGGGCGTTGCCTTCGAGCAGCCCGCCCAGCGGCAGGTCGACGTCCAGGTCCCGGAAGATCTGGCCACGGACCTCGACGGCCACCAGCGAGTCCAGCCCGGCCTCCTGCAGCGACCGGTCCTCGTGCAGCGCGTCGCCGGACATGCCGAGCCGGGTGGCGAGCATGCCGCGCAGATAGTCGAGCACCAGCTCACGGCTGCGTTCCCGGTCGGCGCCGAGCAGGTCGCGGCGCAGACGACGGCCCGACTCCGCGTCGTCCCGTGGTTCCTGGGTCGCGACGACGGCCCGGTCACCGGGGAACCGGGCCCGGTAGCGGGACCAGTCCACGGTGAACACGCCGTACTGGACGCCCGGTCCGGCCGACAGCCGGTCGAGCGCGGCGAATGCAGATTCGGGCGACAGCGGCGTGAAGCCGGCGTCCCGGAAGCGAGATTGCTGCGGCCCGCTCATCCGGGCCACCATGCCCTCCGCCCACGGTCCCCAGTTGACGCTGAGGGCGGGTAGCCCGAGCCCTCGGCGGTGGTGGGCGAGCCCGTCGAGGAAGGCGTTGGCCGCCGCGTAGTTGGCCTGACCCGGAGCTCCGAGCAGCGCGGCCGTGGAGGAGAACAGGATGAAGTGCTCGAGATCGAGATTCAGGGTGGCCCGGTGCAGGTTCCAGCCGCCGGCCACCTTCGGGGCGAGCACCGTCTGGAACCGATCCCAGCTCAGCTCCGGCAACAGCGCGTCGTCCAGCACACCGGCCGCGTGAACGACGCTGCGCAGGCCGCCCCACTCCCGTCGGGCGCGCTCGACCAGCCGGCCGACCGCGGTCTCGTCGGTGACGTCCAGGCTGACCGTGGTGATCCGCGCTCCGGAGTTCCGCAGCTCACCGATCGGGGTCTCCGGGGCGCGGCGGGAGGCGAGCACCACGTGGCGCGCCCCACGCCGGACCAGCCAGGCGGCGGTGTGCAGCCCGAGCGCTCCGGTCCCGCCGGTGATCAGGTGGCAGCCGTCGGCGCTGAGCGGTCCCGCGGGAGCCGGCGAGGTCGTGTCGAGGTGCAACCGGGGCCGGTGGACACGGCCGTCCCGGATCGCGGCCTCAGCCGGTGCGCCGACGATCATTCCCAGTGCGCGGGGCAGGTCCCGGGGGTCGGCGTCGATCAGCCGGACCCCCAGGTGTGGTGCCTCCAGTGCCACACTTCGACCCAGACCCCAGAGCATCGCGCCGTACGGGTCACCGACCTCGCCCGGATCGTGCACGGCCACCGCGCCGCTGGTGAGCAGCACCACAGAACCCGGCCGGACGGCGGCCCGTGCCAGAGCCGGCAGGCTGCCGCAGGCGACCCGGGTCTGCTGGGGGTCCAGGCCGAGACAGTGCAGGACGTCGGCGGGCCCGGTCTCGCGGAACAGCCGGGCCAGGCTCTCGGCATCCGTGGGGTCCAGCTCGTAGTGATGGTCGTCGTGACGCATGAAGGCCGTACCGACCTCGACGATCACACACTGACTGCCGGCCGCTTCGAGCGCTGCGACAGCCTGCCGCCAGTGCTTGCGGCCGTCGGCGAACACGATCCACCGGCCGGCCGGAAGCGACTCGGCACCGGCCGCGTCACTCGGCTCCCACCTGTCGGCGTAGACACCGGCTTCGGCCGGCCCGCCGGGTGCCGGTGATCCGAAGGACACCGCCCTGAGTTCCAGGCCGACGAGTTCGAGCAGCATGGTGCCGTCGACGTCGACGAGCGAGACGTCGGCCACGGCCCGCGACGCCTCGGCCGCCCGGTGCCGGACGAACGCGACGCCGGTCTCCGCCGTGCGGTGAGCCGCGTGGAACACGGCCCGCTCGATCCGGAACGGGAGCAGCACACCGTCCCCGGAAGCCGCCCGGACGATCCGGGCCGCGATCGCCAACTGAACGCAGGAGTCGAGGATCGCCATCGTCCGCTCGCGCGGTGAGGAGGCGGCGAAACCGAGGTCACCGGTGCTGTCGTCACCGGCCAGCCGCAGCTCGCCGATCCACTGGAAGGTGGGACCGAACCGGAAACCGGCGGCCTCGAACCGCGGGTAGAGCTCGGCCGCCGACAGCGGGCGTCCGGTCCGGTGACTCGACGGATCCGTCCATCGCCGGGCCGGCGAATCGTCCCGGCTCATCCGGCCCTCCGCGTGGACCTGCCAGGACGCGTCGGCGAGGGGGTCGGCCCCGCCGGTCAGGCCGAGTGACTGCGCGACGAACCTGCCGTCCCCGGCCGGGGTGAGCACGAGCTGGACCCGGCGCGGGGTGTCGGTGACCTCCAGCGCGCGCGGGAAGACCAGGTCCTCGACGACCACTGCGGACTCGGGCGACGTGGTCGTCATCGCCTCCACCAGGCACGCCGTGTGGTACGCGCCGGGGACGACCAGACGGCCGGAGATCTCATGGTCGGCCAGGCTGCCCGGAGCCTGCCCGGACACCGTGGTCTCGTACCGCCGCTGTGCGGACTGCGGCAGGGGGAGCCTGTGCAGATCGGGCAGTTCCTGGGAGGGTGCGGCCGGAGCGGCGGCGATCCAGTGCCGGGTCCGGGCGAACGGGTACCGGGGCGCGGCCACCTTGCTCGCCGGTAGCGGCGCGTAGTACCCGGCCCAGTCGACCGGCACCCCGGCCCGTTCCAGCCGGCCCAGGTGGGCCAGGACCGTGGCCGGATCCGGAGTCCGGGCGGCCAGACCCGGCAGCCAGACGACATCCGGGCCGGACTGGGCACGGCCCGACGTGGTGAGCGTCCGGCCCGGACCCACTTCGAGCAGCACCGTGCACTCCCCGGCGAGCAGCTCGGCGGCCCCGGAGGCGAACCTGACCGGGGAGGTGAGTTGGCGTCCCCAGTACTCCGGGCCGATCTCGTCGCGCTTCGCCCACGTGCCGGTGAGGTTCAGCACCATGGGCACGGCCGGTGCCCGGTGAGTGATCCGGTTCGCTGCCGCGACCAGGGCCGGTACGACCGGGGCGACCAGCGCCGAGTGGAAGGCATGCGTGGTCTCCAGGGCGATCGTGCCCCAGCCCCGCTGCCGGAACTCGTCCTCCAGCTCACGCATCTCGCTGTCCGAGCCGGAGACGGTGATCCGCTCCGGCGCGTTGTACGCGGCAACCGACGCCGATCCGCCCTTGGCCTGCACCAGGCGCTCCAGCTCGGCCGGGGCGTCACAGCCGACCGCGACCATCCGGCCGCTGCCGGGAACCGCCGCGAAGGCACGACCGCGCTCGCAGACCAGTGCGAGACCCTCCTCGGGGCTGAGCACTCCGGCCACGCAGGCCGCCGCGTACTCCCCGAGGCTGTGCCCGGCGACCGCGTCCGGGCGTACTCCGCACGTGGCCCAGAACTCCGCCAGCGCGACCTGCAGGAGGAAGACCGCCGGTTGGAGCAGTTCGGCCCGCGCCTGTGCCGCCGGGTCGGCGAACACCTCCAGCGGTTCGGCTCCGGTGAGTTCCCGGAAGAGTTCCGTGTGCCGGTCCAGCGCCGTGCGGAACGCGGGATGCTCCCGGTAAAGCTCGACGGCCATACCGGCGTACTCGGAGCTCTGTCCGGGGAAGAGGAATCCGACCCTCGGCCGGTCCCGCGCGGTCTCGCCGGCGTCGACCGGTCCTTTCCCGGTACGCAGCCACGTCTCGATCCGGTCGGCCGCCGCGGTTGGGGAGTCGGCGACCACGCTGAGCCGGTGCCGCAGAGCGCTCCGGCCGAGGTGGCTGGTGTAGGCCAGGTCCCGCAGGCTCACCTCGGGTTCCCGCAGGCTGCTCGCCCATCGCCCGGCCAGCTCGCGCAGGGCGTCCGGAGTCTTCGCGCTGATCGTGACGAGCTCGTGACCCGGCTGCCGGACCGGGGGCGTCCGGTCGGGCGCCTGCTCCAGCACCGCGAACGCGTTGGTGCCGCCGATGCCCAGGGAGTTGACCGCCGCCCGGCGCGGGAAGCCGGGCATGGGCAGCGGCTGCTCGTTGACGAACAGGCCCGTCCCGGCCAGGTTGAGCCGGGCGTGCGGAGCCGTGAAGTACGGGTTCGGCGGGATCTGCCCCCGGTGCAGGACCAGCGCGGCCTTGATCAGGCCGGCGATGCCGGAGGCCGCCTCCATGTGCCCGATCAGCGCCTTCACCGAGCCGATGGCGCAGGCGCCGTCCTGGCCGAAGATCTTCTTCAGTGCCCCGATCTCGGTGGGGTCGCCGAGTGGCACTCCGGTGCCGTGGGCCTCGAGGTAGCCGATCGACGCCGGGTCGACGCCGGAGCCGGCCAGCGCCCGGTGCATCGCGCCCAGCTGGCCCGGCAGGCTGGCGGCGCCGTAACTCGCCTTGCCACCGCCGTCGTTGTTGATCGCGGTGCCGAGGATGGTGGCGTAGACGGTGTCGCCGTCACGGAGCGCGTCGGCGAGCGGCTTGAGGACGACGACACCCGCCCCGCTACCGAAGATCGTGCCCTGCGCGCTGACGTCGAACGGCCGGCAACGACCGTCCGGGGACAGGATGCCGCCCCGGCGGTACCAGTGCCCGGCATCGGTGGGCAGCCGGATGTTCACTCCGCCGGCCAGTGCCGTCTCGCACTCGCCGCGCAGCAGGCTCTGCACCGCCAGGTGCACGGCGACCAGCGAGGTGGAACAGGCGGTCTGCACGGTCAGGCTGGGGCCGGTCAGATTCAGCTTGTACGACACCCGAGTGGCGAGGAAGTCCTTGTCCGACCCGAGCTGCTCGATCGAGGCCGTCGGGTCGGCCAGCGGCCCGGAGTGCCGCAGCACCTCGGGCAGGTAGCTGGTGAGGACTCCACCGCTGCCGGCGAACACGCCGACCGGGGCCCCGGATCCGGCGCCGGCCGGTACCCGTACGCCCGCGTTCTCCAACGCGTGCCAGCAGGTCTCCAGGAAGACGCGGTGCTGCGGGTCCATGGCGGCGGCCTCACGGCCCGAGATGTCGAAATGGGCCGCGTCGAAGAGGTCGACGTCGTCCAGGGTGGCGGCGGCTTTGACGTAGTCGGGATCGCCGAGCCAGGCCCGGTCCACGCCACCGCGGACCAGTTCCTCGTCGCTGAGGTCGCGGATGGCCTCCCGCCCGGACACGATCAGGTCCCAGAACGCGTCCACGTCCGCGGCGCCGGGGAACCGCGCGGCCATTCCGATGATGGCGATCGGCTGGGTCATACCGGTTCTCCGGTGCCCAGCGGGGCCCGGACCACCGGGTCGTACGCCCGCAGCAGGTCGCCCACCGTGCGGACGCTGGTGATCGGCACCTCGTCGGTGAACGGGTCGGTGTCCAGCTCCATCTCCAGGACCGCGACCAGCCTGGCGAGGTGCAACGACTCCAGTCCCAGCTGATCGACGAGCAACTGGTCGGAGTCCAGGTGATCGACCGGTCCGGCCACCTCGTTCACGATCTCGAGCAGCGCCGTCATGACCGTCTCACGCCTGTTCATTCGAATCACACTCCCGTTCGCATTGCCCCGGTCCCCGTGGCCGGGGTTCAGCAGGTGTAGCCACCGTCGACGGTGATGGTCTGGCCGGTGATGAAACTCGCCGCCGGTGAGGTGAGGAACCGGACGACGCCGAGCACGTCCTCCACCGAACCGAGCCGGCCGAGCGGAGTCCGTCGTTCGATGCGGCGCCGCTGGTCCGGGCCGATCCCCGCGGTCATGTCGCTGTCGAAGTAGCCGGGGGCGACGCTGACCACCCGGATCCCGGCCGGTCCGACCTCCCGGGCCAGGCCGCGCGTCAGTCCGTCGAGTGCGGCCTTCGCCGCGCCGTACACCGCCACGCCGGTCTGCCCGCGCAGCGCGTTGATCGACGACAGGTTGACCACCACACCGTCCCGGCGGGCCAGCATCGGCTTGAGGCAGGCCCGCGCGAGCAGGATCGGCAGCGTCAGGTTGGTCCGCAACGCGGCGTCGATCGCAGCCGGGGAGGTCAGCGTCAGCAGGCCTTCGAGCCCGACCGCGGCGTTGTTCACCAGCACGTCGATCCGGCGGTGCCGGCGCACGACCGCACCGGTGAAGGCCTGGATCGCGTCGGCGTCGGTGCCGTCGACGGCGGACCAGAACAGTGCTCCGGAGTCGTCCGCCGCGCGCAGTCCGGCCAGCTCGGCGGATTCCGTCCGGCTGAAGGTCTCCACCCGGTACCCGCGGTTCAGGAAATCCCGGACGAGTGCCAGCCCGAGCCCGCGACTGCCACCGCTGACGACCGCCACCGGACGCTGATCCACGAGGCTGGTCACAGCGCACCGCCCATGCGCTTGAACCGTTCGCCGTGCAACGGCCGGTCCGCGACGGTGATGACGGCCGGAACCTTGTGGGGTGGCAACGACTCGGCGCAGAGCAGGCGCAGCCGCCGGGCCACTGCCTTGCGGTCCTCGGCCGTGACCAGCTCGACCGTGGCCACGACGATCGCTCCGGTGACCGCGTTCGGGCGTCCGCTCACCACGGCGTCCTTGACGTTGTCCGCCCGCAGCAGCACGTTCTCGACCTCGGCCGGCGACACCTTCTCACCGCCGACGTTGATCAGAGCCGAGAGCCGGCCCAGTACGCGCAGCGAACCGTCCTCGGCCACCTCGACCGCGTCGCCCGTGTCGAGCCACCCGTCGGAGTCGAACGGGTCGGGCGCGTTGAGGTATCCGAGCATGCTGCTCGGCGACTTGATCCAGAGCACACCATCGCGGACGCGGGTGTCGAATCCGTGTCCGCCGACGTCCATCAGCAGTGAGTTCGACGAGACGGATCGGGTGGGCAGGATGCCGGTCTCGGTGAGGCCGTACGTCTGCTTGAACCGCACCTTCGGGAACACCTCGGCCGCATGCGCCAGGGTGACCTCGCGCATCGGCTCGGTGCCGTAGGTGACCAGTTCGAGCGAGGACAGGTCGTGGTCCCGGTAGGCGCCGGAGAGCAGCAGCATGTTGAGGAACGTCGGCGTGGTGGGCAGGACCTGGACCCGGTGACGTTCGATGGCCTCGCAGGCGGTCCTCGGCGTCCGGCGCGGCTCGGTGATCACCGTGCCGCCACCGATGAGGGTGCGGAACAGCGTGTTGACGCCGCCGATGTGGTCGAGCGCCATGAACTGCAGCGTCCGGCGCGGGCGTCCGGCCACCCGGAATCCGCTGAGCAGGCGTGGCAGCGACAGCAGCGCCGCCTTGCTCTCACCCGTCGAACCCGAGGAGAACAGCAGGAGGCCGGCTTCCCCTGCGCCGGTGAGTTTCGTCAGGAGGCCGGGCCGGGGGCCGTCCGGTGCCGGGATCGCCCGGACGGTCCACTCGCCGTCGCCGTGAAATTCGAAGACCCGGCCGGCGTACGCGGTCGCAAGCCGGGCCGCCCGCTGCTCCTCCGGTGGATCGGTGGGGGCGATCGGCACCACGACCGCGCCCCGGATCGCGAGCGCCATGAAGAGCGCGACCACGTCCGGTGCGGCGTAACCGATGATCGCCACGACCTCGCCCGCGGTCGTCCCGAGCCGGTCCAGTTCGGACAGCCAGCCGGTGGTCCGGTCGGCGAGTTCGGTGTACGTGACCGATCCGCCGTACCCGGCCATCGCCTCGGTGTCGCCGAACTCGCGCAAGTCCCGCAGCAGCCAGTCCATCGTGCTCGTCCCCGTTCCGGTCGTCATGCGCTGGCGTCCACATCCGGGAGGAGGTCCCGGAGCGACCGTGCTTCGAAGATCGTCCGGAGCTTCAGTTCACCGCCCAGGACGGTGTCCACCCGGCTGCTGAGCATCATGGCGAGCAGCGAATTGCCGCCGAGCTCGAAGAAGTTGTCGTCGAGATCCGCCCGGGCGACGCCGACCACCTCGGCCACGATCTCGCACAGCCGCCGGGCACGGGGGTCGGTGGGCGGCGGGCTGCCCCGGTACGCGTCCGCCTCGGCGGCCGACGGTTTGAGCCGTAGCAGCGCCGCGCGGTCGAGCTTGCCGTTGGGGGTCGCCGGGAACCGGTCGAGCACCTCCACCCGGTCCGGAAGCAGCGCGGAAGGGAGTCTGCCGCGCAGGAACTCCCGGACGGCGGACGGCGTCAGCTCACCGGCTCCTTCGTCGACCACGATGAATGCCAGGAGCTGGGCCTTCGGTGTGCCGGCGTCGGTCGCAAGGACGGCGGCGCGGTCGATTCCGGGGTGGCGGAGCAACGCGGCCTCCAGCTCACCGGGCTCCACGCGCAGACCGCGGACCTTGATCTGGTCGTCGAGGCGGCCCCAGAACTCCAACTGCCCGTCGGGTCGCAGCCGTCCCCGGTCGCCGGTCCGGTACATGCGCTGCCCGGGTGCGCTGCTGAACGGGTCGGCGACGAACCTCTCGCTGGTGTAGGCGGGCTGTCCCACGTAACCCTGGGCGACCCCGAGCCCGCCGATGCAGATCTCACCCACGAACAGAGTCGGCTGCAACTGCATCTGATCGTCGACGATGTAGAGCCGGGTCGTGCCGGCGGCCCGCCCGGCCACCGGATGCGGGTGTTCGCCGATCTCAGCCCGCGCCGAGTCGATGGTGCACTCGGTGATGCCGAACATGTTGAAAGCGATCAGACCGGGCTGGTCATGCAGGCGCTGCCACAGCCGATCGGACGGGCTCTCGCCACCGATCAGCACCATCTTCGGCGGGTACGGCACGTCCAGGACACCGGCGTCGACCAAGATCTCCATCTGGCTGCTGTTGCAGTCGAGCACCTCGATCGCCGTCGCGGGATCCGCACCCCGGGCCAGAAGCCGGCGCGGGTCGAATCTCTCCTGTTCGTCGAGCAGCAGCAGGCGATGCCCGAAAGCGATCATGCCGAGGCAGTGGTTGACGAAAACGTCGAAGGTGACGGAGCTCAGCGCGCCGACGTTGACCTGACGGCCGGCCGGCAGCCGGGCGTACATCGGCGCCAACTGGGTGGTGGCGAGAGCGACCAGGCTCGCCTGATCGACGAGCACGCCCTTGGGCTGTCCGGTGGAACCCGACGTGAACACCACGTAGGCCGGAGCGGCGGCCTGGCCGGCCAGCAGTCCGGGCACCGAGCCCGTCGCCACCTCGGTGACGGATTCGTCCGCGACGACCAGGGTGACCCCCGCCTCGGCCAGGAACATCCGGCGCCGGGCCTCGGGCTGCTGCGGATCCAGCAGGAGGAAGGCACCACCGGCACACCACGTGGCGAGCATCGCGACGATCAGGTCACCGCGCCTCGGCAGGCAGACACCCACCAGCACGCCGGTACGCACACCACGGGCCCGCAGGTCGGCGGCCATCGTCCGGGCCTGATCGGCCAGTTCGGCGAAGGTGAGCCGGTCCCCGCCCGCGACGACGGCCTCCCGATCCGGGAAGGTCGCGGCGGTCAGCGCGAACAGGTCCCACGCCGACGCGGCCGGTACGGAAACCCGATCGTCGGGTGGTACGTCGTCGGTGCCGAGTGCCAGCGTCTCCGCCAGCGCGGCGCCGTCGAGGGTCGGGATGCCGGCGATCGGGACATCGGGTGCCCGGCACAGCGCCTGCAGCAGGCTCCCGTAGGCCTGCCCGAACCGGTGCATCGCCGCCTCGGAGAACCGCTGCCGGTCGTACTCGATGACGAGGTCGACCCGGCCCGCCAGGCGCCGCACGTCCAGCACCAGGCTGAACTCCAGCCGCTGCGCCTCCGTGGGCTCCGGTATCGGGGTGACCTGAAGACCGTCGAGCGCCCAGGTGTCCTGCCGGTCGATCGAGGCGTAGCTGATGGCCGCTTCGAACAGCGGGTTACGCCCGGCGTCCCGCTGCGGAGCCATCGCGTCGACCACCGCCTCGAACGGCACGTCCTGGTGGTCGAGCGCGTCGTGGATCGTCTCGCTCACGACCTCGAGGAACTGGCCGAAGGACGAACCCGGTGCCACCTGACAGCGCAGCGCCACGGTGTTGGCGAAGAAGCCGATGGTCCGGAACGACTCCGGATCCGGCCGGTTGAACATCTGAGTGCCGACCGTCAGGTCGCTCGTTCCGGCCCAGCGCTGGAGCAGGATGAAGTACACCGCGAGCAGGCCCGCGAAGGGACTGACCCCACGGTCCCGGCAGAACTCCTGGAAGTCCTCCGTCGCGTTCTCGGGCAGGGTGATCGGCAGCCGATGACCGTCGATCCCGTCCGGGCCCTGCCGGCCGTCCTCGGGGAGACGCGCCGGCTGAACACCCGCCAGGTGGCCACGCCAGTAGTCCAGGCCGGCCGGATCGACGCCGGCCGCGTTCTCGGCCAGGCTGAAGTCGGAGTACTGCCCGACGGGCTCGGTCAGGGCTTCCGGGTCGGTGTAGCCGATCCGGAGCTCCTCGGCGAAGACCTGAGCCGAGATCTCGTCGGTGATGACGTGGTGGAAGGAGATCACCAGCAGATGCAGGCGAGGCGCGACCCGGATGACGACGGTTCGCCAGAGCGGGCCCGCGGCCAGGTCGAACGGGACGTCGACGACCCGCCGGGCTTCCGCACGCGCCCAGTCATGACGTTCCTCGAACGATTCGCCGTCCGCCTCCACGACCTCGACCAGAGTCTCGTCGACGTCGTGCACCGCTTGGAAGACCTCGCCGTCGCGTTCATGGATGGTGATCCGCAACGCGTCGTGCCGGCCACGGATCACTCGGAGCGCACGTTCGAGACGGTCGATCTCGAGGTCCCCGTCGACGGTGAACGTGATCCCCCAGATATGAACCGGACTGTCCGGTAGCAGTGCCGTGGCGAAATACATTCTTCGCTGTGCGGACGAGGCGGGAACCACGAATCCCTCCAACCGGTTGGCCATGTCTTCTACGGCGACGGACACGAAAACTGTCCGACCCGGATCAGACCAGACCGAACAGCCGGTCCGGACCAGGCGGACCGGGGAGCTGTCTCGCCGGCGAGACAGCTATTGACGTCCCCTCGCGCACCGGGCATCCGGAACTCTGATGGGGACGGCCATACCGCTTGAATCGGCCGAGCGTCCACGTTCCACCGAGCGGGCCCGCCGGCGTGCTTGCGGCATCGCCGAACGGTGGACCAATCCGTAGGCTTCCGAGATACCGGCCGGATCAATCGACGGGTGGGCACCCATGTACACCATTGAGAAGCTTGCCGACGGCAGCCGGGAACCGATTCTCGTCATCGATTTCCTGACGCCCACGTCGGAGGCACGGATCAGCTCGAAAATCGCGGCGCTCGGAACCGGTCACCCGGTCTACCGCATCGACCCGGTCAGTGACATCTCGCTACTCGGATATCGCGGCGTGGATGATCTGACGGCAGGTTATGCCGAGGCCTGGGCCGACATCGCGGGAACCGGGCCGGTGCTGCTGGTCTCCTACTGCACCGCCGCCCCCCTGGGGCTGAGGATGGCCGAGCTGCTGCAGAAGAACGCGGGCGCCGCCGGTCTGCTGGTCGACCCGTCCTGGCCGGACCTGGCGATGCTGGCCTCGGAGTACGCCGTGATGCGGGCCAAGTTGCGGGTGGACGTCTCGGACGATCCGCTGCCCGCGCTGGACGAGCCCCGGCTCCACGAGTATTTCGAGGAATCCATTCGCCGTGACCTGGTGGCGCACCTCATGAAGCACGGATTCAGCGCCGAGGACGCGAACCGGCGCGGGGCCGAGTTCGTCGCCCGGTGCATGGGCTGGCTGGGTTTCCTGCTGGCGATGTCAGCCGCCGATCAGCAGGAGAGGAGCCGGTTCGCCGATGTTCTGCGCATCCCGGTCGCCGAGGTCCCCGACGGGGCCGGACCCGCCTTCGACTCGACGGTGTCCCGCCACATCGGTGACCTGGTGGCATCGATGCGTGCGCTTCAGCCCTGAGTCTGCGCGCGCAGGGCGACGCACTCGGCCAGCACCGCCCGGTATTCGCCGTCCATCAGGAGCGCCTGCATCGGGAAGTCGATGCCCAGGCCCGACTCGATCCGCTCCATGAAGATGATGGCCATCAGCGAGTCGCCACCCAGATCGAAGAAGTTCTGGTCCTCGGCGGCTTCACCGACTCCCAGGACCTCGCACCAGGCAGCCCGGACCGTCTCCTCCGCCAACTCGCTCATGCCGTCACCTCCGCTTCGCTCCGGCGCCGCCATGAGTTTTCGACTGTGCCCGACGATTCGCTCGCAAGCTCGCTCATGACGCGACCAGGCCGCTGAGCGCATCGCTCAGATCGCTCAGCCGTGGGTTCTTGAAGATGACGCGGGTGGCGCGGGAGATTCCGAGTTCCGCGCTGAGCGCCTGTGAGAGGCGGATGGCGAGGATGGAATTGCCGCCCAGGTCGAAGAAGTCGTCGTCGATACCGACGTCCGTCTTTCCGACAAGCTTCTGCACGGTACCCACGACCAGCGCGTCCATGGGATTCCGGAAATCGCTATCGCTCATGCACCGTCCCTCTCTGATGAAACGCCCGAAGGGCTTACGAACGCACCCTACGACAGCGTCTGTCCCGCCGGCGAGACAGGCGAGACAGGACCGGGTCGCGCTTCCCCCGCCCGCGCAGACGATTGCATCAATCCGGGATACGGCATAAGGATGAGTTCGATGAGAGACGTTTACGCATTTATAAACGTAGATGCCTTAGCTCCTCACGGGTGGGTAGATAATGTCTGATCGCGTGGCCGTGGTGGGGATGTCGATCCGCGCCGCCGAGGTAAGTGACACCGCGGATCTCTGGCGGCTCATCAGCACCGGCCGCTCCGGACGGCACGAATTCAGTGCTCAGGAATCAGCGCGGCGCGGGGTTCCGGAACACCGGTACAAGAACCCGGCATACGTGCCGGTCGCCTATCCGATCGCGGATTCCCTGGCCTTCGACGTCCGGGCGTTCGGCAGCACCGGATCCGAGGCGGAGCTCACCGACCCGCAGCATCGCGTGATCTTGCAGGCCTGCTACCGGGCGGTGGAGAGCGCGGGATGCTTCATCGGTTCGCTGCCGGATCGGGTCGGAGTGTTCCTCGGATCGCGCGCGAGCGACTACGGCGCGCAGATCGCGTTCCACGGCGACGGCCGGGTGGACTCCGCCAAGCTCGCCATCGGCACCGAACCCGACTACATGTCGAGCCGGGTCTCCTACGCCTTCGGGCTCACCGGACCGTCGATGACCGTACTGACCGCCTGCTCGTCCTCCAGCGTCGCCGTGCATCTGGCCTGCCAGGCGATCCTGGCCGGTGAGTGCGACTCGGCCCTGGCCGGAGGCGTCGCGGTCGACGTGCGGGACGCGGGCTACCTGGTCACCGACGGCGGCATCCACTCACCCCGCGGGCGATGTGAGCCGTACACGACCTCGGCCGACGGCACCGTGGACGGCAACGGTGTCGCGGTCCTCTTCCTGCGCCGGCTGGACGCCGCGCTGGCCGAGGGCAACCCGATCCTGGGCGTGATCGCCGGCACCGCGGTGAACAACGACGGCCGTGCGCGGGCCGGTTTCACCGTTCCCGGGGTCACCGGTCAGATCGAACTGATCGGCGAGGCCCTCGATGTCGCCGAACTGAGCGCTTCCCGGATCGGCCTGTTGGAGGGCCACGGCGCGGGCACCGGCATCGGCGACCTGCTGGAGATCGATGCGGCGTCCCAGGCGTTCCGGTCCGCCGGAGCCGATGTGCACGACTGTCGTCTCCACTCGGTGAAGGCGAACATCGGCAACCTCACCGCGGCGGCCGGCGCGGCGGGTGTCATCAGCTGCCTGCTGGCCATGCGGCACGGCTCGATCCCGCCCAACGCGCCGCTGACACAGGGGGCGTCACCGGTGGACCTGCGCGGGACACCGTTCTCGCTGTCGGCCGAGCCGGTCGGGTGGCGGCGATCGGACGAGGGCCGGTACGCGGCGGTCAGCTCCTTCGGGATGGGCGGGACGAACGCCCACATCATCATCGGCGACGCCGGGCCGGAGGTGCGTGCCGCCGCCCGCAAGGGCCGGTCGTGGCAGCTGCTGCCACTGTCCGCGGACGATCCGCATCGCCTGGCCACCGCCGTTCGGTCGGTGCGCTCCACCGTGGACGAATCGAGTGCCGAGATCCGCCAGGACATCGGCCACACGCTGCGCACCGGCCGCCCGGAGCTCAGCACACGCGCCACCGCGCTGGTGCCCGTGCACGGCGGTCCGGCTGACGTGCGATGGCCGGACCCGGCCCGGTTCCGGGTCGCCCCGGAGACACCACCACCGCTGGTCGTCCTGCTGCCCGGCGAACTACCCCGGGATGCTCCGGCGTTCGCTCTCTACCAGGCGGAACCGGTCTTCCGGACAGCCGTGGACGACGGCCTGGCAGTACTGGAGCGCCGGCTGCCGCCGGACACGTTCGCGGCCGTGCGCGGGGCGTTCCGGCCGGGCACGCCGTCGATCCCGGCACGGATCTCGCAGCCGGTGCTGCATCTGCTGGCCGTCGGGCAGCACTCGCTGCTCGGCAGTCTCGGCATCCGGCCCGATCTCCTCATCGGGTACGGCACCGGCGAGCTGACCGCCGCCCACCTGAGCGGTGCCCTCTCGTTCGAGGACGCGGCTCTGGGTGACACCCGACCCGGCGAGCGCGCCCGGTTCGACGAGGCGTTGCGCACCGCGGCGGCCGGGCACCCCGAAGCCGTCTACCTCCAGCTGAGCGGCGGATCACACCTGCTCGACGCCGGTCTGGTCGTGGCGCCCGGTGGCGAGAACGGGGAGAGCACCTTCCCCCGGATGGTCGCTGACCTGTGGGAACGGGGTGTGCGCATCGACTGGGACGCCTACGCCGAACGTGATCACGCGCTGCGGGCCGACGTGGCCCCGCGGGAGTTCGATCGGACTCCCCACCTGCATCCCGTCCTGCTGGATCACTGTCCGGGCGTCGACCCGGCCGAACTGACCGGAAAGCGAGCCGGCTGATGACTTCCGTCGTGGGCGCGAGTCCCACCTCTGCGGCACAGCAGCGGATCTGGTTCGTCGAGCAGTTGGTGCCGGGAACGGCTCTGCACCACCGGCACGCGGCGTTCGACGTACCCGGCGAGTTGGATCTTCCTGCTCTTGAACGGGCCGTCAACGGTGCGATCGACCGGCACGAGGTGCTGCGGACCCGCTTTCGCAACGACGACGGCACACCGGTTCAGGAGGTGCTGGCCGAGGCACCCGTCACCGTGCGGAGAGTCGACGGCCGGGTGGCGGAGTTCCTCCACGAACCCTTCGACCTGACCGGCACCCCGCTGGTACGCGCCGGTCTGGTGCACGGTGCTGACGGGACCACGACCCTGGTGTTCGTGCTCCATGCGATCGTGGCGGACGCCGGGTCAATGGCCGTGTTCCTGCGCGAGGTCGCCGGCCAGTACCGGCGTTCGGTGCAAGAACCGCCGATCCGCTTCGCCGACCACGCGGCACGGCAGCGGGAGTGGATCCGGACGCCCGAGGCCGTCGAGCTGCGCGAGGCGCGAGTGACGCGGCTGGCCGGTTTCCCGACCGTTCTCGATCTGCCCGCCGATCGTTCCCGGCCGGCCGTCCAGACGTTCGCCGGGGAGTCGCTGACCTGGCATGTTCCGTCTTCGCTGGCGCGCCGCCTGGACCAGGTGTCCGACGAGCACGGGACCACTCTCCGGACGCTGCTGCTGGCCGCGTTCTCCGTGGTGCTGGGCGTCTGGTCGAGACAGGAGCGCCTGCTGGTGGGCACCCCGGCGGCCGGCACCACACCACTGATCGGGCCCGTGACGGACACCCTGGTGATCCCGGCCGACATGACCGGCGCGCCGTCGTTCGCCGCGTATCTCGAGCGGATGCACCACGCGTACCGGGATGCCGGTTCTGTCGCCTTCGAGGAACTCATCGACGGCCTGGCGCCGGAACGGAGTCTCTCCCACCATCCGCTGATCCAGACGATGGTGACGGTTCACGACGGCTCCGCCCTTCGGCTGGAACTGCCGGACGCCGAGCTGCGGCCGGTCGAGACGACCGTGGCCGCCGCGTTCGACCTGATGCTCGACGCCGGCCCGGACGCCGGAGGTCTCGCCTGCCGGTTGTGGTACTCGGCCGATCTCTTCGAACGTGACACGGCGGACCGGTTCCGGCGGCACCTGCAGCGCCTCCTGGACATCGTCGGTGAGAACCCGGCGGTCGGCATCGACGGCATCGACCTTACGGACGCCGAGGAGCGTGCGCTGCTGGCCGAGTTCGGCACCGGCCCCGCGCGCCTCGTCGACCCCCGCGCGCTGCCCACCCGGCTGATCGAGGCGGCGCGTCTTCGACCGGATGCGGTGGCGGTGCGGGCGCCGGATGGTGTCCACACTTTCGCCGCGCTGATCGAGCGAGCCACGTCGATCGGTGCCGAGCTGGTCGCGCACGGGCTGCGACCCGGTGATCTGGCCGGCGTCGCGCTCCCCCGTGGCCGTGACCTGCCGGCCGGGCTGCTCGGAGTCTGGCTCGCGGGCGGCGCCTACGTGCCGCTCGATCCGGCGTACCCTCGCGCCCGGCTGGAGCACATGACCCAGGACGCCGGTATCAAGGTCCTGCTGAGCACGCGTGACCTCGTGGACCGGGTGCCGGTGCCGGCGGACACCAGGATCCTGCTGGTGGACGAACTCGAGTCCCGATCCGTCGCCGGACCGCCGCTCCCCACGGTGGACGGCGCCGACGTCGCCTACGTGATCTACACGTCCGGCTCGACCGGCCGTCCCAAAGGGGTGCTGGTCCAGCACACCAGTCTCGGGAACCTGCTGGACGACTTCGCGTACGAGACGAGCTTCGGCGACGGCGACCGGTTGCTCGCGCTGACCTCGCTGTCCTTCGACATCGCGGGACTGGAACTCTGGCTTCCGCTGCTGACCGGCGGAACGCTCGTCATCGGTCCGCCGGGGATCGGTGGCGACCCCGAACAGCTGCACGAGCTGCTCGCCGCGGAGAACATCACCGTGGTCCAGGCCACCCCGGCGACCTGGAAGCTCTACACCTCGAACACCCGCGCGGCGCCCGCCGGCCTGCGCCAGATCTGGAGTGGCGGCGAGCACCTGCCGCACCCGCTGGCCCGGGCCCTGACCGCGCTGGGACCGGAGGTCCACAACGTCTACGGGCCGACCGAGACCACCATCTGGTCGACGCGCGCCGTGCTGGGGCGACACGACACCGCCACCGGGATCGGGCGGCCCCTCGCGAACACCAGCCTGTTCGTCACCGGCGACACCGGCCACCGCGTCCCCCTGGGAGTGCCGGGCGAGTTGTGCATCGGCGGTGCGGGCCTGGCCCTGGGTTACCTCGACCGGCCCGAGCTGACCGCGGAACGGTTCACTGATGTCGGCGGGGTGCCCGTGTACCGCACCGGAGACCTGGTCCGCTGGCATCCGGACGGGCACCTGGAGTACCTGGGGCGTCTCGACGACCAGGTGAAGATCCGTGGACACCGGGTCGAGCCCGGTGAGGTCGACGCCGTGGCCCAGACCGTTCCCGGCGTCCGCGACGTGTGCACGCTGGTGGTGACGGCCGGCAGTGGCGAGAGTCAGCTGGTCACCTTCGTGACGCCAGCCGCCGGGGACCTGAAACACAGCACCCGGGCCGTCCTGCGGCGGGCTCTACCCGATTACATGGTGCCGAGTCGTGTGCTGACCCTGCCGGAGCTCCCGCTCACCCCCAACGGGAAGACCGACCGGACCGCCCTGAAGAGCATCGCCCGGCAACTGGCGTCCGATACGGATCACGTTCCACCGGGCGACCCCACTCAGGTTCTGCTCCACGAGATCTGGTGCGGGGTGCTGGACGTCCCGCGGGTCAGCGTCACGGAGAACATCTTCGACGTCGGCGTCACGTCGCTGCTGATCGTGCGGATCCGCCAGGAGCTGCGCGACCGGCACGGCATCGACGTCCCGCTGACCGCCTTCTTCACCTACCCGACGATCTCCGCGCTCGCCCAGTCCCTACGGACCGCAGCGGAACCGTCCGAACGTCAGCCCGCCGCCGAACGGGCGCCTAGCACGCGGACGAGGAACGCCACCGCCGGCCGCCGCCGCAACCGCCGGGAGGAGCAGCCGCCGGAGCAGCAACTGGAGCAGCAGCTGGAGTTCTGGCGGCGCCGTCTGGCGGGATCGGACCGGCTGGAACTGCCGGTCGACCGGACCCGGCCGCCGGTCCGCTCGACGGCCGGCGACACGGTGGAGTTCACCGTCCCGGCCAAGACTCTCCGGGCGCTGCACGACCTGGTCCAGCGTGAGCGGATCACGCCGCACATCGCCCTGCTGACGGTGTTCCAGGCGCTGCTGGCCGGGCACACCGGGCAGGACGACATCGCCGTCGGTACGCCGGCGCCGGGCCGAACCGGTTCACGAGCGAACACCGTGGTGGTACGCGGTGACCTGTCCGGCGATCCGACGGTGCACGAGTTGTTCGCGCGGATCCGCGACCGTGTCGTCGAGGCGTTCGAGCACCAGGACGTGCCCTTCGACCAGGTCACCGACGCGCTCGTGCCGGCACCCGACCCGGCCGACACGCCACTGTTCCGGGCCTCGTTCGCGCTGCGCGACGGCGTTCCGCGGCCCGTCGCCGAGGTCGATCTGGCGATGACGGCGCGAATCGCCGGGGACACCCTGGACGTTCGGCTCACGTACGCCACCGCCCTGTTCGACCGTGCGACGGTGCAGCGGATGGCCGGGCATTTCCAGACGCTGCTGTCCGGGGCCGTGGCCGATCCCGGCACGCGCCTGAGCGAGTGGGAGATGCTGTCGCCGGCCGAGCGCCACCGGATCCTGGTGGAGTTCAACAACACCGGCGCGGAGTTCCCGCGGGACACTCCCGTGCACGAGCTGATCGAGGAGCGGGTGGCCGCGGCGCCGGGGTTGCCGGCTGTCGCGAGCGGCGAGCTGACCCTGTCGTACGGCGAACTGAACGACCGGGCCAACCGCCTCGCCCACCACCTGCGCGGGTTGGGCGTCGGCCCGGGCACGATGGTCGGCATCTGCCTGCGCCGCGGGGTGCACACGGTCGTCGCGCCGCTGGCGATCCTCAAGGCCGGTGGCGCCTACGTGCCGCTGGATCCGGACTACCCGGCCGAGCGGCTGTCGTTCATGCTCGACGACACCGCGGCCCCGATCGTGGTGACCGATTCCGCGCTGGCCGACCGGCTGTCCGGTGGCGAGCGGAGCCTGGTCCGGCTGGACACGGATCGCGACGCCGTCGCCGCGCACTCGCCGGTGAATCCGGGGCCGGGGGCCGGGGCGACCGACCTGGCGTACGTGCTCTACACGTCCGGTTCCACCGGGATGCCGAAGGGTGTGCGGATCACCCACCGCAACCTGGTGAATCTTTTGGTGGCCGTGGACGGGAACTACTCGATCGCCCGGGGCGAGGCGCTGCTGTCGGTGACCGCGACGACTTTCGACATCTCCGCCGTCGAGTTGCTGCTCCCGCTGCTGAGCCACGCGACAGTGGTCATCGCCGAGGTGGCGCAGGTGACGTCGCCGGGCGGGCTGGGCGAGTTGGTCGAGAGGCACGGCGTGCGGCACGTCCAGGGCACGCCCTCGCTGTGGCGGCTGATCCTGGACGCGGCCCCGGACGCGCTGCGCGGCGTGCGGGTGTACGCCGCCGGTGAGGCGTTGCCGGTCGATCTCGCCGAGCGCCTGGCCGCACGGTCCGCCGGGGTGACCAATCTGTACGGTCCCACCGAGACGACCATCTACTCCACGATGACCGCCCTGCTCGGCGGGCGGCCCGCCGGATCATCGGTGCCGATCGGCCGGCCGATCGCGAACACCGTGACGTACGTCGTGGACCGCCACGGCCGGCCGGTGCCGGTGGGGGTAGCCGGTGAGTTGCTGATCGGCGGCGAGGGGGTGAGCCCGGGCTACCTGAACCGGCCCGAGCTCACCGCCGAACGTTTTGTGGACAGCATGGTCGCCGGCGGCCCCGCGGTTCGGGTCTACCGGACCGGGGACCTGGTCCGGTGGCTGCCGAACGGGGACCTGGACTTCCTCGGCCGGACCGATCACCAGGTGAAGCTGCGGGGATTCCGGATCGAACTGGGCGAGATCGAGGCGGTCCTGGCCGCGCACGACTCGGTCGGCTCGTGCGCGGTGCTGGTGCGCGAGGACGTGCCCGGCGAGCGGAGGCTGGTGGCGTACACGACGGCCGCCCTTTCCGGCTCCGAACTACGGGCGTTCGTACGGCAGCGGCTGCCGGAGTACATGGTGCCCGAGGTGTTCGTGCTGCTGACGGACATGCCCCTCACCACCAGCGGAAAGGTGGACCGCCGGGCGTTACCGGCACCCGAGCAGGGACGGCCGGACACCGGCAGCGCCTTCGTGGCCCCGCGCGACGAGTTGGAGGAGGCCGTCGCGGAGGTCTGGGCACAGGTGCTGGGCATCGAGCGGATCGGCGCCCACGACGACTTCTTCGAACTCGGTGGCCAGTCGGTCAAGGCGATCCAGGTGATCAATCGGCTCGGCGCGCTCACCGGGCTGGCGCTGAGCCTGAACGCCCTGTTCACCACACCGACGGTGGCGACTCTCACGGCTCGGATCGTGGCGGAGTTCGCCGCCGAGGAGGCGGAACCGGCCGGGTAGGCGACCGCCGGCCGGCTCCGTCCCCGTGTTCCTACCGGCCCTCGCCGGGCCGCAGCGCACGAGCGACGGCCCGCAGCGGGAACGGCGAACGGAAGTGTTCCGGGCGCAGACCGGTCAGTCCCCTGCGCCGCAGCGCCTGCACCAGAGCCGCCGTGCGCAGCAGGTCGCCACCGGCTTCCAGATAGGTCTGGGCCAGGTTGGTGACGACCCGGCCGTGGGTCTCGCGGATCGCCTCACACAGTTCCTTCTCGGCCCTGGTGACCGGGGCGCGTTCCGGTAGCGCGACACGTGGACGCCATTCCCGGGCCGTCTCTCCGGCGAGCACGTAACGACTCGGCGCTTTGGCGTCCGAGTGCTCGAACAACCGCGACAAGAGCGATTCGTGTACGTCGTACACGTCACCGCCGGGCTCCAGCGTGAGCCACGCGCTCAGTTCGCCGTCGTCCACCGTCACCTTGGCGTCCCGCACGTGGGGCGCCTCCAGCAGGAGCCGGCGCACCGTTTCCGGGCGAACCCAGTCCTGACCCACCAGGTGACCGTCCGGGGTGAACCGGAAGTCGTCGGGCAGGAGCGCGTCGGCGCCACCGATGCGGGTGTCGCCGTCCCCGGCCAGGAACGCGATGAACCGTGGCAGGACCTCGGCGAACTGCCGGATCACCGGCACCGGGAACATCACCGTGTCCGAGTCGAGCCCGATGACGAAGTCCGGGCCGGACTGGTAGACGTAGTACATGTGCCCGAAGGGCTCCCCTTCGGACTCCCACTCCTCCCGCTCGTCCATCTCGTCGAGGCCGACCGGGACATCCGGGATGTAGTCGTACATGATCGGCAGGAAGACGCCGACCCCGCGGTTCATGGTCTCCCGGGCATCGGCTTCGAACGGCGTGGACAGCGCCGAGGAGCGGTGCTGGGCGAACCCGGTGAGCGCGGCGGCGTGCGCGGCCCGCAGCGCCTGGCGGATCGACGCGTCCGCGCTCAGGTCGACGAGGATCTCCACCGGGAACATCTGACACTCGATGCTGTGATCCCTCTCCAGCCGGTTGGCGAACAGGCTGGAGAACACCACGCTGTGCCGGCCCGAATGCCGCGCCAGCAGCCATCCCAGGGCGTACATGAAGACAGTGGAGCGGGTCACCCGGTTCGCCGCGCAGATGGCGTCCACCTGCGGAACCATTCCTGGGAACTGCTTGACCAGGAAGAAGTACCGCTCCTCCGGCGGCTCGGACACCAGAGCCGGCACCAGTAGACCGGGTGACCTGGCGAAGAGTTCGCCGACGGTGCTCCGGCGGCGACTCCGGGAGAGCACCTCGTCCGCCTGACGGTCCAGGGGCTGTGTCGTCGGCAGGGGCACCTCCCGGCCGTGACACAGTCCGAGGAACTGTTCCCGCCAGTTCTCCACGCTCTCGCCGTCGATGATGATGTGCTCGATCGTCAGACAGACACTCACCACCTGGCCGTCCCGGAGGAAGAGCCGGACCTGCCACAGCGGTGTGAGGACACCGACCCCGCTGAACAGCAGCGTGGGCCGTCCCGACAGGTAGTCCGCGAGGCCGGACTCGTCATCGAACGTCAGTGGCAGCTGAAATCCGTCGGCGGCGAAGACCAGCTGGATCGGCCGGCTGTCCGCGCCCGGAGTGAACACCGTACGCAGAGCCTCATGGCGGGCGACAAGGGTCTCCCAGGCACCGACGACGGTGTCCACCGGAATCGGCTCCGCGAAGTCCACCTGTTTCCGCAGGGCCGCGTAGGGCGCGCCGATCTCCCGCCAGGTCATCCGGAGCCACATCCGCTGCTGGGAGTGGGTCAGGTCGCCGCTGCGTTCAATTCTTGTCATGATTTCTTCCCGCCGACGAGGTCGAATGCGATGCGTGCGTGGTGCAGGTCGGCCTCTTCGAGCGTGCCGTCCACATCGAGGACGACGGCGGACACACCCAGCGCGAAGTATCGGGACAACAGTCCGGCGACCTCGGCATGGCTGCCGACGAGATAGGGCGAGAAGGCCTGGTACGACCGGAACGGGTAGAGCCAGTAGACGCTCTCCTGCGCTCCCGCTGCCACGGCGTCCTCGGACAGATGCTGATGCCAGCGGGACTGAACGCCGGCCGAGGCGAAGTCGTGGATCTTCTCGCCGCGTTTGTCGATCGGGAACCGCCGGCGGGCGACGGCCCAGGCCTCGTCCGCGGTCTCCCGGGCGATGACACCCCACCCCACGCCGCCCCGGCGCAGCGGCGAAGGTCCCTGGTAGGTGCCGATCTCCCGGGGGTAGGCGAGTCTGGTCACCCCGAGCTTCTCCTGGGCGTTCCGGGCCGCGTCCGAGGCGCCGGACATGAAGAACCCCGGCATCATGTCCGGCGGAATCTGCGGGCTCAGTGCCGCTGACTTGAGTTCGTAATACCGGCCGGCATGGCTGACCGGCTTCTCCGCGGCGAGCAGCAGCCGCAGGACCTCGCCGTACTCGGCCAGCCGGTCATAACGCTGGTCGTGGTCGAGAGAGCAGCCGGCCGCGCGAAGGTGCCGGGCGAATCCGCCGCTCACCAGGTTCAGATCGACCCGGCGGCCATGCAGGTAGGCGAACGTGTTGATCATTCGCGCGGTGCTCAGTGGATGCATGTAGATCGGGTTCACGGCCACGATGGGCACGAGGGTCTCGGTGTGCTCGATGATCAGCTGTGCCGTGGCCCAGGGATCGAGGCTCGCGTTGTCGGTGTGGGTGAGGATGCCTTTGAACCCGGCTTCCTCGGTCCATCGCGCGACGTCGATCAGCCGCTTGCGGTACGAGCTGGGCGAGTGGTCCCGCAGCGGCGGGCAGGAGGAGTAGATGTCGTGCGCCAGTTCGTTCACCGGGCCACCTCCGACGTGATCGCGGCGTTGATCCGGTCCGCGGCCGCGACGGCGTTGGCACCGGTCAGCAGCGTGTAGTGGTCGCCGTCCACCATCTGCAGGTCGACAGTGCCGGCGTAGCCGGTCCACACTTCGCCGAGCGAGAACGGCCAGTCCGAATCACGGGCCTGGAGTACGAGCACAGGGGCGTCGAGTGGACTGGGCGCGTACCGGGCGTACGCGCGGTCGTGTACCCGTCTGATCTCCAGTTGTTCGGCCATCTCGTCCCGGCCGAGGGTCAGCAGCGACGCCGGAAGTTCAGCGCGGCGAACCGCGCCGGCGAACTCCGGGGAGCCCGCGAGCGCCGGCCACCGGTCCGTTGTGGTGGTCCGTACCCGAGCCAGCAGTGCGGACACGTCACTCTCGTCGCGGGCGTACACCGGGCGGGAGAGCGCGGTGGGCAGGCTCCCGTCGAGGGCGATCAGCAGTTCCACGGACTGTCCGGACTCCTCGATCTGCCGGGCCACCGCGAACGCCAGTGCGCTCCCGAAGGACCAACCGGCGATCAGGTACGGCCCGGTCGGTGTCTCGGCCCGGATCAGCTCCCAGTACGCCGCCGCCATCGCGGTGAGGTCCTCCCGCCAGCTGTTGTCGGCCCCGGCGAAGGAGGCCTCCACCCCGACCACCCGCAGTCCGGTCTCGGCCAGGGCCGCGGCGACGTCCCGGTAGCCCTGCACCGCGCCGGTGTTCTCGTGCAGGCAGTACAGCGTCCGTGCGGTGGGCGGGCCGCCCAGTTCGACGAGCACTCCGGCCCGGTCGTCGCGCGGCCCGGCCGGACCGTCGCCGCCGAGGATTCCGGCGATGGTCGGCGCCTGGAAGATCATTCGCGGGGAGAGGTGGAGGCCGTGCCGGCGGGCGCGGTGCACGACCTGGATGCTGAGGATCGAGTGCCCGCCGAGATCGAAGAAGTTGTCGTGGATCCCGACCTTCTCGATGCCGAGGACGTCCGCCCACACCTCGGCGAGCGCGGACTCCGCAGCGGTGCGAGGGACGGCGTACTCGGCGTCGAGTTCCGGTCGTCCGGCGGCCGGCGCCGGCAACGCGCGACGGTCGACCTTGCCGCTGGTGTTCAACGGCAGCGTGTCGAGGACGACGTAGCCACCGGGCACCATGTGCTCGGGAAGCAGGCGTTTGAGACAGGCGCGCAGCGTGCCCACCCCGACGGACTCGGAGCCGTCCGGTACGACGTAGGCGATCAGGCGTTTGTCCCCCGGCACATCCTCACGCACGGTCACCACCGCGGCGCCCACACCCGGGCAGCCCACCAGAGCCGACTCGATCTCCCCCAGCTCGATCCGGAAGCCACGCACCTTCACCTGGCCGTCGGTCCGGCCCAGGAACTCCAGGTTCCCCTCGGCGCTCCACCGGACCAGGTCACCGGTCCGATACAACCGCCGGGCCACCTCACCCACTTCTTGTACGACAAACTTCTCCGCTGTCAACTCCGCGCGATTCAGATAGCCCCGGGCCAAGCCCACGCCGCCGATCCACAGCTCGCCCACGACGCCCACCGGCACCAGGCCACCCGCACGGTCCAGCACGAACACCTCGGTGTTCGCACACGGACGGCCGATGGGCACCTGGCGCACCGGGGCGGTGATCGTCGCGACGGTGCAGGTGACCGTGGCCTCGGTCGGGCCGTAGCTGTTGAGCAGGGGAAGGTCGCTGCGTTCGAACCACCGGTCCAGCATCGACGGGTTGACCTGTTCACCGCCGAGGTTGAGCAGGCGCAACTGAGGGCCGAACCCCGGCCCCTCGTCGAGGTACGGCAGTGTCTCCGCCCAGGCCGAGGGTGACATCTCCACCGCGGTGATCCGTTCGTTCCGGATCAGGTCGACGAGTTCGGCCGGTTCCCATCCGTCGCCGCGCAGGACGAGTGTCGATCCGGTCATCAGCGCCGGGAAGATCTCCTCCACCGACACGTCGAAACACACCGACGCGAACTGCAGCACCCGGTCGTCGGCGGTGAGCCCGAACTGGCGGCACAGGTCCACCATCCGGCCGGCGAACGCGCGGTGCTCGATCATGACGCCCTTGGGAACGCCTGTCGATCCAGAGGTGTAGATGACGTAGGCGAGATCATCCACAGTGGCCGACGGGGCCGGGTCGGTGTCGGGCCGGCCGGCGATCTCCGCGCGCAGTTCGTCGACGCAGACGAGTGCGGCATCGGTAGCGGGAAGCAGGTCACGCAGATGGCTCTGGGTGATCACCAGGGGCGTCGCCGTGTCCGCGAGGAGGAAGGCGAGCCGTTCGGTCGGGTAGGCGGCGTCCATCGGGACGTAGGCGCCACCGGCCTTGAGCACGGCCAGCAACGACACGATCATGTCGAGGCCCCGATCCACGCACACCGCCACGAGGACCTCGGGGCCGACGCCGCGTTCGCGCAGGAAGTGGGCCAGCTGATTGGACCGGGTGTTCAGCTCGGCATAGGTCAGACTCTCCGCACCGAAGGTCACCGCCACCGCGCCGGGAGAGCGCAGCACCCGCTCCTCCACCAGATGGTGGACCATCGCCCGGTCGTCGAGTTCGGCCGCGGTGTCGTTCCACTCGACGGCGAGCTGGTGCCGTTCTGTGTCGGACAGCATCTCCAGCGTGCTCACCCGCGCCGACGGATCCGCCACCACCGACCGCAACAACCGCTCGAAATGAGCCGCCATCCGCTCGATCGTGCCCCGGTCGAAGACGTCCGAGTTGTATTCCAGCTCGCACCGGAAACAGTCGCCGTCCTCGGTCACCTGCAGGGAGACGTCGAAGGGCGAGATGTGCTCCGAAAGCTCCACCACGGAGACGTCGAGTCCCGGCAGCGACCACACGACCGGTTCCGTGTTCTGAAAGACGAACATCGCCTGAAACAGCGGGGTACGAGAAAGGTCCCGCTGCGGCGCCAACTCCTCCACCAACCGCTCGAACGGAAAGTCCTGATGAGCGAACGCACCCACCACCCGGTCCCGCACCCGAGCGAACAACTCACCCACCGAAGGATCACTCGACAGATCCCCCCGCAACACCAACGTGTTGACGAAGAACCCCACCAAACCCTCGACCTCGACCCGGCCCCGGTTCGCCACCGGAGTCCCCACCGCCACATCCACCTGACCGCTGTACCGGCCCAACAACACCTGAAAAACCGACAACAAACCCATGAACGGCGTCACACCCACACGCCGCACCAACCCCCGGAACCCCGGAACCACATCCCCGGAGACAACGAAACCGACCACCCCACCAGCACCCGAACGAACCGCCGGACGAACCCGGTCCAACGGCAGATCCAACGTCTCCACACCGGCCAGCTCACCACGCCAGAAATCCAGGCCACGGTCGAAGACCTCGCCCCGCAGCCGCCCCCGCTCCCACACCGCATAGTCCCCATAGGTCACCGGCAGAACCGGCAGAACCGCACCCTCGTACAGAACCCCCAGCTCACGCGACAGCACACCCAGCGACCAGCCGTCCGCGACCACGTGATGCACACACAACAACAGCACGGCGTCGTCCACCCCGAGCCGCACCAGAACAGCCCGGAAGAGCGGCCCGCGACCGAGGTCCATCGGCTCGGCGGCGATCCGTTCGAGGAGCGCGGCGACCTCGCCGATGTCGGTGCCGGTCAGGTCCAGCGATTCGAGGGGCACGTCGGCGACCGGATCCACGACCTGAGTCGCGACGCCGTCGGTATCGGCCACCAGCCGGGTGCGCAGTACCTCGTGCCGTTCGGCGAGGGCCTTCAGCGCCCGCCGCAACGCCGGCCGGTCCAACGGGCCGCGCAACCGCACGGCTGTCGCCAACAGGTACTCGGCGCTGCCCGGCTCGAACTGGTCGAGGAACCACAGTCGCTGCTGGGCGAAGGACAGCGGCGCCGGTCCGTCCCCGGCACGGCGCGGCACCGGACTGTTCTCCTCCGCGCCCGCGCGGACCTTCTCGGCGAACGCGGCCACCGTCGGCGCGTCGAACAGGTGCCGGACCAGGATCGCGGTCCCCAGCTCGCGGGCGGCCCGGCTGGTGACCCGGGTGGCAAGCAGCGAGTGGCCGCCGAGGTCGAAGAAGTCGTCGTGGATCCCGATCCGGTCGACGCCGAGGACCTCCGCCCAGATCCGCACGAGCACCGCCTCGATCTCGGTGCGGGGGGCGGCGTACTCGGCGTCGAGTTCCGGCCGTTCCCCGGCCGGCGCCGGCAATGCGCGCCGGTCGACCTTCCCGGTGGTGGTCAGCGGTAGCGACGCCAGCTCGACGAAGGCGCTCGGCACCATGTACTCCGGCAGCCGCTGGTGCAGGAACGCGCGCAGAGCGGAGATGCCGGGCAAAGGTTCGTCGCCCGGGACGACATAAGCGATCAGGCGTTTGTCGCCCGGCACGTCCTCACGCACGGTCACCACTGCGGCGCCCACACCCGGGCAGTCCACCAGCGTCGACTCGATCTCGCCCAGTTCGATCCGGAAGCCACGCACCTTCACCTGGTCGTCGGTGCGCCCCAGATAGTCCAGGTACCCATCGGCCGTCCATCGGACCAGGTCACCGGTCCGATACAACCGCCGGGCCACCCCACCGACTTCTTGTACGACAAACCGTTCCGCCGTCAACTCCGCGCGATTCAGGTAGCCCCGGGCCAAGCCCACGCCGCCGATCCACAGCTCGCCCACGACGCCCACCGGTACCAGTCCACCGGCACGGTCCAGCACGAACACCTCGGTATTCGCGCAGGGCCGGCCGATCGACTGGTAAAGAGTGTGGGCCGGGCTCTCGGTCGTGACCCGGTGGTTGGTGGCGACACCCCAGTGCTCGCACGGCCCGTACGCGTGGGAGATGTTCGCCGGGGCCCAGGGGCTCGCGGCGAGACGGTCGGCGATGGAGCGTTCGACGGCCTCGCCGCCGTACTCCACCGTCTTCAAGCCCGCGGCCAGTTCCGGGAACTCGGCCAGGTGCTGGTTGAACAACGGTGAGGTCATCCCCATCACCGTGACGCCGTGTGCCTCGATCTCGGTGCGGAGCCGCAACGGGTTGAGTTTCGTGGCGTGGCTCATGATCACGAGCCGGGCGCCCACGGTGAGCGCACCCCAGCACTCGAACGAACTCATGTCCCACGCCAGGCTCGAACTCTGCGCCACCACGTCGTCCGGCGCCATCGTCCCGTACCAGTTGGCGTCCCGGAGCGCGGCGATCGACCGGTGTTCGATCATGATGCCCTTGGGAAGACCTGTCGATCCCGAGGTGTAGACCACGTAGGCGAGGTTGTCCGCGGTGGCCAGTGGAGCCGGATTCGTACCGGGACGGGTCGAGATCTCGCCCCACTGTCCGTCGACACGGATCAGCTCGGCATCGGTGCCGGGCAGATGGTCCGCCAGTAGCGTCTGGGTGAGCACGATCGGCGCCGCGGTGTCCCCGATCATGAACGCGAGGCGCTCCGCCGGAAGGCCGGTGTCCATCGCGAAGTAGGCGCCACCCGCTTTGAGGACGGCCAGGATCGACACGATCGCGTCGAGGCCCCGGTCGGCGAACAGGCCCACGATCGTCTCGGGGCCGACGCCGCGTTCGCGCAGGAAGTGGGCCAGCTGATTGGACCGGGTGTTCAGCTCGGCATAGGTCAGACTCTCCGCACCGAAGGTCACCGCAACCGCGTCGGGAGTGGCAGCGACCTGCCGCTCGACCAACTGGTGCACCGTGACGCCGTCCTCGTACGGAACAGCCGTGTCGTTCCACTCGGCGGCGAGTTGATGCCGCTCCTCATCGGACAGCATCTCCAGCGTGCTCACCCGCGCCGACGGATCCGCCACCACCGACCGCAACAACCGCTCGAAATGAGCCGCCATCCGCTCGATCGTGCCCCGGTCGAAGACGTCCGAGTTGTATTCCAGCTCGCACCGGAAAGAATCGCCGTCCTCGGTCACCTGCAACGTCACATCAAAAGGCGAAGCCCGATTCTCCAACTCCACCACGGAGACGTCGAGTCCCGGCAGCGACCACACGATCGGTTCCGTGTTCTGCAAGACGAACATCGCCTGAAACAGCGGGGTACGAGAAAGGTCCCGCTGCGGCGCCAACTCCTCCACCAACCGCTCGAACGGAAAGTCCTGATGAGCGAACGCACCCACCACCCGGTCCCGCACCCGAGCGAACAACTCACCCACCGAAGGATCACCCGACAGATCCCCCCGCAACACCAACGTGTTGACGAAGAACCCCACCAAACCCTCGACCTCGACCCGGCCCCGGTTCGCCACCGGAGTCCCCACCGCCACATCCACCTGACCGCTGTACCGGCCCAACAACACCTGAAAAACCGACAACAAACCCATGAACGGCGTCACACCCACACGCCGCACCAACCCCCGGAACCCCGGAACCACATCCCCGGAGACAACGAAACCGACCACCCCACCAGCACCCGAACGAACCGCCGGACGAACCCGATCCAACGGCAGATCCAACGCCTCCACACCGGCCAGCTCACCACGCCAGAAATCCAGGCCACGGTCGAAGACCTCGCCCCGCAGCCGCCCCCGCTCCCACACCGCATAGTCCCCATAGGTCACCGGCAGAACCGGCAGAACCGCACCCTCGTACAGAACACCCAACTCATTTGCCAGAACGCCCATCGACCAGCCGTCGGCGACCACATGGTGCACACACAGAAACAACACGGAATCGTCCACCCCGAGCCGTACCAGAACAGCTCGGAAAAGCGGGCCGCCGGCCAGATCGAAAGGTTTTTCGATCTCTTTCTCGATCACGTCGCGGGCCAGGATCTCACGCAGTTCCGGGTCGCCGGTGCCGGTCAGATCGACCACCGGGACCGGCACGGTCCAGGGGGCGTCCACCAGTTGTTCGGGATCACCCTCGGCGTTGACGACCAGTCGGGTGCGCAGCACCTCGTGCCGTTCGACGAGCGCCGTCAGCGACCGTTCCAGGGCCGTCAGGTCCAGCGGACCGGTGACGCGCAGAGCGAACGGCAGGGCGTACTCGGCGCTGTCCGGTGCGAACTGGTTCAGGAACCACAACCTCTGCTGCGCGAACGACAGCGGCGCCGGTTTCCCCTCTTGCCTGCGGGGCATGGGCGACTCCGGCACGGACGAGGCACCCCGCTGACGCATCCGCGCGAGGAGCCGCGCCGAGGTGGTCCGGTCGTCAGAGGTGTTCATCAGATTGCTCCCATGCGACGGAGTGGGTGGGGGCCGGTCACGCCGCTCCCGGCGCATGCCGCGCCCGGTCAGCGGCTTCGCCTCGTCGGCTCGGTTCTCTACAGTGCCCGGGTGTCACCGCGTCTCGCCGGCGAGACAGACCGAACCTTCTCGGTGGGGATCGGCCCCTTGATTCCACGATCACGGACACCCCACCATTGGCCTCTCCGGTCCAGTCCCGGGGAGATGACGGTGCGGGAAAACCATGGCTGACGATCACTCGGTCTTCACCGCCACGGCCGACGGCGAGCGACGGCGTCTGCTGCTCGACCTGGCCGCGCAGGGGCCGGTGCACCGGGTCACCCTGCCCAGCGGCAGCCCGGCCTGGCTGGTCACCGGCTACGACGAGGCGCGTGCGGCGCTCACCGACTCCCGCCTGATGCGGTACGCCTACGGCGGGACGTATGCGAAAGAGCTTCCGGAGCTGAACCGGGCCTTGGACCAGCACATGCTCCTGGAGGATCCGCCCGAGCACACCAGGCTGCGCAAGCTGGTCGCGGTCGCGTTCACCAGGCGCCGGGTCGAGCAGTTGGAGCCGGTCGTCGAGAAGATCTCGGCCGAGCTGATCGACGAGGTCCGCGCGGCGCTCGAAGCGGGTGAGACCGTCGACCTGGTCTCGGCGTACGCCTTCCGGTTCTCCTTCCGGACCATGTGCGAACTGGTGGGCATCCCGGCTTCGGAGGAGCAGCGACTCGGCTCGTTGTTCTCGGTGCTCACGCGGGGCACCGCGGCCCCGCTCGAGGAGTACCGGTCCGCCGGCACCGCGATGACGGCGCTCATCGGCGGCCTCATCGACGAACGGCGCAGAGGCCCGTGCGGCGACCTGCTGTCGGCTCTCGTCGCGGCCGACGACGGCGGCGATCGGCTGAGTCCCGACGAACTGGTCTCGATGGTCTACCTGATCATGGTGGCCGGGCACGAGACGACCGCGGCCCTGATCACCAACGGCCTACTGCTCCTGCTACGACATCCGGACCAGCTCGCCGCGCTGCGCGCCGCACCGGAGACGATCGGCACCACGATCGAGGAGATCCTCCGGTACGACGGACCGGTGCAGTCGACCTTTCCGTCCTTCGCCGTCGAGGACTTCGAACTGGGCGGGCACAAGATCTCGGTCGGCGACGTGGTCACGGTGTCCCCGATCGCGGCCAGCCTCGACCGGACCGGGCCCGGTCACCCGACCGGCTTCGACGTCACCCGCCAATCCCCCGCCCACTTGGCGTTCGGGCACGGCATCCACTACTGCATCGGCGCACCCTTGGCCCGCTTGGAGGGCCGCATCGCGTTCCGCGACCTGCTCGACCGTCTCCCCGACCTGGAACTGGCCGACGAACCCCGAACCCGAGTCCCCTCCGTGATCATCAACCGCCTCACCGCCCTACCCGTCCGCCAGGCCACCGCCTGATCCGACGACGGCGCCGAATCGGCGAGTCCAGCCAGCGTCAGCTCGCCACCTCTGGTGTCGGCCTACGATTTTTCGACGCAGAAGCAGGGCCACCCGCCAACAGTTGACCCTGCTTTGACCTGTGGAAACTCGCCTTTCAGCCCTTCAGGAGCTGCCGCGCCATGACGATGCGCTGGACCTGGTTCGTACCCTCGTAGATCTGGGTGATCTTGGCGTCTCGCATCATGCGCTCGACCGGGTAGTCGCGGGTGTAGCCGTAGCCGCCCAGGATCTGGACCGCGTCGGTGGTGATCTCCATGGCTGCGTCGGAGGCGAAGCACTTGGCCGCGGCGCCGAAGTAGGTCAGGTCGGCGTCGCCGCGTTCGCTCTTGCCGGCCGCCGCGTAGGTGAGCTGCCGCGCCGCCTCCAGTTTCATGCCCATGTCGGCGAGCATGAACTGCAGGCCCTGGAAGTCGGCGATCGGCTTGCCGAACTGTTTGCGCTCCTTGGCGTAGGAGAGCGCGAAGTCCAGGGCCCCCTGGGCGATACCGAGGGCCTGAGCCGCGATGGTGACCCGGGTGTGGTCGAGGGTCTTCATCGCGGTGGCGAAGCCGGTGCCCTCGTCGCCGATGATCCGGTCGGCGGGGATGCGCACGTTGTCGAAGTAGACCTCGCGGGTCGGGGAGCCTTTGATGCCGAGTTTCTTCTCGGGAGCCCCGAAGCTCACACCGACGTCGGATTTCTCCACCACGAACGCGGAGATGCCGCGGGAGCGGGCGGCCGGGTCGGTGACCGCGAAGACCGTGTAGTACTCGGAGACGCCGGCGTTGGTGATCCAGCGCTTGACGCCGTTGAGCACCCAGTGGTCGCCGTCGCGGACCGCGCGGGTGGTCATCGACGCGGCGTCGGAACCGGCTTCCGGCTCGGACAGGCAGTAGGAGAACATGCCCTCGCCGGCGGCGACCTTCGTCAGATAACGCTGTTTGAGGTCTTCGGAGGCGGCCAGGATCAGTGGCATGGTGCCGAGTTTGTTGACCGCCGGGATCAGGGAGGACGAGGCGCACGCGCGGGCCACTTCCTCGATCACGATCGCGGTGGCGAGGGCGTCGGCGCCGGCTCCGCCGTACTCGACCGGGATGTGTGGGGCGTGGAAGTCGGAGGCGCGCAAGGCGTCGTACGACGCCTTGGGGAACTCTCCGGTCTCGTCGGCCTCGGCGGCGTGCGGGGCGACCCGCGCGTCACAGATCTCGCGCACGGCGGCGCGGATCGTCTCGTGGTCCTCCGGAAGACGGTAGACGTCGAAGTCAGCCATTTCCTTAACCTTCCCTAAGCCGGTCCCGAGGCCATGTTACCGGCGCGTAGCGTGGCCTGGGCAATAGAGTCCGATGTGCCGAATATCGCCGCCCGGACCTGGGCATCCTGCAAAACGGCCGGTTTCCACAGATCTCCACCCGGTTGAGACTGTTCTAATGAGGTGTCATAGCGGCATGCTCTAACTACAGAGAGCGGCTGGTCTAGGAGGTTCTGTGGCGAAGGCTGACGAGCCCGATCACCTTGATGATCAACTGTCCCGCATCGACGCCTCCATAGCGGATCTCAAGATCCGCGACATGGCGGCGGCCGCTGAGCGGACCACGATCGCCAGCAAGCTTCAGGCCGCCATGTTCCAGCGCGACATCCTCGCGCACTCGCACGCCCAGAAGCAGCAGAAAGGCGCCAAGGTCCGGCGGACCGCCGCCCGCCGCAAGACACCCGGCGACTTCCCGCCCCCGCCGCCACCGGGGATGCCGCACGCCGACCGGGCCGAACCCGAGGCCCGAGCCGAACCGGCGGTCGCCACCGAGAGCGCGCCCCTGCTGGTCGACGATCCGCCGCCGGCCGAGCGGGTCGCGCCGCCCCGGCCACCCCGGCGGCCACCGCTGGCCACCATGGAGCACCCGCCCGAGGCCTCCACCCAGTCGGTGCAGAACATCCTGCTCGGCCTGGGCGCGCTCCTGCTCGGTGTGGCGGCCGTGGTGTTCGCGGGAGTCGCGGTCTCCAACCCGTTCGCGCGGACGCTGATCCTGGCCCTGATCACCGGCATCGCCCTAGCCGTGGCGCCGGGAGTGGCTCGCCGGGGGCTGTCCTCGACCGGTGAGACGGTCGCCGCGATCGGTCTGATCCTGCTGCCGATGACGCTGTACGCGCTGCACGACAGCCCACTGATCGGTGGCGACGTACCACTCTCGCTCTATCTGGGTGTCACCTTCGCGATCACCGCGGTGGCCGCGTTCGCCTACGCCGGTGCCACCCGGCTGGCCGCGCCACGCTACGCGACGGTGATCGCCACCCAGCCGGTCGCGCCGCTGCTGGCGTACCCGCTGATCCAGAGCCCGGCCGGCTGGGGCGTCGCGCTGACCGCCGTCGCCCTGCTGGACCTGCTGCTGCTGACCACGGTGATCCGGACCGGTCGTCTGGTGCCGCGCTGGCCGCTGGGCCGGCCGGCGGCCACCGAGGACGATCTGACCCGCCCCGAGTCCCAGCCGGAGGAGCCCGACTTCGTCTTCGCGGGAGCACGACGGTCCCGCTGGTCGCTGTTCCCCGGGCCGCAGGCGGCCAGCCCGCCGTCGGCCGACTGGCTGCGGGAGCTGACGTTCGCCCTGCTCTGCCTCGCGTGCGCGGGCGCGCTGCTCAACTCCTCGGTGGCCCTGTTGCAGGCCCAGGTGGTGGCGGACGCGCTGCGCTCCGGCCTGATCCTGGTGGCCGCCGCCCTGACCGGGGTGGCGGCGGCCCGGCTGCTGCGCAATCCGTTCGCGATGAACGTGGCCGGTGCCGTGCTGACCCTCGCGGTGATCGGGGCGATGGCCCGGATCGCCGGAGTGATCGCGCCGAACTGGAGTGTGGTGGCCGCCGCCGCGACCGTCGCTGTCGCCGGAGCCGTGGTCGTCCAACTGCCGGAGGCGGTGCGCCGCGGCCCGCAGTGGGCGTCCACCGGCGCGCTCGCCCTGATCGGCCTGGTCGTCGGGGTGGGCGCACTCCGGGCGGCGATCGCCCCGGTCGCCGCGGCGCGGCCGATCTGGGACGCCGACACCACGGTGTACGCGCAACGGCTCGCCGAGGCGGTCGGCCCGAGTGGCTGGCTGCTGGCGTTCAGCGCGCTGCTGATGACGATCGGTGCCGCTCTGGCGCTGCCGACCACGATCCGGCACGAGGGCGCCGTCATCGGTATCGCGGTGACCGCCCTGTCGGTACCCGCTTCGCTGGGTCTGCCCTGGTCGGAGGCCCCGTGGCCGCTGGTGCTGGCGGCGATCGGCCTGGGTGCGGCCGGGTTGTGGGCGGACACCCGCCGGATCGCGATCACCCATGTGGCCGCGGCCGGGGTGGTCGGCGTCTTCGGCGCCGGTGCGGCGCTGAGCGCGTCCTGGCTGACCGCGGCGGTGCTGACCGCGCTGGCCGGGGCCGGGGTGATGGTCGCGATCGCGGCCAGACAGATCCCGGTGCGGCTGTTCGCCTGGACGGTCGGTGACTGGGCCGCGGGCGCTGCCGCGCTGGCCGTCCCGGGTGCCGCGGTGACGGCGGCACTCGCCGTCTCGGATCCGGGTGGCGGTCCGCCGCCGAACGCGGGTTCCACCGTCCCGGCGCTGGCCGCCGGGTTCCTCGCGGTCGCCGCGACGCTCAGCTACGCGGCCGTCTTCCAGGTGGCCCGGCGGGAGATCAGCCTGCCGCTGACCGCCGGGACCGGGCTGGGCGCGGTCGCGATGGCGCTGGCCGCGCTCTTCGCGCCCGGCGCCGAGGCTCCGGACGTCTGGGTGGGCGCGCTCCTGCTCACCGCGGCCGGCCTGCTGTTCTTCGCCAAATCGATCGACAACCGAGGGCGTACGGACCGGGTGCTGGACGGCCCGGACATCGCCGCCGCGGCCGCCACCGTGGCGATCTGTGGCGCTCTCGCCCGGGTCGCCGCTCTGGCTTTCCCCGCCGCGCCGCTGGCCGTGGCCGCGGTGATGGTGATGCTGGTCGGCATGGGCGTGATGGTCCTTCCGGACGACTGGCGTCCCGGCCCGGCCCGTGGTCTGGGAATCGCCGCCCTGCTGGTCGGCGCGATCGCCGGTTACCTGGCGCTGGTCGGCGGGCTGAAAGTGCTGTCGCTGCCCGGCCCGCTGTGGGCGGCCGATCTGAACGCTTACCCGGTGACCGCGCCGGACGGCGCGTGGCAGGCCCCGTTCGCGCTGGTCGCGATCGCGATCACGGCCGCGATAGCGATGCCCAGACCGTGGTCGCCGTACGCATCCGGGCTGGCCGCCGCTCTGGCCGCCATCGCCGTTCCGTACTCGTTCGGTCTCCCCTGGTGGTCCGCACTGGTCGTCGGCACGGCCGTCGCGGTCGCCTACGGCCTGGGCGCCGTCGCGGCGAACGAGGCGCACTCGGCGCGCGCCCGGGCCGGGGTCGCCGCCGTGGTGCTGCTGCACGCCACCACGGCCGGGCTGGCCCGCCCGTGGTCGACGGCGCTGGCCCTGCTGATCGTGGTGCTTCTCGGGGTGCTGGTCGCGGCGATGGCCCGGATCCCGACGCGGGCTCCGGCGACCTCGTTCGAGGAGTCCACGGAGACCCCTGCCGAGAGGGAGCGGGTGCTGCCCCGGCACCGGGCGCAGATCGGCGGCGCGGCCACCGCTTCGGTGCTGCTCGCCCTGCCGGGTTTCCTGGCCGCGATCGCCGCCGATCAGGGGCACGGCATCCAGGTGGTGCTGACCGCGGCGCTGGCCGGTTCGACGCTGGGCCTGGCGATCCTCGCCGCACTGGGCCGTTTCCTCCCGCAGTACCTCCCCTGGGCGACGATCGGTGTGGTGCTGGGCGCTTCGGTGACCGCACTGGCGTGTGTGCCGACCGACTATCCGGCCGCGCTGTACGCGGCCGCCGCGGCGCTGGTCGGGGTGCTCGCCGAGATGCTGCGCGCGGCGGTCCCGCCGCCATCGCCGGAGCCACGGATCGCCCGGTTCGACGACAGTCCGGCCGCCAGCCGCTACCTGCGGATCCGGCATTCCGGCTGGGGTGAGCGCTGGCTCGCCGATCCGGCCACCGGTGCCGTGATGCTGGCGCTGCTGCCCACCCTGTTGGCACTGTTCTCGCTGGCCCCGGCGTTGCGGGCGGCGCTGATCGACCCGCTGGACCAGCTCTCGGCGATCTGGGACGGACCGGTCCCGGCACTCGTCGATCCGGCCGTCGGCACCGTGGACGGCACCAGCGCCCTGGCGGCGATCCTGCTCACCGGCGCGGCGGCGCTCGCCGCGGTCGGGTTCGGCGGCCGGGCGGCCGAAGCGGTGCCGGTGATCCTGCCGGGTGTCGCGCTCACGCTGCTGATCACCCCGATCGCACTGGACGCCCCGTTCCCGGCGGCCACCGGGGCGGCGCTGGTGGTCTTCACCATCGCGATGCTGGGCCTGGCGCTGACCCCGCCGCCGGTCGCCGTCCGGGCACCGATCCTGCGGCTCACCCGCAGCGCGGTCTTCGTGATCGGCCTGCTCGCCGGAGGGGCGGGCCTGGCCGGGAGCCTGGCCCGGGAGCCGTTGACCCTGTTCACGCTGGGCAGTGCGGTCGGCGTCGGGCTGGTCGCGGCACTCAACGGCCGGTCCCGGGTGGCCCGGCTGCTGGGCTGGCTGTTCGCGGCCCTGATGGGGCAGATGTTCGTGCTCGCGGTGTCGCTGTCGGCCGGGCTGGAACGGCACTGGGCGGCGTTCGGGGTGCTGGCCGTGGGCGCGGGACTGCTGTCGCTGGAGGCGGCGCTGCCGCGGCTCGGGCTGACCCAGTACCGGGCCGAGGCGATCACCGTCGAATGGTGCGGTTACGCGTCGGCGGCCATCGCCGGGGTGCTGGCGTTCGGCTCACCGGCCCATCTGGCGGCGCTGCTGGCGGCCTGGGGCGCGGTGCTCGGCCTGACGGCGTCCCGGCCGGACCGCAGCGAGAGTCAGCGGCGCACACTGTTCTGGGTGGCGGTCGGGTTCGAGATCGTCGGCTGGTGGCTGTTCATCACACTGGCCGAGGTGGGGCTGCCGGAGGCGTACACGCTGCCGTTCGCGGCCCTGGCTCTTGCCGTCGGCGTGGTGGAGGCGCATCACCGGCCCGATCTGAGCAGCTGGGCGGCCTACGGCCCGGCGCTGCTGGCGGCGTTCGTGCCGACGATCGGGATCGTGCTGGCCGGCAACGGCGGCGACCTGCGGGCGGTGCTGCTCCTGCTGGGGGCGGTGATCACGCTGCTGATCGGGTCGCGGACCCGCCAGCAGGCGCCGGTGGTGGTCGGCACGGTCGCCACCGTGGTCGCGGCGCTGGCGTTCGCGTTCACCGTCGGCGGCCCGTGGCTGATGCTGATCCCAGTCGGTGTGGTGCTGCTCTTCCTCGGCGCCTCGAGCGAGAACCGGCGCCGTACCCAGGAATTCCGCGAGGTCCTGGCCAAGATGCGCTGACCGGTGTGGTGACTCGGGGTTTGTTTTGCGCCCCGAGTCACCGCGCGGTTTCAGCCCATCAGCTGCTTGCGCAGCGCCGCGTCCTTCTCCTCGACCATCTGTTCCAGGCCCTTCTGGAAGTTCGCCATCCGCTCGCGCAACGCGGAGTCCGCAGCGCCGAGGATCCGCACCGCCAGCAGGCCGGCGTTGCGTGCCCCGCCGATCGACACCGTCGCCACCGGCACCCCGGCCGGCATCTGCACGATCGACAGCAGCGAGTCCATCCCGTCCAGATATTTCAACGGCACCGGCACGCCGATCACCGGCAGCGGGGTCAGCGAAGCCACCATGCCCGGCAGGTGAGCAGCGCCGCCCGCCCCGGCGATGATGGTCTGGATGCCCCGGCCGGCCGCCGACTCGGCGTAATCGACCATCTTCCGCACCGTGCGGTGTGCCGAGACCACCCCGACCTCGAACGGCACCTCGAACTCGGCGAGCGCGACCGCCGCCGCCTCCATGGTGGGCCAATCCGAGTCGCTGCCCATGATGATGCCGACGCGCGGGGACATCTAAACGCCTTCCTGAAGCCACTTCGCGGCGCGGGCTGCTCGTGCCCGCACCTTCTCGAGATCGTCGCCGAGCACGGTCACGTGACCGATCTTGCGGCCCGGCCGGACCTGCTTGCCGTAGAGGTGGACGCGGGCGTCCGGCACTTCGGCGAACAGGTGGTGCAGCCGCTCGTCGATGCTGATGCCGCCGGGTTCGCCACCCAGCACGTTCGCCATCACCACCACCGGGGCGGCCAGTCCGGTCGACCCCATCGGATAGTCCAGCACGGCCCGCAGATGCTGTTCGAACTGCGAGGTCCGGGCCCCTTCGATGGTCCAGTGACCGGAGTTGTGCGGGCGCATGGCCAGCTCGTTCACCACGATGCCGTCAGCGGTCTCGAACAGTTCCACGGCCAGCAGGCCGACCACACCGAGCGCGTTGGCCAGATCGATGGCGAGCTGCTGCGCTTCCAGGGCGAGGTCGTCGGACAGGCCCGGCGCGGGGGCGATCACCTCGACGCAGATGCCGTCCTGCTGCACGGTCTCGACCACCGGGTAGGCCGCGACCTGCCCGAACGGGGACCGGGCCACCAGAGCCGCCAACTCGCGCCGGAGCGGGACCTTCTCCTCGACGATCAGCGGGACACCTGTCGACACCAGATCGTCGGCGGCCTCACGGGAGCCGACCATCCAGACGCCGCGCCCGTCGTACCCACCTCGGGTCGCCTTGGCCACCACCGGCCAGGAACCGGCCGCGAAGGCCTCGATCTCCTCGCCCGAAGTGACCCGCGCCCACCGCGGAACCGGGGCTTTCAAAGCCGCCAGGCGCTCCCGCATCAGGCCCTTGTCCTGGGCGAAGACCAGCGCCTTCGAACCAGGGAAGATCTTCACGCCTTCGGCCTCGAGCGCCTCGATGTGCTCGGTGGGCACCTGCTCGTGGTCGAAGGTGACGGCGTCGCACCCTTTCGCGAACTCCCGCAGAGCCGCGAGATCGGTGTGCGTGCCGATCGGCACATCGGCCGCGACCAGCGCGGCACTGTCATCAGGCTTCTCACTGAGCACACGCAGTGACTGGCCGAGGGAAATGGCGGCCTGGTGGGTCATCCGGGCCAGCTGGCCGCCCCCCACCATGCCGACTACAGGCAGACCGGTTCGGTTATCCATCGCCCGGCCAGCCTAGCGACGCCGCAGTTCAACCCCCAAGTCAACCCCGGTCGCCGGTACGCCGGGGAAAAGCGCCAGTGGTCGCGGCGCGCAACCGACCGTCAGCCCGCGCGGGCCCCCGCTCGTTCAGCCCGCGCGGCCCCCGCTCGCTCAGCCCGCGTGGTCGCGTTCGCTCAGCCCGCGTGGTCGCGGAGGCGTTCCACCAGGTCAGCCGGCGTGGTGACCGGACGGTCGCAGACGAACCCGCGGCAGACGTAGGCCGTGGCGGCGCCGTCGCGCAACGGCCGGTCCGCCAGCAGCGGAACCCCGGCCCGATCCGGCTCGCCGACCACGATCACCGAGCCACCGGGCGCATGCCGGAAAGCCGCCGCCACCAGCGGATCCGCCGGATCGGTGGTAGCCACAGCGATCTCGAACGGCCCGGCGAGAGCCGCCTCGGCGACGGTCGCCGCATATCCGGCGAACCGCGGATGCCCACTGACCAGCGGCCCGAGCGTGGCCAGCGCCGCGTCGGCCGCCTCCCGATAGGCGGTCTCCCCGCTCAGCGCGGCGTAGCCGACGAGAGCCGCGCAGACCGCCGACGCCCCCGACGGCGTGGCGTTGTCGGTCGGGTCGGCGGGCCGGGTGAGCAACTTCTCCGCGTCGTCGGCGGTGTCGTAGAACCCGCCCTTCCCAGTCGGAAAGTGCGCCAGCGCCACGTCCAGCAATTCCCGGGCCAGATCGAGCCAGCGCGGCTCAGCGGTCACCTGGTACACGGCGAGGAAGGCCTCGGCCACACACCCGTAGTCCTCCAGCACCCCGGCGGGCTCCCCCACCACCCCGTCCCGGGAGACCCGGCGCAGCCGCCCGCCGACCAGATGCCGATCAGCAAGCACTTCGGCCAGCGTGATCGCCGCCGCGCGCGAGGACACGGAACCGGTGAGGATGCCGTGCTCAGCCAGGGCGGTGATCGCCAGCCCGTTCCAGGAGGCGACCACCTTGTCGTCCCGGCCCGGCTGGGGACGCTCCGCCCGGGCGCCCAGCAGACGCTGCCGGACGTCACGCCAGCGTTCGACAAGTGCCGGATCCGCCTCGTCGATGTCCCGGGCCAGCACCAGGACACTCGTCCCGTGTTCGAACGTGCCCGCCGCGGTGACCCGGAACAGGTCGGCGGCCCACTTCCCGTCGTCGTCGCCCAGCGTCTCGATCAGCTGCGCGGGCGTCCACGCATAGGTCAGCCCTTCGACACCCGAGGTGTCGGCGTCCAGCGCCGAGGCGAGACCGCCCTCCGGGGTACCGAGGTCACGCAGCAGGAAGGCGGCGGTCTCGTCAGCGATGCGGCGCGCGAAGACATCACCGGTGAGACGCCACAACTGGGTGTACGCCCGGAGCAGCAGCGCATTGTCGTACAGCATCTTCTCGAAGTGCGGCACGACCCAACGGGCATCCACTGAATACCGGGCGAACCCACCCGCGAGCTGGTCGTAGATGCCACCCCGGCCCATCTGCTCGCAGGCGTGCCGGACGATCTCCAGCGCCTCCGCCGACCCGGTCCGCTCGTAGTGCCGAAGCAGGAACAGCAGGTTCATGTGCGGCGGAAACTTGGGTGCCCCACCGAATCCACCGGCCTGCTCGTCCTGCTCCCCCGCCAGCCCGGCAGCCGCCGAGGCGAGGAGTTCCGCCGAGATCGGCGCGGTAGGCCCGCCGACGAGCTGCGCCCCGCCCACCGCCTGAACCACCGCGGCTCCCTGCGCGACGATGTCCGCCCGCTGGTCCCGCCAGGCGGTGGTGACCGATGTCAGCAGCCGCGCGAAGTCATCCTTGCCGAAATAGGTCCCACAGTAGAACGGCTCCCCGTCCGGAGTGGCGAAAACCGTCATCGGCCAGCCACCCTGCCCGGTCATGGCCTGGGTGGCGGTCATGTAAACGGCGTCAACGTCCGGCCGCTCCTCCCGATCCACCTTGATCGCCACGAACGCACCGTTCAGCTGAGCAGCGATCCCCTCGTCCTCAAACGACTCGTGAGCCATCACATGACACCAGTGACAGGCCGAGTATCCGACGGAGATCAGAACCGGGACATCCCGGCGGCGCGCTTCATCGAAGGCCGCCTCTCCCCAGGGCCACCAGTCGACGGGATTGTCCTTGTGCTGCAACAGATAGGGCGACGTTGCACTGCCGAGCCGGTTGGCCATCCCTGCCACTCCTGATCTTGACGTTCGTGGGTTGGGGGGCGGTCCCGTAGTTCCATTCAATCCACGAGTTAATCACACGAGTTTCTCGACGGCTCGATTTACCGGTCGCCACACCAGGGTGCGAGTTTCACCCGGTTTTACGGTCTCGCTGCACGGCTCCTTCCGCCTCGACACCCTCCTGGACTGGAAGGACCGCATCCTGGCAAGCGGAGTTGTACGCACCCGATGCCAACAGCCGCCAGTGGATCATCCGGTTCAAATCCAACGAGACGGGCCAGTGGGAGTGGACGACCCGGAACGCGGATGACGAGACCGAAGCCCGGGAGATCTTCGCCGCGACCGAGAAGTACCTGGACGGCAACGGCCACGTCCCGGCGAGGACAGTCGAAGCGGTGGCCGGGCTGTCCGCACCATCGAGGGCCGCGAGTCCAAACTCCGTCGGCGCATCCGCCCCGTCATCGGAGACGTTCCGGCAGGTAGGTGGCGGGCGGTCATCGATCACGCGCGCCAGACGGTCAACTCCGCCGCGGGCCTGCAGGACGTACGGTCGATGTTGTCGGCCATGCGCGTGAATGAGTCCGGCGTGAGCCGGGCCACCCGATTAACCTTCGAAGATGAAGCTCAAGATGCCGAGCCGGGTGCAGTGGCTGATGATCGCGGCCGTGGCGGTGGCGATCGTGCTGGTCATGGGCAACCGGGACCGGTCCGCCGAGCCCGAGGCCGCGGGCCGGCTTGACGACGCGGCGAAGACCACCTGCGACTCGTTCGCCAAGAGCTATCCCGGCGCCAAGACCAAGACCGCCCGGCTGGCTCTGGCCGACCGGACGCTCGCCTCCTCGGCGCGCACCGACAACGACGCCATCTCGAAGCGGGCCGGCGACCTGGGCCGTAACGCCGACGACGGGGCGACGTGGAAGTCCAGTGCGGACGCCCTCATCGGCGCCTGCCAGAACGCCGGGTGGACCACCCCATGATCGCAAGCGGTCCACCCCGGACGTGCGGTCAGGCGGCGGCGGGAGCGTCCCAGAAGACGTAGACCGCGCCGTACTTCACCTTGACGACCTGGCCGGCCGTGCAGGTGCCGGCCGGTGCGACGCCGCCGGAGGTGCGGAGCCGGCTGATGAAGTCGGCCTTGCCGAGGATGCCGGTGCCGGTGTGGCTGTTGATCGTCAGCAGCAGCTCGGGGATGGTGCCGGCCTTGTCCACGGCGGCGGTCTTGGTCGCGGTGACCAGCGACTTGTCCCGCAGCGACTGCCAGCTCGGGCCGCCGAAGTGGTGGATCCGGCCGCCGGTGCCGACGAGCTGCGCCTCCGGAGTGGAGCCAGCGGTGTAACCACCGGTCGCGGCACCCGCCGCGACGACGCAGGTGTAGTTCTGGGTGCCGTCGGTCACGACGTAGGCGCCGATCGGCCGGGAACCCTTGGGCGGCTTGATCGCGGCCGCGATGCCCGGGATGGACACGGCGCGGGCGTCGGCCCCGACCGCAGCGGGGGCGACCGGCGCGGTCTCGGCCGCGGAGGCGTTGAAGGTGACGGTGCCGATTCCGGCGACGACCGCCGCCATCCCGATGCCGGCGAGCGCGCGCACACGGGAACGTTTGGTGTTGAGCATGAGATTTCCCCCCTGGGAATCTGGTGGGCGGGCTGGAGCGGCCCGCCGACCCGATTCACGGGGCCGATCAGGAAACAGATCAAGATCAATCAACTATTGGTACGTTCGGGCCATACCGATTGCCCGAAAGTATGATTACCGACCGGTAAGCAACCGATTCACGTTTGCCACGACAAGTGGACAAAAGCTCAGGAAGCCCCGTCGGTACGGAGTTGCTTGACGTTCGACGGAGCCGACCGGGCCAGCTGTGTCAGGGCCTGCACGATCTTGTCGGCGGGCATCGGCTTGCAGAAGTGGTAACCCTGCGCGGACGGGCAGCCCAGCGCGATCAGAGCGGCCCGCTGTTCGATCGTCTCGATGCCCTCGGCCACCACCCGCACCCCCAGCCGGGCACCCAGCTCGACCGCGCCACGGACCACCGCGCCGGCCGCCGCCGAGTCGATCATCTCGTCCACGAAGGACCGGTCGATCTTGATCTCGTCGACCGGCATCCGGGTGACCGACGACAACGACGAGAACCCGGTGCCGAAGTCGTCCAGCGACACCTGCACCCCGGACGCGCGCAACCGGGCCAGCACCTCGTCCACGATGTCCTGCTCACTGACCGCCACCGATTCGGTGATCTCCAGGACCAACCGCGAAGCGGGCGTACGGTGCCGGCGCAGCGCTTCGGTGACCTGCGCCGGGAACGTCGGGTCGGTGAGACTGCGCGCCGACACGTTGACCGAGACCGGCACCTCGATCCCGCTCGCCGTCCAGTCCGCGGCCGAGGCCAGCGCCAGGTCGAGCACCCGCCGGGTGAACGGGATGAGCAGCTCGCTGCGCTCCACCAGCGGCAGGAACTCGCCCGGCGACAGGTGGCCACGCCGCGGGTGCCGCCAGCGGACCAGTGCCTCCACTCCGGTCGGTTCGGCGGTGACCAGGTCGACGGCGGGTTGCAGGTGCAACAGGATCTGGTCGTCGACGGCGAACGCGTCCTGCAGGTCGGCGAGCAGGGCCAGCCGATCGGTGTTGCTGACGTCCTGACCGCTGTCGTACGTCCCGACGGTGATGCCCATCTCCTTGGCACCGCCGACCGCCAGCGAGGCCCGGCGCAGCAGCTCACCCACTTCGGACTCGCCGGCCGGGGAGACGGCCACCCCGACGGTCACCTCGATGGAGAGCCGGACCCCGGCCACCTCCATCGGCAGGCGGAGCTGTTCGACCAGTTCCCGGGCCCGGCGCAGGGCCGTCGGCAGCGAGTTGGGTTCGCCGTGCCGCCAGGCCGCCGAGTCGATGAGCGTGGCGACCGGGACGAGCAGGGCGAACTCGTCGTCCCCGGTGCGCGCGACCAGTTCGCCACCGCGGGCCAGGTCGGTGAGCCGTTCGCCGATCAGTCGCAGCACCTCGTCGCCGCCGGCGTGCCCGAGGGTGCTGTTGACCTCCCGGAAGCCGACGATGTCGAGCAGCAGCAGCGCCACGGGCTGGGCCCGGTCGAGCGAGCGCAGCAGCGGATCACCCTCCGAACCCAGCGCGGTCCGGTTGATCAGCCCGGTGAGCGGGTCGTGCACCCGGAAGTGGGCGGCGGCCGAGTCCAGGTCGGCGATGTGCTGATGGGTGGCGGCGTCGCGCAGGGCACCGGCCAGGGCCTCGCCGTACGCCGCGATGGCCGCCTCGTCACGCGGGACCGGCAGGCCGGGCTCGCCGAGCCAGACGGTGAGCTCACCGACCGGGCGGCCGGCCACCGTCATGCTGCGGGTGATCGCCGGGCCGGAGCGGGTGCCGGAGACACCTTCGAGGCCGGGTCCGTCCTGGGCGTAGCGCCGCCGGCCGTGGCCGGTGCGGACCTCCAGCTCGGCCCGCCGGGCACCGAAGACGTCCAGGGCACCGCGCAGGCCGGCCCGGGCCACTTCGGCCTCGCTGAAGCCGGGCAGCCGGGCGGTGGCGGCGGCGTACGCCTCCCACATCCGGCGTTCCTCGGCGGCGCGCAGGTGGAAGCGGTAGGTGCGGTGCAGCAGCCACAGCACCGGACCGAAGGCGAGCAGCCAGAGCGGCTCCCGGACCAGCGCGTAGACGGCCAGGACACCGACGATCACGTTGCCGACCGACATCGGCAGCTTGGCGTAGAGCACCCGCGCGGCGATCTGGCCGGGCTGGGCGTCGCGGTGCAGCATCAGGGTCAGCACGACCAGTCCGAAGGTGATCGCCAGGTAGGTGCCCGCGCCGGCCGCCAGGGCCAGCGGGAGCCGGGCGCTGTGCACCGGGACGTCCCCGGCCAGCAGCGAGGTGACCAGCGCCGCTCCGGCGACACCGAGCGTCATCGAGGCGACCAGGTGCACGATCTCGGCGGCGTTGCGCAGCCCGGTGAGCCAGGCGAGCAGCAGCCAGGCGGCTCCGGTGCCGGCCAGGGTGGCGGCGGGAAGCCAGCCCGCCGGGGCGACCACGAAACCGACCACGACGGCCGCCTCGGCCCAGCTGACCGAGATCGCGTCCGGCCCGAGACGGAACCGGAGGCCGGCGAGCTGGGCGATGGCGGCGAGCACCGCGGCGACGCAGACCCCGTCGATCGGGGAGAGCGGGCGGCCACTCACCTCGGGCACCGGCTGAAGGGCGCCGAGGACCACGGCTGCGGCGGCGGCGATCACCACCACGACGGTGAGGATGCGGACCGGGCGGGGGTTCCGCCACCATTCCCGGAGGGCGTTCACGAGACCGCTCCGCGGTGCACGGCCCGGTGCACATCTGTCTGCACGTGCATCTCGGTTACGGAGAGTTTGCGCCGGACAGTGTGCATGTCGGCGCCCCCTTCCGCGCAGGGTCCAGGGACGGTGCAGTCCCCGGCGGAAGGCTAAATCAATCCCGCAGAACGCAACAGGGCTTGACGGGGCCGAGACGGACACACTCGCCGCGCGACGGCCCAAACCACCCGGCGCGGGCGAGGGCCGAAACGGTCAGGACCGCTCCGCGCCGCTACCGGCCGCGGATCCGCTCGGTTCGTCGCGCACGCCCGCGACCTCGGCATCCTCGGCCTGAGCAGCGGTCTCCGATCGACCGGGCTCGACCTCCGCGGCCGTTGCGGCGGCGGATCGCTCCGGACCGTCGCCGGTCCGGGCGATCTCTGCCACACGTTCGCGCTCGCCCGCAACCTCAAAACTGTCGGGAAGCCGACGAATGCGCTTGTTCATGTTGCGGATCAACAGAACCGTCGCCACACACATGAGGACGATGAGGAACAGCCCCATCGGGCCGGCCAGGCCGCCCGATCGGGTGTCGCCGAAGTTGTTGACCGCAAATAAGTCCACGCCTGAAGGGTACTGCTCAGTGGGCGTCGGCCTTCTCGCGGATCCCCGCGAACAGGTCGGACTCCGGAATCGGGCTGTCGACGAACGAGCGGGCGAGCTCGAAGTCCTCGGTGGGCCACACCTTCTGCTGCATCTCCAGCGGGATGTGGAACCAGAACCCGTCCGGGTCGACCTGAGTGGCGTGCGCGCGCAACGCGTCGTCACGAACAGAGAAGTACTCTCCGCATTCGACCCGGGTGGTGAGCTTGTCGCCCCGGTCCTGCCGCTCCGACCACTTCTCCAGCCACTCCGCGTACGGCGACTCCAGGCCCGCCGCGAGCATCCCCTCGTGCAGGGCGAGCATCCGCGACCGGGTCCAGCCGGAGTTGTAGTACAGCTTCGACGGCTGCCACGGCTCGCCCAGCTCCGGGTAGAGCTCCGGGTCCCCGGCCGCGTCGAAGGCGACCACCGAGATGTTGTGACACATGATGTGGTCGGGGTGCGGGTAGCCGCCGTTCTCGTCATAGGTCGTCATGACGTGCGGACGGAACTCGCGGATCAGCTTGATCAGCGGTTTCGCCGCCTCTTTCGGGTCCTGCAGGCCGAAACAGCCCTCCGGCAGCGGGGGCAGCGGGTCGCCCTCGGGCAGGCCGGAGTCGACGAAGCCGAGCCAGGCCTGATCGACGCCGAGGATCTCGCGCGCCTTGTCCATCTCGGCGCGACGGATCTCGGTGATGTTCGCGAGCACCTCCGGCCGGTCCATCTTGGGGTTGAGGACGCTGCCTCGTTCCCCGCCGGTACAGGTGGCGACCAGCACCTGGACGCCCTCGGCGACATATTTCGCCATGGCGGCCGCACCCTTGCTCGACTCGTCGTCGGGGTGCGCGTGCACAGTCATCAGACGCAATTGCTCGGCCACGGTGTTGAAGATCCTCTCGACCAGGCCTGCCGGAGGCGGGCCGGGATCGGCTGCGAAGATGGAACCCTGCCATTCTTGCCGATCCCACTGACAAGAACTGCACGAGAGGGCGACAGGTGAGCGAGACGCACGCCACAACACCGGTCTTCCCGCCGGGCCGCTACGGCCGGCGACGTGAAGGTGGGCCCCGCCGACTGCTCCCGATCGTGGGGACTCTGGTGTTCGTGCTCGCCCTGGGCGCGGTCACCTGGGGCTACTACGCGCGGTACGGGAACACCGACTACACCGCCGACATCATCGGCTGGGACGAGCCCTCGGACCGGGAGATGGTGATCGAGTTCCGGGTCCGGGTCCCGGAGGGTGGTGCCGCGACGTGCATGCTGCGGGCCCGCGACTACGACGGGTTCGAGGTGGGCCGCCGGGCGGTCACCGTTCCGGCCCCGGACGGCGGCGGCTCGGTGGAGGTCCGGGAACCGGTGCCGACCGAGTCGCGGGGTTCGGTGGGCGACGTGATGGGCTGCCGGGCGGCCGGCTGACCCGGCCTCGCCAGGATCCGACAACGTTTCGCCTTCCGGCCGGGGCGCACACCGCTGGTAAGCTTGGTGATTCGCTGCGTTCAACACCTCACGTTTTCGTCGGGTGTTTCCGCCCCATATGCAGCGTCCTTTGCCCAGTTCCAGCAAGGAGATCGACCGTGTCCAGTTCCGAGGCGCCGAAGACCTGGCTCTCCCAGGACGCTCACGACCGGCTACAGGCCGAACTCGACGAGTTGATCGCCAACCGGCCGGCCGTGTCCGCGGAGATCAACGCCCGGCGCGAGGAGGGCGACCTTCGTGAGAACGGCGGCTACCACGCCGCCCGCGAGGAGCAGAGCCGCCAGGAAGGCCGGATCCTGTACTTGAAGGAGTTCCTGCGCAACTCGGAGATCGGCGAGGTCCAGGCCTCCGACACGATCACCGCGGGCTCGGTCGTGACGATCTACTTCGACGACGACCAGAGTGACACCGAGACCTTCCTGCTCGGTTCCCGGGAGATCTCCTCCACCACGAAACTCACCGTGTACAGCCCCGAGTCGGCGCTGGGCAAGGCCATCCTCGGCGCCCGCCCCGGCCAGACCGTGACCTACACGGCCCCCAGTGGCGCCGACATCAAGGTCACCGTGGTCGAGTTCGGCCCGTTCGAGGGCTGATCCCCCTGCACGTCGAGGCCCGCGGCGCCACCGCCGCGGGCCTTCGCACGTCTACGGCGTGGTGTCGCCCAGCAGCGACACCCGGTAACCCGCGTCTCGCAGGGCGCTGATCAGCGCCGCCGAGTGCTCCGGGCCGCGGGTCTCGACCGACAGAGCCACCTCGACCTCGCCGAAACTCAGCCGCGGGCTCTGCCGCGAGTGGTTCACGTCCACGATGTTGGCCCGCTGCCCGGCGATCTCCCCCAGCACCCGGGTCAGCTCCCCCGGCCGGTCCACGCAGCGCACCGCCAGTCGCAGGAACCGGCCGGCCGACGCGAGCCCGTGCTCGATCACCCGCAGCAGCAGCATCGGGTCGATGTTGCCGCCGGACAGGATCGCCACCGCCGGCCCGTCCACCGGCACGTACGCCCCGGTCAGCAGCGCCGCCGTGGCCGCCGCCCCGGCCGGCTCGACCACCGTCTTGTGCCGTTCCAGCAGCACCAGCAGGGCCGCCGACAGATCCTCGTCATGCACCGTGACGATCTCGTCGACCAGTTTCTCGACGTGCGCGAACGTCAGGTCGCCGGGCCGCAGCACGGCGATCCCGTCGGCGATCGTGGCGCCGGACTCCAGCTTGCGGGGCGCCCCGGCGGCGAGCGAGGGCGGGAACGCCGCGGCACCGGCCGCCTGCACACCGACCACCCGGATGTCCGGCCGCAGCGCCTTGGCCGCCACCGCGATCCCGGACACCAGCCCACCGCCGCCGACCGCGGTCAGAATCGTCGTCGCCTCCGGGCACTGCTCCAGGATCTCCAGCGCGACCGTGCCCTGCCCGGCGATCACGTCGGCGTGGTCGAACGGGTGGATCAGCACCGCCCCGGTCTCCCGGGCGAAGTCGTGTGCCGCTTCCAGGGCGTCGTCGACGCTGGTCCCGGCGTACTCGACGGCCGCGCCGTACCCCTTCGTCGCGGTGACCTTCGGCAGCGGCGCCCCCTCCGGCATGAAGACCGTGGCCCGCGTCCCGACCAGGCCGGCGGCCAGCGCCACCCCCTGCGCGTGGTTGCCGGCGCTCGCCGCGACCACACCGCGGGCGCGCTCGGCGGCCGAGAGCCGCGAGATCCGGGTGTACGCCCCGCGCACCTTGTACGACCCGGCCCGCTGCTGGTTCTCACACTTGAGCCAGACCGGCACCCCGGTGATCTCACTGAGCGGCCGGGACGGGATCAGCGGTGTCCTCTTGGCCACCCCGGCCAGCAGGTCGCGGGCGGCCTCGACATCGGCGAGGGTGAGCAGATCGAGCGGAGTCCCAGCGGCGGTCATGGACACTGATCGTGCCACCCGGCGGCCGTCTCGGCCGTGGCGCCGGTTACACCAGCGCGTGCCGCTGCCAGGGGTTCGCCACCTCGAACTGGCCGGCTACCGAGAGCAGCAGCAACTCCGATCCGGGCGGGCCCACCAGCTGCACGGCGAGCGGCAGCCCGTCGGGCCGGGACCCGACCGGAACCACGATCGCGGGCAGCCCGGCATAGTTCCATGGCGCGGCGTACGGCGCATAGTTGGTGTTGGTCATCATGTTCTTGCGCCAGGAGGCCGAGGCGTACGCCCCCACCAGCGGCGGGGCACTCGCCAGCGCCGGCGTGAGCAGCAGGTCGATCGACTTGTCGGCGAAGAACTGGATGGACCGCTCCCGCCAGGCGTCCCGCTGCGACTGCCGGACCAGCCCGGCCTTCATCGCCGCCTTACCGAGCCGGATGTGCTGCCGGGTCCGCGGCTGCAGGCGGTCCACCGGCAGGCCCTCGGAATTCACGAACGCCCCGGCGAACCACGTCGCCAGCACGCCCAGCGCCACCCCGGTCGAATAGACGGGATCGGCCTTGACCGTGTCATGACCGGCGTCGACAAGAAGTTTCGACGCCCGGTTCACGGCCGATGCGTTCGGCTCGTCCGGTTTCACCCCGGCCACCGGGGAACGCAACGAGACCCCGATCCGCAGTTTCGCCGGTTCCACCAGTTTCATCGGGGACTGCCCGGCCAGCACCGAGAAGCCCAGGGCGGCGTCGGCCACCGTGGTGGCCAGCATGCCGTTCTCCACCAGGCCGAACCAGTCCTTGTCGCCGAAGTCGACCGGGACCACGCCCCGGCCCGGTTTGAGACCCACCAGGCCGCAGCAGGCCGCCGGGATGCGGAGCGAGCCGAGACCGTCGTTGCCCTGAGCGATCGGTACGAGCCCGGCCGCCACCGCCGCCGCCGAACCACCGGACGACCCGCCCGGGGTCCGCTCCAGATCCCACGGGTTACGAGCCGGCCCGTCCTCGTCGTCGGTGAGCGCCCAGAGTCCCATCTCGGGCATCCGGGTCACACCGACCACCACCGCGCCGGCTCCGCGCAGCCTGCGGACCACCTCGTGGTCCGCCTCGGCCACCTCAGGCGTCCGGGCCGCGGCCGAACCGTGCCAGGTCGGCAGCCCGGCGACCGCGGTGTTCTCCTTCACCGCCACCGGCACACCGGCCAGCGGCAGGTTGGCCAGGTCCTCCTGGTCGTCGACTTTCTCCGCTTCGGTGATCGCCTCGACGCCACGGACCACCCGGAACGCGCCGAGCGCCGGATCGGAGATGCTGATCTGCTCCAGATGGTCGGCGACGACCTGGGTGGCATTCGTGTCGCCGCGGCGCACCGCGCGGGCGATCTGTTTGGCGGTTGCTCCCACCCAGGTCGTCGTGTCCATCGCGCAGATTCTCCAGCGTCAGGCTATTTAACCGAGCGCCTGCTCGAGGTCGGAGAGCAGATCGTCAACGGTTTCGATGCCGACAGACAGTCGCACGAGATCGGCGGGAACTTCAAGCGCTGAGCCCGCAGCCGACAGATGTGTCATCTGTCCCGGGTGCTCGATCAGCGATTCGACACCACCGAGCGACTCGGCGAGCACGAAGAGCTTCGCCCGGTTGCAGATGGCGATCGCCTGCTCCGGACCGCCCGCGGCGCGGAACGAGACCATGCCGCCGAACCGGCTCATCTGCTTGGCCGCCACGTCGTGACCCGGATGGGTCTCCAGGCCCGGGTAGAGCACGCTCGACACCGCCGGGTGCTCCCGCAGGTAGCCGACGATCCGCTCGGCGTTGTCACAGTGCCGGTCCATGCGTACGCCAAGGGTCTTGATCCCCCGCAGCGTCAGCCACGCGTCGAAGGGACCGTTCACCGCGCCCATCGCGTTCTGGTGGAAGGCCAGTTCGTCGCCGAGCCCCGCGTCCGCGGTCACCAACGCGCCACCGACCACGTCCGAGTGACCACCCAGGTACTTGGTCGTCGAATGGATCACCACGTCGGCGCCCAGGGCCAACGGCTGCTGCAGGTACGGGGAGGCGAACGTGTTGTCCACGGCCAGCATCGCGTCGTACTCGTGGGCCAGCTCGGCCAGTTGCGCGATGTCGTTGACGTTCAGCAGCGGGTTGGTCGGTGTCTCGGACCAGATCATCCGGGTGTGCCCCGGGCGGAACGCGGCCCGCACCGAGTCGATGTCGTCCAGCGGAGCCGCCGTCCAGTCCAGGCCCCACTTCTCGGCGACCTTGCTGAACAGGCGGAACGTGCCGCCGTACGCGTCGTTCGGGATCACCACGTGGTCACCGGGGCGGCACACCGTACGCAGCAGGGTGTCCTCGGCCGCCAGGCCGCTCGCGAAGGCCAGACCACGCCGGCCGCCCTCGATCGCCGCCAGGCACTCCTGGAGCGCGTCCCGGGTCGGGTTGCCGGAGCGGCTGTACTCGTAACCCAGGCGTGGGGCGCCGACGGCGTCCTGGGCGTAGGTGCTGGTCTGGTAGATCGGCGGCACCACGGCACCGGTCCGCGGATCCGGTTCCTGACCGGCGTGGATGGCGAGGGTGTCGAACCCATAGTTGTTAGCCGTCATGTTGCGCAAGGCTAGTCTCACGGGATGGCGGACTGCGTCTTCTGCGGCATAGTGGCGGGATCGATCCCCGCTTTCCTGGTCGCGTCCTCGCCCGCCGGGGTCGCGTTCCTGGACATCCGCCCGGTCTTCAAGGGCCACGTCCTGGTCGTCCCCCGCGCGCACGTGGTCGAGCTCCAGGATCTAGACCCAGATCTTTTATCTAGCTATTTCCGATTTGTTCAGCTGCTGTCCGCCGCCGTTCCCACCGCCATGGGCGCACAGGGGACCTTCGTCGCGATGAACAACATCGTCTCGCAGTCCGTGCCGCACCTGCACACCCACGTGGTGCCGCGCACCAAGGGCGACGGCCTGCGAGGATTCTTCTGGCCGCGACGGAAGTACGACAGCGACGACGAGGCCGCGGCCGTCGCGGAGACCATTGGTAAGGAATACCTCCGCCTCAGCGTTACCGATAGCGGACGAAGGGAGTGACCGTGTTCCTGCGGTACAAGAAGCTAGACCTGCCCACCGCCGAGACCGCCCTGCCCGGCCGCGACACCGAGGTGCACGTCGCGGACACGCACACCGTGCTCGGCACCCCACTGAAGGGCCCGTGGCCGGCCGGCCTGGAGACCGCGGTCTTCGGGATGGGCTGTTTCTGGGGCGTGGAGCGCATCTTCTGGCAGCTGCCCGGTGTGTACTCCACCTCAGCCGGTTACGCCGGCGGGTTCACCAGGAACCCCAGCTACGAGGAGACCTGCTTCGGCACCACCGGCCACGCCGAGGTGGTCCAGGTCGTCTACGACCCCACGAAGATCAGCTACGAGGACCTGCTGAAGGCCTTCTGGGAGAACCACGACCCGACCCAGGGCATGCGCCAGGGCAACGACAGCGGCACGCAGTACCGTTCCGCGATCTACACCACCTCGGACGCCCAGGCGACCACGGCTACAGCGTCCCGAGACGCCTTCCAGCCGGTGGTGACGGCCGCCGGCCACGGCCAGATCACCACAGAGATCAAGCCCCTGACGGCGTACTACTTCGCCGAGGATTATCACCAGCAGTACCTAGACAAGAATCCCGGCGGTTATTGCAACCACGGCCCCACAGGGCTTAACTACTGTGCCCCTAATCTTGGGCTCAACAGCACGCCCTGATAGCGACGAACGCTCCGGCCGTTGGCCGGAGCGTTCCGCTGTCTCCTACAGGTCGCATTGGCCCACCGAGCACGGACGGCGGCAGTTGAGTGAGGCGTGCGACGGCGCCCTGATCACTAATCGGGCAGATAAACGTACTGGTCGTGGTCGATCATAATGTCGAGCCGAGCCAGTCGCTTCAGGGTGTCTGCCGTATACGTGATAGCAGCGGTGGAGACATGGATCCCCCCGTCCTCGGTGTCGCGCTCCCCGCTCATCTCGATGACTACGTTGATTCCGGCTCGTAACCCAAGGGCCGCACGTGCCTCGGCTATTCCTGTGGCATGAGGTTCGATCGCGTCCAACAGTTGGATGACGACTTCTTCGGTGAGATACGTGTGAATCCTGGCCACCTCGTACTTCCAACTACTGGATCGTCGCCGTCCGGCTGGTGCGTGCGGATGTAGGTCGCCACGTCGCCAGGTCTCGGTGGGCGGCAGTCCCATCAGCCGGGTGACGTGATCCGGGTCGAACGCCATCAGATTCTGCTCATCGATGCTGTACGGCGGCCCGCCTGGAACGTCCCGATGGAGGTACAAGTACGCCCGCTGCACGCAGTCTGCGGAGGGGCCAGTGAGTTGTTCATCTTTCGCCATCGACCCAGACGGTAGAACAAATCAGGCTGTTACGTCGCGGTGATTCGGTTCGAGATGGGCGTCCTTCCACCCCCGACGCGCTCTCTTTGACTACGCAGGGCGAGGCCACGTCTCGGCCCGGCGCCGGCGACAACACCAACGCCCGACCGGCGGCAGATCAGTGCGCCGTCACTTGCGCAGGTTCGGTGCACCTAAGTTCCATACGCATCTGTAAATCTCGAGCGGCGCGGGTGAGTCTTCCCCTGCAAGCTTGAGGATCTCGGTGGTATCACCAAAGGCTTCACCCAATACGATAGCCTTTAAAGATGAGGAGATTGGAACGTATGTCGGATTATCAAGCTCAAGTTCTGGAACATTGAAGCGAGTGTAAACGATTCGCGCTTCCCGTTCATGCTTCCAGGCAATGCTCTTTCTTAAAAAGAGATCTTTGATCGAATCCCTGTCAATACAATCGGCTAGTACCGCATGGAATTTGGCAAGGCTACCGAAGGTGCCGCTTATGGGAACATTTAAGGGCGAGTCCTTGTATTCGACATCGTCGATTGCTTGAACGTCGCCTGCCTTCAACGTTCCTATCGAGTCACAAAATGCCAGATACTCCGAGCCCAATGCCTCGCGATCAAAAACTAGGCACGCGCCCTTGTGGTGATCGGCGTAGTGCTCCCACATGGACGCACTGGCCCACCCGCGATGAAATAGTGTCTCATTTTGGGCGGGTATGGGAGATCGATCCATGCCAAACGACGCTATCCGGACCCCTCGGCGGAGAACGCGGTCGACCTCAGATTGCAGGATGGATTCAGTAAGGGGCGACCTTGCACGAAGCCTTCCTGGGCCAATAAGGTCACCGGCCCGCCACTCATGCGACTCGCGCGGGTCATTCATCGACGCGAAGGGCGCCAATCTAAGCGCCTTCTTATCCAGGGTTTTGACTGCACCCGAGCTGCCGACGTACCGATATACGTATTTTCTAGCATCAAATCCACTCGGACTTAGCAGCCAAGACTCTCGCCGGGCGGCTCGCGACACGCTGAGATCCTCTCGGGCGGCAAATGACTAGTTTCCGGCGAGTTCAGTCAGTCGTAGCATTTGATCTTGATGGGTCGGTGGGACAGGATGCCCGCCGTGCGCAACATGTTGACCCTGGTCGATCGTGAAGAGATCTCCCGTGGCTTGGCCGAGGGCCTGGAATTCAAGGAGATTGCCCGGCTGATCAGCCGGAACCCGTCGGTGGTCTCACGGGACGTGGCCCGCCACGGCGGCCGGGCGGAGTACCGGGCCGTGACTGCGGACCAGTCGGCGCTGACCGGTCGGTTGCGGCCGAAGGCGTACGCGGTCGACCGGTCACCACGGCTGCGGACGGTGGTCACGCAGCTGCTCAAGGGCGGCTGGTCGCCGGCGTCGATCGCGGGCCGGTTGCCGCGCGACTACCGCGACGATCAGGCTGTACGGGTGTCACACGAAGCGATCTACCAGTGGGTCTACGCCCAGCCGGTGTCCGCCCTGGCTCGGGAACTGCTGAAGCTGCGCACCGGCCGGACCGCCCGCCGTTCGGGCCCCCGCCCGGCCCCGGCCCCGCGGATCCGTGAGCCCCGCTACCTCGACGAACGCCCCGCCGAGGTCGAGGACCGGCAGGTGCCCGGCCACTGGGAAGGCGACCTCGTGATCGGCAAGGCCGGCAGGTCCGCAGTCGCGACCCTGGTCGAGCGGACCTCCCGGATGCTGGTCCTGGTCCCGTTGACCGGACGCGACGCGCTGACCGTCGGCGACGCGGTGATCGCCGCCGCCGGAACGCTGCCGCCACAGATCGCCCGCTCGCTGACCTGGGACTGCGGCTCCGAGATGGCCGGACACGCACGGATCACCGCCGCCGGGCTGCCGGTCTACTTCGCCCGCCCGCACTCACCATGGCAGCGCGGCAGCAACGAGAACGCGAACCGCATCCTGCGCGAGTACTTCCCGAAAGGCGTCCCGATCACATCAGATCCGAAATACCTGGCAATGGTGGCTTCCGAAATCAATGACCGACCCCGTAAGATCCACAATTGGAAGAAGCCCTCCGAGATATTCGCCGAACTCGTAGAGGCAAATGCTTCGACTGCCTGAATCTGCCTCCTTCTAGATGCTATCCACCGGGCATCGGAATTTCCCAAAAAACCGAATCCTCGAACTTACCGCAGAAGAATTTGAGTTGCTGGCAGCGAGATGGCGCGCACACTGTCATCGGCAGATGAGTGCGCCAGAGAAGGCGCACTGGCCTCGCGCATGTGCGCACTACGCGCACCGCCGGATCTCTATTCGGGTAACTGCATACTGCACCTACAGGGCTCAACTACTATGCCCCTCCGGAGAGCACCGGCACACTTCGCTCTGAGCGGGGGATGTAGTTCGTTGGCAGGTAGGAGGAGAACCTAAAGCCAGGCCGCACCTACCCACTTGATGCTCCTGTGCCCTTGATCTGTACGGGCTCGGTAGCAGCAAGAAGATCTTGTAGAGCGGCGTGGCGAAACTGGTAGACAGCGCCCGCTTGACGAAGAACCTGTTTCTCTAGAGCAGTCTGGAGCAACGGCATGAAACGAACGGTCACGCCACGCAGTGCCAAAAACCGCTCCATCCAGGCTAACTCGACCGCCGGACCCAACCCGAAAACGAACCCGGCAACGGAGCCGACGACCAGAGCGGCGATTGATCCGAATACTAGCCCGAAGGCGAACCCGGATAGAAGTCCGACAACCACTCCAGCTACAAGCCCGGAAAGAATACCGAAAATACCTCCAAGCGCGATCCCAAAGACGATGGCACGCTCCCGGTCCTCAGTGAATACGTCTCCAGGAGCTGCAGTCCTTGCGGCCGGAAGAGGTTGGCTCCAAAGACTGAGCAGGTCGTAGAGACTGGACGAGAGCCAGATGCCGATCCCGACCACGAGCCAGATCGCCACACCTCCGCCGAGACCTAGTCCGCGATTCACTATGAGCCCACCGCCAAGGCCTGCACCAAGGCCGTACCAAACACCCGTCACCATCATATTTCGGATCTCTTGACGGGTTGGCCTACGCAAGATGAGCGCTGCTGGATTCTTCCCGATGCCGCCTACCGGTCCGCCCACAAACAAGGCCGTAAGCCGGGCCACGCGGCCGATGGCGTTTCGCAACGTCTGCGAGTTCGGGTCGGCGTTGGCTATTAATTCACATATTTCCCACCAATGAATGTCGCGGTGACCACCAAGATTCTTGGCGATCCACGACAACCAGCGCACCGCCTGAGCCCGCTCGTCAGGATCGGGGTAGGCGACCGCCAGCGACCGAATCAGCAAGTGTTTCAGCAGTGCATCAGAGTTCGGATAGCCGAGCAAAGCCTGCGGAGTGGCGTCGGTGTGGGTGTAGATGTCGCGAGCCAAACCCAGCGCCAACGGGTTGCGCAGCGTACGCGACGTGACCCCGTCAGGGTGGCTGCGCATGTGGTCGGTGACCGTCTCCCACTCCGCGCGGCGGGCACCCGTCTGCTGAAACAGCAGAAACTCGCACGCATGCTCAAGGTCGACCGGCTGGACCTCGATCACCGCCGCATCCCACAACCGATGCAACTCGCTACCCGTCTGGTACTCGTCAGGCCGACTGGTCACCACCACCCGGACCACCCTTGACGCCGTCCGGTCGATCGCTTCCAACGCCGGACCCCGAACCCCGTCGGGCATCTCGTCCAGCCCGTCCAGGAACAACGCGATCCGGCCCGACCGCAACAACTCCGATGCAGTGCCAGGACCGGCATGCGCGGCGAGCCCCGGATAGTCCCGGTTCAACACCGACGCCGCATAGTCCAGCAACCCTGCCGCATCGGGATCCCAGCCACCCAACGTCAACCATGCCGGTACCGGCCCCAGCAGCGCCTCATCCGCCCCCTGCCCAGCGTCAGCCCGAGCAGCGAGCACATCGATGAGCAGCAGTAACATCGCCGTCGTCTTCCCCGCACCCGGACCACCCAAAATCACGATCCGGCCCGGAACCGGCAACACCTCATACAAATCCCGACGCAACTGCGACACCACCCGGTCGGACAGCAACGCCACAACGCTCTCATCACCGGCCACCTCCGACGGCGGCGCAGCCACGTCCGGCCCGGCCCACTGCCACGACACGCGCGCTGGCGCCGGCGTCGTAATCCGTCGCCTCTTCGCCTGCTCCCGCCAGTACGCCAGCGTCTCCCGCGCCAGATACCCCTCCGCGGCCAGCAACCCCTCCGCAGCCGCCGGGAGCTCCACCACCTCGGCCGCAGACTTCCTCGGCCAGACAGCCAACGCCGACACCGCGAAGGCCGCTAAGCCCGCGATCCCACCCACGACATTGGAATTCCCGACTAACCCAGCACCAGCAGCCCGACCAAAGAACATCCACACCAGAAGGCCACCACAGCCGGCCAGCATCACCACTGCCAACGACTTACGAACCACCCTCACAGCCGCCGATTATCCCCACCCGTAACCACCCACCCACAGCCGGCAACCAAGGGCACGCATGGGTAATTGCATACCGCACCTACGGGGCTCAATTACTGTGCCCCTCCGGAGTTCACCGACGCTAGTTCTTAAGGTTCGACCTTCAGGCCGGAAGATATGCAGGTCAGCAGCGCAGCATTGCTCTGCTGACCTGCATATCTGCGCCGCCGGCCTTACAGCAACGAGACAGGACCCAGCAGGCAGCCACGAGGGCGCAACGTTATCCGCCGTACCCGCATCACGTTGACGGCGGCAGGTCAATGCCGAGATAGATACTGCCGGCGATGGATGTGACCGGTAGCCTCTCACTAGCTACGCTCAGTCAAATCTCAACGTGGGAGCATCCGTGGCGGAACCAGCGGGCAGTATCGAGCTAATTCCTATCGAGAGCCAAACTAGGACTATTCAAACCTGCTTTCAACAATGCCTATATGAGGTCCCCAATTTTCAGCGCCCATACAGTTGGTCGTCAGACCAACTGGAGGACTACTGGCACGATGTGGTGTTGGCGCAAGGTGACTTTTTCTTCGGATCCACCGTGACATGGGTGAGCAAGAAGAGGGAGTTATTCAATGACACATATTCGATCATCGACGGGCAGCAGCGGCTAACTACAAGTGCAATTATACTTTCGGTAATTCGAGACGCCCTCCTCGACCTGAGCAAGACAACTGCGGGAACCCACGGAGTTTCAAGTCCCGCCAAAAGCCAAGCAGATGCCACGCAGAAGTATCTCATTGTTGCCGACGACGACGGCGAAGAGCACCGGGTCTTACACCGCCCGGAGAACATGTTCTACGAACATATTCAACAACCGGATGCGATTCCTTCCGGCGTTAAGTGGAACGCAAGCGCCGAGCGCATCGGAGAAGCGCGAAAGTTCTTCGAGAAGAAGATCATCGACACGCTCAAGGATCGCTCGCTAGACGATCGGCTTGAACGTTTGAAATTGATTCGATCAAACGTCCTGAAGGCGCGGGTAATTCAGGTTGAGCTAGCCTCAGAGGAGGATGGGTTCCTAATCTTCGAGACCCTCAATACCCGAGGTGCCGATCTCCTGCTTTCCGATCTAGTGAAGAACATGCTAGTTCGGAGCGGAGCGAAGAATGCGCTTGACCGCGACGCCATCGCTACCCGCTGGGAGCGCATCGTTGACAGCGTGCAAGAGGGCCGCATAAATCCAGACGTCGATCGATTCATCTGGCAGTCATGGAACTCTCGCCGTGTCGCGGTCACTGAGCCAGAACTGTTCAAGAAGATTAGTAATTCAGTAGCATCAGGCGCGACAAAAACTTTATCCTACTTAAAAGAACTGGAAGTGGATGCCTCTACATACCGGTGGTTAGAAACGGAACACGTCCGGACTGAGCTCGCGAAACACGACGAACGTAACGCTCTCGCTGTGCCAGAGTTCGTTGACAGCGTACGCGCACTCGCAATATTTAAGGTTTCGGTGGCAAATTCGGCCATTCTTGCCACCGCACGGAAGTACCAAGAGACGAAGCTCTTGAGCAGAGGTCAGCTCATTGAGGTTCTGCGCCTGCTAGAGAACTTCCACTTTCAATTTACGGCACTGACGAGCAGCAGTTCCACCGGCGGGACACGGCGGCGCTATAACAAGTTTGCCGTTACGCTCGAAAATGCGAATACTAAGCAGGAAGTTGCGGATGCAATCCACGATTTAAAGGAGAAACTTCGAGCAGGCCTCCCTAATCGTGATCCCGCCATTTCAGCCTTCAGAGGGATCTTTTATGCCCCTAAGTTACCCTTGAGCGAAGCGCAAAAGCTGCGAGCACGAAAGATGTTTGTTGCTTACGTTCTGATGACCTTCGCAAAGTGGCACAAGATACTGCCGGCGGGACAGAATCTCGAATCGTGGTCTATTGAGCACATAAAGCCGCAATCCCAGGGCACCGAATATTGGCAAGATTCCGTATATTCAATTGGAAATCTCACCCTTCTAACGAAAGCCTTGAATAGCGAACTGGGAGACGCCAAGCTACCTTTAAAGCTGGCCGCACTCCGAAAGGGAAGCGCCTATTTCGATCCAGATCTGGAATCCTGGTCAGCTGATGTAGTTGATTTTCCGTCGGAGGCACAGATCGCAACTCGCGGCCTTAACCTGGCCCAAGAAGCGCTAGAAAACGTTTGGAGCCTCTAGTCGAGGGCTTGCATAATAGGCCTAGCCTTTGCACTGGCCATGCCCTTGAACGACGAACGCCCCGACCGATCCGGTCGGGGCGTTTCGCGCTTCTCCTAATAAGCTAAGCAGCACTCCGGATGCCGCTTTCGCGCCGTGCCCGGACCCGCGTCGCCGGTTCATCGACTAACTTGAATAGAACCGCCATCCGTCCGAGAACCTCGGCGTCCTCGATCTTTGGGGGCAAACCCTGCTCTGCCCTTGATCGCGCCACGGCGGCTCGGATCGCCTCCAGGTCGGCAGGCACACGGACAACCGGGGTCACACTTCCCGCGTCGACAAGCGCAAGTCGCAACAGCAACAGCCTTCCCATCGAATCCGCTATTTCAAAGCCTGAGAACCACACTGAGCCAAGATCTCTAGCGACCCGGCGACAGCGCTGAAACAGCAGCACAGCTCCCTGTTTCAGCGCTGTGGCCTGATCAGGGCCAGAGTTCGGCCGTCCCCCGGTCGTCTCCCTCGTTCTCGCCGGTCAGGGCATGTTGGGGGACACCGGGGACAGGAGGGACACCGGGGACGCGGTACCGGCCGCCGGTATCGGCGGCGAGTTGCCCATCGGCGAGCATCCGCTGACAGGTCCGCTTGACGTTGTCGTAGCTGAGTCCGACCCCAGTGGCGATGACCTTGGGTGTGCTGCCGGGAGCTGTGCGAAGAAACCGCAGGATGGTCGCGCGGGTCTCGCCTATCTGGTGGTCCTCGGCGGGGCCGTCGAGCATCTGCCATGCGCCGAGGTCGGCGTTGAAGTTAAGCGCGTATTCGGCTTCGTCGACGTCGCGGCCGGTGATGTGGAGGATGCCGTCGCCCTGGTTGCGTGCTCGTTTGAGGACGAGGGTCGCGTCGGCGGCTCCGGCGAGGCCGTTGGTGCCGGAAACCTCGGTGAGAAAGTCGTCGGATCCGGCCTTGCGGACGTGGTGGACCAGCACGAATGCGACGCCGTAGTCGTCGGCGACTTTCTTCGCCCGGCCGACGGCGGCGTAGTCGGCGTCGTAGGCGGATGCGCCGGGTGCGGAGTTACCGCGTAGCTTGGCGAATACGTCGATGATGACCATTCGTGCCGTGGGGTTGCGGTCGAGCCACGCGGCGATGGCCTGGTCGCCGCCCTGGGGTAGCGGTGGGCATTCGGTGGCGAGGGTGAGTCCGGCCGGGGCCTTGCGCTGGCCGAGGACCTTGCCCAGCCGGTTTTGCAGGCGGCGGGCGGTGTCCTCCAGGGCGAGGTAGAGCACCGGCCCCGGATCGACCGGGATCGAGCCGAACGCCTTGCCACCGAGAGCGACGTCGACACCAAGGCCGAGCGACATCCAGGACTTGCCGACCTTGGGCGGCCCGCACAGCAGGTTCACGCCTTCGGACAGCACGCCGGGCACGGCCCACTTCGGCGGGGCGAACTCCATGGCCATGATGTCGGCGGCGGTCCATGAGGTGCGGATCCGGGCGGGCCGGTCCTGGTCGCCCGCCAGGACTTCGGCGGCGTCGTCCGGACCGGCGACGTGCAGGTTCGGGCGGTCGGGCCGATCGGCCGGCGCGGCGCTCATGCGGCCACCGTCCGAGGGCGGCGGGCACCGGCGGCGAGCCCGGACCGGATCGTGCGCAGCGTCTCGAACCGGGAGAGCCCGATCGACAGCGCCGTCTCTTCGAGCAGGGCGGCGGCCTGGTCGACGGGCAGCGCTCCCCCAGCGGCGAGCTGGCCAAGGGCGATCGCGGAGACGTAGAGGGTGTGATTGCGTTCGCCCTCCGCGGACCGGCGCAGGATGTCGAGCTGCCCGTTGATGGCGGCGTCCAGGTAGGCACCGGTTCTGCCGGTCGGCAGGTCGATGACGACCGGGCGTTGTGGTGGCAGCGCGGGCGGGGCGAGCCGTTCGGCGAGCCAATTCGGCAGGTCGGCGACCGGCAGGTCACGGGCGACCGTGTACGGGCGGCCCGCGACGGTGCTCCCGGCCGCGACGACGTAGCCGCCGTGGGCGCGGGTGTCGACTAGCCAGCCGAGGCCGTTGCCGCGCTCCCCGGCCGTGTTGCGTAGCGCCGGACCGTCGGCTGGGTGCCGGAAGTACAGGTGCGTACCGCCCCGGCCGGTGGTCACGGTGTACGTGTCGACCGGGACCGGCTGTCCAGCGGCCTCACACAGCGCGGCGAACACCTCGGCCCCGTGCCGGGCCTCCGGGTACGGGCAGCCGGTCGGCGGGGTCTGGTCGGGCTTGCAGGCGTCCAGGTCGACGACGACCAGCCCGGACGGCCCGCAGGCGATCCCGTTGCCGTACGGAGTCGCGGACCAGCCGCGCCGGATCCGGTCGGGGTCGACGGTGGCGCGGGCCTCCCAGCCGGTGTGGCCGTCGCGGCAGCGCGGGTCACGGCCGGTGCAAGCGTCGGCGGGGTGTTCGGGGAACGCGGGCCGCTTGTCGTCGGACCGGAGCGGGAAGACGTGCCAGCCGCGCCGGGCGGCGGCGAGGGCAGCCTCGCGCAGGTTCTCGGTGTCGGGCATGGGGTTCGGCCTCCGGGTGTCGGGTGTGGACGGGTGGGCCTTGCGGTGCTGTTCGAGGGCGCACGCGGCGCAGAATCGGGCCTTCTCCCACCGGGCGATCTGCAACAGCGAGCCGGACAGGGTGTCCTCGGGGGCGATGGCCTGTTCGCAGATGTGCGGGTAAAGGCCGTTGGCCGGTACGAACCGGCCGAGGGCCTTGCTCGCGCCGATCCAGTGCTCGCCGCTCATGTCACGGGGTCTTCCGGTCGAGCGCGGGCCGCCCGGCCCGGCCTCGCAACGCGGGCGGCCGGATCGCGGCGATGGCGGCCAGCAGTTCCCGGCACAGGTGCAGCGCGGTCCCGAGCTGGCGGCGGGCGGTGTCCTCGGTCCGGGAGAGCGGGACGCGGATGCGGATCTCGGCGTAGTCGACCTCGGCGACCCGGACGCGGGTCATGACGGCCCGGCCGCCGATCGGCCCGTCGGCGATGAACTCCGGCGACCGGTGTACGTCGATGCCGCAGCGGTGATCGCGGGCGCACCAGTCGGTATGCGGCGTCTCGGCCCGGTGGAATCGGGCCATCGTGCGGGCGGTCATCGGGCGTCCCGGCGGCGGCGGGCGAACTGGTTGTAGATCCAGCGCCCGGCCCGCAGGCGGCGGCCGGTGCCGTCGCAGCGGCGGCAGAGGCGGAACGCGCGACCGGACGGGCTCCGGCGTTTGCCGGTGCCGTCGCACTTGCGGTGGGACTTGAACGGCCAGATCCAGCACGCGATGACGTAACCAACGGTGATGGCGATCAGGGCTAGGGTGAGGGTGATAGCGGCGGTGAGCTGGGGGTCCACAACAGCCTCCGGGGCCTGTTTTTGGGTGCACGGTGCCGTGAGCTGCTATCCGCTAGCGGGCAGCTCAGGATCTTGATCAGGTGCTAGCGGGTCTGCTAGCGATAGCAGGGCGAGGTGCTAGCGCTAGCAGCCCTGGAGGTGTCAGTCCTTGGCCCGTTTGCGGTCACGCTCCGCGATGGCCGTGAGGAGTTCGTTGTGTTTGATGCCGCGCCGGGTGGCGGCCTTGCCGTCGATGCGCTTGCCGACATCGGCGACCTTGATCGCGCCGTGCGGCTTCAGCGCGGTGGTGAGCTGGGCGGCCTCCCAGCCGCCGTACACGTCGGGCCGCAGCTCGGCCAGCGCCGTGCACAGGGTCTCGTTCCATGCCGACTTCTCGTCGCCGGGCCACACTCGTGCCAGGTCGTCCAGGACGCTGTACTGCGGGCCGGTTTCCCGGTCGGTGGGGAAGGTCGGGATATTGCCGGCCGCTGTGCGCAGAGCGATGGCGCGGGCCACGATCCGGGCGGCGGCGTTGGTGTCGACGTAGTACGAGCGGACCGCGACCGCGCCGGGGCCGAAGCCGCGCAGGATGCCCCAGCCGGCCTCGTCGACCGGCCGGAACACCGTCGCCCGGTAGCCGTTCTTGTACGCCGACGTCCCGAGGATCATGTCGTTCGCAGTCTGGTCGGCCACCGACAGGCAGAACCGGGAGTTGACGTTGCGAGTGATGCCGGTCGGCAGGCTGTCCTTGTCCGGGATCTGCGTACCGATCAGGATGATGATCCCCAGCGCCCGGCCGAGCTTGATGACCTTCTCCAGGATCTCCCCGGCCTCTTTGCCGTACTTGCTGGTCATCAGCTCTTGCAGCTCATCGAACCAGGCAACGAGCGGGTGTAGTCCGGACCCCTTCAGAGATGCCAGCTCGGGCGTGACCTTGTTCTCGGGTGCCTTGCCCATCCGGGCGTAGTGCTCGATGCGCTTGCTGCGGCGGCGGGCCTCCTCATACAGCCACTCGATGAACGCGAAGCACTTGGCGAGGGTTTCGTCGTCGAAGCCGTTGCCGTACTCGGCCATCACCGGTTCCAGGACGGCGAAGTCCCCGACACCCTTCAACTCGTAGCCCCGAATCTCGGCGCGCGGGTCCAGGGCGGCGGCGAGGATCAGGTCGCGCAGGGCGAACGTCTTGCCGGATCCGGGCTGTCCGCCGAACAGGAAGTTGCGGTACATCATGTCCACCGTGACGGTGTCCAGGCGCGGGGTGGTGGCGAACGCGAACGCCTTGAACAGATCGACCTTCGCCGACTCGGCCAGCAGCGGCCACGCGGGCTGTTTCATCAGCGACGCGGGCTCGTAGCCGACCCACAGGGCCAGGCGGCCGGTGTGACCAGGCGCGGGCTCCGGCCACACCTGGTCCAGGGGTAGGCGCATCGCTGAGGCGAGCTTGCCCCGCCGGGCGATCACCTCGGACGCCTCCACCCCGAACGGCAGATCCACGATCGCCAGGTGGCCGGGGCCGTCACGGTGGATGTCGACCGGGAAGCTGATCGCTTTCGCGTCCTTGGCCACCGCGGAATTGATAGCGGCCATCTGAAGAGACGTGAGCGCGCGGCGCACCAGCTCGGCCGTGAGCTTGCGGTACCGGGTGCTCTCGGACACCCGGTCGGTGAGAGGTTTGTCGGCCGGGCGGCCCCGCGTCGCCAGGAACGGCACCACCAGGGCGAGGGCGACCCACCGCCACCAGACCGGCGCGAACGCCAGCACGGCCAGCGCGGCCACGATCGCCACCACAGCGGCGGCGAGGATCCACCAGCGCCACACGGACTGCCGCTGACGGCGGGCGTCGAGCTTCAGCCACAGGTCGGCCTCACCTCGTGACGCGGCGGCCTGCCGCAGGTCCCAGTTGCCTTCTTCGGCGGATGCCCAGTGCAGGGACTGGCCGATCCCCCGGAACAGGCCGACTGGCGCCCACAGAGCCGTTTTCGCGGCGTACTTCGGTGACCGGACCGCGTGATAGGCGATCACGTACCCGGCGTCTTTGGTCTGGTGACGGGCGGCGGCCGTGAAGCCGCGCCACGACCGTGCCCAGTCGGCGAGGATCGGCCGGCGCTCGCGCTGCCGCAGGCGGATCTCCTGGGGGATGTCCTCGGCCGTGTCGACCGGGCCGCCCTCGGTGGCCGGGCGGTCGTCGACCGTCTCGGCATCGTGGTCCTGATCCTCGGCGACCTCGGCCGGCGCCGCGTCGCGGGCCGTTCCGGTCCGGCGGGTGCGTGCCTCGGCCAGGTCGACCACCTCAGCCTCGGCGATCTGGTCGAAGTCGTCGGGTTCGTGGTGGGGGTGGATGCTCACGATGTCTGTCCTCCGGTCTCAGGCGGCGATCACGAGCGCGGCGACGAACATGAACAGGTAGTGGAAGGACTGATCGAGGGCGTACGAACCGGTCCCGAGCGACGGGTTGTCGTCCCGGCCAGGACGCGGCGCGCCGAGGGCGTGGAACTGGCCCGCGCCGACCAGGTCGGCAAGGCGCTTGAGCGGGGTGCGCCGGTCGGCGATGTAGTGCGTGACCGCCGAGATCGCGAGCCCGATGGCGACCTGGCCGGGGTTGAGGTCCGGGTCGGTCGACAGCGCCACGACGACCAGCGCGACCAGGCTGGTCAGAGTGTAGGTAGCGACATGAGCGGCACAGGCGATCCGGCCGGGCCATCCCAGCAGGCCCTTGCAGTCGGCCTGATACTGGGTCTGAATCCAGTGGTCCGCGACCTGGTGAGCCACGTACAGGGTGACGAAGACAGCGGCGAATGGACCGGTCATGATGGGGGTCTCTCCAGAGGTCTGGTGACTGACAGGAGGGCCGGTGACGCGGCACTTGCTTGCAGGCGTGGGGCCGCGTCACCGGGCGAAGCTAGGCAGCAGCGAGAGCAGGCGTTTCCGCAGCAACCGGTGCAAACGGTGACGCATCGGTGACCCGCTGAGCGGGCAGATGACGCCGCGCGGTCGAGACGGACACACCGGCCCGAGCGGCGATCTCGGCGATGGTCGCGCCGGGCAGTTTCGCGGCGGCCTTGGCCACGTTCTCGGCTGACGCGGGACGCGGCATGACACGCGGTGTAGCGGTCTTTTTGACCTCCGGAACCGCAGCGACCGGAACGGGCGCGACGGCGGACACAGGCACCGTAGAAGCTACCGGAGCGGTCACCTTGGCGACGGCCGGAACGATGGGTTCGGTGGTGCGTCGCGCGGTCGCCAGCAGCGCCCCGGTGGCCATGACCATCAGGCCATCCACGGCCAGCGGGCCGAGGTGCGCGGTCACCGCGTCCTCGCCGTAAAAGCGCAGCAACCCGGCGAGATGCTTGTACGAGACGAGCGCGGCCACCAGGGCGACCGGCAGCAGGCCACCGAACCGAATCGCCATCCAGCCCTTGCCGGACGGCCACACCACGCGGGCCAGAATCTCGGTCACCACAAACAGGGCGACCGGCCAAAAGATCGCGCCGACCACCGCGCCGGTCTGCGGGGTCCACGCTGCCGGGGCGTCTGCGGGCGGGACATAGGAGTGCGCGACGTTCGCGGCGATAGAGACCGTGCCACCAAGCGCGGCACCGATATAGGCCCAGACCCGGCCCGAGACAGTCGGTTTACGCATCACGCCACCGCCTTCAATGTGACGGGCCGCGAGGCCAGCTCGGCGGCGACAGTCAAGGCACGGGTCTCGGCCCTACGGAAGCGCCGCCAGTCCAACTCGGACGGTCCGCCGCGGTCGGTAGCGATGATCAGGGCGATTGCAGCGTCCAGTACGTCCAGCTCAGCGGCGATCAGCGGCCACTCGGCCTCGATCCCATCAAGCTCTGCTGCCGACGGCTCGTCGCCGTTCTGGTGATGAAGCCTGCTCACGAGATGTCCTCCGGGATGGGGCGCCAGCCAGGCAGCCATAGCTACGCCAGCCAGCGACAAGACACGGATGTGACTTGAAAGTCCCCCTGAAGGGACTTTTTCGTCCCCGAAAGCATGGAGACTCATCAGTCCCTATGTCAAGGACTGATCCGTCCTCAATACGGACTGAGGAGTCTCCTTGCGGGGACTCATCCGTCCCCGCACGATGGAAGGCATGGAGATGGCAGACGTGCTGAGGCAGCGGCGAGCGGAACTGGGCATGTCTCAGACCGACCTCGCGGCAGCCGCTGGCGTGGACAAACGGCAGATCAGACGCTACGAAGCGGGCGAGCAACAGCCTGTGCTCTCGGTCGCCGTGGCGATCGCAAACGCACTCAAGATTTCGGTCGGCGAGCTAGCCGGCATCCCGAGCCACAAAGTGAATCTCTCCGGCGACTGGTGGGCGTCGTGGCAGACGTTCAAGGATTCGGAGGAGGTCATCACCACGCAGGAAGTACAACTCCGCCAGCAAGGCGACCTGATCAACCTTCAGACCACCACCCGCGGAATCTCCATCGAAGACGGCGGCTACCACTGGCGCGGCGAGCTGCGCGTCTGGGACAACGAAGTCCTCATGGGGTGGTACGTGGCTGACGACGGTTCGATCAGGTCCAAGGGCACTTTCTACTTCGTGCTGCACCCGCACGGTCAACGGCTTGAAGGCCGATGGGTCGGCCTCAGCCACGACGGAAAGATCGTCACCGGGTACGGCGGCATGGCCCGAACCGAGGAAGACGCCCGCGACACGATCGCCGCACTCCGCGAGCAGGAGATATCGGCATGAATGACGAGGTCTGCGAGGTCATCGTCACCGCACCCGAGGCCGAATGGCTCGTCGAGTTCACTCGACGCCTGGTCATCGACCGGATCGCCGCCTCGGGCCACAACATCACGCCCGTCCGGTCCATCTACCGATGGCAAGGCGAGATCTACGACAAGGCGGAGGCGCGGGTTGCGCTGCACACGCGGCGCAGCCTTGTGCCCCAGATCATCGAGCGGGCAAACCGCGAGCATCCGTACGAGGTCCCGTGCGTCGCCGCAATGACGTTCGACGGCAATCCCGCCTACGTGCAGTGGGTTCTAAACGAAACCGATGCTCCATAACCGCGGAAGGAACGGCGTCACACTAGGGCAGCCGTAAATACGGCACCGTGCGTTGCACGCTCATCACTGATCCACTTCGGGCGGCGAGGGTGCAACGTACGTTCCACGATGAGCCACGGTGAAGACCAGGCCAAGCTCTCGAAGAACTGCCACGGCGCGGCGCACGGTCCCGCGCGCAACACCGAATTCCTGGACGAGTTGCAACTCGCTAGGAATGGGTCGGTTCGGCTGCCAATCCGCACGCTCGATCCGCTCGGCAAGAATCTCGGCGAGCTGACGGTAGGGCGGAACTGGCCCATCCGGTTCAATCACATCGTCAGGCTAAATGACCTACATCGACCAAAAAACCTCAACTACATATTTGTACGTTCATGAACATGCTTGTACAAGAATGAACATTGGTGGGTTAGTTCAGTTTCCACCCCCTCGGAGGGAACACTTGAAGCAGATCCCTATCAATGACGTCGCGTTGACCTGCGGCCCAACCGAAGAGATATCCGCGTTTAAGCAGATGTGGCGCAGTCGATGACCGGAAGCTTCGACGAATCGGTCGAGCTGAGGCACGAGCCAGACCGGCGCAACTACCTTTGCCTGGCTTGCGAGACGGCGTGGCCGTGTAATCCCGCCAGGGAACAGCTCATCGCGTCGGTTGGCGATGAGCCGTTCCTGCTGCACGTCGTCATGTGGAGCGAGTTCGATCAAGCCGCAATGGGGCCTCTGCGTAGCGAGCCAATCGGAGCTTTGATCGAACGATTCCTGCGCTGGATCCCAGTGCGAGGCGGCGGCTCGAATGACGCCGAAATCCGGAGACGGCCAGCCGACCGGCGGCCAGGGGTGCCTCCTGTTGCGGGAGACAGCCCTGGCCGCCGGCATCCCTGCCGGACCGACAATCCGAAGGAGTGACCATGACCGTCACCACCGAGAACCTGTCGCCGATCTTGGATTACGACGCGATGGCCAACGTGCTCGCCAGCACGATGGGCGCCCACGGCTTCCTGTTCGTCGAGGACCCGATGGTTCCGGCCCTGTCCGCCGCGCTGCGAGCCTTCGTCGCCGCAACCGGCCTAGCGGTCAACCCGTCCAACGAAGACGACAGCGACAGACGGGCATTGTCTCCCCTGTCCCCCGTGTCCCCGCCGTCCCTCAACGCTGATTGAGCTGCAAAACGAAAGGAGACAGGGGGATAACGATGGCGCGTGAAGGTCTGGGCAGTGCCGAGAAGGCACTGCCCAGACCTTCACGTGGTGACGACCGGTGAGAACCGAAGGCCCCCGAGGGGTGCAAGACACCCTTGATCTTGGTGTGCCCCAAGAGAATTTCCTGAGGGCGGGCGTAGGACTCGAACCCGCCGCGACCGACGGGTTATGAGATCAATAGATCGTTGATCTAGCTGCTCGGATGTCCGCTGAACTGTGGAAACGTCAGCCAAGATCTGACAGTGTTTTGCTGCCTCGGCGGACTTCGCGCGGACTACTCGATCTTGTCGCCGCGCGCTCACACGCCCGCCATACCGGGACCGGCACCCGCATTGACTGAGGGCGCTGCGCTCGGCAACTACCGGCACCGCCGTAACCGCAGTGTTCGATGGCAAGTCGCGAAGCGGCGCGGCAGTCTTGAACGGTCTTCAACCCTTGAGGGGATTCTCTCCGGGTGCCGGCATGTAGCAAGGACTGCTGATAGACACCGTCACGTGCTGTAGGTCCATGGTGGTGGTGATGGTCGCAACATGCCGGGTGGTCGGGTTGGTCGCGTCCAGGTTGCCGCGCGTCCCGTCCGCGAACGTGCTGTTGTCAGTTATCTCCCAGCCTTGTTCTTCCAGAGAGGCTTTGATGCGCTGGAGGGCGGCGGCCTGATCGGGGGGTGCCACCTTGAGGTTGCCGCCAGCGGTGAGGTACCAGCGGTCGTCGTCGGCGAACTCGCCGTTGGCGCCCATGCACGGTGTTGGAGTGGTCTTCCAATTGATCAGTTCGGTGCCTGCTGCGCCTGCCACGTTGTCAGCGTCGGCGGTGACCTGCTGGGTGATCTCCGCGAGGATTGCGGTCTGCAACGGCTCATCCTTATCTGTCGGGTCGTTGGTGGAGCAGCCTGCGGCCAGGGTCAGTGCCGTGATCAAGGCGAGTGCCGGGATTGCGATATGTCGGCGTTTCACTGTCACGGGGCCTTCCCATAGAGGTGGGCTCGCTCGTAATCACCGGTGATGACGGCGACCTGCGCTTTCAGGATGTTCCGGCCGGAGTCCCAGTAGCCGCTGTGGCCGTGGCTGTCAGCGTGTAGTACCTGGCCGCCGAATGCGGGGTCGTGCGGTGCCGGCCCGTGGATGAGCTTGACGGCTTCCGCTCCGCCGATGCCGAGCCACGACGAACTATTCTCCGGGCGGGCGACGAAGTTGTCATCGCCCGCGGCAGTCGCCCACGTGTGGGCAGCGCCAGTAGTGAGCTGACCGGCGTTGTCCACTCGCATTCCTGGGCTACCTGCGGCAATGACATCGTCGGCAGCGAAACCGCTGCCGGGGCGGGCGGCTTCGCCGACAACAGTCGACCCGTAGCTGTGCCCGATCACGGTCACGTGTGTTGCCGGCCCCTCGTGACCGGCACGCAGCCCGTCGACGAAGCTGTCCAACGCCCTGGCACCGGCCTCGCTCTTTGCGCCGAAGGGGGCGGTGACGACATCAGTGCCGCTGCCGCCACCACCGGGAGTGTCGTAACCCAGCCAGGAGATCACCGAAACCGAAGTGCCTGGGTACAGCGCTCCTGCCTCGTTGTGTAGCGACTCCGCCCGGCGAATTTCTTTGCGATACTCGTCGAGTTCTGTGCCGACACCGGGAACGACCACGGCAGTGTGCGCCGAAGTGTCAGGGTTGCCCAGCGCCACAATCGCCTGGCCATCACCGGTGGTGTCTAAGCCGAGCAGATACATCGAGGGCTGGCCGTGTTCGCCGTCCTCCAACCGCCCGAGCAGGTAGATCGCCCGGTCGTGCTGGCTGTTGCCCTGATCCCTGCCTTCGTTGACGTTGTCACCGATGTAGTCGCGCAGTGCCAGCCGGTTGGCGGTATCCCTGTCAGCGGCGGGCACACCGTCGAGTGCGCCGAGCCGGTCTGGCCAGGCGGTCAGGTAGATCTGCCGTTCGTCCGCAGACAGACCGTCCCACCATGCGTTGACCGCCACGGGATCGGTGCCGGCGGCCGGAATCTTGTCTTCGGAAAGGCCCAACACACCGGCAGCGCTCCGCGCGCCATCACTGGCCGCACCGTACTCCCACGCCTCTTGGCCGTAAGTTGTCGCCTGAAGGTCGCCTAGAGCCCGCGCGACCTGGTCGTCAGCCGCAGTAGCATCCGCCAGGATCCGGGTGAACAAGTCAGCGAAGATGCCAGCGTTCTGCACGTTGCGCTGATGGATCAACTCTCGGTCTGGGTCATTACGCATCGCCGATCCCAAGTCGGGCGGGAAGACCCGACCTTCGCGGTCGACGCTCAGCCCGGCTGCGACAGCGCCTTCTACCGCCGCCTGAAGCTGTCGTTGAAGCTGGGTGAAGTCCTCGACAGCTCGGCGTAGGACAATCGCCGCGGTGCGGCTACGCAGTCCGGCAACCTCGAACTCGTCGTCAAGTGCTTCGACACGGGCGAAAGCAGCGGTGGCCGCCTCACCGGCCCAGCCCGAGGTTCGCAGCGGAGCGATCAGGTTATTCACCGCATCGCTCTCCAAGGCCTCGCACAACTCGGCGACACGCTGCCACTCGTCGGCCGCTGCGCTGAGCTGATCGATCCGCGCATCTCTGAGATCGGTGTAGATGAGCACCGCTGACTACCGTCCTCGTATGTCGAACAGTGCCGCGTTGGCGTGGTCGGTGTGTCGGTAGTCGCGCGCACATCCGTTCAACGCGTCGCCCATAGAACCTAGATAGGTGGCGAACCGCGTGGCGTCGTCGTTCCACGCCCACATCAGCGATTCCAAGGCTCCTCGTGTCGACCACCCGGGCAGGCCGGCCATCGCCACTTCGGTCTCCGGCTCGATGTTCCTGCTGCTTTGTCGCAGTCGGTCTTGCAGCTCGTCACACGCACCGGCCGCTGCTTCCAGGATCGGCGGATCGACCCGCACTTCACCACTGACTACCATGCGCCGGAATCTATCAACGCGGTCCCAGACGAACGCCGCCATCGTAGGGCTCGAGCGTCGGCTCTATGGCCCGCAACCTCGGTAGCAGTGCCACTTCGCTCCGGAAATCTCACATTTCGCAGACGAGGAGTTAGCCGGCGCGCTGGCCGATGCCGGCCGGAGGCCGCCAGCAGGCCGAGCGCGTCCGGCCGCAAAGGAAATCTAGGATGAGGCGCCATCCGATGCGAACTCGCGGCGGCTAGGCTTGATCAAGTCGCGTACGAGGTCAGACCGACTGCTGAAGTCTCGTGCGGTCCGGCGAAGTTCCTCCGGCTGCTGTACTTCACTGCGGTACGGCATACCTCGTCATCGACTATGAGTCTGGCTACTCACCCTGAGTATGCACGGTCTGTTGCAGGTCGGTGAGACGGCGCAAGATGAGGTTCGTTTGTTGTTCCATGAGGCCTGCTCTCTCCAAGCTCAGATCTTCGAAGTTTCCGTGCGCCGCGGCGTTGCGAAGGCCTCCACACTGCTCCAGATCTTTGACGTCTTGCTTCGTAAGGAGATCCGCCTGCCTCAGAGCTGTGGTCAGCGTGCTGAGCGTCGGGCGATCTGGGAGCGGCACACCTCGAGCATCGCCTACCGCTCGAAGTGCTATCTCAAGGGCTGCGCCACACAGAACGATGGGTGCTGCCGGATGCGCTAGCCGATCCTCAAGAAGCCGACGAACCTGCACCATGACGTCGGTACTAACTACGCCGACTTCTTCCCACCCACGAGAACCGACGATCTCGACCACGCCAGCCTCTACCTGATCGGCCCAAGCTAGAAGCAACTCGCCGATAGCCCGCGCGCCCGACTCAGGAGACTGGTTGTCGCCCTTGTTGAGGTAGACGGCATTTGCTCTCTCAGTCCAGAAACTGTCAGCACCGGCGTATTGCCGCAAGAATTCCATCGCTGCCGCTGCCCGCGCAGCGATGCGGGGCGCTAGTTGTGGCTCAGTTGCAGCCCACCAGCCGCCGTACTCACTGGACTTCCAGCTCATGTCTAGCTGGAGCTCGGCCGCCTGCGCTCTCGCGTACCCGAGCACTTCTCTAACACGTCGCACGACTTCACAACCTCACGGGGGGCGAACCTGGTGGGGCGCGAGTCTACTGTCCACTGGGAAGACCCAACTAGCTCAGTCGTTCGCCCTTGCCCGACTTCTCGACCGTCTCATAGTCGCGTTCGTGGACGAGGACGACCAATGCCTCGACGCCCTGCTCGTTGGCGAAGCAAACCGGATGCGCCAGTACTACGCCTTCCACTCGGACATCCCGCACGAACGGCACGTACCGCAGTCGCTCACCCGCTCTCTCGATCGCGGCCAAGTCCCTGTCGATCTTCTTACCGCAGATCCAGCATGTCCGTCGGTCCACAACGCCGACTATGCCATCAGCACTTAGCGATCAGAAAGCCATCGACCACGCGGAATGAGAGCGACGTTGTCACACCCGGCGCATACGCTGCCGGCTGTGGGAGCAATCGACTTGGCACCAGGAAGCATCCTGACTCGTAAGGAACGCCGCGACCGATGGGGTGGCTCGATCCAGGGCGGGATCTTGCCATCGGCTGAGACGCCGAACGTGTTCGTCTACTCCGACCGGGACGAGGGCGAAAAGTGGGGCTACGACTTCGACGGCTGGTCCACGGACAGGTCGGTCTTCTTCTATACGGGCGAGGGTGCCGAGGGCGACCACACCTTCACTTACTGGAAGAATCAGGCTGTCTTGGCTCACAAGGAGGCCGGGCGTGCCTTGCACCTATTCATCGCGGCCAGCGGCAAGCAGCCTGGCGGCAAGCTACACCGCTACGTCGGTGAGTTTGAGGTGGATCCGGGCTTGCCGTATGTCCGCGAGGATGATCCGATCCGAGAACGGTCCGTAATCGTCTTCCGGCTGCGCCCGCTGGGGACCGTTGATCGCGCAGAAGCCGATCTTGCCGGATTTCCCGATGTAGAGCAGACCGCGGAGAGCTCAGTGGTTCCAACTGAGGCCGGCGACGCTGAGAGCTTCGACCGCTCGCCGCCTACGGGCGGCAAAGCCCTCCGGCGAGAGACTGGACTCAGCAAGCGCTATGAGCACTATCTCCTCGACAAGGGGCACAGTGTAGGCCGGTGTCGGATTCGCCCGCCTGGTGAAATCAAGTATCTCTTCACGGACCTGTACGACTCAACGGCAAATGAGCTGTACGAAGCCAAGGCCGTCTCCACCCGTGAGGCTGTTAGGTGCGCGATCGGCCAACTGCTCGACTACCGCCGCCACATCGAGTCGAAAGATGCTCGCCTCGTGGTGCTTCTCCCCGTCCAGCCGGCAGGTGATCTCCTCAGCCTCATACATAGCTGTGGCATGAGCTGTGTGTATGAGATCGCTGAAGGGGCATTTGACCGTATCGATCCTCCCGCCTGACCGTTCGGCAACCTCCATCCCAGAAGCCCGAGTGCTCTCTCCGGAGGCTCGGGCTTCGTCGTGAGCCATGCCGGCTGCGGCTCACCGGCAGCCGGTCGGGGTGGAGCCCCGCTGGGGTAGCGCGGCAGGCCACGGCCAGGCCGCGCGGACCGCGCAGCGAGCCGCCTTGATCGCAAAAAGAGGAATTCAGCAGTATTGCGCCGGACTCGTATGTACCGGACTCGTATGTCTCGATCTACGGACGCTTCTAACTGCAACGAGGTCCCAGAAGAACGCCGCGCTGGTAGTTCTCGCCGAAGGTCACAGTTGTAGGGCGCTACCGATGCGGTCCCAGGCGAAATCGCCTATTTGTTCGCCGAGTCCCCCACCGTCCCTTGACCTGGACAGGCTTCGGGACTCGGAGACTCAGACCGGCTGAAACAGAGTGGCTGTTTCAGCTCATGCGATCCACTCTGGGACGAAACGGTCTGGGTCCCACCGCTTCTTTGGGTCGGCCGGGTTGACCTTGACTGAGATCAGAGCGGCGTTCAGGACGGCGCGTCTCTGCGAGACGTTCATGCGCTCCCAGCGGGCGTACATCTCCTCCAATGTTCCGATGAAGCCCCGGAGCACATTCCGGCGTGACTCCCGCGCTTCGGCCGCCCGGTTGCGTTCGAGTCGCTGTTCGATGATCACGCGGACGGCCATCCATTCCCGGCGAGTGATCTTCTTGTGCGCCCAGTCACGGGCAAGGTCTTCTAGCTCCTGCTCGTCATCCTTGATGGCGTCCGACGCCTCAGATCCGAGGGCTTGCTGTGAGCGCAGCAACGCGATGAACTCGGGAGAGTCCAGCGCCACGATCACAAGATCACGGATGTAGTCATCGGTCCGCTTCGTGTTCGTCGCTGTCTTTCCGCAGGAGTCGTAACCGGGCGCGTTGGAGCACACATACCGCGGCACGCCCGACCGGGGCCGGCCGACCAGTCGCGCATTGCAATGGCAGATCAGCAGGCCGGTCAAGAGGTAGCTGTTCACACGCCCTGGTTGGCGAGTCAGCCGGTCAGGATCCGTGAGGATCGCACGCACCCGGTCAGACTCCTCCGGGTTGATGATCCCCGGCCACACCGCATCGGCAACGATGTCGCCGATGATCGGCCTCGTCGTCTCCCAGTTGCTTCGCGGGGTGTGCTCTCGGCGACCGCTGATCCTCGCGCGGCAGAGCAGTTGCCGCAGGCTGGTGACTTTGAAGCTGTTGCCGGCCGTTGTGGTGATGCCGCGCTCGGTGAGGTCGCGGACGATGCTGGCGAGAGATTCCATGGCCAGCACGCGGCGGACACACTCCCGGATGATCTCGGCCTCATCGGGGATGATGGTCACCCGGTCGGCCTCGTAGCCGAACGGCCGATGCCCGCCTCCCGCGACCTTTCCGGCCTCCGCAGATTGCCGCCGCTGGCGTTTCTGGCGCTCGGCCTTGTGCTCGGCCTCGTGCCGGGCAGCGGCACCGAGCATCCGGGCGACCAGGCGGCCGGTAGGCGTACTGAGGTCAACGTCCCCCGTCACCGTGGCCAGCTCGACACCGAACTTGTCGGCAAGGTCGATGACGTCCTCCAGCTCGCGCGGCGACCGGGTGAGCCGATCGACGTGCCAACCAACGATCGCATCGACATTCCCGTCCCGCACATCGGCCAGCAGCCGTGACCAGGCCGGTCGGGGTGCTCCCGAGTAGGCGCTGACGTCGTTATCGGGGTAGACCTCGACAACAATCCACCCCTTGCGCTCACAGAGCACACGGCAGTCTTCCTCCTGGCGGGCGACGCCCAGCCCAGCCCCGGCCCGGTCCTGACTGATTCGGCAGTAGATCGCAGCACGCATGACATAGACCATACGTGATGGGTCACATAATCCGAGCCTCGACTAGCAGTCAAATACATTCCCGTTTAACTACAAATATTTCGAGTTGGACGCACATCCTCTGCGCCACGCAACGGAAGCCAGATACCGCCCTGAACCAGGATCAAGCAGTAGCAATCTTCTCAGCGAAGATCTCGCGAGCGCGCGCCACCGCCCCACTTCCGGTAGCGCGGCCCCAGGATCGCGTCAATGGAAAGATGCGCTCCGCGCGAGTTAATTGTGGTGCCGATTCAGATTATCCCCTACGATCAACAAACGTGCGAAACGTTGGCGAAGCAACCTTCATGGGCCAGTGGTGGCTACCGGGCCAGAACAAGCGGCGCAGTCCTGGCACGCTGATAATGGGAGATCACTCCCCGGAACTCAGCCTATCCAGTCTAAGCGATATGAGCATCAACCATATCGACGACACTACCTGGCCCGACATCCCGATCATGCACGGAGCCAGCATGGGGAATTGCCTTACTCTCCTAGATGTCCTCACAACTAAAGTGTCATCAAGTCTCGGTAGCCGATCAGAAGAAACACGCAGTACTTTTAACGTGGGAACCGCACTAGTCGGCCAAAGTCACCTCAATAGCACTGAGGAATGCCGCTTCAACCACGCCAGCATTCAACTACCAAACTTTAATGAATGGGTAAACCGATCCCCATATCGCTGGACTTTTTCGAATTCGACTACAGCAGTTGAGCTGGCACCCCTTCCGCCACTTAGGGCAGACGTTGACGGATGCAAAATTACCGCATGGAGAAGCACGACCTCTAAAATAGGCCGACTCTCAAGTGCTGGATTTACGAGCTACGAGGTGATAGAACTTCGGCTCGACGAGCGGCTACCACTTGAAGAAATCGAGTATCGCTACATTCGGCCACTTGAGCAGCTTATAAGTCTCGCGACCGGCACCTCCTGTCAGGCCTTCAATATCGAGGTCGGAATCTATGATGACCCTGAAGGAAATACGGCTGAACCGTCGATATCTTCCTACGCCGTCCGTCGCACCAAAACAGATATGGAAATGCAAGAAGACGCAAAGATCCGACAGCACATGCGCTTCGGAATGAACTGTAAAGAATTCCCGCCGAATATTGAGTTTCCGGAGCTCGTACCGAAGTGGTTTTCCTTGCAAGCAAAAATCAGCACGGTTTGCGATCTAATATTCTCGGGGCGCCAAAAATCCGGCGGATACTTGCAACAGAAGATGTTCACTATCGCGTCTGCTCTTGAGGGACTTCATCGTGGCCTAAACCCGGGATACGAGAAAAAGTCCCCCGCCGAACGCGCCCGCAATAATGCGATCATCGAAGCGGTGCACGACACGCTCCCCCAACACCGCAATTGGCTTAAAGACGCAATCGCATCCGCCCACCGCAAAACTTATTCCTTTCGCATTCAGGAGTTGCTCAACAAAACCGACAACCTAATGAGCGAAGTTGTTGGGAACGAAGTTGAGTGGACCCGACAATTAACTGGAATCCGAAACGGCATCGGGCATGTGCTCGCAAGCCAAGACAAGAAGACAGTCGAACAGGTTTTTGCTATTCTTCAATCGGCTCAACTACTCGCCGAGATGATCCTATTGCGTGAACTTGGGTTCTCCACTCATGAATGTCGTCGCAGTTTTGAACACCATTGGGAAATAAACAGCGCTAGGCATCACGTCAAAAAGGGATTCCCGGAATGGTTTACAGGATAACTTCAGCCAACTTCACTATGAGCGAGGCATCTCCAACGGCTGTTCAGATATTGCACGCCACAGCGGATAGATGACGTCGAGATCACCCGTGGCCGGAGGTTGCGCCATCACCTATGGTGAAAGCATGTTCGACGACTTCGGCAACCTCGGTGATGGAATTGGCGGATTTGCCACGGTATTGCTTGCTGCATTCGCGTTCATGGGCGGCAAGTCCGCGCTCAACGACTGGCGAGAGCGCCAAGAAGCCGAGAGGAAGAAGGCCGAGGAACAAGCTTTTCAGATACGCCTCGACCGGGAACGCCATCAAATCGGCTGGAGTAAGGGGATGCACACGGTCTACAGGCTGTCTAACGTGACGAACCCCGAGGAGATGACGCAGGCCGTTGAGGAACTGACCTCAGGAAGACCATGTGAGTACGCGATCATCCGCGTCGAGCGCTCCGCCAGCCGGGCCGGCAACCTCCGTCGGTGGATTGACAGCGACGGGCACCTCGCGCATCCCCCGACGGACGCCGAGTATGAGGTGCTCGCGGCCAGCCGTCCGCCGGTAAAATTCGGGTGAAGATCACCGTTGGCGCGACGGGCACAGCGGTACGCCCACGGGTCATATAAGTCAGGCCTCGTCCCCAACGGCATGACCTGCCCGGTCGGCGTGGCGAAGACAGTCTGATCAGTCGGTCGCCTTCGGGTGTGCAGGACCTGCGGCGACGACCCAGACGATGCGGCGGTCCGAATCAGGGCAATACCAGATTCGGCCGCCGGCAGTCACTTCGTACTGCCACTGTTCGAACCGTTTGCCGCCGACCTCGCGGTAGGCGAGAGGCCCATAGAGTCGATGCTGCCGCGCCGGATTGATCGGCGCGGTAGGTCGCTCGCTCAGAATGATCCACGCCTCCCAGGTACTGGATCTAGCCGTCTGGCAGAGACTCTCCCAACCTTTCGCCGCCTCAGAGGTGGCGAATCGCGCCTCCCAGCCTCCCGGCTTTCCCGGAGGCGCCACGCGATCCCCACGCTTAGCGCTCGTCGTCGTCGTCCTCCAGGGGCGCGGGGACAACACCGAGGTCATCGTCGACCGGCCCGCTCAACTGACGAAGAAGATCGGGTTCGGCATGGATCACGGCTGTCGCCTTCCAGCCACGGAGCAGGTCGGCGAGCACCGACCACTGTCCCAATTCCGCGGAGATCCGCGCCGCCCGGGTGAACTCGACGACGAATTGCGGGATGGACTCCGGCGGCAGAAGTCCGAGCCACGGAAACTCCTCGCTCAAGGATTCGGCAGCCGTCTCCGGAGACACGTGAGCAAGAAGATTTCGGAGGGCCCGGACCGTTGCGACGGCCCCCTCACCGGATGCTGCCATCCGGTCCTAGCGTGTCAGTAAGAGGTCGGCGCCATCACGACGACGAACCCGCACGTCGCCCGCATCAGCCAGCGCAGCGACGCCTTTAGGGTCACGCTGCAACTCGCTCCACTGCACTTCCTTGAGCTCCGGCATGCTCTGAATCCTGAACTTCAGAACTATCCGCAAGGACGACGCTCGTCAGCGAGTCTCGCACTGGCAATGGTGATGTCGCCGATTCACTCTGAGGATCGAAATGGTTCGACAGGTGCCGAAGCAGTCCTCAGCCCCTTCAAGAGTCGCGGGACCGGGTGATCAGGGCGCGGCAAGGGGGACGTCCAGGATTCACGCTGGCGATCGAAAAAGGTCGACATGCGACGAAACAGGACACAGACTCGGGAGGAGCGGGAGTGGGAGGTGGACGATGTCGCCCCGATATCAAGATGACGAGCACAACACCTGGGAGCTTGCTGAAGGGCTGCTTCAGCAAGCCAAAGCGATGATGCGGGAAGCCGAGAGCGCGATGGAAGCCTGGCGCACCGGCAAGGAGATGAACCGGCTGCGGTGTGAGCGCCGTGGCATCAGTCAGTCCGACGCTGAGATTCGTTATTCGGCGTCGGCGAACGCCAAGAACGCGATCACCAACAACAGCTTCCACGTCGGGCTCGCGACGATGTACTACAACGCCGCGTCCGCGAATTACGCGCGTGCCCTGTATCTGCACGCGCGAGACGGAGCCCGTTTCTAGCTCTCGTCGAGGTCGACGGCGTCCTGCGTGGTGGCGGGCGGGCGGGGCGGGTCGGCCAGGGCGGGCGACGCGGGCACCGCGAGGGCGAGGCCGAGGACCGCGCCGGCGCCGATGAGGCGCAGGCCGGCGAGTGAGGCGGCGAGAGTTACGGGACGGCGTTCGGACTTCTCCATGCAGTTCTCCTAACCGGGCCGGGCCATCACGATGCCAGGCCAACCTGAGATACGGCTGTGCATGCGCCGGTGACGCCGGGCACCATGGACAGGGTGGAGATCGCGACCGAGACCGAGCGAAAATACGACGTTCCCGAAACGTTCGAGCTTCCTGACCTTGTCGGGGCCGGCGAGATCGCCGGCACTGACGGCGCTGAGACCCATGATCTCGACGCCACCTACTTCGACACCGACGACCTCCGGTTGATGAGAAATCGCCGGACTCTTCGCAGACGTAGCGGCGGTCACGACGCCGGCTGGCATCTGAAGACGCCGGGTGACGGGGTGGGCCGCACCGAGCACCGGCTGAACGGCGACAGCGAGACGGTGCCGGACGAACTGGTCGGCGTGGTCCGGGCGATCGTCCGGCGCAGCCCGCTGGCGCCGGTGGCCCGGCTGCGCACGCACCGGGTGGAGACACCGCTCAAGGACGCCGGGGGCCGGACTCTGGCGCTGGTCGCGCAGGATCAGGTCCGCGCGGAGTCCGCCGGGGTGGAGACCGTCTGGCAGGAGGTCGAGGTCGAGTTCGTCGCCGGTGACCCGGCGGTTCTCGACGAGGTGGAGCAGCGGTTGTTCGCCGCGGGCGCCAGCCCGGCCGAGGGCCCGTCGAAGGTGTCGCGGGCGCTGGCCGACCGCCTGGCCGCGGAGAAGGCGAAGGCCGAGGACTCCGGGAAAAAGGCCAAGCACAAGATCAACCCCGTGGCGGTGTACGTCGGGGAGCAGCGCGACGCGATCCTCGGCCACGATCCGGGTGCTCGTCAGGGCGCGCCGCGTTCGGTGCACCAGATGCGGGTCGCCACCCGTCGTCTGCGCAGCACGCTGAAGACGTACCGGCGAAGTTTCGGAGAATCGGACCTGCGTGACGAGTTGCGCTGGCTGGCGGCGGTGCTGGGCGCGGTCCGCGATCCGCAGGTGCTGGAGGAGAAGCTGCTGGGCCTGGTGGAGGAGGCGGGGCCGGAGTTCGCGGCGGCCGCCGACCGGGTTCGGGCGCATCTGGATGACCGGATCGCGACGGGCCGGGCGGAGCTGGCGGAGGCCCTCGACTCGGATCGCTACCTGGATCTGCTGGATCGGGTCGACGAGTTGGTGGCGCGCCGGCCGCGGACCGCTGACCCGGTGAAACGGGCGCGGAAGGTGCTGGCGAAAGCGGACGTGAAACTGGACGCGGCCCTGGAGTCCGGCGTCGAGGAGAAGATCCACGAGTCGCGCAAGGGCTTCAAACAGGCGCGGTACGCGGTCGAAGTGCTCGCCCCGGAGCAAGGCCGACCGGCGAAACGGCTGGTGAAGGCGCTTACCGCGTTGCAGGACGGGCTCGGCGCGTACCAGGATTCGAACGTCGCCCGTGGTGTGTTGCGGGAACTGGGTACGGACAGTTTCCACTTCGGAGTGCTGTACGGACGGCAGGAGCAGGTCGGCCGGGACGAGCTGGCGAAGGTGCCGGAGCTGGCCCGGAAGGCCCGCCGGCGGAAAGTTCGCCGAGTGTTCTGATCTCTCTGGTTGTGGTCTTGGTTCACGCGGGTATGAATCGGAGTCATGCAATCCGAGTTCGACTTACGGGCCACACCGCCCTATGAAGGTCCGATCGCCGAGCTGAACGGTTACCGGGTCGTCGACGACGAGGACGACGACCCGCGTCTGCTGAACGCTGACGGCATGCCGGTCGACACCTGGCGCGAGGATTACCCGTACGACGAACGGCTGTCCCGTGCCGAGTACGACCACGACAAGCGCCTGCTCCAGATCGAGCTGCTGAAGCTGCAGAACTGGTGCAAGGACACCGGCGAGCGTCTGCTGATCTGTTTCGAAGGACGTGACGCGGCCGGCAAGGGCGGCACGATCAAGCGGTTCATGGAGCATCTGAACCCACGTGGCGCCCGGGTGGTGGCTCTGGAGAAGCCGAACCCGCGCGAAGAGAGCCAGTGGTACTACCAGCGCTACATCAAGCACCTGCCGGCGGCCGGGGAGATCGTGCTCTTCGACCGGTCGTACTACAACCGGGCCGGCGTGGAGCGGGTGATGGGCTTCTGCAACCGCAAGGAGTACCTGGAGTTCCTGCGGCAGACCCCGGAACTGGAGCGGATGCTGGTCCGGTCCGGGATAAAGCTGGTCAAGTTCTGGTTCTCGGTGACGAAGGGTGAGCAGCGGACCCGGTTCGCGATCCGGCAGGTGGACCCGGTCCGGCAGTGGAAGCTGTCACCGATGGACCTGGCGTCGCTGGACCGGTGGGACGACTACACCGAGGCCAAGGAGGCGATGTTCTTCTACACCGACACCGCGGACGCCCCGTGGACGGTGGTGAAGAGCAACGACAAGAAGCGGGCCCGGCTGGCGGCGATGCGGTACGTGCTGAACCGTTTCCCGTACCACGGCAAAGACCCGGAGGTCGTCTCCGCGCCGGACCCGCAGATCCTCGGCCCGGCCTCACTCGTGGTCGAGAACACCGAGGACTCGCCGCTGATATTCCCGCGCCTCTAGGTGATTCAAAATCATTGGCGCCCTCTCCTGATCGTGGATAACGTGGCCGTACACGTGAAGGGAGGTGGTCCAGAGTTGAGTAGCACTGGGACTCGTGAGGTGGCTGTCCGCTAGCCGCTGTCCTTGACAGCTTTGGTTGTTTTAAAAGAAGTCGAGACCGTGTGGCAGCGGCCCGGCAAAACCAGACAGCCACCCGACCCCTGGGGATCCGGCCTAGTCCGACCGGACCTCGCTGCTTGCGGCGAGGAAATCCCCAGGGGTCGCTTCATTTCCGGGAGTTCAAGATGCGCGAGTTGGTGGTGCTGGGCACTGCTAGCCAGGTTCCCACCCGGCATCGCAACCACAACGGGTACCTGCTGCGCTGGGACGACGAGGTGATCCTCTTCGATCCGGGCGAGGGCACCCAGCGGCAGATGCTGCTGGCCGGAGCCCCGATGACCCCGCTCAAACGGATCTGTATCACCCACTTCCACGGCGATCACAGCCTCGGCCTGCCCGGCATCCTGCAGCGCATCTCGCTGGACCGGGTCCCGCATCCGGTGGCGGTCCACTATCCGGCCGGTGGCCAGGAGTTCTACGACCGTCTGCGGCACGCCACCAGCTACTGGGACAACGCCGAGATCGTGGCGGAGCCGGTCGGCGCCGGATTCACGGTGGAGACCTCAGCGGGGCGCCTCACCGCGCTGCCGCTGGCACATTCGATCGAGACGTACGGGTACCGCCTCACCGAACCCGACTCCCGCCGGATGGTTCCCACCCTGCTGGCCGAGCGTGGTGTCAAGGGCCCGGCCGTCGGTGAGTTGCAGCGGGCCGGGCGGCTCGGCGACGTGACGATCGAGCAGGTCAGCGAGGCCCGCCCCGGTCAGAGTTTCGCCTTCGTGATGGACACCGGCCTGTGCGACAACGTCTTCGAACTGGCCCGGGGTGTCGACATGCTGGTGATCGAGTCGACCTTCCTGGCCCAGGACGCCGAGATGGCCGCCCAGGTCGGGCACCTGACGGCGGGGCAGGCGGCCGTGGTGGCGCGCGAGTCCGGCGTACGCAAGCTGGTCCTGACGCATTTCTCGCAACGCTATCCGGACCCGGACCGCTTCCTGGAGGAAGCCGCCAAGGAGTTCGACGGCCCGGTGGTGCTCGCCGAGGATCTGCTGCGCGTGCCGGTGCCGCCGCGGGGCTAACGTCAGACCATGACCGTTCTGATCCGCCCGGCTGATGACGGGGACGTGCTTGCGGTGGGTGCGTTGCACCATCGTTCGCGGGCCGCCGCCTACGCGCATCTGATCCCGTCCGAGACGTTCGCCGCCCGTGGTCCGGAGGCGATGGGTGCCTGGTGGCAGGAGCGCTGGAAGTGGGAACGGGACTCGCACCGGATGACCGTCGCCGTCGACGACGGTGAGCTGGCCGGATTCACCTATGTGGGCCCGAGTGAGACGCCGGGCGCGGTCGAGTTGTACGCGATCCACGTCGCCCCGGACCGGGTCGGCACCGGGGTCGGCCGGCAGTTGATGGCACACGCGCTGACCGAGTTGGCCCAGTTGGGCGAGGCTCGGGCGGTGCTGTGGGTGTTGACCGACAACCCGATAGCGCGGCGCTTCTACGAGCATGGCGGCTGGAAACCGGACGGCGAGACCAGGACCGCCCCGGTCAACGACCGAGATCTTCCCCAACTGCGCTACTCCCGCGCTCTGATTTCTTAAAGCGCTACTCCCGCGCTCTGATTTCTTAAAGATCTGATTCCCAGACTGCTGTCGAGAAGACCACTCGACAACAGTCCAACACCATCCGGTCACGGAACGCCTGCCGCGGTGGGGTGCGGCAGACGTTCCGTGACCTTGCTGGTGGGGCGGGAACACGCGACCGAGTGAATGCGGGGGAACCTGTGATCGCGTGTTCCCGCCCACCGCCCCGCCCGAACCGGATGCGCCTGGCCGGAGGCGCTCGATCAGCGGAGGCGTGCCGATCTGGGATCCGGTTCTGGAACGGGTCTGGGCGCGGGATATCGGAACGCTGGCGGGGCGAACCGATGTCACCGCTGGGCGACGTCGCCCGGGCCGGGAAGCCGTGCTTGCCGGGGGACGGTCAAGCATCTTCAGCGACGTCGTGTATCTAGCTTCTAAGGATCAACTGCCGTCACGCCGGTACCTCCGGAAGTCGTCGTTGCGGTGGTGCGGGCCGGTGGCGTACCGGTTTCCGATCTCCTCCACTCCGGACCGTCGTCCGGGGAGTTCCCGCATGCTGTTCAGGTCGTGCCGCATCGTCCACACGTCGCGCCAGGGACGGCGTGCCACCGCCTCGGCACGTTCGGCCAGCTTCCGGGCCGAACAGGGCCAACGCCAACCGCACCAGTCGCATCTACCGTCCGGGCCGGCGGTGTGCCGCCCGAGCATCTGCTGTGCGTCCCGCCACAACAGACGGTCCACGATGCCGGCGGGTGCCGAATCGTCGACGTCGACCATCCCTACCCCTTTGTCCGCTTCGCCTTCACCTGATCAGTCCACTTAGTCCACTTCGTTCGGGAGGGGCCGATAGCACCGTCCCGACACATACAACCGCGACGGACCACGACCCGGTCGGACTGTCTGTGCGACTGCGACGACTATCAGTGACGAGCACAGCGTTCGGCCCCGCTTCGCGGCTGCGAAGCGGGGCCGGGAACGGGTGGCCTAGCTCAGGTGGGCCAACAGATCCTGCCTGGTCAGGACGCCGGCGGGCTTGCCGTCGACCAGGACCATCGCGGCATCGGCTTTCTCCAGGAGACCGACCGCCTCGGCGACCGGCTCACCGCCACCGATCATCGGCAGCGGGTCACCCATGTGCCGTTCGATGGTGTCGTGCAGGTGGGCCTGGCCGGTGAAGAGCGCGTCGAGCAGCGCCTTCTCCGAGATCGAACCGGCGACCTCACCGGTGACGACCGGCGGCTCGGCTTTCAGGACGGGGAGCTGGCTGACGCCGTACTCCCGCATGTAGTCGATGGCGTCGCGCACCGTCTCGGTCGGGTGCACGTGGATCAGCGGCGGGATGCCCTCCGCCTTGCCGGCCAGGGCGTCGGCCACGGTCGGTGTGCCCTCCTGCGTGCGGAGGAACCCGTACCGCGCCATCCATTTGTCGTTGAAGATCTTCGAGAGGTAACCACGGCCACCGTCGGGCAGCAGCACCACGATCACGTCGTCCGGACCGGCCTTGCGGGCCACCTCGAGCGCGGCCACCACGGCCATCCCGCACGAGCCGCCGACCAGCAGACCCTCCTCGCGGGCGAGGCGGCGGGTCATCTCGAAGGAGTCCGAGTCGCTGACCTCGATCACCTCGTCGGTGACACTGGTGTCGTACGCGGTGGGCCAGAAATCCTCGCCCACACCCTCGACCAGGTACGGCCGGCCGGTCCCGCCGGAGTAGACGGAACCCTCCGGGTCGGCGCCGATGACGCGCACCTCGCCCTGCTCCTTGAGGTAGCGCCCGACACCGGTGATGGTGCCGCCGGTACCGACGCCCGCGACGAAGTGGGTGATCTTCCCGCCGGTCTGCTCCCAGAGCTCGGGGCCGGTCTGTTCGTAGTGCGAGCGTGGGTTCGCCGGGTTGCTGTACTGGTCCGGCTTCCAAGCGCCCGGGATGTCCCGGGTGAGCTTGTCGGAGACGTTGTAGTAGGAGCGGGGGTCCTCCGGGGCGACGGCGGTCGGGCAGACGACCACTTCCGCGCCGTACGCCCGGAGCACGTTCTGTTTGTCCTCACTGACCTTGTCGGGGCAGACGAAGACACACTTGTAACCGCGGAGCTGTGCCACGAGAGCCAGGCCGACACCGGTGTTTCCACTGGTCGGCTCGACGATCGTGCCGCCCGGTTTGAGCAGGCCCGCTTCCTCGGCGTCCTGCACCATCCGTAACGCGATCCGGTCCTTGACCGAGCCACCGGGGTTCATGTACTCGACCTTGGCCAGCACTGTGGCACTTATGCCGTCGGTCACGCTGTTGAGTCGGACCAGCGGAGTGTTACCGATGATCTCGACGACGTTGTCGTAATAGCGCACGACTCACTTTACGCCCAGCGTCGGCCCGGTCCTCTCCCACTCCAGGAACCGCTCGGTCTCACTGAGGATCGTGCCGGCCAGCCAGGTGACCGCGACCGCGTCGTCGATCAGGCCGAACACCCAGAGAAACATCTCCGGGACGGCATCGATCGGGGACACCACATAGGCAGTGGCGGCCGCCATCAACGCCAGGCGCATGCCCCCGTCGTACTCCCCCTTGGCGGTGGCCCGCATCATCCGTGGCAGGGCACCGAGCCGCTGGCCCAGCGAGGGCCCACCCCGGGTGCCCGAGCCGAGTGCTCGCGCCAGCGCGGTGAACGCCGCCGCGCGTTTCAAAGTCTTGGCCATCAATGTTCCCCTCTCCGCCACTCAAGCATGACGTGGCTGCGCCAGAATTGCCCTCTCGGGGATGTGGCTACGCCAGAAAAGCCACTCGCGCTCGCGCGTTAGCCTCGAATTCCGACAGCACCCGCCGATCTTGGGCGAGCCGGATGGTTCCCTTCGAGCGACAACGAGGGAGACTATGAGCATCAACGACGTGACCAGGCCCATGACCAGGACCCACGAAAACGTGACCCGGGTCCGCGGACTGACCGAGACGGACCTGCGACGGCTCCGGACCGCTGGCCGGGTGGTCGGCGCGGCCGGCGGGGCGGTGGCCGGACTGACCGCGCTCTCCGCCGGGCTGCTGCTGCGGCAGGCCGCGGACGCCCGCCGGGTGATCCCGATGGCCGAGGCCCCACCACCGCGCGGGGACGGCGTCTACGGCGCGAAATTCGGTGGGCGGCCACTGGTCCTGGTGATCCTGGGTGACTCCACAGCCGCGGGTTACGGCGTGCACCGTCCCCGGGAGACACCGGGCGCCCTCTTCGCCACCGGCATCTCCCGCCGCCTGCGCCGCCCGGTCCGTCTGCACCGGCTGGCCGTCGTCGGTTCCGTCTCCGCGGGCCTCCCGTACCAGGTGGACGTCGCCCTGGAGTACGAACCCGACATCGCCGTCATCCTGATCGGCGGGAACGACGTCACGCACGCCTCGGCCCGGCCCGCCGCGGTCCGCCATCTGGGCGACACGGTGCGACGGCTGCGGGTCATCGGCTGCCGGGTGGTCGTCGGCACCTGCCCCGACCTCGGTGCGATCAAGCCGATCAAACCGCCGCTGCGCTGGCTGGCCCGCAGCTGGAGCCGTGATCTCGCGGCCGCTCAGACCGTCGCGGTGGTCGAGGCCGGCGGTCGTACGGTGTCACTCGGTGACCTGCTGGGCCCGATGTTCGAGGCTGATCCGATCCGAATGTACAGTTCCGACCGTTTCCACCCGTCGGCTGAGGGGTACGCCAGAGCGGTGTCGGTGATGATGCCGACCGTGCTGGCTGTGCTCGGCACCGAGGACCCGGTGACCACTCCGGTCGCCGAGGACGTCCGGGCTCTGTCCGAGGCGGCCGACGAGGCGGTCCGCGCGCCGGGTACCGAGGTGGCACCGGTCGGGCGCTGGGCCCGAATGCGGAAGTACCGTTGGTTCAGCACTCGTTCCACGGCCAACGTCGGCGGTGACCCACAGGGCGGGGCCGTAGGCTATACGCCAGAGGATCATCAGGTCGGCTGACCCCGGGAGGCGGACATGGCTGGGCTACCGGAACGATTGGCCAGGGCCGCGGCCACGAGTCTGCTGGCCGGGGCGGTGGGCGGAGTCGCCCTGCTCACCGGCGAGCTGCTCGCCGCGCGGTCCCGGCGTTATGCCAAGCCGACCATGGGCCTGGCACTGCGCACGTCGATGGGCCCACAGAACGCGCCGTCGCTGCGCCTGGTGCTGCTCGGCGACTCGGCCGCGGTCGGTGTCGGGGTGGAGTGGCTGTCCGACACGGTCGGCGGCCAGCTCGCCCGGCTGATGGCCGACGGCGGACCGGACGGTGGACAGCGGCATGTGCTGCTCTCCAGCGTCGGGGTGGCCGGCTCCCGGTGCAGTGACCTCGCCACCCAGGTCGCGCGCTCACTGCTCGGCGATCGGCCGGATGTCGCGGTGGTGCTGATCGGGGCGTACGACGCCGCTTCCGGCCGCAGTCCCGAGGACGCGGCGGGTCATCTGGGTCAGGCGGTCCGGCGGTTGCGCTCGGCCGGTGTCCAGGTGGTCGTCGGCACCTGTCCTGACCTCGGCGCCGCCCGTTCGATGGCGCCGCCGCTGCGGCAGATCGCCGGGCTGGTGGGCCGGCGGATGGCCCGGGCCCAGGCCAAGGCGGTGACCGAGGCCGGTGGGGTGGTGGTCGATCTGGCCGCTGAGACGGGTGCGGTCTTCCGGGCCGATGCCGGGACCCTCTGTTACGACGGGTTCCACCCGTCCGCGGACGGTTATCGGGTCTGGGCACACGCCCTGTATCCAGCGGTGGCGAAGGCGGCGTCGTTCCGGTCGGCGTGACGTTTTTCCCGTTCACCGACACTTCTTGCACAGCATGTGACAAATTCGCGCTTCCGACCATGTTACCGGTGAGTAAACTGGGCGCATGCCGGAAGCTGTCATCGTCGCCACTGCCCGCTCCCCCATCGGCCGCGCCCACAAGGGCTCGCTGAAGGATCTGCGTCCCGATGATCTCGCCACCACGATCATCGACGCCGCCCTGTCCAAAGTGCCGCAGCTCGACCGCACCCTGATCGAAGACCTCTACCTCGGCTGCGGTCTGCCCGGCGGCGAGCAGGGCTTCAACATGGCCCGCGTGGTCGCCACCCAGCTCGGCCTGGACGGCCTGCCCGGTGCCACCGTCACGCGCTACTGCGCGTCCTCGCTGCAGACCACCCGGATGGCCTTCCACGCCATCAAAGCCGGCGAGGGCGACATCTTCGTCTCGGCCGGTGTCGAGACCGTGTCCCGGTTCGCCCGCGGCAGCTCCGACGGCCTGCCCTCGGCCGCGCAGGAACTCGTCGGCGGCTCCTGGGCCAACCCGGCCTTCGCCGCCGCCCAGGCCCGCACCGTGACCTCCGCGAAGAACGGCACCACCTGGCACGACCCGCGCGCTGACGGTCTGGCCCCCGACATCTACATCGGGATGGGCTACACCGCCGAGAACCTCGCGCAGATCAAGAACGTGTCCCGCGAGGAGATGGACGAGTTCGGCGTCCGCAGCCAGAACCTCGCCGAGAAAGCCATCGCCAACGGCTTCTGGGACCGGGAGATCACTCCGGTCACCCTGCCCGACGGCACCGTCGTGTCGAAGGACGACGGCCCCCGGGCGGGCGTCACCATCGACGCGGTCTCCCAGCTCAAGCCGGTCTTCCGCGAGGACGGCCGAGTCACCGCCGGCAACTGCTGCCCGCTCAACGACGGTGCCGCCGCAGTCGTGATCATGAGCGACACCAAGGCCCGTGAACTCGGCATCACCCCACTCGCCCGGATCGTCTCCACCGGCGTCACCGGCCTCTCCGCGGAGATCATGGGCCTCGGCCCGGTCGAGGCGTCCAAGCAGGCTCTCCGGCGCGCCGGCATGACCATCGACGACGTCGACCTGGTGGAGATCAACGAGGCGTTCGCGGCCCAGGTCATCCCGTCGTACCAGGACCTCGGCATCCCCCTGGACAAGCTGAACGTCAACGGCGGCGCGATCGCTGTCGGCCACCCGTTCGGCATGACCGGCGCCCGCATCACCGGCACCCTGCTCAACTCCCTGGACTGGCACGACAAGAGCATCGGCCTGGAGACCATGTGCGTCGGCGGCGGCCAGGGCATGGCGTTGATCCTCGAACGCCTGAGCTGAACCCAGCACTCTCCCCGTCCCGATCTCCCTGCTCACCCGGCCCCGGTCTCCCCGCTCATCGTTTCGGTGAGCAGGGAGGGGCCGGGTTTCGGTGAGCGGGCAGAATCAGGCCGATGAGCGAGATCCTCGACGCGATCCACCGCGCCTATCGCCGGGAGACCGAACCGGCCCGGCTCGGCGACCACCAGGTGCGGATCATGAGCTTCCCGCTGGGCGGCCACGGCCCGATGACCACGATCTTCCGGATCCGGTACGGCCGGGTCACCCTGCTGCGAGCCGCCAAAGGCACCTACCGCGAAGACGTGGCGATCGCTCTGCTCGACGCCGCCGACCGGGTGCCCGCCGACCCGGGTGAGAGCGTGCACGTCCTGCCCTTGGAGATCGACGGCTTCCCCTTGGACCGGGTGGTCGTCCTCCGGCCGGTCGACGAGTTCCGCAGGCATCCCGCCCTCAACGCGATCACCACCCTGGCCGCCCCCGCACATCGCAGCGAAGTCCGCCCCGGCGAGTCCCGAGAGACGTTCGAACAGGTCACCGGCGGTGTATTATGCCTGCCGCTCGGCGAGTGGTCCCGCCCGGCGCAGCCCCGCGCCGACACCCGCCTGCTGGACGAATGGCCCGGCGGCCAGATGTACCCCACCGAGGCGACCCTTCCGTGGCCCGCCGCGACCCAACTGACCCGAGTGGCCAACGACCTTCCGCCCGGCGTACGCCTGGAACTCACCGACGTCCGAGGCCACCGCCTGGTGATCACCCGATCCTGGGACCGCCTGACCGGAACCCTGTTCCCCCCGTCTTCTCCTGATTCCCCGGCTTTCCCGGTCCCCTCGGCTTCCCCGGCTCCCCCGTTCTCACCGGAATCCCTTCCCTCGCCGGGCGCCGATGACTCCCTGCCCGTCGACGTTCCCCGCTTGGCGGCCTGGGCTGCACTGGCCCCGATCTTCTCCGGAGACCCGATCCCGTCGGCATCGGAGTTGATCGTCCCGGGCAGTCCCGAGGAGGACGTCCTGGAGATGACCTACGAGACCACCGACCGCGGCCACGCGGAACGCCCGTTCCTGACAACCTTGGAAAGCTGCACAAAACGCATTCAAAACCACATCTTGCGTACGCCCGGCAATTGGGCAGTCTTCACTTCCCGCTCCGGCGCCATCGTCCAGGTCCGCAACGAGGATCACGACCCACCGCTCTGGCTGGAGACCCCCTACCCCGACGAGCACCTCTCCCGAGGCCACCACGTGACAATCCCCGAGGCCACCCGAATCCTCACCACCCTGGCCCGCGAAGACCGAACCCCAGTCCCCGACCTAACCAACCTGCAAACGATCCCCTGGAACTCTCCCTGACCCGACCCCACGCCCACCTCCCCTGTCGCACCCCAGACTCCCCGGCACACCCCGCACCCCTGACCAACCGTCGCGACGATGCTCCGACCAGGAGAAACGCCATGACCTTCCGAACCCATCGCCATCAACCGGCCTGAATCAATGCGATAACCGCCAATTTGCCTGAGGCATCGCCAGGACCATCGGCCGGGTTGAAGGAACACCGCAGCCATCGACTGCCTTAAAGGCACACCGTGGCCATCGGCTGGCTTGGAGAAGCACCGTGACTCACCGAATTACCGTCCTGAGCTACGGCTCGCCGAGATTCACCGAAACCGCAGCGCTTTTCGACGAATATCGGGTCCACTACGGTCAGCCCTCGAACCAGGAGGCAACCGCCCGCTGGCTGTCCGCCCGACTCGGCGAAGGCACGCTGAACCTGATCGCAGCACTCCACGACGATCACCCAGTTGGCCTGGTCACCACTGTGCGGCTACCCGCCTCGCTGCGGCTGGGCACGATCTGCTCGATCCGCGACCTCTACGTCGCACCGTCCCACCGCCGCAACGGAACCGCCCGCGCCCTGCTGGACCATGTGATCACCAAAGCCCGCTCATCAGGTGACCTCCGAGTGTCCCTGCAGACCGAGCCGGACAACACCTCAGCCCAGGCTCTCTACGCCGCGCTGGGCTTCCACCAGGTCCACGGCTTGGACCTGCTGAACCTCACCCTTGTTCCCTGATCGCCAGGTTCTCGGTCGGCCCGCCCGAGTCGTCGCCGTCGCGGGCGGCGCACCCGATCCCAAGCAGCGCCCAAAGTCGGGCTGGCGGTAGTGGCCCAGCCAGCCGCCGGGTCTGTCGGACGCCCTGACCCACTAGACGCCCGGGAAACCCCTCTGGCTTGGCATCTGCGATACAGCCTGGACCAGACGGCACGAGCGCGGAGCAACGGGCCTTCGATCAGAGGGTTGCGCGGACCTCGTCGGTCACCGCGGTCGCGCGGTCCAGCAGTTCGGCGGAGGGACCGGCCGCAAGGATGTCGTCGGCAAGAACCCGGATCTGGTCGCGCAGCACCAGGTCATGCAGGTGCGGAACCGGGCGCGCGGGCGAATTCTCAGCCTCGGCACCCAGATCGGCTAGGTGCTGCACCAGCCGTTGGACGGACTCGGAACGAGTACCGGCCCCGCCGCCGGCCGGGGCCGTCCGCCAGCGCCGCTCGTCCCAATGGTGGATCTGAGTGAGCAGGCGTTCGATGGCGGTGGCGAAGTCAGACACCCGGCGACGATACCCGGCACCGCAACGGGAACGGGAAAGCCCGCCCGGGGCCAAGGCACGGGGCGGGCTTTCTCGTAAGTCGGGGGCAACGCCCGGTCCGCGGGGAGGCGGGCCGGGCGTTGCCTGGTGACGACGGACGAACCGTCAGTCGTCGCCGCCTTGGAAGAAGCTCAGCAGGCGAAGGATCTCGATGTAGAGCCAGACGAGGCCGACCAGGATGCCGAACGCCGCGGTCCAGGAGTAACGCTGCGGCAGACCCATCCGCACGCCCTCCTCGATCTCGTTGAAGTTCAGGATGAAGCTCAGCGAGGCGACCACGATGCAGATCAGGCTGAAGCCGATGCCCAGGGCGCCGTTGTCACGCAGGCCGGTGTTGAAACCGAACAGCGACAGCACCAGGTTGATCAGCATGACGCCGAAGAGACCCGCCATGATCGCGATCATGGCGCGGGCGAACTTCGGGGTGGCCCGGATGATCCGGGCCTTGTAGAGCCCGGCCATGATGAAGAAGACACCGAACGTGGCGACCACGGCCTGCAGGACGATGCCGTCGTAACCCATGATGCTCTGGAAGAACTTGGACACCATGCCGACGAAGACGCCTTCGATGACCGCGTACGTGATCACGAGCGCCGGGTTGGCCATCCGCGAGAACGAGATGACCATGCCGAGGACGAGGCCGATCAGCGCGGCACCGATCCAGGCGGGGCCGATCAGCGTGTTCGGGATAAGGTTCCACGCGGCGACGGCGGAGATGCCGGTGATGCCGAGCAGCGTGACCGTCTTGACGACAACGTCGTCGATGGTCATCGGCTGGACGGCCGGAGGAGCGGACGGGTAACCCGCTGCCGTGGGGTAGGGATCGCCGTAACCCGGCTGACCGTAACCCGGCTGCGAGGCCGGCCCAGATGGCCCGTACCCGGCCGCTCGCTCCCGCTCGGCCGCCTGGCCGAGTCGCGAGAGCACCGGGTTTGAAGTCTTCACTGTTTCCAGCCTCCCTTGAGGGTCAGGCACGATGCCTGTCACTCAAGGGTAAGCGGTTCTCGCGATAAGCGCCGCACCGTGTAGCTGTGAGCCGCCTGAGAGTGAGACTTATTCCTGCAGGTCACCGCATGTGAGGAACAGCGCAAAGCGCGGTCGCGGCGCATCGCCGCGACCGCGGAACTCGGTGCCCGGGGCGGGTCTCGAACCCGCACGCCTTTTGGGGCAGCCGCTTTTAAGGCGGCCGTGTCTGCCATTCCACCACCCGGGCGGCCTGCGAACACCGTAGCTGGTGCCGCCCGGGCAGTGGAAACGGCCATGGCCGCAAATCAGCGGGTTCCGGCGGTGACCTTCTTCTCCGGCGCCTTCTCGGCGGGCAGCGCCACCGGCGGGGTCACCTCGATGAAGTCCTCACGCGGGCGGTGCAGCTGGCCGAGCGCCACGGTCTCCCGCTTGAACAGGAACGCCAGCACCCAGTCGGCGAGCACTCGGATCTTGCGGTTGGTCGACGGGATCCGGCTCACGTGGTAGAAGCGGTGCATCAGCCACGCGGGGTAGCCCTTGACCTTGATGCCGTAGACGTGCGCGACACCCTTGTTGATGCCGAGGCCGGCAACACCACCGACGTGCTTGTGCCGGTACTCCTTCGGGGCACCGCCGCGCACCACCTGGGCGATGTTGTCGGCGAGCACCTTGGCCTGACGGACCGCGTGCTGGGCGCTCGGCGAGCACCAGCCACCCGGGTTGGTCAGGTCGGGGACCTGCGCGCAGTCACCGGCGGACCAGGCGCCATCGAGCGGCTCGCTGGTCTCGTTGTCGGCGACCTGCAAGGTGGGCAGGCAGTTGACGTGCCCGCGCGGGCCGAGCGGCAGGTCGGTGTTGGCCAGCATCGGCGACGGCTTCACACCCGCCGTCCAGACCAGGGTCTCGGCGCGGAACGAGTCTCCGTCGGAGAGCACGATCCTGCCGTCGACGCAGGACTGCAGGAAGGTGCCCAGCCGCAGGTCGATGCCGCGGGAGGCGAGCTGACGGGCCGCGTACGCACCCATCTCCGGGCCCACCTCGGGCAGGATCCGGTTGGTCGCCTCGACCAGGATGAAGTGGACCTCCTTCGGGTCCAGCTCCGGGTAGTACTTCAGCGCGTCGGAGACCACGTCCTGCATCTCGGCGAGCGCTTCGATGCCGGCGAACCCGCCACCGACGAAGACGAAGTTCAGCGAGGCCTTGCGCACGCCCTCGTCCGGCGTCACCGCGGCGACGTCGAGCCGGTCGAGGATGTGGTTGCGCAGGTAGATGGCCTCACCGATGGTCTTCAGACCGATACCGATGTCGCTGAGGCCGGGAATCGGCAGGGTCCGCGAGACCGAGCCGGGCGCCACGATGATGTGGTCGTACTCCATCTCGTAAGCGGGGCCGTCGATCGGCTGGATCGTGACGGTCTTACGAGCGTGTTCGAGCTTGGTTACCTCACCGGAGACGATGCGGCACTTCTTCAGCTCCCGGCGCAGCGGCACCACGGCGTGTCGCGGCGAAATGTTACCGGCCGCTGCCTCAGGCAGGAACGGCTGGTAAGTCATGTGTGGAACAGGATCGATGACGACGATCTCGGCCTGGTTCCGGTTCAGCTTCTTGGACAGGCGGAGGGCGGCGTAAAGCCCGACGTGACCTGCTCCAACGACGACTATGCGCGGCGGATTCACCGCTCTATTGTCGCGCGCGGATGGGGTCTGATGCGTCGTTCTGTGACGATCACAACGGCTGAAGTCAAGTGACGAAATACTCAGATTTCACTCACGACGGGTCAGACGTGATAGGACCATCGTCACAGCGGCTGCCGCGGCCAGGCCGACCACCGTCGCCAGCTCAAAGGGGTCCCCGCCCAGGTCAGCAGTCAATCCCAGAGCCAAGATGATCACCACTGCGGAGATCACCACGACGGCCAGGGAACGCACCAGCCACAGACCCGGCACGTCGAAGTTGACTATCGCATCGTAGGGCAGCACCGCGGCGAGCGCCGTCAGGGTGTGCGCCAGGTAGAGCAGCGTGGACAGGGCCAGCACTCGCCAGAGCGTGACCGGCGAGCCGAACGCCGAGGTGTCGACCAACCAGCCGGCGATCACCACGAGCGCGGCAACCGTACCCCCGCGGCCCCGGGGTGCCACCACCGGCCAGAAGGCGACGCAGGCGACGGTGAGAAAGAATCGCGGGCTGCTCAGCAGCTCGATCGGCCAGGCGACGCCGAAGGCGAGCAGGCCGGTGACCAGGATGCCGCATCGGACGATGAACGGTACGGCCGTAGCCCGCCTCACCGCGGTCTTCCACCGGCCCATCCGTCCGGACAACGCGCTCAGCATTTGATCAGTGCCCCCTCGGGACCGAGGCCAGCCGGGACACGTCCCGCAGCACCAGGTCGAGGCTGCCGGCTCCGGCCCACGCCACCACCGGTACACCGTGCTCCCGAAGACGTCCCAGCACGTTCTCCCGTTCGATGCGCCACAGCCGGGTGGCCGCGGGGGTCCACTGGTTCTTCACCGGCGGGGCGGTCTCCGGCGGCAGGGTGTCGACCGCCACCACGTAACGGCCGGACTGGGTGAGCTGGGCGAGCATGTCGGCGGCCCGCGGGTCGACCAGCGGGGTGAGCACCACGACCAGCGCGGACGACGAGACGTGGTGCGCGCCGAAGACGTTCTCGTACTGCTCGGTCTCGGTCGGCTGGGGCCGGACGTCGAGCAGCCACTCCAGCGCGGTCAGGTACTGCCGGCGGCCGGAGGCGGGACGCAGCCGGCGGGAGTCGGCACCGTACTCCAGCAGCGAGACCCGGTCGCCCCGGTGCAGGTAGTGCTCGGCGATCGCGGCGGTGGCCCGGACCGTGGTGTCCAGCACCGACGAGCCGCCCCGCACCCCGCCGGAGATCCCGATCTCACCGAGCACGTCGAGCAGCAGCAGCACCTCGGCGTCCCGGTCCGACAGGGTCGAGGCCACATGCAGATCCCGGGTACGCAGGGAGACACGCCAGTCGATGCGGCGCAGACGATCTCCAGGAGCGAACTGGCGTACGCCGGCAAGCTCTCCGCCCTCGCCCGGACGCCGTGAGCGATGCGCCCCGACCAGCCCCGCAGCCGCCGGCATCGCTTCGACGGCCTTGAACGGTTCGGTGACCGGGTAGACCCGCACGCCCCGCGCCGGCGTGACCACCGGGCGGCAGGCCAGCAGCCCACCGCAGGCAGCGGCCCGCGCGGCGGCCGGTCCGACGTCCTGCCGGCCCCAGCGCAGAGCCTCGCCGGGCAGGTCGATCGCGGCCCAGCCGTCGGCACCCACGGTGATCGCGAACGGCCGGTCCGAATGCTCCAGGCGCAGCCAGGGCGAGGTCCGGGTCCGGACGACGACCAGGTCGTAACCGATCGCGTCCGGGTTGGCGACGACCAGCCCGGCGTCCACCTCGCCACCCTCGACGAGGTGGGTCTCGTCGGCCCGGATGGTGATCTCCGGGGCCGACGTGGGGATCCGGCGCAGGTGGAGCGCGGCGCCGATCGCGAACGGTGCCGCGAGCAGCGCCAGGTCGACCCGGCCCAGAGCCACCCCGAGCAGCAGGAGTACGCCGGTGAGCAGCACCGAGCGCCCGAGGGCCCGGGTCGGTGCCCAGATCGGGCCGAACGGCTGATCGGCCGTGTCCTCGGCGGGCACGGCCGGCCTCAGGCGCATCCGGTCAGTCATGCCGGGCGTACGTCGGAAGCGCCCCGCTGGCCGGGGCCGGCACCGCGGTCAGCACCTCCTGGACCACGAACGACGGGTTCACCTGCCGCAGCCACATCTCCGGGCGCAGCGTGATCCGGTGCGCGAGCGCCGGGATCGCGACGTCCTTCACGTCCTCCGGCACCACGTAGTCGCGGCCGGCCATCACGGCCCGGGCCCGGGCCAGCAGGAGCAGGGCGAGTGAGCCACGCGGGGAGGATCCGACGAGAACCGCGCTGTGTTCCCGGGTCGCCGAGGCGAGCGCCACGATGTACCGGCCGATCGAGTCCTCGACCGCCACCGACTCCAGGGCGGTCTGCATCTGCTGGAGGGTCCGGGCGTCCACCACCGGGGAGAGGGTCGCCTCCTCCTGGCGCCGCGACATCCGGCGCTGGAGGACCGTCCACTCCTCCTCGGCCGTCGGGTAACCGAACGACACCCGCAGCAGGAACCGGTCGAGCTGGGCCTCGGGCAGCGGGTACGTGCCCTCGTACTCGATCGGGTTGGCGGTCGCGATCACGTGGAACGGCGGGTCCAGCCGGTAGGTGACACCCTCGACCGACACCTGCTTCTCCTGCATCGCCTCGAGCAGGGCGGACTGGGTCTTCGGCGGCGTCCGGTTGATCTCGTCGGCCAGCAGCATGTTGGTGAAGACCGGGCCGGCCCGGAAGGCGAAGTCACCTTTGCGCTGGTCGTAGAGGAACGAGCCGGTGACGTCGGCGGGCAGCAGGTCCGGGGTGAACTGCAACCGGCGGAAGTCGAGCCCGAGCGCCTGCGCGAACGAGCGGGCGGTCAGGGTCTTGCCGAGACCGGGCATGTCCTCCAGCAGCACGTGACCGCCGGCCAGAATCCCGGCCAGCACCAGCTCCAGCGAGTCCCGTTTGCCCACCAGGACCGAGCCGACCGAGTCGAGGACCGCCCCGGCCAGCCGCCCGACCTCGTACGGGGGAAGAGCCTGCGTCACCGGCGCACCTTTCTCACAGTCGTTCCATGGCGTCTAGGTAAGTCTCGACATCGCGTGCCTTCAAACCGCGGCGGCCCGGCTCGGCCAGCGCCGACCAGAGCTCGTCGCCGAGAAGTTCCCGGGCTCGGCGGGGGTCACTGGCCCGGGTGATGCCGTGCCGCAGCCGCAGCCGTTCATCGGTCAGCTCGGCGAGCACCGGCAGAACGTTACGCGCATACAGTTCCGGGTCAGAGTTTGCCCGGTCCAGGTTTCGTTCCCATCTCCGGACCGCGGACCGGAGCGCGTCGGCGGCCGGACCGGAGTCGGTGCCGATCTTCGAGCGCAGCCGGGGTGCGGGCGGCGGGGCGACCACGCGGACCGCGCGGATCACCAGGCGCAGGCCCAGCAGCAGCGAAACCAGCAGCAGCGGCGAGATGCTCAGGCCGCCCGCCCGCAGCGCGGCGGTGATCACCACCGCGGCCAGGCCGATGACCACCGCGTTGCCGATCAGGGTGACGGCGATCGAGCGTCGTTTGACGACGCCCTCGGGCTCTTCGGGGCGGCGACGGTTGCCGCCTGGGCCGGAGCCGAAGAGATCGTCCAGTCCTCCGTCGCTCATACCTGCACCCCACCGAGATCGGCGCGCAGTCGTTCCAGGGCGGACCGGGCCTGCTGACGCATCTGGTCGTCGACGGTGTGTGTCGCGTACCGCGCTTCCCGGTAGACCGCCAGCAGCGCCGCCAGCACTCCGGCGTCGACCAGTTGCTCGGCCAGCAGCCGCCCGACGTAGTCGGTGGGGCTGTCGCCGGGATGCCGTGGGGTGCCCGCCGCGGCGGCGGCGTCCTCCAGCCGCACCCAGCAGGCGATCACCGCCCGGCGCGGGTCACGGTCGGTGTCGGACAGCTCCTCCAGGCCCGCGTCGAGCGCGGCGACCAGGTCGTCGGCGGTCCGCTGTGGGCGGCGCGGCGCGTGTTTACCGGCCCGCGCCGGGCGGCGGCGCAGGTAGTCGCGGATCAGGGCCCAGCTCAGGCCGACGACCAGCAGCAGGGCGCCGGCACCGAGCACGATCAGGGTGGCGGTGCCGACCCAGCCGGGCAGCCCCTGGGCCGGTTCGGGAATGGATTCCTCGAAGCTGGGCCTGACCGACGGTTGCGGCGGCAGCAGCGGCGGACGGGTGGTCGTGGTGGCCTGTGGCTGGATCTGGTCGAGCTGCGGCGCGGACCGGGTGGCGGCCAGCGCGATGACGAAGAGCAGCCCGAGGACGGCGGCGAAGGGCCACCAGCGGCGCAGTGCGGCGAAATCCATGCGGGCTCAGATCCGTGACTCGAAGATTGTCGGCGCTCGCATCATGCCAAACCCGCCAGAACCTTCGCACGGCCGAACACCTCGTCAAGCATCAAGGGGGTCAGCCGGCCGGTGAAGGTGTTCTGCTGGCTGACGTGGAAACTGCCCAGCAGAACCGGGGCGCCAGGCACCTCCACCAGGGCACCGTGTCCGAATTTCGGCCGCGGGACCGGTGGCCGCGCACCGTAGGCGGCGGTCATCGCCGGCCACCAGGCCGCCCACGCGAACGCGCCGAGCGCCACCACGACCTTCAGCGTCGGCCGGATCAGTTGCAGTTCGCGCCGGAACCACGGGGCACAGGTGTCACGTTCGGCCGGCAGCGGCTTGTTGTCCGGTGGAGCGCAACGGACCGCCGCGAAGATCCGGGTGTGCCGCAGTTCCAGGCCGTCGTCGGCGGCCACACTCGTCGGCTGGTTGGCCAGTCCGGCCCGGTGCAGAGCGGCGAAGAGGACGTCACCGGAACGGTCGCCGGTGAAGAGCCGCCCGGTGCGGTTGCCACCGTGCGCGGCCGGGGCCAGCCCGAGGATCGCGATCTCGGCGCCGCCCGGCCCGAACCCCGGGACCGGGCGGCCCCAATACTCCTGATCACGGAAGGCGGCCCGCTTGGTGACGGCGATGTCGTTACGCCAGGTGACCAGGCGTGGGCAGGCGAAACAATCCGCGATGCGGGCGTCGAGCAGGCTCAGCGAGGCGGTCGCGGCCGCCTGCTCCTCAACTGCCGGTGGGGTACGCGCGGACGAGAGCACCCGCCCAGCACAGCATCCCGGTGTTACCCGCCCACACCCGGGGCCGACGGAGCAGCGGACGGCTCCGGGGTCATCGAGACGAACGGGGCGTCGTCCGGACAGGTCGGGTAGCCCACCGCCCGGCTGGGCTCGTCCGAGCCGGTGGCGGCGATCCAGCAGAACCCGTCGCCGAAGTGGACCGGCCGGCCCTCCTGGTCGTAGAGCTGCACCCCGGTGAGGAGTTGTCCCTTGTCGTCGTAGACGAAGACGTCCTCGATCCCGGCGTACTTCACATCGGTGTAACCGACCTGCTCGTAGAAGTCGCGCCGGGCCGCCTCGTCGGCCTCGAAGAAGCCGATCACCGCGAAGAACACCAGCCCCGCGCTGGCGAACCGCAGCGCACGCCGTTTCCCGCGCCCGGCCGGACCGCCCCGGCCGCCCAGCCAGACCGAACCGATGACGGCCACCGCGAGCAGCAGGAGCCCCAGTGGAAGCTCGCCGTTGATCCGGGGCAGCAGGCCCACCGGGCTCTGGCTCTCCTCCACGAAGAAGGACACCGCCATGGCCGCCAGATAGCCCCGGAGCACCCACCACGCGGGCCGCAGGAGCACCAGGAAGTCGCGGGCCCGCGGATAGCCCAGGAGCCGGCCGGCGAACACGTCGGCCCGGCGCACCCGGCCGGCGAAGCGGGCCCGGTGTTCGGCGGCCTTGGCGGCGGCACGCGACCGGGCGTCGGCCTTCGGCGGGGCGTCGGCCGGTGGGGCCCAGGTGGCGCCCAGGCCCGCACTGGCGCTGAGCTCGGCGGCGTACACATCGGGCGGCCCGAGCCGGTCCTCCAGGGAACCGCCGCCCTCGGCCAGCACCTCGGCCAGATGTTCGGGCAGGTCTTCGAGAAGCTCGTCCCTGGTCCCGGCCGGCAGACCGGCCAAGGCCAGCCGGACGCCCTCCACGTAGACGGCGATCTCGTCCTGTGCCGTTAGGTTCACGCCTTCCCCCGCTCCTGAAGCAGATCTTCCATGATCGACGCGAAGCCGGCCCAGACCTTGGTGGAGCGTTGCAGCTCCGCCCGGCCGGCCTCGTTGAGTGCGTAGTACTTCCGGTGCGGGCCCTCGTCGCTGGGCACCACATAGCTGTTCAGCAGTCCGTTGTTGAATAGCCGTCGCAAGGTGCCGTAGACCGAGGCGTCACCGACGTCCTCCAGCCCGGCCGTCCGCAGCCGGCGCAGGATGTCGTAGCCGTAACCGTCCTCCTCGCGAAGCACCGCGAGGACGGCCAAGTCGAGCACACCCTTGAGCAGCTGGGTCGCATCCACGCTGTGGACAGTACTGCGCAATGCGAAGTACCGTCAACAGCGCACTACCCCGGCGGGCAATGCGGTGTTCCCTAGATCGCTAGCCCGAAGGCAATGCCGTCGAGGATGTCGTGTTCGGAGGCGATCACGAAGTCGTGCCCGGAACGCTCGCTGATCAGCTTCATGATCAGGGCACCGGCGCCGATCACATCGGCCCGGCCGGGGTGCATGACCGGCAGGGCCAGCCGCTCGGCGACCGTCATCGCCAGCAGCTCGTCGGTCACCCGGGCGACCACCGGCGTGTCGACCCGGCTGTGGTGGATGCGGTCCGAGTCGTACTCGTCGAGGTCGTGTGCCAGCGCGGCCACCGTGGTCACCGTCCCGGCCAGCCCGACCAGGGTCTTCGCTGAACGCCCGTCGACCGCCGCCAGCGCGGTGTCGATCGCGTCGACGATGTCGGCCCGCGCCAGAGCCAGCTCGGCCGCGGTCGGCGGGTCGCTGTGCAGGTGACGTTCAGTCATCCGGACACAGCCGATGTCCATCGAGATCGCCCGCTCGACACTCTTCGTGCCGGTGACGAACTCGGTGGAGCCACCACCCAGGTCGTAGACCAGATAGGGCCCCTCGGCGTCCAGCCCGCGAACCGCCCCGTCGAAGGAGAGCTGAGCCTCCTGCGCGCCGGTGATCACTTCCGGGTCGATCCCCAGCACACCGCGGACCATGTCCCGGAAGTCCTGCGCGTTGGAGGCGTCCCGGCTGGCCGAGGTCGCGCACATCCGCACCCGGGTGACACCCAGCTCGGCGATCTCGGCGGCATAACCGAGCAGGGCCGTGCGGGTGCGCTCGATCGCCGCCGGCGCGAGCATCCCGGTCCGGTCCACCCCCTCACCGAGCCGGACGATCTCCATCCGGCGGGCGACGTCGACGAGTTCGTCCCCGCTGACATCGGCGATCAGCAGCCGGATCGCGTTGGTGCCACAGTCGATGGCGGCGACGCGCGTGCTCATAGGTGGAGCAACATTCTCGTGTTCCCCAGAGTGTTCGGTTTGACCCGCTCAAGGTCCAGAAATTCCGCGACACCTTCGTCGTACGATCGGAGCAGCTGCTCGAAGATCTTGTGCGGCACCGGCGCGCCGTCGATCTCGGTGAACCCGAACGACCCGAAGAAGCGGGTCTCGAAGGTGAGACAGAAGACACGGCGCACGCCGACCTCGCGCGCCTGGTCCAGCAGCGCCGCGACGATCCGGTGGCCGATCCGCTGACCGCGCCGGCCGGGGTCGACCGCGACCGTCCGGATCTCCGCCAGGTCCTCCCACATCACGTGCAGGGCCCCGCAGCCGGTCACTGTGCCGTCTTCGGCCTCCGCCACCCAGAACTCCTGCACCTGCTCGTACAGGGTCACGGTGGCCTTGCTGAGCAGCCGGCGATCGGTCGTGTAGGTGTCCACCAGCGACCGGATCGACCGGATGTCCCCGGTCCTCGCCCGACGGATGATCACTCGTCGGTCGCTATCCGGACACAGGGGCCACCGGCCCAGTACGGCTCGACCGCGTCCCGCACCTCGTCACCGAACGGGTTGACACCCCGCCCGGCGGCCAGCGCGTGCCCGAGGTGGACGTGCAGGCACTTCACCCGGTCCGGCATGCCACCGGCCGAGACGTGACTGATCTCCGGGACGTCGTCGATCGACGTACGCCGGTCCAGGTAGTCCTGGTGGGCTTCGGCGTACTTCTTGGCCAGTTCGGGATCGGTGCTGAGACGCTCCTGCATGTCCCGCATCACCCCGGCCGACTCCAGGCGGCTGCAAGCGGCCGTGGCGTGCGGGCAGGTCAGGTAGTAGAGCGTCGGGAAGGGCGTGCCGTCGTCCAGGCGTGGCGAGGTCTCCACCACGTCGGGGTTTCCGCACGGGCAGCGGTGCGCGACCGCACGGGTGCCACGGGGGCGGCGGCCGAGCTGGGCCGCCACGATGTCCAAGTCGGCGGGTGTGGGTTGTTCCATCGGTCCGGATTCAGTCCTGAGGCTCTGCGTTGGCGGCTTCGACACTGCTCCACAGCGTGTCGTACCAGCGGTCCGGGGCGGCCGCCGGGGCTTGCTCCGCGGCCTGGCGAGCAGCACCCTCCTTGTCGTCCACGACAAGCAGGGGCGTCTCAGCCGGGCGCACGTAGAAGTATCGCTCGCGGGCCTGGATGCGCAGGTAATCGTCGTCGCGCCACTTGGCCAGCTGTTTCGCCGTCTCGTCGATCGCGGCGCGCTGCGCGGCCGTCGCACTCTCCATCTCGGCGATCTGGGACTCCTGCTCCAGATACACCCGGAGGGGGTACGTATAGGCCAGTGCCAAGGCGACGACCAGCGCGATCAGGACGGTGGCGCGGCTGGTCAGCGCACGGGGGCGGGGCGCGTCGGTGCGCTCGGCGGCCGCGCTGCCCTTGGCTCCGCCCTTCGCCGAACCGGCGGCGCGCCGGGCGGTCGGCACCCGGACCGGACCGGTGTTGCGGGTCGCGGTCCCGGTGGCAGTCCTCGTCCGGGACGTGGTCGGGCGGCCTCCGGCGGCGACACGGCGCCGGGTCGGGCCCTGGCCACTCGGTGTACGGCGCTCCGTCATCTCCGACCTCCCCGCCGATGTCTCGCGTTCGCGGCACCCGCCAGAGAACCTATTCCTCACTGGGCGGGTGCCACAAACTCGATGATCCGCGCTGAAGCGTCAGCTGACGCGGTAACGCGGGAACGCGCCCGCACCGGCGTACCGGGCGGCGCTCTCCAGCTGCTCCTCGATGCGCAGGAGCTGGTTGTACTTCGCGACCCGGTCGGACCGCGCCGGGGCACCGGTCTTGATCTGGCCGGAACCGACCGCGACGGCCAGGTCGGCGATGGTGACGTCCTCGGTCTCACCGGACCGGTGGCTCATCATCGTCTTGAAACCGGCCCGGTGAGCCAGGTCCACGGCGTCCAGCGTCTCGGTGAGCGAGCCGATCTGGTTCACCTTGACCAGCAGGGCGTTGGCGGCCTGCTCAGCGATACCGCGGGCCAGGCGCAGCGGGTTGGTGACGAACAGGTCGTCGCCGACGATCTGCACCTTGTCGCCGATCTGCGCGGTCAGCGCGGTCCAGCCGGCCCAGTCCTCCTCGTCCAGCGGGTCCTCGATGGAGACGATCGGGAAGTCGGCGGCGAGCTTCGCGTAGTACGCGATCATCTCGTCGGTGGACTTCGGGGCGCCCTCGAAGACGTACGCGCCGTCCTTGTAGAACTCGGTGGCGGCGACGTCCATGGCCAGCACGATGTCGCTGCCCAGGGTGTAACCGGCGGCCTGCACGGCCTCCGCGATCAGCTCCAGGGCCGCGACGTTCGCCGACAGGTTCGGCGCGAAGCCGCCCTCGTCGCCGAGGCCGGTGGAGAGGCCCTTCTTCTTCAGCACCGACTTGAGCGCGTGGTAGACCTCGGCGCCGCTGCGGACGGCCTCGCGGAAGGTCGGGGCGCCGATCGGCGCGATCATGAACTCCTGCACGTCGACGTTGGAGTCGGCGTGCGACCCACCGTTGAGGATGTTCATCATCGGCACCGGCAGCAGCGACGCGTTCGGGCCGCCCAGGTAGCGGAACAGCGGCAGCTCGGCGGAGGCCGCGGCGGCCTTGGCGACGGCGAGCGACACGCCGAGGATGGCGTTGGCGCCGAGCTCCGACTTGTCGGCGGTGCCGTCCAGGTCGAGCATCTTCTGGTCGATCAGGCGCTGGTCCGAGGCCTCGTAACCGACCAGCTCGTCGATCAGCTTCTCCTCGATGTTCTCGACCGCTTTGAGAACACCCTTGCCGAGGTAACGGTCCTTGTCACCGTCGCGGAGCTCGAGCGCCTCGAAGGCGCCGGTGGAGGCACCCGAGGGCACCGCCGCACGGCCGACCGAGCCGTCGTCCAGACCGACCTCGACCTCAACGGTCGGGTTGCCCCGGGAATCGAGAATCTCGCGCGCGACGATCGCTTCAATGGTGGCCATTAGTGTGTCGCTCCCTAACAGTTGTACGAATACAGTTTCGGTCCGCGACCCTGCGGGCCGACCACACCGCCAGAGCGTATCGAGTCCGGCAATGACGTGTTCGAGGGGCTGGTCAACTCCTCCGCCGGTTCGCCTCAAACCCGGCACACACCTGCCGAACGTCAGGGCACTATGACCAGTAGCCTGTTTCCCTCCGACGGGTCGCGTGTCGAGATGGTGCACGGAGCCCTGACCGTCCCGGATGTCCGGGTGGTCCGGGTCACCGACACCGCCGTGACCCTGTCCCTCGCCCTGGACGACGTCGACCTGAGCACCGGTGACGGTGTGCATCTGCGCTGGCCGGCCGGCCTCCGCGGCCGTTACGCGCTGCACGGGACCGTCGCCGGGGTCGACGAGAACCGGATCGATGTCCGGGTCGCCGGGCAGCCCGAGATCGAGCAACTGCGCGACTACGTGCGCGGCGGCGGAGGCGAGAGCGTCCTGCTGGTACTACCGGGCGAAACGGAACGATACGGGCGCGTCCACGACATCAGTGAGCGCTCGGTGCGTGCCCTCTTCCACGGCATCGGCTTCGAACCCGGCCAGGAGACCCGGCTGCGGGTGCAACTCGCCGGCGACGTGGTCGTCGAGTTCCCGGCCACGGTGCTGCGGGCCGCCACGATCCGTCAGCAGGTGCCGGTCCGCGGGCCGCTGCTGACCGAGATCGTGGCGATCTTCGAGCAGGACGAGCGCCAAGCCAAGATCATTCGCCGGTACGTGATGCGCCTCCAGCTCGAGGCCCGCCGCCAGTCCCGGGCCGTCGAGTCCCCGGACCCGGAGCCGATGGCCGAGATCATCGCCCTGCGGTGAGTGCGGCACGGTGGGGCCGTCGCACCCGTCACCGGCCGGATCGCCGGCTTCACCCCGGAGACGGGTCGCCGAATTCCACCGCGGATTCGAATTCTAATTCCGCACGGCGGGTAGCATGAATTGAGGACTTCCGGCCCGTTAATTGTCGGTCCATTGGCCCTCGAATCATCGACGCACGCCGACGGATACTCGTTTACGTGGGGCTGGCGGGCACGCCCGGGTGGTCACGTGCCCGCCACCTCGCGCCACCGCCGTCCGCTGGGCCGGTGGCCGGGCGGACGGCGGTCAGACGCCCAGCAGGGTTCGCAAGTGGCGGGGCGGCGGGGAACCGTGGGCCAGCATCGCGTCGTGCCAGGCTTTCGGGGTGGCGCCGAACGGCCGGGCCGCTGCGATGGCCGCGACCTCGGAGTAACCGACGAAGTAGGTGGAAAGCTGGGTCGACGTGAGCAGGGCCCGGCGCCACTTGCCGGCCGCCTCGCCCTCCTCCTGGAAACCGGGGCCGGTCATCAGGGCCATCGCCTCGGCCTCGGGCATCGCGTCACAGTGCACCTGCTGGTCGAGGATCGCGTTGAGGCTCATCCGCAGCTGCAACTTGAGCTGCTGCAACCGCACCGGCAGCCCGCCGAAGCCGAGCCCGGCCATCAGCTCCTCGGCATAGACCGCCCAGCCCTCGACGAACGGGTCGGACCAGCCGAGCGCCCGCACCCGGGTCGCGGACCGGAACCGGCGCGCGTGCGCGAGCTGCAGGAAGTGCCCGGGCATCGCCTCGTGGACGGTGAGGTTGCGGAGCATCTCGTTGTTGTACTCGCGGTAGAGACTCTCGGTCCGGGCTTGCGTCCAGTCGGCCGGGGCGGGGGCGATACAGTAGAAGGTGGGCACGTCGGCGGTCTCCAGCGGACCGGGCGGATCGCAGTAGGCCACCGCCACGCCCCGGGCGAACTCCGGCATCTCCTCGATCAGGCACGGGTCGTCCACCAGGGACAGGACGTCGCTCCGCCGGACGAAATCGGTCGCCTCGTCCATCGTCAGCTTGACCAGACCGACGATCGTGCTGCCGTCCGGATGGTTCTCGGCCAGAGAGTCCAGAGCCCGGCGCACGGTCTCGTCGGTGGCCGGGCCACCGATCAGCTCGGCGGCCGCCGCCCGCAGCTCCTCGCCGACCCGGACGACGTTCTCCCGAGCCCGGGAGAGGACCTCGGCGGCGGACAGCTCGGTGTCGAGGGTGTGCCAGAGCCGGGCCTCCCAGAGCGGCCGGCCGAGCCGTGGATCACGACCGGGCTCGCCGCTCTCCAGCCGGGCCCGCAGCCAGCCGTCGAACTCGCCGAACGCGGCCACCGCGGCGGACGCCACCGGCTCGACCGCGGCCCGCATGCCGGGCTCCCCGGCGAGCAGGGCGGGCAACTCGTCCCGGATCAGCTGGGCGCTCCCGGCGAACTGCCCGATCGCCGTCTCGGTGTGGACGCGGGGCACGTCACGCAGCACCGCACGAGCGGTGGCGAGCGCGTCGGGCACGGCCGCGAGCCGGCCGGCCAGGCTGGTCAGGCGCTCGTCCAACGGCGCGAACGGCCGGGCGATCAGGCCGTGCAGCAGCGGGCCCGGGTTGTGCAGCAGGGGGTTCCACTCGTGCTCGCGGACCTCGGTCGCCTCGAAGAGGTCCCGCTCGACCCGAGCCGACAGGATGGCGTGATCGACCTGGTCCTCGGCCTCGAGGCTGTCCGGGTCGACACCGCTGAGCGCGTCGCCGGCGTCGCGCAGCATGGCGATCCGGGCGGACACGGCGGCTGCGGAGTGGTCGGGCAGGCGGCTGTCGAAACGGTGGTCGCCCGCGTAGGAGGCGGTCACGGGATCGCTCTCCAGCAAGGCGTCGACGATGCGCTCAGCGAGCGGTACGAACTCCGGCATGCTGTGAAAACTACTCGGGCGCTCCGACATTTTCCGCCGCACGCACCGCGTCGGCGAAACTCAGAGCGGCCACCCGCAGCTCGGCCTCCGCGTCCAGACCGGCGGCGCGCGCCTCGGCCACCGCAGTGAGCAGCAGGCTTCCGAGCCCGTCACCGGCCGGCAGCGGCACGTCGACGGCGCCCCGCTCGGCCCGGTGCAGGATCTTGGCGGCCAGGGCGAGAGCGGGCTGGCTGAGTGCGATCCCGTCCAGCACCGAGTCCCGGGCCTTCTCCTCGCGCTTGATCCGCTCCCAGTTGGCGGTGATCTCCTCGATGTCCGCGACCTGTGCACCGGCGAAGACGTGCGGGTTGCGGCGGATCATCTTGTCGACGAGACCACCGGCCACGTCGTCGATGGACCACCTGTCGCTCTCGTCGCGTTCCTCAGCGAGCCGGGCGTGCAGCAGCACCTGGAGCAGCACGTCGCCCAGTTCCTCGCGCAGCGCCTCGTGGTCCTCGCCGACGATCGCGTCGTACGCCTCGTAGCTCTCCTCCAGCAGGTAGGGAGCCAGCGTCCGGTGGGTCTGCATCCGCTTCCACGGGTCGCCGCCGGGCGACGCCAACAGGTCCATCACGGCCACCGCGTCCAGGAGCCGGGCGCCGGGCGGGTCCCAGGAGCCGTACATCAGTTCCAGTTCGGCCAGTCCGGGTTCGCGGGCCAGCCGCAGCCCGAGTTGACGGGCGAACGGCTGGTCACCGGTCGCCCCGGCGAGCCACACCGCGGCGGGCTGGCCGGCGATCGCGTCGAGCAGGCCCTGCGCGTCGGTCTCCAGGACCGTCACCGTCACCCCGTTGGCTCGCAGCGCACCCGCTTGCGGGCTCTCCGCCGCGGCGTAGACCGGGTAGGCCCGGACGGCGTCCCAGGCTTCGGCGGTGAGCAGCCCGGCCGGCAACCGGGGCGACGTGACCAGCAGGATGATCCGGGTGGTGACCGTGCTCAAGAGACGTCCGCCACCGGAACCCGCAGATCCTCGCCGAGAGTCGCCGCCACCACCGAGTACGACTGGCCGGTGCTCTGGTTGGAGACACCGAGCAGGCCCAGTTCCAGCGGCTGGTAACGCGGGCTGACCTCGACGTCGAGCTTGTCGGCGAGCGCCAGCACGTCCCGGCGTACCGACAGGGCGGCGCTGAGCGCGGTCTTGTCCTCCGGGCTGAGCGCGGAACTGAACGCGGCGAAGTCGGTGCCCGGCTGGATCCCGCCGTGGGCGCCGATCCGGTCGAAGACGTCCCGGATCTCGTCATCGGTCGGCTGAGCGGGGCTGGTGACCGCCTTGGTGAGCGCGTTCTGCAGGACCGCGTTCTCGGTGTAGAGCCGGACGAACTCGTCGGTGCCCGGCAGGCCGAACTGCGCACCGGCCTCGTCGTACGGCACTCCGGCCGGCAGGGTCACGCCCTTCTCGGCGGCCAGCCGTCCGTAGAGCTCCCGGCTGACGATCGCCCGGACCAGATCGCCACGCGTGTACGGCACCCGGACCGGCTCGGCCGCGGATGACGCCGAGGACGAAGCCGAAGCCGCGGGTGCCTTGTCGACGATCGTCGCGTGGCTGACGTCCCAGATCTCCTGGACCCGGTCCTCACCGACCGTCTCGCCGCCACCGACCCGAGCGGCGACCTCGGGCTGGAACCCACAGGCCCCGAGCCCGCCGACGGCGAACGTGGCAACGACGACGATGGATGCGAGTCTCCGGGCACGCTGCATGGTCAACACTCTCTCACGTCCGATGTGATCTACGTCGCCCCACCCTCAGCGTGCCGCGCCGACCGGCGCGGGCACGTCACCGAGGACGTCTTTCAGGAGCTGGGCGCACCACTGCAGGAGGGCCTGGTCGCGGATCAGCTCGCCACCGATCCGGCGGGTGCTGGGCCGGGGGACGCTGACCTGGTCGGCGCCGGGCTTGTAGACGGAGTCGGGGTGGTAGCGCTTCAGCCGCATCTGCTTGGAGTCGAGCAGCGACAGCGGCGAGAAGCGGATGTATTTGCCCTGCAGGGTGACGTCGGTCAGGCCGTAGGCGCGGGCCAGCAGACGGAACCGGGCCACCGCGATCAGGTTCACCACCGGCGCGGGCGGCTTGCCGTACCGGTCGGTCATCTCGGCCACCACCTCGTCCAGGCGTGCCTCGTCGCGGGACTCGGCCAGTTTGCGGTAGACCTCCAGGCGCAGCCGCTCGACGGCGATGTAGTCGGTCGGCAGGTGCGCGTCGATCGGCAGGTCGATCTTGACCTCCGGCTCCTCCTCCTGGCGCTCGCCCTTGAACTGGGCGACCGCCTCGCCGACCATCCGCACGTAGAGGTCGAAGCCGACACCCTCGATGTGACCGGACTGTTCGCCGCCGAGCAGGTTACCGGCGCCGCGGATCTCCAGGTCCTTCATCGCCACGTACATACCGGCGCCGAGTTCGGTGTGCTGGGCGATGGTGGCGAGCCGCTCGTGGGCGTGTTCGGTCAGCGGCTTCTCGCGGGGGTAGAGGAAGTAGGCGTACGCCCGCTCCCGTCCTCGTCCCACCCGGCCGCGGATCTGGTGCAGCTGGGCCAGGCCGAGCAGGTCGGCGCGGTCCAGGATCAGGGTGTTGGCGTTCGGGATGTCGATGCCGGACTCGACGATCGTGGTGCAGACCAGGACGTCGAACTCCTTCTCCCAGAAGCCGACCATCACCTTCTCCAGCTGCTCCTCGCTCATCTGGCCGTGCGCGATCGCGACCCGGGCCTCCGGGACCAGCTCACGGATCCGGCGGGCCGTCTTGTCGATCGACTCGACCCGGTTGTGCAGGAAGAAGACCTGGCCGTCGCGGAGCAGTTCGCGGTGGATGGCGGCGGAGACCTGCTTCTCGTCGTACCCGCCGACGTAGGTCAGGACCGGGTGCCGCTCCTCCGGCGGGGTGGCGATCGTCGACATCTCGCGGATGCCGGTGATCGCCATCTCCAGGGTGCGCGGGATCGGGGTGGCCGACATGGTCAGCACGTCGACCGAGGCGCGCAGGGCTTTGAGCTGCTCCTTGTGCTCGACGCCGAAACGCTGCTCCTCGTCCACGATGATCAGGCCGAGGTTCTTGAAACGGGTGGACTTGGCGAGCAGCCGGTGCGTGCCGATGATGATGTCGACAGTGCCGTTGCCGGCGGCCTCCAGGGTGAGGGTGGTCTCCTTCGGCGTCTGGAACCGGGACAACTGCCTGATCTGGACCGGGAACTGGCCCATCCGCTCGGTGAACGTGTTGAAGTGCTGCTGGGCGAGCAGTGTGGTGGGCACCAGCACGGCCACCTGTTTGCCGTCCTGCACGGCTTTGAACGCCGCTCGTACCGCGATCTCGGTCTTGCCGTAACCGACGTCGCCACAGATCAGCCGGTCCATCGGGACCTGCAACTCCATGTCGTGCTTGACCTCGATGATCGCGGCCATCTGGTCGGGTGTCTCGGTGTAGGGGAACGCGTCCTCCAGCTCCCGCTGCCACGGGGTGTCCGGGCCGAACGCGTGCCCGGAGGAGGCCTGCCGGGCGGCGTACAGCTGGATCAGCTGGGCGGCGATCTCCTTGACCGCCTTCTTCGCGCGGGCCTTGCTCTTCTGCCAGTCGGCGCCGCCCATCTTGTGCAGGGTGGGCGCCTCCCCGCCGACGTAACGCGACAGCTGGTCGAGCTGGTCGGTGGGGACGAAGAGCCGGTCGCCGGGCTGGCCGCGTTTGGACGCCGCGTACTCGATGACCAGGTACTCCCGGTCGGCGCCGTTGACCTTGCGCTGCACCAGTTCGATGTAGCGCCCGATGCCGTGCTGTTCGTGCACGACGAAGTCGCCGGTCTTCAACTCGAGCGGGTCGATGGTGTTGCGCCGCCGGGCCGGCAGCTTGCGCATGTCCTTCGTGGACGCGCCCCGGCCGCCGGAGATGTCGTTGCCGGTGATCACCGCGAGCCGGGAGGCCTCGTCGACGAAACCGTGGTTGAGCCCGCCGCAGGTGATCAGCACCTGACCGTCCCCGATCGGTTTCTCGATCGTGTCGACGGTGGTGACACCCAGACCGGCGTCACGCAGCAGCTCGGCGGCCCGCTGGGCGGTGCCCTTGCCCTCGAAGACCAGCGCGACGGCCCAGCCCTGACCGGCCCAGCCGGCCAGATCGGCGGCGAGCCGCGCGGTCTCACCGTGATAGAGCGGGACCGGCTGCGCGGCGAGCGCGATGGCGTCCCCGAGGTCCGGCGCGACATCCACCGAGGCGCCGTCCTCCCACGGCAGCGCCTCCGGCGACGACGCGTCGGCGGTGGCCAGGCCGAAGGGCGAGACGGTCCACCAGGGTTGCTTGAGGACAGCCGCATGGGCCCGTACGTCAGCAAGGGTTTTGAAAGCGACCGCGCCCACGTCGATCGGCGCCTGGCCGCCGACCGCGGCCGCCGCCCAGGAAGCCTCCAGGAACTCGTCCGAGGTCCGGGTGAGGTCGTGCGCCCGGGTCCGGATCCGCTCGGGATCGCAGAGCAGCACATGGGTGCCCGCGGGCATGCAGTCGATCAGCAACTCCATGCTGCCGGTGCCGCTGAGCAGCGCCGGGGCCAGTGACTCCATGCCCTCGACCGGGATGCCCTCGGCGAGTTTGTCGAGGATCTCGGCCAGCTCGGGGTGTTCTTCGGCCAGCGAAGCGGCCTTGGCCCGGACCGAGGGGGTGAGCAGCAGCTCCCGGCAGGGCGGCGCCCACAGGCGCTCGACCTTGTCGATGGTCCGCTGGTCGGCGACGGCGAAGGTGCGGATCTCCTCCACCTCGTCGCCCCAGAACTCGACCCGGGACGGGTGCTCGTCGGTGGGCGGGAAGACGTCGAGGATGCCGCCGCGGACCGCGAACTCGCCGCGTTTGGTGACCAGGTCGACCCGCGCGTACGCCATGTCGGAGAGCCGCCTCGCGACCTCCTCCAGCTCCGCCTCACGACCGGTGACCAGCTCGACGGGATCCAGGTCGCCGAGGCCCCTGAGCTGCGGCTGGAGCAGCGAACGGACCGGCGCGACGATGACCCGCAGCGGGTGCTCGGCGGGGTGGGCGAGGCGGCGGAGCACGGCCAGCCGGCGGCCGACCGTATCGGAGCGGGGTGACAGGCGCTCGTGCGGCAGCGTCTCCCAGGACGGGTAGACGGCGACCAGATCGGGGTCGATCAGGCAGCCGAGCGCGGCAGCCAGGTCATCGGCCTCGCGGGAGGTGGCGGTCACCGCGAGGACCGGCCGTGCGGCGCCGCCGAGGTCGGTGCCGCCCGCGACGGTGGCCACCACGAACGGGCGCAGCGAGACCGGTGCGGTCAGGTCGAGCGCGTCGGAGTCGACGAAGCCCTTGGCGGCGAGGTCGCGCGCGCGAGCCAGGCCACGGTCGCGCAGGGCGGCGGGAATCAGACCGGACAGCTGCATGACGAGCGACCCCCCGAGGGCACGACGAACGACCCCGGACCGGGAAGGGGCGGGGGTTGTGTCCTCAGCTTAGTCCGACCCACCGACAGAACCGGTATCGCACAGCATGTCCGACATCTTGTCGTGTCGCTCATGGAAAAGTGCCCGGACGTTGCACAAATTTGGGGAGGCGACGTGCGAAAAATCCGGTATCAGGTGAACGCCTGATTCATGACTATTCTCCACCCCCCGGATCCCGGGGCCACTCAACCTGTTCCGATCACGTCCCTGATCCCGCCACAGCGGCCACCGACTGGACGTACCCCGATGCCGAGCGACGAGATGGGCAGTACCCATCTGTTGCCACGGCAGTCCGCCTACAGCGCGTACAGCGTGCTGGCCGGCCCCGCCGAGGAGGCGCCACCGGACGGCCTGCCGTACCGGGTCCGGATGCGACGGATGGCCCGCCGGCGTCCGATCCGGACGATCCTGATCACCCTGTTCGCCTTCGCTTTCGAGAGCACCTTCTTCGGGTGGCTGGTCACCTCGATCGAGATGCCGGACCACGAACTGCACACCACCCTGTACCTGGCCACCGGTTTCATGATCGGGGCGACCGCGGCGATCGAACTGTTCCGTCTGGTAAACGTCGTGACCCTCTGTCTGGCAACGCTCTGGGCGAGGGACCCTCAACCGGTGGTCCCGGACACCGGGACACGAGTCGCGTTCCTGACCACCATCGTGCCCGGCAAGGAGCCGGTCGAGATGGTGGAACGGACCCTGCGGGCCGCTCTCGAGGTCCGCTACGACGGCCACTACGACGTGTGGCTGCTCGACGAGGGCGACGACCCGGTGGTGAAGCTGATGTGCCGGCGCCTCGGGGTCCGGCACTTCACCCGCAACGGCCGGCCGGAGTTCAACACCCCGGCGGGCCGGTACCGGGCCCGGACCAAACACGGCAACTACAACTCGTGGCTGACCGCGCACGGCGGCGAGTACGACGTGTTCGTCTCGGTCGACCCGGACCACGTCCCGGGGCCGAACCTGTGTGAACGGCTGCTCGGCTACTTCCGGGACCCGGACGTCGCGTTCGTGGTCGGCCCGCAGATCTACGGCAACTACGACAACCGGATCACCCGCTGGGCCGAGTCGCAGCAGTACCTGTTCCACTCGCTGCTGCAGCGGGCCGGCAACCGGCGCGGCATCGCGATGCTGGTCGGCACCAACAACGCGGTACGCATCGCGGCGCTGAACCAGATCGGCGGCCTGCAGGACTCGATCACCGAGGACATGGCCACCAGCCTGCGGATCCACGCCACCGCCAACCCGGCCACCGGCCGGCGCTGGACCTCGGTCTACACACCGGACTTACTGGCCGTCGGTGAGGGCCCGTCGTCCTGGACCGACTACTTCACCCAGCAGCACCGGTGGGCCCGGGGCACCGACGAGGTGGTGGTCCGGCGGTTCGCGGCGATGCTGTGGCGGCTCGGCCCGGCCCGGTCGCTGCACTACGGGCTGCTCATGTCGTACTACCCGCTGACCGCGGCGGCCTGGCTGCTCGGCGCGGTGAACGCGGCCTGCTTCCTGCTGCTCGGCGCCAAGGGCGTGCAGGTACCGGGCGAGGTGTGGCTGATGCTCTACGTAGACGCCGCGCTGTTCCAGGTCGGGCTCTACCTGTTCAACCGGCGGCACAACGTCAGCCCGCACGAGAAGTCCGGGTCGTCGGGGCTGGCCGGGATGCTCGCCTCCACCCTCTGCACCCCGGTCTACGTGTCGTCGTTCGTCTCCGCGGTGCTGGGCCGCCGGTCCGGTTTCGTGGTGACCCCGAAGGGCGACTCGGCCAGCCCGGACCGGCTCGCCACGTTCGCACCGGGCCTGCGCTGGGCCGCCCTCTACACCGTGCTGCTGGCCGTCTCCCCGTTCGTCGACCACGTCGACCCGGCGATGTACGCCTGGCCCGCCCTCAACCTGGCCATCTGCCTCGCCCCGGTGACGCTGTGGCTGATCAGCAAACGCAAGGAGCCGTCGGCATGAAACCCCACACCCGCCCCTCCGCCGCCCGCCGGCTCACCAGCGGCCTGGCCGCACTGGTGGTACTGGGCGGCGCGGCGGTCGCGAACCGGCCGGTGATCGCGGTCGCCGGTGAGGCCGTGCACACGTTCCGGGTCAACCTGCAGGAATACAAACAAACCCACGGGCTCTGGTCGCGCCTGTCGGTCCCCCGCGATTTCAAGGTCAACGCGATCCACGCGGCGCTGCTGCACACCGGCAAGGTCCTGATCATCGCGGGCAGCGGGAACAACCGGGACGCGTTCGAGGCGGAGTCGTTCCGGACCGTGCTCTACGACCCGCGCGACGACGAGTTCACCGAGGTGGAGACACCCACCGACATGTTCTGCGCCGGGCACACCTTCCTGCCGGACGGCAAGCTGCTGGTGGCCGGCGGGACCGAGTCGTACGAGGTGCTCGAAGCAGACGTGGAGCACGCGGCCGGCGTCATGAAGATCAAGAACGAGTCGCCGGACGGCGGGCCACGGGTCTTCCCGAAGGGCACCACGCTGCGATCGGCGAGCGGTCAGGCGTACCGGATCAGGTCGGAGGTGACCGTGCCGGCCGCGCGCAAGATGTTCCACGGCGGCAAGATCATGGTGCACGCCGGTGAGGCCGAGGTCTGGGCCGACGCGGTGGCGAAGGGCGACCAGCCGGTGGTGCCGTCTCCGGCGCAGTACGCGATCGACGGGCTGACCGGTCTCGACGCCCGCAACCTCTACGGCATCGCCGAGAAGATCACCCGGGAGAAGCAGGAGTACGGCGGGGACAAGACGTCGTACGAGTTCGACCCGGTGACCGAGCGTTACGTGCGGACCGGTGACCTGACCGATCACCGCTGGTACCCGACCCTGATCGGCACGACCGGTGGAGACGTACTAGCGGTGTCCGGTCTTGATCAGTTCGGCCGGATCCTGCCCGGGCGCAACGAGCGGTACCTGACGGCCGAGCGCCGCTGGGTGGCCGCGCCCGACCTGAAGCGCTACTTCCCCACCTATCCGGGACTGCACCTGATGGCCGACGGGCGGATCTTCTACTCGGGCTCCAACTCCGGGTACGGGTCGGACACCGAGGGGCGTACCCCCGGGCTGTGGAACGTCGAGCGCAACACCTTCAAACCGGTGCCCGGTCTGCGGGACGCCCCGATGAACGAGACCAGCTCGTCGGTGCTGCTGCCCCCGGCCCAGGACCAGAAGGTGATGATCCTCGGCGGCGGCGGGGTGGGCGAGTCGGAACAGTCGACGGCCCGCACCGACATCGCCGACCTGGACGAGAAGAGCCCGCGTTACCGGCCCGGACCGGACCTGCCGAAACCCGCCCGCTACCTGTCCGCGGTGGTGCTGCCGGACGACACGGTCCTCACCACCGGCGGCTCCTCCGGCTATCGGGGCGGCGTCTACCAGGGCAGACCGCGCAGCGATCTGTTCAACGCGCAGATCTACCACCCGAAGCGCGAGGTCTTCGAGGCGGTGGCCGACTCCACGATCGGCCGCAACTATCACTCCGAGGCCATTCTGCTGCCCGACGGCCGGGTGATCACGCTCGGTGGCGATCCGCTCTACGACAAGACCGGGGAGAACGCCGGTACGTTCGAGCAGCGCGTCGAGATCTTCAGCCCGCCCTACCTCTTCCGCGGCGAGCGCCCGGAGATCGTCAGCGGCCCGGCTGCCGTGGACCGGGGACAAGAAGCCTATTTCGGTACGCCGGACGCGGACCGGATCGCCTCGGCTCGGTTGGTGCGGCCTAGCGCCGTCACGCACGTGACCGATGTCGATCAGCGCTCAGTGGCGTTGAGCCTGATCCGCACCCCCTACGGCGCGCGAGTGACCGTGCCGGAAAAGGCAGGTCTCGTCCCCTCGGGCTGGTACATGCTGTTCCTTGTGGATGACAAGGGCGTCCCGTCGGTGGCTCGATGGGTACAGGTGCGCTGACCGAATGTGGCCTCTGCTGCTCGCCGCCGTCCTGGGGCTTTCACCCGTCCCGGCTCTCGCCCGGATGCCGGCCGTCGACAGCGTCGTGGCCGACGGTCTCTACGTCGACCCGGACGGGCAGGCCGCCCGGTACGTTCGCAACCTGGAACGTTCCGGGCGGGACGACGAGGCCGCGATCATGCGGAAGATCGCCGATCAGCCGGCCGCGATCTGGTTCACCGACGCGCGGGCCGGGTTCGCCGACCGCGCCCGCACCGTCGTGGCCAGGGCGAACAAGGCCGGGAAACTGCCGGTGCTGGCGCTCTACTTCATCCCCGGACGGGACTGCCGGGGTTATTCCGCCGGTGGCGCGCGCACCGCCCGGGCGTACCGGAACTGGGTCTCCTCGATCGCCGGAGCCCTGCGCGGCCGGCGCGCCCTGGTGATCCTCGAACCGGACGCGGCCGCCGACTCGGTCGGCGGCTGCCTGAACGAGAAGGACACCGCGACCCGGCTCGCCCTGCTGGCGTACGCGGTCGACACGCTGCGGGCGCATCCGGGCGTCGCGGTCTACCTCGACGCTGGGCACCCCGGGTGGCACTCGGCCGCCCGGATCGCGCCGGCACTACGTAGAGCCGGAGCCACTCGCGCCCGCGGATTCTCACTCAACGTCGCCAACTTTCAGACCACCGACGCCAATCTGCGGTACGGGGTGGAATTGTCACGCCTACTCGCCGGAAAACATTTCGTCGTCGACACCAGTCGCAACGGCAACGGGCCCGCACCCGGACAGTCCTGGTGCAATCCGCCCGGCCGACTGCTCGGTCAGGCACCCACGCTGCGCACCGGACAGGCGCTCACTGACGGTTACCTATGGATAAAGCGTCCCGGTGAGTCCGACGGCGCTTGCGGCAAAGGCGCCCCCGTAGCAGGTCAGTGGTACCCGGCCTATGCACGTTCGCTTACCGGGTCGTGAGACTCTTGACTCAATTCACCCCCTGAACGGGGTACGCCGATAACATCGGCGAAGTCGGGACAGCGCCGTCCTGGAGCCATCCGAGCGAAGGAGCGCCCCGATGACAGACCAGCCTGCCCAAGTCGACGAACTCGACGGTCCCGACGCCGCGCTCCGTGCTGACATCCGCCGGATCAGCACGCTCCTGGGGCAGACCCTGGCCCGTCAGGAGGGCCGGCCACTGCTCGACCTGGTCGAGGAGATCCGTGCCCTGGTTCGGCAGGACGCGCCGGGTGCCGCCGAGCGCCTGGGCGCCATGGACATCGCCACCGGCACCAAGCTGGCGCGGGCCTTCTCCACCTACTTCCACCTGGCCAACATCACCGAGCAGGTGCACCGGTCCCGTGAGCTGCGGCGCCGCCGCGCCCGCGACGGTGGCTGGCTGGACCAGGCGGCCAAGCGGATCGCCGAGAAGGGTGTCCCGGCCGACGAGATCGCCGCCGCCGCCCGCCGCCTCTCGGTCCGCCCGGTCTTCACCGCGCACCCCACCGAGGCGTCCCGGCGTTCGATCCTGTCGAAACTGCGCCAGGTCGCCGACTCGCTGGACGCCGAGTCGGCCGCCGCCGCCCTGTTCGGCGACACCGACACCACCATCTCCACCAAGCGTTTCGCCGAGCTGATCGACCTGCTCTGGCAGACCGACGAGCTGCGCCTGGACCGGCCGGACCCGACCGACGAGGCCCGCAACGCCGTCTACTACCTCAAGGACCTGTACGCCGAGGCCGCCCCGCAGGTGCTCGACGACCTGGCCGAGACGCTGCGCCGCCTCGGTGTGGAGACCGCACCCACCTCCCGGCCACTGATCTTCGGCTCCTGGATCGGCGGCGACCGCGACGGCAACCCGTTCGTCACCCCGGCCGTCACCCGCGAAGTGCTGCTCATCCAGCATGAGCACGGCATCCAGGCCACCGAACTGGCGATGGACAAGCTGATCGACGAGCTGTCCGTCTCCCGGCGGCTGCGCGGTGTCTCCCTCGACCTGTCCGCCAGCCTCGCCCAGGATCTGGACAACCTGCCCGAGGTCCAGCAGCGGTTCCGCCGGGTCAACGCCGAGGAGCCGTACCGGCTGAAGGTCCGCGCGATCAAGGCCAAGTTGGCCAACACCCGGGGCCGGCTGGTCAACGGCACCCCGCACGTGCCCGGCCGGGACTATCTCGGTTCCGACGAGCTGATCTCCGACCTGGAGCTGATGCGCGCGTCACTGGCCCGCAACTCCGGTCAGCTGCCCGCCGTCGGTGTGGTCGCCACCGCGATCCGGACCGCGTCGGCGTTCGGTCTCCAGTTGGCCACCCTCGACGTGCGCGAGCACGCCGAGAAGCACCACGAGGTGCTCCAGCAGATGTACGCGCAGGTCGGCGAGGTCGGCGACTACGCCGCCCTGGACCGGGCCGAGCGCACCAAACTGCTCGCCACCGAACTGGGCGGGCGGCGGCCGCTGTCCAACAAGGACACCCCGCTGACCGACTCGGCCCGCAAGACGTTCGACGTATTCCACACGATCCGGGAATCGCACGCCCGGTTCGGTGCCGACGTCATCGAGGCGTACATCATCTCGATGACCCTCGGCGTCGACGACGTGCTCGCGGCCGCCGTGCTGGCCCGCGAGGCCGGTCTTGTCGACGTCCACACCGGCCGCGCCCAGATCAACATCGTGCCGCTGCTGGAGACCCCCGCCGAACTCGACGCCGGTGGTGACCTGCTCGACGAGATGCTCTCCCTGCCCGCCTACCGGGAGATCGTCCGCGCCCGCGGGGACATCCAGGAGGTCATGCTCGGCTACTCGGACTCCAACAAGGAAGCCGGCATCACCACCAGCCAGTGGCGCATCCACAAGGCGCAGCGCTCGCTGCGTGACGTGGCCGCCCGGCACGGGGTGCGGCTCCAACTGTTCCACGGTCGCGGTGGCACCGTCGGCCGTGGTGGCGGCCCCACCCACGAGGCGATCCTGGCGCAGCCGTACGGCACCCTCGACGGCGCGATCAAGGTGACCGAACAGGGCGAGGTCATCTCCGACAAGTACACGGTGCCCGCCCTGGCCCGGGAGAACCTGGAACTCACCGTCGCCGCCGTGCTGTCGGCCACCCTGCTGCACACCAGCATCTCGGTCGACCCGGTGCGCCTCAAAGTGTGGGACTCGGTCATGGACACCGCCTCGGACGCGGCGTTCACCCAGTACCGGACGCTCGTCGAGAACCCGGACCTGGCCGCCTACTTCTGGGCCGCCACCCCCACCGAGCTGCTCGGCGCCCTCAACATCGGCTCGCGCCCCGCGAAACGCCCGAACGCCGACGCCGGGCTCGGCGGCCTACGTGCCATCCCGTGGGTGTTCGGCTGGACCCAGACCCGACAGATCGTGCCCGGCTGGTTCGGAGTCGGCACCGGCCTCGCCGCCGTCCGCGCCGCCGGCCTCGGCAACGAACTCGACGCGATGCACGAGAACTGGCAGTTCTTCCGCACATTCCTGTCGAACGTCGAGATGATGCTCGCCAAGACGGATTTGTCGATCGCCCGCCGCTACGTGGAGACCCTGGTCCCCGAAGAGCTGCACCCCATCTTCACCAAGATCGAGCAGGAGTACGAGCTGACGGTCCAGGAGGTCCTGGCCATCACCGGCGGCACCGAGTTGCTCTCCTCACAGCCGGAACTCTCCCGCACCTTGAACGTCCGCGACACCTACCTGGAGCCGCTGCACCACCTCCAGGTGGCCCTGCTCCGCCAGTACCGCGACCTGGGCGAAGCCGGCCACCAGATGCCGACGGCCCCCGGTGCCCGCCGAGGCCCGTCCGACTCGACGGCCTTGGAGCGAGCCCTCCTGACCACGGTCAACGGCATCGCCGCCGGCATGCGCAACACCGGCTGACGGTCGCCACACCAGCTAACCGCAGAAGGCCTTCCGGGCAACCCCCGGAAGGCCTTCTCACTTGGCCCATCGGGCGTCACGCGAACGCTGCTGTCCGATCAGCGTGACAAAGCCTTTCCGGCGGAGACTCTGCAGTCCTCGCTTGACGATGTCCACGCTCAATCCGGTTGCGACCTCGATGTCGGCTCGTGGAAGCGGCCCATCGTCGAGGGCTCTCCAGATCCGGCGCTCGTTGGAAGTCAATCTGCCTGTCGTGCCGGGCTGGCCTTCCTCCAAGGTCGGTGTTCCGGGGGCGATGCGATAGGTGGTCGAACCGCGGCTCCCGGCCTGTTCGACGACACCGGAATCGACGAGTTCCCGGAGTTCCCGTGTCGCGACACGGCTGTCCTGAACCCCGGTCGACGTCCGATAGCTCTTGTTCGTCAGTACTGCGCCCGTACGCATGAGCGCAAGCGCGGTCATCTGTGACCTGACGAGTGGCGGCAGGCCCAGCGAAGTCATCCAGTGCAGTGTCTTCTCGTCCAGCAGCGCATGGTTCGGGAACTCGACGGTGAACGTCGAGACGTCGTCCGTGAACCGCGGCGGCTCCATTCCGGCTGAACCCAGCGCCATCAACATCTGCGCGATACCGGTGCCCCGATTTTCACAGACCATGTGCCCGTCGCTGAACGGAGTGTCCTCAAGGATCTTCAACAGGGTCCGATTGCGTGACGACGTCACCGACCGGGTTCCCAGCGAGCCGACCTCGACCGGTCCGAACAACCCGCCGGCATTCCGGATCGACAGCCGATCCGGATACATCTCCACCTGTACCTGCATGCCTCGTGCGAAGCTGGAGTGGTCACGGTGCACCAGAGCGTTGACGAGGGCTTCCCGAATCACTTCCTCCGGGTACTCCCACTCGTCCACGCGATAGATGCCGGAGACGATGCTGCGCCGTCTCATGTTCCGTTTGAGGATGTCGATGCATTCCGCGATCATCGCGGGGATGGATCCGTCAACCGACCGGTTGTCCAGGAACCGTTCACCGAATTTTCCTGAAGTACCCGGCTCACCCGTCGGATAGACGACGACGGTGACATTCAACTGCGGTTCGAAGGACTGTGGATATATTCCGAAAACCAGTAAACCCGCCAGCGTCGGTACCACCCGATCACCGTCCCTTGTCAGGACGTTGAGCATGAGCAGCGCCTGCTGATCGTCCACTCTGCCGAAGACCGGGCCCTTGGTCGCCCGGATGCGCCGGAGGAAGCCGGCGACGACCTCCGGGTCGAGGTCGTCGACGGTGGCAGCCGAAACCGGTTTCACGTCGTGGTGCTGAACTGTTCGGTTGGCCAGCAGTATCGAGACCTCGTAGTCGGTCAGTCTGCGGTCGCCGTCCGCGACTCTGATACGTGAACCCGCCCAGGGCCCCAGCACCCGCTTGTGACAAGGACGCTGATCACGGGGCAGAGGCGGAACGAACCCGACGACGACGTTCTTGTCGGCGAAACGCACCGTTCGGATATCCGCCCGGACCGGCGGCTCCATATCGGCACAGACCGCACCGACCTGCGCCTCCATCGCCGCCGCATCGTCGACTCCGACAACGGTGAATCCGCTTTTCTCGTCGACGCCCAGGATCAGATGACCTCCCGCGCTGTTGGCGAATGCACTGATCGATTCCCACAGGCTGACAGGCATCCCGCCCTTAGCCCGTTTGACCTCACAGGTGAAGTGATCAGCACCTTGCAAGCGCAAGGATGCGAGAAGGTCGGCAAATTCCTGGTTCTCCAACGCGTCCACCCACTCGATTGCACCACAGATCGCACCACAGAAGCACCAGACTGCACCACAGATTGCGACATACGCACCACAGAATGCACCCTCAGTGTCCGCATGAGACTAGTTGTCCCATGTCGCATCACTTCGGACTGCTGGTGCGACATGCCTCGTCGAGGGTGCGCTCCGCGGCGGTCAGCCAGGTGCGGTACCAGTCGGTGAAGGTCATGCGGGTGCCATCGGGATTCTGCAACGGGTGGAAGCCGTCGCCCTCCGCCATGTAGTCGGCCCACATCTGGCCCCGCGAAGGGCCCGTCGTCACCAAGGCCTCCCGCAGCGCGCAACCCAGGTGGGAGAGGTAGAGCAGGCCGTGCGAGTGTGCCGGATCGTAGACGGCGTCCTCGTATCGCTCCCACCACTCGTCGTCGGCGGCGCCGCCCTCCGGCCGGGCGGGCAGTTCGTCAAAGGGGTTGAAAGCCCGGATGTGCGCGAACGGTCTGGTCAGAGGCCCGGAGTCACCGTCGGAGGCGCCACCGCCCGTCCAGTGCCAGCGGCCGGACTCACGACCAAGCGGGAACAGGCCGTACGCGGGGCCGGCTCCGCCACGTCCGGCCTGGAGCAGGAAAGCGCGGTAGTCGGCGGGGAGAGACAGGCCCAACTGTGTTTCCACCTCGGCCAGCTCGAAGATGGCCAGAGGCGGTTCCAATTTCCACCGATGCCCGGTCGCGCCAAAAATGGCGGCCGCGCCGGGACGGGCGGCCAGGGCGGCGAGTCGGGGCCGGACATCCGGCCAGAGCAGCGGGGGTAGCGAGTCGCCAGGCGGCGCGGGTGCCGGAATCGTCACTTCGAAGAGCGCGTCACTCACGGCCGGCACATTAGCAACGACCTCCGCCGCCATCGCTTGATCGCCGTTGGCCTTTCACCTTCGCTCGGATGTGGCCTGCCAAGGTGCGGCACCAGCGGTGAACGTCAATGGTGACAGTTCCGGATGCCCCGAGGCCCGCCTTCCCGGGAGAGCAGGATGGCGGGCCGGGAACGGGTTGGTCAGCTGGTTTCGCCGGCCAGGCTGAAGGAGCCGAGGCGGTTGATGGCCACGATCGTGCCGACGATGACGAAGACGGCGGACATCACCAGGGCCGTGGTCAGGCCTACCGAGGACTCGATGATCGCGGTGGGGGACAGTTTGTCGGCGATGGTTGCGACGTACTGGCCTACCGACAGGATCTTGGTGCCGCTGACGAAGTTTCCGAGCAGGCCCTCCCAGACCAGGATGTAGACCAGGCCGAGCAGGACCGGGCGGCGGCTGAGCAGGCTGAACAGCAGGAACAAGGCGGAGTACGCCAGGGCGCCGACCACCGCGGCGACGGCCAGAGCGCCGCCCAGTTTCGCCGAGCCGGCCATGAGGCCGGTGAGGAACAGCGGGACGGCCGAGACGACCGCGGTCACCGTGGCGGCCACCGCGTACTTCGCCAGGATGATGTCGCGGCGGGGCAGCGGCTTGGTGAGGATGTGGACGATCGTGCCGTCGTCGATCTCGGAACCGAGGACGCCGGTGCCGACGATGAGGGCGACGACCGGCAGGACCACGGCCAGGCCGAGGCCGACGATCACGGCGCGGCCCCACATGTCGGGTGACACGCCGTACGCCCGGCAGATGGCCGCCAGGCCGACCAGCAGCAGTGGCAGGGGCAGGAGCAGCAGGGCCCGGCGGCGGCCGAAGAGTCCGCGCGCGGTGATGAAAGCGACGGTGGACATCAGCCCTCCAGCAGGTAGGAGAAGACGCTCTCCAGGGACTCGTCGGACGGCACCACCTGGCGCAGCCGGATGCCCTGGTCGAGCGCGATGCGGGGCAGCACGCGGGTGAAGCTGCCGTAGTCGGAGGCCCGCACGGCCAGCCCGCCGTCCTCGATCTCGATGCCGGCGACCGATTTCTCGGCGATCAGCGAGACGGCCAGCCGGCGGTCGTCGGAGCTGCGCACGGCGAAGACGTGCGGCCGGGTGGTCATCAGGCGGCGGATCTTGCGGTAATCGCCGGAGGCGGCGAGGCGGCCCGCCACGATCACCTGGACCAGGCCGGCGACCTGCTCGACCTCTTCCAGGATGTGCGAGCTGAACAGGATGGTGTGCCCGTTGTCGCCGAGGCCGTGCAGCAGTTCCATCATGTGCATGCGCTGGCGCGGGTCCATGCCGTTGAACGGCTCGTCGAGCAGCAGCACCCGCGGCTCGTGGACTAGGGCGGCGGCGACCCGGGTGCGCTGGCGCATGCCCTTGGAGAAGGTCTCGATCCGGCGGTCGGCGGCGCCGGTCATCTCGACCAGTTCGAGAGCGCGGCGGGCGGCGGCGGCCGGGTCGGGCAGTTTCTGCATCTTGGCGCAGGCGGTGACGAACTGGCCGGCGGTCAGGTAGCCGTGCACCGACTCCCGCTCGGTGACCAGCCCGAGGTCGCGGTAGACGGCCGGGTTGCGCCAGGTGGGTTTGCCGTCGATGGTGACGGTGCCCTTGGAGGGTGCGAGGAAGCCGGCCATCATGTGCAGAACGGTGGTCTTGCCGGCGCCGTTCGGGCCGAGCAGGCCGGTCACGCCGGGGTTCAGCGACATGCTGATGTCGTTGACGGCGACCACGTTGCCGTACCACCGGGAGACGGTGGACAGCTCGACCACGCCGGTGGTGGTCGCGGTCTCGGCCGGGAGGGTCTGGGTGGTCACAGCGAGGCCACCTTCCGGTAGCGGGCCAGCAGGAGCAGGAGGCTTACCGCGATCAGGCAGACCGCCTCGATGCCGTAGATCGGGCCGAACCGGCCCTGGTCGAGGTCGAATCCGCTGGTGCCGCCGCTGAGCCAGAACCCGACCCCACCGATCAGGGTCATCGGGCTGGCCAGGCCGGCCAGGCTGTTCACGGTGGTCGACGGCAGCGTGGAGAGCACGGCGACGATCGGGGCGGACATCAGGAAGATCGCGACGATGCCGCCGGCCGCGAACGCCTGCTTGCCGGTGAAGGAGGCGACGAGCAGGCCGATCCCGGCGAACATGACCGCCCAGAGCAGGCTGTAGCCCCAGCCGGGGATCAGGTCGCCGAGCTCGGAGAACACGCCCTTGGCACCGTCCTTGGTGGTGAACGCGGCGCCGAGGAACATGATGAACTGCGGGACGCCGAGCAGCAGCCAGATCGCGGTGGCCATGGCGGCGAACTTGGCGATCACGTAGTCGGCGGCGCGCAGCGGCCGGCTGAAGTACAGCGGCAGGGTCCCGGCCCGCAGGTCACGGGAGACCAGCTGGGGCGCGACGATCGCCACGAAGAAGATGATCAGGAAGCTCATCTGGTCGGCGAACCCGGCGTAGGTGAAGATCGCCTGGCCGATCTGCGACCGGACGGCGGCCGCGATCACCGCGGTCAGCAGCATGATGCCGAAGACCAGCCACGGGAAGATCTTGGCCTTGGCGGAGCGGCCCAGCCCGAACGCCGAACGCAGGCCGTGCACATAGAGCGAGAACTGGAGGGCGAAGCGGCCCAGGCGAGGCCCGGAGTACCGCTGGTACCCGATGTCATGAATGACGCCGGCCTCAGACATCGGCCGTCTCCTTCGCGGTGAAGAGCTCGGCGACGCGGTGCCGACGCTGGTCCAGGCGGTGCAGGTTGAGGTCGAGGTCGGTGACGGCGGTGAGGATCCGGTCGTACGCCGTCTCGGACTCCATGGCGACGAGCAGCAACCGGCCGTCCCGGGTGACCGGCAGGCCCATGGCGGTGAGGGCGGTGAACAGCTCGTCGGTGCCTTCGGCGACCTCGACCGCGAGCACGTCGGACGCCTCTGTCATCGAGGAGATCCGGTCGGCGCGCAGCAGACGGCCACCCTCGATGGCGATCAGCGAGTCACAGATCCGCTCGACCTCGCCGAGCAGGTGCGAACAGACCACCACGGAGATGCCGAACTCGGTGCCGATCCGCTGGATCAGGGCGAGCATGGCGTCGCGGCCAGCCGGGTCGAGGCCGTTGGTGGGTTCGTCGAGCAGCAGCAAGTCGGGGTCGTGCACCAGCGCCTGGGCCAGTTTGACCCGCTGTTTCATGCCGGTGGAGTAGCCGCCGATCTGCCGGTAACGCTCCTCGTAGAGGCCGACGTGCCGCAGCGCCTCGGAGGCGCGCTCGCGGGCCGCGGTCTTCGGCAGGCCGCTCATCCGGCCCAGGTGGGTGACGAACTCGGCAGCCGAGACGTCGGGCGGGAGGCAGTCGTTCTCCGGCATGTAGCCGACCCGGGCCCGCACTTTGTCCGTGTCGACCACCGGGTCGAGGTCGAAGACCCGGACGGTGCCGCCGCTGGGCGGCACCAGCCCGAGCATGATTTTGATGAAGGTGCTCTTACCTGCGCCGTTGGCACCGACGAGGCCGATGACACCGGCGTCGACGGCGACGGTCAGGTCCGCGAGGGCGGTCACCCCGCCGCCATACGTCTTGGTCAACCCGTCCGTAGCGATGATGGTCACGGGCACAGCCTATGGAGGCGATGCGACTCGATGGATCCGGAAATCCCCTGAGGTGTCCTCAGGGTCTCTCAGCAGCCTCTCAGGAAAGCGAGAGGCCGCGACGGAAGGAACAAGATCAGCCGAGCGAGACCTGGAAGACCGGCAGCCGTCCCAGCCGGCGGTACTCGCGCAGGGCGTCCGGCGTGCTGTCCACCCGGGAGTCCTGCCGCTTGTGATTGGCCGGCGTCTCGAAGTGCACCATCGCCTTGATCCCCGGGTAGTCGGCGATCTGCTCACCCACCTCACGATAGAACTCGGCCATGTGATCGGGGTTGCGCTTGGAGAACCAGACTCCCCATTCCGCGATCATCAGCGGTTTGGACGGATGCCGCCGGCTCACCCAGTTGTAGAACCCGGGCCAGCCGGGCTTGCTCGCCGACCGCCGGTTGAGCAGCTCGGCGAAGTCGCCGTGGCCGTACCCGGGGTCGCTGTACGAGTAGGTGTCGAATCCGATCCAGTCGACCACGTCGTCACCGGGGTACATGTGCTGGAACCAGCTCCGGGTGGTGTGCGGCACGTAAGCCATGTGAACCAGAACGGTCACCACGTTCGTCGCGCCCTTGGCCCGCAGCCGTTTCACCACGTGCCGGAACATGGCCGCGTAGTCGCGCGCCGTGTAACCGGAGCCGGGCCGCTCACGGACCTGGTCCTCGGCCTCGTGGTGCACGGCGAAGAAGAACCGTTCCCGGAAGTTCTCCTTCAGGTGTACGGCGAGCCGGTCCAGGAATTCGTCGGTACGCCGGTCGCCGCGCGCGATCTTCGCCCAGGTGGCGGTCTCGGGTTTCCAGTTGAGCAGCAGGATGCGTTTGCGGCCGGGTTCCCGCGCGATGGCGATCTCCTGCTCGGTGGGGAACATCTGCCGGATGCCACGGTGGTAGCCGTGGAAGATCGCCTGGGGCCGGCCGGTCTTACGCTCGAACTCGGCGAGCGCGCGCTGGCCGCGCCGTTCGGTGCGCGCGCCGGGTGCGACGCCCCACAGGATGCCGCAGGTCGGCACGAGTCTCGAACCGACCTGGCAGTCGTCCGGATCACGGGTGGCGGACTCCGTGGGCCCGCGCAGCAGCCGGTCGGTGCCCTCGCCGGTCGCCGCGGGCAGCGGCCGGTAGGTGGCCCGGGAGCGGGTGACCGTGGTGGTGGGCAGCACGAACGGGCTGGGCGAGACGGCGGAGGCGGTGGGCGACGGGGTGGGGACGGGTGTGGGCGAGAGGGAGACGGTCGGTGAAGCGACGACGGGGACGGGCGACTCGACCGGGATGTCGAGGACGTCCGCGCTTTCGGTCCGCGCCCAGGCCAGCGTGGCGGTGACGGACATGGCGAACGCCGTGGTCAGTGCAGCGACGTGCAGTAGTCGGGAACGGGTCTGATTCACAAAGGCCGAGTATCAAAGGATCATATCGACTTGTCCAGTATCCGGCTATTTTCTACCAGAATTGACGGTATGCAAGTTTCATCCTGAACGGGGAAAGATCGGAAATGGACCGTGAGCCCGACTCGACCGCCTCGATCCGGCCTGGGAAACTGTCCCCCAAATACGTGCAGGGGGATTCGAAGTGAATGGTTCGGTACTGCCCGAGGACGTGCTCCGGGACGCTCCCTCCTTCACCCCGCGTCCCTACGAGCTGGCAGACCTAGAGCTGCTGCTCTCCGGCGCCTACGCTCCGCTGACCGGATTCGTCGGTCGCGCCGACCTGGTCGCGCTCACCCGGACCGGCCGGCTCGCCGACGGCACACCCTGGCCGGTGCCGGTGACCTGCGAGGTTCCGGGGGAGATCGCGTCCGCACTGGACCCGGCTGACTCGGCGCGTCGCACCCTGGTGCTGACCGATCCGGAGGGCGCGCCGGTCGCCGCGGTCGAGGCCACCGACGTGTGGCAGACCGGGGAGAACCGGTTCGCCATCGGCGGCCCGGTGCGCCCGATGGGCGACGGCGGGCACGGCCCGTTCCAGCGCCTGCGCCGGACTCCGGAGGAGGTCAGGGCCCTGCTCCCACCGGGCCGGGTGCTCGGGGTGATCGCCGATCGGCCTCTGCACCGGCCACAGTTGGCGCAGATCGCCGGCGCCGCCCGTACCCTCGCGGCTCATCTCTTGATCTTGATCCCGGTCAGCGGACCGGGACCGGACGGGCTGCCTCCGGAGGCGCTGGTCCGGTCGATCTTCGCGGCCCGGGACCGGATGCCCCCGGCGACGGTGGTCGCGGTGCCGGTGCTCAACCGCGGTGACGAGATGCGGGACGCACTGCTGCGCGCGCGGGTGGCCCAGGCGTACGGGGTGACCCACGTGCTGTCCACCGGGGACTCGCTCTCCGGGGCCGGCCTGCGGGTGCTGCTGCCCCGCGAGCTGGCCTACGACAACCGGGACGGCCAGTGGCGCTGGCGCGACGACATCCCGCCGCGCAACCGCCGCCTGGCGATGACCCCGGGTGAGATCGACGACCTGCTGGACCGGGGTTTCCCGCTGCCCGAGTGGCACACCCCACCGGCGGTGGCCAAGGAGCTGTCCCGGGTCCGGCCGCCACGCCGGCACCGCGGGCTGGTGGTCTTCTTCACCGGCCTGTCCGGGTCCGGCAAGTCGACGATCGCCCGGAACCTGGCCGACGCGCTGCGGGAGAACGGCGACCGCACGGTCACCCTGCTCGACGGGGACGTGGTGCGCCGGGAGCTGACCGCGGGACTCGGCTTCAGCAAGGCCGACCGGGACCGCAACGTGCGCCGGATCGGCTGGGTGGCGGCCGAGGTGGCCCGGCACCGGGGGATGGCGGTGGCCTGCCCGATCGCGCCGTACGAGGCGGCCCGTGCGGCGGCCCGGCGGATGTCGGTGGAGGCCGGCGGCGGGTTCATCCTGGTGCACGTCGCCACGCCGCTGGAGGTGTGCGAGAGCCGGGACCGCAAGGGGCTGTACGCCCGGGCACGAGCCGGCCAGTTGCGCGGCATGACCGGCATCGACGACCCGTACGAGGTTCCGGCGAACCCGGAATTGACCATCGACACCACCACGATGACCGTTCCGGAGGCGGTCGACGTGGTCCTCAACTACCTGATGGAAAGCGGCTGGGTGGAGCCCAAGCTGACGTAGACCATCACTACGGCGGGAGTGGGGCGTTGGACCCTCTGGGGCGAAACGCCCATACCCTCACTCCATTCCCGGAAGGGTCGCCGAAGACTGATGGAATCGTCCCGCCCCTCGTCCGATCTCTCGCACTACCTCGGTGCGTTCCGCCGCCACTGGTGGATCGCCCTGGTGGCCACGGGTGCCGGCCTGGGCGGCGGCGTGGTCCTGACGCAGACCATGCCGAAGGTCTACGAATCGTCGGCCTCGGTGCTGGTGCAGCCGATGGACCAGGACTCCAACGCCGAGGGCGGCCGGACCAAGAGCGCGGTGAACCTGGACACCGAGGCTCAGCTGGTCGCCTCCGGCGCGGTCCTGGTGAAGGCCACCACCCTGCTGCGCAGCGATCTGTCGCCGATCGAGCTGGCCAAGTCGGTGTCGGTGCAGGTGCCGGCGAACACCACGGTTCTGGTGATCACCTTCAAGGCGGAGACGCCGGCGAAGGCGCAGGCCGGGTCGCACGCGTTCGCCGAGGCGTACCTGCGCAACCGGGAGGACACCGCGCGAGCGGTGCTGGACAAGCGGATCCGTTCGCTGAACCTCAAGGTCAAGCAGCTGACCACGGCGCTCACCGGGTTCAACGCGAAACTGGCCGGCGCGAAGAAGGGCAGTTCCACCGAGAGCAACCTGCAGAGCCTGCGCAACAACTCGCAGAACCAGCTCAACTCGTGGACCGGCAAACTCAACGAGCTGACCACCACCATGATCGGCGGCGGCAGCATCATCAGCGACTCCCGCCTGCCGGAGGAGCCGACCAGCCCGAACCCGTGGCTGAACATCGGCACCGGCGGCATGCTGGGGCTGCTGCTCGGTCTCGGGCTGGCGTACCTGCGGGAGCGTTTCGACCGGCGCCTGATCTCGGTCGGTGACGTCCGGGACCGGGGCCGGGTGCCGGTGCTGGCGGCTCTCGACGAGCGCAGCACCCCGCACTACGACGACGTTCTCCAGCCCTACGGGCCGGGCGGGCGCATCTTCAACCGGCTGCGCAACGAGGTGCTGGCCAGTCTGCAGGAGGACGACCGGATCATCGTGGTGACCGGCACCAGCCGCGGCTCGGCCAGCACGCTGGTGGCGGCGAACCTGGCGGCGGCTCTGGCCCGGACCGGCAGTGACGTGATCCTGATCGGGGCGCACCTGCCGGACAGTGTGGTGGACGCCGCGCCGCTGGCCCGGATGTTCGGGGTCGCCCCCACGCCGGGGCTCTCCGACCTGCTGGCCGGCCGGGTCAGCCTGGGCCGCACCCTGCAGCGCGCGCCGCGCATCCCGTCGCTGCGGGTGATCACCACCGGTGGGGCGGCCACCGCGGCCGGCCTGATGCAGTCGCAGCGTCTCAAGGACACCCTGCAACATCTGCACCGGCAGGGCGGCTACGTGATCATCGAGGCGCCGTCGACCACCTCCAGCGCGGACGCGCAGAGCCTGGCCAGCCTCGCCGACGCGGCCATCCTCGCGGTCGAACTGCGTCGCTCGCTGCGCCCGGCCCTGGTCGACGCCGCCGAACAGTTGCAGCGGGTCGGTACCCCGCTGCTCGGCGCGGTCGTGCTGCCCCGGCTGCCCACCCCGCAGCCGGGTGACATGACGACGACCCCGGCGGTGACCCTGCCGGCGGACTCCGATTCACCGACCCAGCAGCTCTCGTTCGCCGGGCGGCAGCGGGAACGGGACGACGAGGCCGCCGACCGGTCCGTCGCCGGTGCGGACGGCGACGAACAGTGACCCCGGTCGCGGCGCGACCGCTCGCCGGGACCACACCCCGTACCACCCGGAACCGCTCGTTGCCGGCTTGGCCGGTGGCCGGGATCCTGCTGCTCTATCCGCTGTGGTGGGCCGCCGGCCTGGGCGTGCTGATCTTCCCGCTGATGGCCGTGCCGATGCTGTTCCTGCTGGTCCGGCGACGGTCAGCGGGCCGGCAAATACTGCTGCCGCCGGGCTTCATCTGGTGGGTGATCTTCCTGGCCGCGGTGGTGCTGAGTATCGCCGCGCTGGGCACGGACCCGCCGGGGACGGTCGCCGAACGCGCCAGTGAGCGCCTGCTCGCGGTCGGTTACAAGCTGGCGATGTACGCCGCGCTGACCGTGCTGCTGATCTACGCGGGCAACCTGACCGAGGCGGAACTGTCCCGCCGTCGGCTGGTCCGCCTGCTGGCCGGCATGTTCGTGCTGACAGTGCTGGGCGGCCTGCTCGGCATGGTGGCCGGGAACTTCGAGTTCACCTCGCCGGTCGAATGGCTGCTGCCGGGACAGATCCGGAACAAGGGATTCGTCCGGTCGCTGGTTCACCCGTACGCCGCTCAGATCATGGACATCGTCGGCGGGGAGAAACCGCGACCGGCCGCGCCCTGGGGCTACACCAACACCTGGGGCAACAACTTCGGCCTGCTGCTGCCGTGGCTGATCGTGGCCGCCTGGTGGAGCCGCGGCGCCGGCCGGAAACTGCTGGCGATCGGATGCCTGGCGGTCTCGGTGGTGCCCGCGGTCGCGTCCCTGAACCGGGGCCTGTGGATCGGGGTCGGCCTGCTGCTGGGTTACGTGGCGATCCGTTACGTACTGGCCGGCCGGGTCTGGATCCTGATCCTGCTGCCGCTGCTCGGCGGCGCGCTGACGGTGGCGCTCACGCTCACCCCGCTCGGTACCACGGTGTCGGCCCGGATGGACAACGGCAAGTCCAACGGGGTCCGGTCGTTCCTGATCGAGAAGGCGCTGGACGGGTTCGCCGGGTCACCGGTGATCGGCTACGGCGGCACCCGCAACACCCTCGGCGGACGCAACTCGATCACCGTCGGGGAGAGTGCCGGCTGCGAGCGCTGCGGCAACTTCACCGTCGGCGGCAACGGCCAGCTCTGGCAGCTGCTCTACGCGCACGGCGCGGCCGGCACCGCGGGCTATCTCGGATTCTTCGCCTACGGGCTGTGGCGGTTCCGCCGCGACCGCAGCCCGATCGGGATCGCCGGCAGCGCCGCGCTCGTCTCGTCGTTCTCCGCGATGCTCTGGTACAACGCGCTGGTCACCCCCTTGGCCTTCATGGTTCTGGCATATGCGCTGCTCTGGCGCAATCAGATCGAGGGGGAACTCAAAACATGAGCCCGGTACGGACGGCACCCGCGGAACTGACCGCAGGGGACGCCGCGTTACGGACCCAGTACCTGACCGAGGTTCTCGGGCTCCTCTACCCCGAGCCGTGCCACACCGACGGCACCGACGGCCCGCTGCTCGCGGAGTACCTGGTCGTCCCGAACGCCCGCCGGCCCCGCCTGCTGGTCCCGTCGGTCTCCCCCGCGGTCGCCGCGGCCGCGGTCCGCCGGTACGCCGAACCGCAGGGCCGGATGGCGCGCCTCAAACGGGACGCCGTGGTGGCGGCGGTGCACACCCGGACCGCCGGTCTGCTCTTCCGGGACCGGATCCGGGTGACCGGGCCGGCCTCCGCGGGCATCGACGGCTACCTGAGCGACGCGCTGCGCCGTGACCTGGCGGTGAGCATCCACATCGGCCCGGCCCGCGCCAACCGCAAACCGGTGCTGCAGCTGCTCACGCCGGGTGGTGACACGTTCGCCTTCGGCAAGCTGGGCACCGGTCCGCTGACCCGGTGGCTGGTCAAGGCGGAGACGGCGGCGCTCACCGCGCTGGCCGCCAGTCAGCTCACCAAACTGACCGTGCCGCGGGTGCTGCACGCCGGAGAGTGGCGCGGCATGCGGGTGCTGGTCCAGTCGGCGCTGCCGGTCTGGCTGCCGCGGGCCACCCTCACCCCACGGCGGCTCACCGCGGCGATGCTCGACGTGGCCGGCTGCTGCGGTTACACCGTCGGGCCGCTGACCGGCAGCGGGTACTGGCAGGAACTCCGGTCCCGGCTGGCGGCGGTCGCCGACCGGCCAGAGGGTTCCGGGCTGGCCGCCGCGGTCGACGTGCTGGGCGCGCACAGCGGCGGGACGGCCCTGCGGTACGGGGCGTGGCACGGCGACTGGGCCCCGTGGAACATGGCGAACCTGAACGACGCGCTACTCGTCTGGGATTGGGAACGGTTCGCCACCGGAGTGCCGCTCGGTTTCGACGCCATCCACCACGAGCTGCAGAAACGTATCCAGTCCACCGGCGACGCCCGGGCCGCGGTCGAGGCGACCGTGCAGCGGGCCGACGAGTTGCTGGCCCCGTTCGGGGTGGCGCCGGTGGCCCGCGAGATCACCGCCCTGCTCTACCTGGTCGACCTCGCCGTCCGTTACCTGACCGACCGCCAGGCCGAGGCCGGAGCCCGTCTCGGTGTCCTCGGGACCTGGCTGCTGCCGGTGCTGATCCGGCGCGTGGAGGAGCTCTGATGGGCCTACGAGTACGCGATCTGCCGGCCCCGGTGAAACGGGTCGTGCACATGGGCTCCCGTGGTTACGGGCGGCTCACGTCGGAGAGCCGGATGCTGCCGTCCTTCCTGATCTGCGGTGGGCAGCGGTGCGGCACCACGTCGCTGTACCGTGCGCTGGCCGCGCATCCGGTGGTGCTCAAGGCGGTGCTGCACAAAGGTGTGCACTATTTCGACACGTCGTATCAGCGGGGGCCCGAGTGGTATCGCGGGCACTTCCCGAGGGTCCGTAGCGCGGAGCGGATCGCCGACAAGTACGGGATGCTGGCGCAGACCTTCGAGTCCAGCCCCTACTACATGTATCACCCGCAGGCGGCGGCCCGGATCGCCCAGGATCTGCCGTCCGCCAAGATCGTGGTCCTGGTTCGTGACCCGGTGGAACGCGCCTACTCGCAGCATCATCACGAGGTGGCCCGCGCCTACGAGCCGGAACGTGACTTCGGGGCCGCGCTCGCCCTGGAACCGGCTCGGGTGCACCGGCAGGAGGTCCGGCTCGCCCTGGACCCCCGGCACTACAGCTTCGCCCACCAGCATCACGCCTACCGGGCCCGCGGCGAGTACGCCCGCTACCTGAGCGTGATGGCCCAGCACGTCGGCCGGGAACGCATCCACGTGGTGGAGAGTGAGCGGTTCTTCAGCGATCCGGAGCCGGTGTACGACGAGGTCTGCGCGTTCCTCGGGCTGCCGGCCGGGCTGGACCGGCCGGTGTTCGAGAAGCACAACGCCCGCCCCCGGGAGTCCGACATGGATCCGGGGCTGCGGCGCGACCTGAGCGAGTACTACCGGTCGCACGACGAGGCCCTCGGCACCTGGCTGGGACACACCCCCGTGTGGCGCCGCGGGTGACGGCCGCCACCACGGTCGAGGCGACCACCGGGGTGGCCCGGGGCGGATTGGCGAACATGGCCGGTTCGGCGCTGGCCGGCGGCACCGGGGTCGTCGTCACCTGGATCGTGGCGCGGGTCCTCGGACCGCAGGAGGCGGGTGCCTTCTTCGCCGCGACGGCCGCGTTCGTGCTGGCCGGGGGCCTGGCCAAACTCGGCACCAACACCGGTCTGGTCTACTGGCCGGCCCGGCTGCGGGCCACCGGACAGGACCGGCTGCTGGGCGCCTGCCTGCGGGCCGGCATCCCACCGGTGGCCGTCTGCTCGCTGGCGCTGGCCGCGGTGATGTGGCTGGCCGCGCCCTGGCTGGCCCGGCTGACCGCGGGCGAGGCCCCGCACGTGGTGGCGCAGCACACCGCCGGGCTGCGGGTGCTCGCCGTGTTCGTCCCGTTGCAGGCGCTCACCGACGTGCTGCTCACGGTGACCCGCGGGTACCGGAGCATGCGCCCGACCGTGCTCCTGGACCGGGTGCTGCGCAGCGGGCTGCAACTGCTCGCGGTCAGCGCGGCCGGGGTGTCAGCACTGTGGGCGGCCACCTCGCTGCCGGTGTTCGCGCTGGCGTGGGCCGCGCCCTACCTGCCGGTGGCGATCCTGGCCGGATTCGCGGCTCGACGTGCGTACGCCGCCGGGTCTGCTCGTGGCGAACGGACCACCCGGGCCGAACGACGCCGCCTGCGCCGGGATTTCTGGGTCTTCACCGCCCCGCGGGCCGTCGCGGCGGTCGCCCAGCTCGCCCTGCAACGGGTGGACGTGCTGCTGGTGGCGGCACTCGGCGGGCTGATCCCGGCCGCCGTCTACGCGGTGGCCGGGCGGTTCGTGGTGCTGATCCAGTTCGCCAACCAGGGACTGTCCCAGTCGGTGCAGCCGCGACTCGCCGAGGCGCTGAGCACCGGCGACCACGACGCGGCCCGCCGGCTCTACCAGGTCGCGACCGGCTGGCTGGTACTCGTCACCTGGCCGATCTGTCTGCTGGTGATCGCGTTCGCGCCGTGGTACCTGCGGCTGTTCGGCGCCGAGTACGCGGCCGGGGTTCCGGTGGTGCTGGTGCTGGCCGGCGCGATGCTGGTGGCGACCGGCTGCGGCATGGTCGACATGGTGCTCGCGATGGCCGGGCGCACCTCGGCGAACCTCGGCAACGTGCTGATCGCGCTCGCCGTCACGGTCGGGCTGGACGTGCTGCTGATCCCCCGGTGGGGGGCGCTCGGCGCGGCGATCGGCCTGGCCGGGGCGATGGTGGTGAACAACCTGCTGCCGCTGGCCCAGGTCCACCACGGCACCGGCCTGCACCCGTTCGGGCCGGGCACCCTCTGCGCGGCTCTGCTGGCGGCCGGCTGTTTCGGAACCGTCGTCGTTTTCCCGGCGGCCCTGGTGGTCGCCGTCCCGGCCTACGCCACGGGGGCGTGGCTGTTACGTGGCCGGTTGATGCTCGGCGCTTTTAGGAGGAAGAGTTGACCAGCGATTACACCGAGGTGTTCCGTGACACCGAGGCGGTCGAGAAATACGAGACCGTGACGTACGCCCCGGACAGCTACGCGTCGCGGATCAACGACCGGCAACGGGACTATCTGCGGGCCCTGGTGCGCCGCGAATACACCGCGAACCCGCCGGTGCACCACGACTTCGCCTGCGGCACCGGCCGGGCGGTCCGGGCGCTGCACGGCCTGGTCCGGGAGGCACACGGGTACGACACGTCGGCCGAGATGATGGCGAAGGCCGCCGCCGTGGGGTCCCGGGCGTACTGGCACACCGTCGCCGGGAACGGTCCGGTGCCGCAACCGGTGGCGGCCGGGTTCCCGGCGATCGTCACCATCTTCCGGCTGCTGCTCAACGTCGACGAGAGCATCCGTGACCGGGCCATGGCGTTCGCCGCCAAAGTGCTTCCGCACCGCGGATCCGGGCTGCTCGTCGTCGAGAACCACGGCAACGCCGGATCGGTACGCCACCTGCGGGCCCGCCGGCACGACGGGGAACGCTGGTTCGCCGAACTCGCCCACGCCGACGTCGAGGAACTGATGGACCGGCACGGCTTCGAGATCGTCGAGCGGCGCGGGTTCTCCATGCTCACCCCGTCGATGCACGGCAACCGGGTGGCCCGGCTCGCCGACGCGGCCACCCGGCGGCTGCCCGGCAGTGACGCGTACGCGGTGAACGTCCTCTACACGGCTCGGCGGGTCCATGCGTAAGGGACTACTCGCCTCGGTACTCGTACTGCTGCTGCTCGGAGGTTGTTTCTCGGACCCGCCGGACCAGCCCGCGCCGCAACCCTCACCGGACCTGACCGCGCCGCCGCGGGCCGTCGCGATCAACCCCGGGCCGTTCCAGGCCGGGCCGTTCGCCCCGCCGAAACGCGGCGCCTACTTCGGGGCCTGGATCAAACCCGACCAGCTCACCCACGTCGGGCGGGTGGCTGCGGTCGGCACTCTGGAACAGCAGATGGGGCGGCGGCTCGACTTCATCAACACCTACCGGCGCTTCGAGCAGATGATGGGTACATCGTCCGACCAGGCGTTCCTCGACGACGACTCGTCGCTGATGATCAGTTGGGCGACCGGCGACAACCGGTCCATCCTGGCCGGTGAGCACGACGAACTGATCCGCAAGCAGGCCGTCGCGATCCGGGAGATCAAGAAGCCGGTGATGCTGCGGATGCGCTGGGAGATGGACCGGCCCAATCTGCGGGCCACGATGTGGTCCGGGGAGGACTACATCGCCGCGTGGCGGTACGTCCGCAAGATCTTCCGCGACGAGGGGACCACGAACGTCTCCTGGGTGTGGTGCCCCACCGCGGAGGGCTTCATCCGGGGCGACGCACCCGCCTTCTACCCCGGGGACGACCAGGTCGACTGGACCTGTGTGGACGTGTACGCCGGGTTCGAGTTCCAGCCGATCGGGCAGCTGATGGGGCCGTTCCTCCAGTGGGCCGCCCAACGTCCGAAACCGATCGTGATCGGCGAGTTCGGGGTGGCCAAGGCATGGGGGTCGGACGCGCGGGCCGACTGGATGAAGGACGCGATCCGCACCTTCAAGGCCAACAAGCAGATCAAGGCGGTGGCCTACTTCGAGTCCGATCCGGAGGGGAACGGGCCCAATCAGCAGTTCCAGCTCACCGGGGACAAACGGGCGTTCCGGGCGCTGTTACGGCTGGCCAAGGACCCGTACTTCAATCCCTGACGACTTCCAGGAATTCCAGGCGGTTGCCGTGGGCGTCCGCTGAGTAGAGCCGCCGGTGGCCCGGGAAGTGGGGATCCCACTCGGCCGGGTGGCCGGCGGCTTCCAGCGTCGCCGCGAGCGCGTCGAGGTCGCTGACCAGCACACCGGGATGCGACTTGCGGGCCGGAGTGAAGTCGGGCACCGGCGACAGGTGCACCTCCCAGCCGCCGGCCCGGAACCAGCAGCCACCCCGCGCGGCCAGCACCGGCGGCTTGATCACTTCGGTCATGCCGAGCACGCCACTGTAGAAGTCGCGGGCCGCGCGCTCACCGCCCGGCGGGATCAGTAGCTGGACGTGGTGCAGGTCTTCAATGCGAAATGACATGACTTCTTTTTACAGTACGTACGTACGGTTTTCTAGGCCGCCTGCCGAGCCCGCAAAAATGTCGTACGCCTGTTCCATAGTGATGGCTCGACCAGAGAGGCCCGACCAACCGGGGGTGCCACCGATGTCCCACCTCGACGACTTCTTCGACGAACAGAGCGAGATCATCGGCAAGTTCGGCTGGGCCGTGGTCCACGTGCTGCCGACCGACGACGACCCGGCCGACACTGTGCCGTTCGCCTACACCGTCGGCCTCACCGGCTACGGCTTTCCCGAGCTGACCATCGCCGGCCTGCCACCGGAGACCGGGCACGTGCTGCTCAACGAGGTTGCCGCCCGAGTCCGCGACGAGGGCCTGCTACTCGGCCACGGACAGCGGATCCGCGGCCTGATCGACGGGCGGGAGGTGCGGATCGTGGCCGGGGCGGCCGGCGAGACACTGTTCCCCGGCGCGGCCCTGATGCGGTACGGCGACGATCGCGTCAGCCTCCTGCAGATCGCCTGGCCCGACCCCGCCGACCGGTTCCCGTGGCAGTCCGGTTACGACACGACCGGCTATCCACAGCCCACGATCGGCTCGATCCAGCCCCGCGCGGGGCTGCGATGCACGGCGTTCCGCGGCATTCCGGGCGGCCCGGTCCGGCGCTCACAGCGCCACCGCTCGGCCCGCACCGGCCAGCCCGGCACTCGCCCTGCCTCTCCCCCGGGCGGCGATTGACCTCTTTTCCGGCACTCCCCCGTCCAGGGTTCGACCTCGTTCCAGCACTCCCTTGCCCGGGGTTCGACCTCGTTCCAGCACTCCCTGGGCGGCGAATGACATCGTGCCGGGTCGAGACCGAGAGTCCTCGCTCAGGAGCGGCTGCGTGGGGCCGAGACCAGGAGGCGGAGGGCGTATGGGGCGTCGTGTCGCAGGTAGCGGCCGGCCAGACGGCGGGGCTCGGCGCCGAGCCGGTGGGCCCATTCCAGGCCGGTGCGCTGCATCCAACGTGGCGCCCTCGCCACGTCGCCGGCGACGAAGTTGACCGCGGCGCCGCAGCCGACGAACCAGGTGTTCGGGAGTTCCGGGCGCAGGCGTTCGATCACGACTTCCTGTTTGGGGAAACCCAGGCCGACGAAGACCAGGTCCGGGCGGGCGGCGATGACCCGGTCACAGACCTCGGCGTAACCGGCTTCGTCCTCCTCGAAACCATAGGCGGGGCTCAGAGCTCCGGCGATGCGCAGCCCCGGGCTAGCCCGGGCGAGCCGGGCCGCCGCACGCGCCGCGCCGTCGTCCGGCACCCGAATGGCTCCGCCCTCCACCGCCGGGGCCGCCCTGCCATCCGCTGCCGGGGCCGCCTTGCCCTCCGCCGCCGGGGTGCCGCAGACGACACGGTGCTTATCGGCGACCGGGGATGTCTGGAGATCCTCCGGCATGGAGTCGTTCTTCGCGGCTGCGGCACGGGCCTTGGCGATCGTGGCATGGGCGCGGGCGGTGGCGGCGCGGCTTCTCACCGCCGTGGTGCGAATCCTGGCTGCCGGGTTGGCGGCGGCTTCCCGGGTTGTCCGGGTTGCTGAGGCCTCCCGGGTTGTCCGGGCGGCCGGGGATGAGACGGCGGCGGGAGCCGGGGTGGGGCACGGGGTGCCGCCGATGACGAAGATGCTTCGGGTGTCTCGGCCCAAGCCCGCGGCCAGGGACCAGATGAGGCTGCTTCCGGCTACGCGTTCCGGGAGGGGGGAACCGCCTAGGCGGCTGGCCCAGACCAGTGGCATGCCGTCGGCGACGATCAGGTCGGCGTCGTCGAGGTGACGGCGGACGTCCGGGTCGACCGAGACTCGGCGCAGGATGTCGACGTTGGGGGTGATGATCCGGCCGCCTCGGCCGCGGGCCAGCGACTCCCGGACGACGGCCACGACCTCGTCCTCGGTGATGCGGTCGATGCCCGTACCGTCGAGGTGCACACGGTCGAAAGCCTCGATAGCCACCTAGCGCCTCCTTTAGCCTGATTCACTCGTTACCTGAGCGAAACGAGTGAAGGCGGGCCAAAGTGGCAAAAGTGCTTTTTCTAGGTGGATTCGGACGAAGCGGAACCACTCTGGTCGAGCGCCTGCTCGGTGAACTGCCCGGGGTGTGCGCCCTCGGCGAGGTCGTCCACCTGTGGCAGCGCGACATCCGTGACGACGAGCGGTGTGGTTGCGGCGAGCGGTTCTCCGGCTGCGTGTTCTGGCAGCGCGTCGGTGACCTGGCCTTCAACGGCTGGGCGAACGTCGACGTGAACCGGGTGCACCAGCTGCGGGACGCGGTCGAACGGACCCGGCACATCCCGCGCCTGGCCTCGGCCGGTACCGCCCCGGACGAGGTGCGCGAATACGCCTCCTACTACTCCCGGGTCTACGCCGCGGCCGCCGAGGTGGCCGGCGCCCGGGTGGTGATCGACTCGTCGAAGCATTCGGCGCTGGCCCACGTACTCCGCTGGTCCGAAGATGTTGATCTTCGGGTGGTGCACGTGGTCCGGGACGCGCGCGGGGTGGCGTACTCCTGGACCAAGACCGTCTCCCGTCCGGAGACCGACGGCACGGACGAGATGACCCGGTACTCCCCGGGCCGCTCAGCACTGCTCTGGAACGCGCACAACGCCGCGTTCAGCCTGCTCGCTCGCCGGGGCGTGCCGGTGCAGCGGATCCGGTACGAGGAGTTCCTCGCCGATCCGCGGGCCGGGCTGCTGCGGCTGGCCGAGTTCGCCGGGCTTCCGCTGACCGATCCTGATCTGGACTTCCTACGGGCCGGGCACGCCGATCTGCGAGTGGGGCACAGCGCGGCCGGCAACCCGATGCGGTTCACCGTCGGGCGGCTGACGCTGCGGCACGACGACGCCTGGGTGCGAGCCTTCCCTCGGTCGCAGCGGCGGCTGGTCGGTGCGGTCTGCGGGCCACTGCTGCGGGCGTACGGCTATCCGATGTCCGTCGTCCCGAAAGCCTGAGGTGGCGTGATGAACTGGCCCTCCGTCGGCGTGGTGATCCCCACCCGGAACCGTCCCGAGCTGGTGCGCCGGGCGATCGACGCGGTCCGCGCGCAGCGCTATCCAGGCGAGTTGCGGGTGGTCGTGGTCTACGACCAGACCGAGCCGGACTATCTGCTGGCGTCGACCGAGGACGTGCCGGTGCTGGTGCTGACGAACTGGCGGGCCACCGGCCTGGCCGGCGCCCGGAACACCGGGCTGCTGACGCTGGACACCGAACTGGTGGCGTTCTGCGACGACGACGACCAGTGGCTGCCGGACAAGTTGCGCCGTCAGGTGGCGGCGCTGCTGGCCGAGCCGGAGGCCGAGTTCGCGACGTGTGCGATCGAGGTGGAGTACGAGGGCCGGACCACGGCCCGGCTGGCCGGCCGCAGCCGGGTGACGGTCGGCGATCTGGCCCGGTCCCGGATGTCGATGCTGCATTCGTCGTCGTTCCTGATCCGCCGGGAGGCTCTCGGCGCGGACGCGATCGGCCTGGTCGCCGAGGACGCGCCGGGCAGCCAGAACGAGGACTGGGATCTTCTCCTCAGGGCGGCCCGCCGCGCGCCGATCGTGCATGTGGACGAGCCACTGGTCCGGGTCTTGTGGGGGCGGACCTCCCATTACGCGTACGAGTACACCACCAAGATCCAGTCGCTGCGCTGGATGATGCGCCGGCACCCGGAGATCAGCGGCTGCCGGCCGGGTGCGGCCCGGGTCTACGGTCAGCTCGCGTGCTGGTCGGTGGCGTCCGGCAACCGAGGAGCGGCGTGGCACTACACCCGGCAGGCGGTTCGGGCGAACTGGCGGGAGCCGAGAGCCGCCATCGCCCTGGCCGCGATGTCCGGTGCGGTGAAGGTGGAGAACGTGCTGTCTGCCCTGCACAAGCGGGGCCGCGGTATCTGAACTCACCCTTTCGAACTCAGCCGATCAAGAGGTACTGTTCGAGTGTGTTCGAAATAGTTCGGGTCACCTGATGCTGGCGCAACAGCGGCAGACCGCCATTCTGGACCGGGTCCGCGCCACCGGTGGCGTCCGGGTCACCGAGCTGGCCTCCGAGTTCAGCGTCTCCGACATGACGATCCGCCGTGACCTGGAGGCCTTGGCCGAGCGCGGGCTGCTCGCGAAAGTACACGGCGGGGCGACCACCGTCAGTCCCGGTTCGGCACACGAGCCCGGTTTCACCGCCAAGTCGGTGCGCGAGCGCGGCGAGAAGACCGCGATCGCGATGCGTGCGGCGGCCCTGGTCTCCCCCGGTGACGCGATCGCGCTGTCGGCCGGCACCACCACCGCCGAGCTGGCCCAGCGCCTGGTGGACGTGCCCGCGCTGACCGTGGTGACCAACTCGATCCCGGTCGCCGATGTGTTCTACCGAGCCGGGCGGGCCGACCAGACCGTGGTCCTGACCGGCGGTACCCGTACGCCCTCTGATGCCCTTGTCGGTCCGGTCGCCGTCGCGGCGATCGGCGCTCTCCATCTGGACGTGCTCTTCCTCGGTGTGCACGGCATGAGTGAGCGCGCCGGTTACACCACGCCCAACCTGATGGAAGCCGACGTCAACCGGGCCCTGGTGGAGGCGGCCGAACGCCTGGTGGTGCTCGCCGACCACACCAAATGGGGCACCGTCGGCATCTCCTCGATCGTCCCGCTGTCCCGCGCCCATGTGCTGATCACCGATGACGGCCTGGACCCGGGCGCGCGCGAACTTCTGTCAGAAACCGTTCCTGAACTCGTGGTGGTGAACCCGCAGTGAGCCCGACCCGGTCGACCGTCCGCCTCTCCGACGGCCGTGAGCTGATCTATTTCGACGAGACCCCCGGCAGCGGCCGGTCCGAGTTCCCGGACACCCGGCAGCTCCCGACCCCGCCGCCGGCTTCCCAGTTGCGCTACGACCCGCTGACCGACGAGTGGATCGCGGTCGCGGCGCACCGCAACACCCGCACGTTCCTGCCGCCGTCGGACGCCTGCCCGCTGTGCCCGACGTCCGAGCGGTTCGCCAGCGAGATCCCGGCGCCCAGTTACGACGTGGTGGTATTCGAAAACCAGTTCCCGTCGTTCTCCGACCGGATCGTTGCGGACGAGATCTCCCAGGTCACCGACATGGTCCCGGTGCGCCCGGGGCACGGCCGGTGCGAGGTGGTCTGCTTCACCAGCAATCACGACAGCGCCTTCGGCTCGCTCCCGCCCTCCCGGGTGCGGACCGTGATCGACGCGCTCGCCGACCGCACCGCCGAACTCTCCCAGCACCCGGAGATCGCACAGGTCTTCCCGTTCGAGAACCGTGGCGTCGAGATCGGCGTGACGCTGCACCACCCGCACGGCCAGATCTACGCCTACCCGACGGTCACCCCGAAAACGGCGGCCTACCTGCGGGCCGCGGCGAAACACCAGGACAAGACCGGGCGCAATCTGTACGCCGACGTCCTCGCCGCCGAGCAGGAGGCCAAAGTCCGGGTGGTCGCGTCCAACGAGCACTGGACGGCGTACGTGCCGGCCGCCGCCCGCTGGCCGTTCGAGGTGCACCTGGCCCCGCACCGGCAGGTTCCCGACCTGCCCGCTCTCACCGACGCCGAACGGGACGCGTTCGGCCCGCTCTACCTCGACGTGCTGCGCCGCTTCGACGGCCTGTTCGGCAAGCCGATGCCGTACATCTCGGCCTGGCACCAGGCGGTCACCGGTGAGGGCCGCGACCTGGGCTACCTGCACATGCAGCTGTTCAGCATCCGGCGCGCCGCCGACAAGCTGAAGTTCCTGGCCGGTTCGGAGTCGGCGATGGGTTCGTTCGTCAACGACATCGTCCCGGAGGCCGCGGCCCAGCGCCTGCGCGACATCTGAGCGGAAACGAGCCGGGCCGGCGGGTACGAACCCCGCCGGCCCGGCTCGTCATCCGCTACAGCTGGATCTCGTTAACGGTGATCGTCTCGCCCTCGACCACCGTGTAGAGCTCGGCGTTATCCTTGTCCACCTGACCAGGCGACCATTGGCTCACGTCGTCGGACCAGAAGCCGAGGAGGTAGCCGCCGGCCGGCAGATCGGTCTCGAAGTGGCCGGTGGAGTCGGTCCAGAGGTGGGTCCAGACGTCGGTGCCGTCGCCGAGCCAGACACTGACGCCCACGTTCTCGACGGGCAGTCCGGCGGCGGTGGTGAACACGCCCTCCAGGACGCCGGTGCCGGTGGCCGCGGCGGCCGGGGTGACCAGCGATGAGGCGGCCAGCAGGCCGGTGGCGGCGGCCAGGCTGATCCGGGTGAGCAAGGATACGGTCATGATTTCCCCCGTGGAAATAGATTGATCACCTGCAGGGGATCATAACCTTCGATCGATGCAGAAGGGGAGCCCGGGACAAAGCTCCCCTTCGCCTGTCGAACGATCCGCGCCGACCCGGGGTCACGACCCGTAATAGGCGTTCTTCATGATCCGTTCCATGTCGGCCAGCATCGGCATCCGCGGGTTGGCCGGCGCGCACTGGTCCAGGTAGGCGTTCATCGCCTGCTGCGGCAGCGCGTCCAGGAACTCCTGCTCGCCGACGCCGGCGCCCTGGAACGACGGCGGGATCCCGACCGCGTCCCGAAGCCTCTCGACGGCCACCGCGTACGACTCGACGCCCTGCTCGGGGGTGTCCGCCGGGAGTCCGAGGTGCCGGGCGATGTCCTGGAAGCGTTCCGGGGCGATGTACCGCTCGTACTTCGGCCAGCTGTTCAGCTTCGCCGGGACGGTGCCGTTGTGCCGGATCACGTGCGGCAGCAGGATCGCGTTGGTCCGGCCGTGCGCCACGTGGAAACTCGCGCCCAGCGTGTGCGCCATCGCGTGCACGATGCCGAGGAACGCGTTGCCGAACGACATGCCCGCGATGGTCCCGGCGTTGTGCATCTTCTCCCGGGCCGACGGGTCGTCCGAACCCCGCGTGACCGCCCGCTCCAGATTCTGGAAGATCAGCTTGATCGCGTGCAGGGCCAGACCGTCGGTGAAGTCACTGGCGTAGACCGACACGTACGCCTCGGTGGCGTGGGTCAGCGCGTCAAAACCGCTGTCCGCGGTCACCACGGGCGGCAGGTCGGCGGTCAGGTGCGGGTCGATGATCGCCACGCTCGGGGTGAGGGCGTAGTCGGCGAGCGGGTACTTCTGGCCGGTCGCCGTGTCGGTGATGACCGCGAACGGCGTGACCTCGGCACCCGTACCGGATGTGGTCGGCACGCAGACCAGCTTGGCGATCTTGCCCAGAGTCGGGAACTTGAAGGCCCGTTTCCGGACGTCGAAGAACTTCTCCTTCATGTCCGCGAAGTCGACGTCCGGGTGTTCGTAGAGCAGCCACATGACCTTCGCCGCGTCCATCGGCGAGCCACCGCCGAGAGCGATGATCGTGTCCGGGCGGAAAGAGCGCATCAGAGCGGCGCCGGTACGAACGGTGTCGATGCTCGGCTCCGGCTCCACCCCGTCGATCACCTGGATCGTCACCGGCTCGGGACGTTCACGCAGCACATTGCTGATCCGGTCGACGTACCCCAGCTTGGTCATGGTGTGGTCGGTGACGACGGTGACCCGGCTGACCTCCGGCATGTCCCGGAGATAGCGGATGGCGTGCGGCTCGAAGTACATCTTCGCGGGCACCTTGAACCACTGCATGTTGTTCGTCCTACGGCCGATCCGTTTGATGTTGAGCAGGTTGAGGGCGGACACGTTGTCGGAGACCGAGGTGTGCCCGTAACTACCGCAACCGAGGGTCAGCGACGGGCGGAAACCGTTGTAGATGTCGCCGATGCCGCCCTGGGAGGCGGGCGCGTTCCAGATGATCCGGACCGCCTTCATCCGCTTGCCGAACCGCTCCGACAAGGCGGCGTCCTTGGCGTGCACGACCGCGCTGTGCCCGAGCCCGTGGAACTCGACCATCTGTTCGGCGTACGAAATCCCCTGCTCCTCGTCCTGTGCTTTGAGCACCGCCAGCACGGGGCAAAGCTTCTCCCGGCTCAGTGGCTCGGCCGGGCCGACCTCGCTGATCTCGGCGAGCAGGATCGAAGTGTCGTCGGGGACGCTGAATCCGGCCCGCTCGGCGATCCAGGCCGCGGACTGCCCGACCACCGCCGCGTTGAGCTTTCGGCCGTCCGGGAAGACGAAGTCGCGCAGCAGCTTGGTCTCGTCCGCGGTCGCCAGGTGGGCGTGCAGTCGGCGGAACTCTGCCAGCGCCTGCTCCGCGATCGAGACGTCCAGGATCACGGCCTGCTCGGAGGCGCAGATCATGCCGTTGTCGAAGGTCTTCGACACCACGATGTCATGGGCGGCCCGGACCACGTCGGCGGTCGGGTGCACATAGGCCGGCACGTTGCCGGCACCGACACCGAGAGCCGGCTTGCCGGTCGAATAGGCGGCCCGGACCATCGCGTTGCCACCGGTCGCCAGGATCGTCGCCACCCCGGGATGGTTCATCAGAGCGGACGTGGCCTCGATCGACGGCTGCACGACCCACTGGACGCAGTGCTCGGGAGCACCCGCCGCGATCGCCGCGTCCCGGACCACCAGAGCCGCCGCCGCACTGCACGACTGGGCGTTCGGGTGGAAGGCGAAGATGATCGGATTGCGGGTCTTCAGCGCGAGCAGCGCCTTGAAGATGGTGGTCGAGGTCGGGTTGGTGACCGGGGTGACCGCGGCGACCACACCGACCGGGTCGGCGATCTCGGTGATGCCGTCGACGTCGTCCCGGTTGATGATGCCGACCGTACGCATCCCGGCCATGCTGTTGGTGACGTGCTCACACGCGAAGATGTTCTTCACGGCCTTGTCCTCGAACACGCCGCGGCCGGTCTCGTCCACCGCCAACCGGGCGAGGTCACCGTGCCTGTCCAGCGCCGCCACCGAAGCCTTGCCGACGATGTGGTCGACCTGCTCCTGAGTGAAGTCGGCGTAGCTGGTCAACGCCTTCTCCGCATTACCGACCAGACCGTCGATCTCGTTCATCTCACGCTCCTTCGTCGACTCCCATCGTCGTCGTGAAGGTGCGTGACGCAGAACAGCAGAAGGTCCCGCCGATGGCGGGACCTTCTGCTGTTCTTGGAGAAATCAGGCGCCGAGCTTGCGGGCCAAGTTCTCGTCGAGCGCGTTCATGAACTCGTCGGTCGACAGCCACGGGGCGTCCCGGCCGATGAGCGCGGCGAGGTCCTTGGTCATCTGACCACCCTCAACGGTCTCGATGCAGACCCGCTCCAGCGTCTCGGCGAACTCGGTCACCGCGGGGGTGCCGTCCAGCTTGCCGCGGTGCTTGAGGCCACCGGTCCAGGCGAAGATCGAGGCGATCGGGTTGGTGCTGGTCTTCTCGCCCTTCTGCCACTGCCGGTAGTGCCGGGTGACCGTGCCGTGCGCGGCCTCGGCCTCGACGGTGTCGCCGTCCGGGGTCATCAGCACCGAAGTCATCAGGCCGAGCGAACCGAAGCCCTGGGCCACCGTGTCGGACTGCACGTCACCGTCGTAGTTCTTGCAGGCCCAGACGTAGCCGCCCTCCCACTTGAGCGCGGCGGCGACCATGTCGTCGATCAGCCGGTGCTCGTAGGTGATGCCGGCTTCGGAGAACTTCTCCGCGAACTCGGTCTCGAAGATCTCCGCGAACAGGTCCTTGAAACGCCCGTCGTAGGCCTTCAGGATCGTGTTCTTGGTGGAGAGGTAGACCGGGTAGTTGCGGGCCAGGCCGTACCGGAACGAGGCGCGCGCGAAGTCGCGGATCGACTCGTCGTAGTTGTACATCGCCATGCCGACACCGCCACCAGCCGGGAAGTCCGTGACGTGGAACTCCATCGGCTCGGAGCCGTCGTCCGGCGTGAAGGTGACGGTGAACTTGCCGGCCTTCGGCGCGACGAAGTCGGTCGCCTTGTACTGGTCGCCGTGGGCGTGCCGGCCGATGATGATCGGCTTCGTCCAGGTCGGCACCAGACGCGGCACGTTGCTCATGATGATCGGCTCACGGAACACGACACCGCCGAGAATGTTGCGGATCGTGCCGTTCGGCGACCGCCACATCTTCTTCAGGCCGAACTCCTCGACGCGCGCCTCGTCCGGCGTGATCGTCGCGCACTTGACGCCGACGCCGTGCCGCTTGATGGCGTTGGCCGCATCGATCGTGACCTGGTCGTCGGTCTCGTCCCGGTACTGGATCGACAGGTCGTAGTACTCCAACTCGACATCCAGGTACGGCAGGATCAGCTGCTCACGGATCTGCTTCCAGATGATCCGGGTCATCTCGTCGCCGTCGATCTCGACGACCGGGTTCTTGACCTTGATTTTCGCCATCGGCCAGCGCTCCTCTCCCGAAACACATGCTTAGCAGTACGAGCGTACTGCCCGGCCACCGAAGATCGCCGGGCGGCCCCGTTCACCATCCCAGGCTCAGGCGAATCGGAACGGCGAATTAGCATCTAGCGGTGATCTCCGATGCCTGGTGGGACCGGCACCGCTGGTGGGCCCTGACCTTGATCGTCGTGCTGCTGATCGGGCTGTTCCTGACCGGCGGATACACCGTGCAAGCCCTGGTCAGCATGTCCCGCTGGGCCACCGGCGGACACCTCGGGGCCATGGCCGTCATCGGCTGGGTGTTCTACTTCGCCCCGTTCGGTCTGCTCTGGGCGGTCCTGCTGTTGATGGGCCGGTCCACCGCGCCCGCACTCTGCCTGGGCCTGCTGCTCCTGCTGGCGCCGATCACGCTCGCCTGTTTCCCAGGCGGCTACAACGACACACTCGCCGCAGCGGTCACCGGGCCCGGCGGAGCCGCGTTCGTGGCCGGAGCACGCAACGGCGGGCTGGGCGGGCTGCTCCCGTCGGTGGTGGTGCCGTTCGTGGTCTTCAACGAAGGGCTCCGTGACCGGTTCGGCGACCGGACCCTGCGCCTCATGATGATCGTGCCGGTGGTGGCCGTCCTGATCGCGACGATGATCGCCGCGGTGATCCTGGCCCCCTAGTCACAGCCTCACGAGAAGAGGCCGGGGCGAAAGCCCCGGCCTCTTCTCGGAAAACGGATCAGAGTTTCGCGACGTCCGCCTGCTTGGCCCGGACCGCCTCGGCGGCCTCCTTCAGGCCCGCGATCTCCGCGTCGGTCAGCTTGTCCTCGACGACCTTCTTGATGCCCTGGGCACCCAGCTCAGCCTCGACACCCAGGTAGACGCCGGAGATGCCGTACTCCCCGTCGACCCAGGCACACACCGGCAGCACCACGCCGGAGTCCTCGGCGACGGCCTTCGCCATCCGGGCCGCGGCGGCCGACGGGGCGTAGTAAGCCGAACCGGTCTTCAGCAGCGCCACGACCTCGGCGCCGCCGTTCCGGGTCCGGACCACCAGCTCCTCGATCTTCTCCGCCGACAGCAGCTCGGAGAGCGGCTTGCCGTCGACCGTGCAGCGCGACGGGACCGGCACCATGGTGTCGCCGTGCGAACCCAGCGTCAGCGCCTTCACGCTGGCCACCGGAACGTTCAGCTCCTCGGCGATGAAGTTGGTGAACCGGGCCGTGTCGAGCACACCGGCCTGGCCGAAGACCTGGTTCTTCGGGAACTGGGTCGCGAGCTGGGCCAGCGCGGTCATCTCGTCGACCGGGTTCGAGACCACGATGACGACGGCGTTCGGCGCGTACTTCTTGATGTTCTCCGCGACCTGGCGAACGATCTTGGCGTTGACCTCGAGCAGGTCCATCCGGCTCATACCCGGCTTACGCGGCAGACCAGCGGTCACCACGACCACGTCGGAACCCTCGATGGCCTCGTAACCCGCACCGGTCACCGGGTCAGTCGAAGCGCCGACGACCTTGCTCTCGAAGCCCTCGATCGCACGGGACTGGTTGAGGTCGAGCGCGATGCCCGCAGGCTTGCCCTCGAGAATGTCGGTGAGGACCACTGTCTCGAAGATGTCGTACTCGGCGAGACGCTGCGCGGTCGTGGACCCGTAGAAACCGGCGCCTACGACGGTTACCTTCTTGCCCATAGCTCTGCTCTCCCAGTGTCCTGGCGATTTTTCGCGACCGTATCAGCCGGTTAACGGCCCGTTACGAGCCGGTCCACTGAACGGGACCTAAGCCACTATCCACCACCGGCTGTCCACAACGCCGGTTCATCCACAGGCACAACCCCCGCCGACGCCAGGCCGCAGCATCCTTGGCCGGTGTCCCGTCCGCCCCGAACACCACCACAACTCCGCGGCCGGCCCTTCCGTGGATCCCAAGCCATCGCCGCCGGACTGATCACCAAGGCGATGCTGAGCGGACCCAACTGGCGCCGGATCCTCCCCGACGTCTACACACACCAGCACACCGAACTCGACCATCCGGCCTGGTGCGCAGCCGCCATGCTGGCCCTGCCCGACGACACCGCGATCGGTGGCCCCAGCGCCGCCGTCCTGTGGGGGGTCACCACACTGCCACCCCGCACACCGGTCACAGTGGTCTCGCCCCGCACCTCACGGTTACGCCCCGAACCACTCCTCCTCACCCACTACACCACCCTCGCCGCGACGGACGTGACAGTCCGTGACGGGTTGCGCGTCACCACACCGGAACGAACCGTGTTCGACCTCGGGCGCCGCCACAGCCACGACGAGACACTCGCCGCCCTCGACGCGATGCTCCACCACGGCCTGCTTCAGGAGCCGGCACTTCAGCGCATGCTCGCCGACCGGCGAAAATGGCCGGGCGCGGCGCGACTCGCGGAACTCGTGAAAATCGCCGACCCACTCGCCGAATCACCGATGGAAAGCCGCCTGCGACTGGTGATCATCGACTCGGGCCTGCCACCTGCCGTCAGCCAACATCCGGTTCGTGACGTGGCCGGGCGCTTCATCGGGCGGGTCGACTTCGCATGGCCCGAGATCCGGCTCGCCGTCGAATACGAAGGCGACCACCATCGGGACCGCGAACAGTTCCGTAGCGACGTCGGGCGCTTCAACGCGCTCCGGATGGCGGGATGGACCGTGCTGCGATTCACTGCGGACGACGTCATCCGCCGGCCCGACGAGACCGCACGGACCATCGGTGCGGCACTCGCCGAAACGTCACACAGCGTCAGATTGCCCCGTCACCGATAGTGGCCGCCGCTTACCCTGGGTAGGCGGCGGCCAGACCATCCAACCGGCCCAGGCACCCAGTCACCTCACCACCCCCCGACCCCACACCCAGCCCCTTTTTTCGGCTAGCCGTAGCTCAGATCTGTTCTGGCGTATCCATAAGGTGCCTGAGCTACGGCTCGACTTTCCCGGCCGTACTTCAGACCGGTTATCGGCCCGTATAAGCCGTCTGAGCTACGGCTAGCCGGATTACCTGCCTGAGCTACGGCTAGCCGCAGTTCAGGCAGGTGATGACGGTGGGGTGTGAGCGGGGCTCGGGCTGGGGCAGGGCGGGTGTCGGCAGCGCTGGTGCGGCAGCCGTCAGTGGTAGAAGTGCCTGGTGCCGGTCAAGTAGACAGTCAAGCCCGCCTTCGCCGCCGCCTCGATCACCTGCTCGTCCCGGATCGAACCGCCCGGCTGGACGACCGCTTTCACACCCGCGTCGATCAACACTTGCAGCCCGTCCGGGAACGGGAAGAACGCGTCGGACGCCGCCACGCTGCCCGCGGCCCGTTCCGTTCCGGCCCGGTTGACCGCGAGGTGCGCCGAGTCGACCCGGTTGACCTGCCCCATCCCGACCCCGACGGTGGCACCGTCTTTGGCCAGCAGAATCGCGTTGCTCTTGACCCCACGAACGGCCCGCCAGGCGAAGACCAGATCAGCGAGGTCAGTACCGGTCAGAGCAGTACCGGCGGCCAGGGTCCAGTTCGCCGGGTCGTCGCCAGTCGCGTCGACACGGTCCGCGGACTGCACCAGCACACCACCGCTGACCTGCTTGATCTCGGTCGGCGGCGGGTTCCAGGCGGGCGCCGCGAGCACGCGCAGCTTCTTCTTCGCACGGAACACTTCAAGAGCTTCCGGCTGGTACGAGGGAGCCACGATCGCCTCGGTGAGGATGCCGTCGAGCTGTTTGGCCAGTTCGACGGTCACCTCCTGGTTGACCGCGATCACGCCGCCGTAGGCGGACAGCGGGTCACAGGCGTGCGCTTTGCGATGTGCGTCGGCCACGTCGGCCCCGACCGCGATGCCGCACGGGTTGGCGTGCTTGATGATCGCCACGCACGGTTCGGTGAAGTCGTTGGCGCTGCGCCAGGCGGCGTCCGCGTCGACGTAGTTGTTGAACGACATCTCGATGCCGTGCAGCAGTTCGGCCTGGGCCAGGCCCGCGGACGCGGCTGCGTCGATGTACAGCGCGGCCTGCTGGTGCGGGTTCTCGCCGTACCGCAGGGTGTTCTCGAGTTTGAGCGCGAGCCCTTCGAACGCCGGCCATTCCACCGAGTCGGTCAGCGCGGCGGCGGTCCAACGGGCGACGGCCACGTCGTACTCGGCGATGTCCGCGAAGGCGCGGGCGGCGAGCACCTTGCGCTCGGCCAGGGTGAACCCGCCTCCGTCAAGAGAAGCGATCACTAGCGGGTACGCGTCGACCGAGGTCACCACCGTGACCGAAGCGTGGTTCTTGGCCGCAGACCGGACCATCGCCGGGCCGCCGATGTCGATCTTCGCGATGCACTCTTCGACGTCCGCGCCGGAGGCGACCGTTTCGGTGAACGGGTAGAGGTTGCTGACCAGCAGGTCGAACGGCTCGATGCCCAGTTCGGCCAGTTCTTGGACGTGGCCGTCCAGGCGCAGGTCGGCGAGCAGCCCGGCGTGCACTTTCGGGTGCAGTGTCTTGACCCGGTCGCTGAGGATCTCGGGGAAGCCGGTCAGCTCTTCGACGCGGGTGACCGGTACGCCGGCTTTCTCGACGGTCGACGCGGTCGAGCCGGTGGAGACGATCTGTACCCCGGCGGCGTGCAGTGCCTGGGCCAGTTCGACGATGCCGTCCTTGTACCAGACGCTCAGCAGCGCCCGCTTGATCGGACGACGCCCCTCTGCGGAGGTGGTCACGGGATCCGTACCTTCCTGTCCTTGATGGTCCAGCCGTCGCGGACCAGTCGGCCGACGTGGTCGACCAGTTGGGCGCGTTCGGCCACCTTGATGCGCTCGGTGAGGGTCTCTTCCGTGTCGTCGTCGAGCACGGGGACCACGGTCTGGGCGATGATCGGCCCGGTGTCGACGCCGGCGTCGACGAAGAAGAGTGTCGCTCCGGCGACCTTCACACCGTAAGCGAGTGCGTCCCGCGGCCCGTGGATGCCGGGGAAGGCGGGTAGCAGCGCGTTGTGGGTGTTGATGTACCGGTCGCCGAACGAGTCCAGGAACTGTTTGCCGACGAGTTTCAGGAAGCCGGCCGAGATCACCAGATCGGGGCGGTGTTCGGCGACGTGGCCGGTGAGGGCGGTGTCCCAGTCGTCGCGGGTCGGGTAGGTCTTCACCGAGTCGACGAAGGTCGGGACACCGGCGGCACTGGCGATCTCCAGGCCGGCGATTCCGTCCCGATCGGCGCCGACGGCGACCACGGTGGCCCCGTACGCCGGATCGGCTGTCGCTTCGAGAAGAGCTTTGAGGTTGCTGCCCGATCCGGAGATGAGGACGACCAGGCGGGCGGGCGCGGGGTCAGTCACGTTTGCACACCCTATCGCCTGGTGATGTGCTCAGGATCGGCGGGAGAAGGCCCGGGTGGCGGCCGCGCCGACGCTGACCGACACGGCCACGACTATCGCGGCGACCACGCCGACCTGTATCGGGTCGGGGCCGATGTGGGAGAGCCGGCCGGAGCCGAGTGCTCCGCCGGAGGTCCAGGCGAGTAGTGCGAGGGTGGTTCCGGCGACGGGGCCGGACAGCAGGCCGGACAGGATGACGAGGGTCCAGGCGGGTTCGGTGGCGGCTGTTTTCCGGGTGGCACGCCAGGCACTGTCGCGACCGTAGCGGAGTCGTTGGGTGAGGGTCCAGCCTGCGACGGCGCCGGCGATCACCGGGAGGGCGAGCAGCAGTGCCCCGGTGGCGCCCATCGGGCCTTCGGGTAGTCCGGCGATGAGCGGGATCATGGGTGGTGGCCCGTAGGTGACGTCGGTGAGGCCGATCGCGGTGTCGATGCCGAGTGCGAATCCGGGGCCGAGGAGGTAGGCGGTGACCCAGATGGCGGCGTTGACCGCGTAGCCGATGCTGACCAGGGTGATGCCGGCTTGCCCGGCGACGCCGGTCTGGTAGCCGGAGATGATTTTGGCGGCTTGGGCGCCGCCGAGGGCGACGGCGAGGCCGCCGATGACCGCGCCGGTGCCGAGGATCAGGAAGGCCGCGATCAGGCCGGTTCGGATGCCGTGTCGTAGGGCGGGCGGGATCCGGCGGGCCAGTGCGGTGACGGCTCCGGTGCCGCGTAGTGCCCCGAGCATCGTGCCGAGGAGGCCGAGGATCAAAAAGTGCACCGCGGCGCGGCCGGTGGAGACGTCGGTGCCGCGGCCGTCGACGAGGTGGGCGGTGAGGGCGCCGATCATGGCGTACGCCGTACCGACCACGACGGTGACCAGCAGTGCCCGGCCGATGGAGCCGCTGTGCCGTGCTCCTATCGCCCTGGTGACGTGTAGTCCGGCCCGGTTGAGCCGCCAGATCATCAGCATGGTGAGCAGTAGTGGGGCGAGGGCGAGTGGCCCGATCGAGGTGCCGATCGGGACGCCGTGGCCGAGTAGCCAGCCGGCGGCTCCGGCGTGTGCCGCTCCGGCGAGGCCTCCGGAGCCTTCCAGGGTGCGGGCCAATCCGATGACCGCGGCGACCGGCAGGTAGCTGAGCAGGGCGGCCCAGAGGGTCGCGAAGAGTGCCGCGACGACAAGTGGTGCCCGGCGTCCGGCTGGTGGGCGGCGCTGGGTGGGTACGCGGACGGTGTCGTGGCGGCCGAGCATCGTCTCGTCGACGATCACGGTGTCGCGGGTGCCGACGTCGACGGCTTCGGTGGGCCGGCCTGTCTCGATCGCTGCGGTGTCGCGCACGACGGACTGGAGCGCCTCGGCGACCGCGAACGGGTCCTCCGAGCCGCTGGGCCGGTCGGTTGTGCTGGGCATCGGGCCTACTTTTCCATGCCGTGGCCACTACGGCGATGCAGAAAGCACGGCGCGCCGCCGATCGGGCCGTTCCCCGGTCGGCGGCGCGCTGTTCCGATGGTGGTGCTCAGCTCAAGATGTCCCGCATGAGCTGGGCGGTTTCGGACGGCGTCTTGCCGACTTTGACGCCGGCCGCTTCGAGGGCGACCTTCTTGGCGTCGGCGGTGCCGGCCGAGCCGGAGATGATGGCGCCGGCGTGGCCCATCGTCTTTCCGGGCGGGGCGGTGAAGCCGGCGATGTAGCCGACGACCGGCTTGGTGACGTTGTCCTTGATGAATTCGGCGGCACGTTCTTCGGCGTCGCCGCCGATTTCGCCGATCATCACGATCGCGTCGGTGTCCGGGTCGGCTTGGAAGGCCCGGAGCGCGTCGATGTGGGTGGTGCCGATGATCGGGTCGCCGCCGATGCCGACTGCGGTGGAGAACCCGAATTCGCGCAGTTCGTACATGAGCTGGTAGGTCAGCGTGCCACTCTTGCTGACCAGGCCGATCCGCCCTTGCGGGGTGATGTCGGCCGGGATGATGCCGGCGTTGGAGGCGCCGGGCGACGCGATGCCGGGGCAGTTCGGCCCGATGATCCGGGTCTTCTCGCCCTTGGCCACGTTGTACGACCAGAACGCCGCCGAGTCCTGCACCGGCACGCCTTCGGTGATCACGATGGCGAGCGGGATCTCGGCGTCGATGGCTTCGAGCACGGCGGCCTTGGTGAAGGCCGGCGGGACGAAGATGACCGACACGTCGGCGCCGGTCTCCTTGATCGCCTCGGCGACGGTGGCGAACACCGGGAGTTCGGTGCCGTCGAAGTCCACCTTGGTGCCGGCTTTGCGCGGGTTCACGCCGCCTACTACCTGGGTACCCGCGGCGAGCATCCGCTTGGTGTGCTTGGAGCCCTCACCACCGGTGATGCCCTGGACGATGACCTTGGAGTCCTTGGTGAGCCAGATAGCCATTAGTTCACTTCCCCGCAGCCGCGAGCTCGGCGGCCTTCTCTGCCGCTCCGTCCATCGTGTCGACCCGCGTGACGAGCGGGTTGTTGGCGCCGTCGAGGATGGCGCGGCCGGCCTCGGCGTTGTTGCCGTCGAGGCGGACCACGAGCGGCTTGGTGACGCTCTCGCCGCGCTCGGCGAGCAGGGCGAGGGCCTGGATGATGCCGTTGGCGACGGCGTCGCAGGCGGTGATGCCGCCGAAGACGTTCACGAAGACCGACTTGACGGCCGGGTCGCCGAGGACGATCTCCAGGCCGTTCGCCATCACCTGGGCGCTGGCGCCGCCGCCGATGTCGAGGAAGTTGGCCGGCTTGACGCCGCCGTGCTTCTCGCCGGCGTACGCCACCACGTCCAGGGTCGACATGACCAGGCCGGCGCCGTTGCCGATGATGCCGACCTCGCCGTCGAGTTTGACGTAGTTGAGGTTCTTGGCTTTGGCCGCCTGCTCGATCGGGTCGACCGCGGACTTGTCCTCGAGGGCCTCGTGGTCGGGGTGCCGGAAGCCGGCGTTCTCGTCCAGCGTGACCTTGGCGTCCAGGGCCAGCACCCGGCCGTCGCCGACCTTGGCGAGCGGGTTGACCTCGACCAGGGTGGCGTCTTCGGCGACGAACGCCTGCCACAGTTTCACCGCGATGTCGACGACGTGCTCGGCGACGTCGGCCGGGAACTTGGCGAGGGCGACGATCTCCCGTGCCTTGGCCTCGTCCACGCCTTTGCTGGCGTCGATGGCGACCTTGGCGACCCGGTCCGGGTCGGTCTCGGCGACCGTCTCGATCTCCATGCCGCCGGCGACGCTGGCGATGCAGAGGAACGTGCGGTTGGCCCGGTCCAGCAGGTAGGAGAAGTAGTACTCCTCCACGATGTCGGCCGTCTCGGCCAGCATCACCTTGTGGACCGTGTGGCCCTTGATGTCCATGCCCAGGATGTCGGCCGCGCGGGCCTCGGCCTCGTCGGCGCCGTCGGCGAGTTTGACGCCGCCGGCTTTACCGCGGCCGCCGACCTTCACCTGTGCCTTGACGACGACCTTGCCGCCGAGGCGCTCGGCGATGGCCCGGGCTTCCTGCGGGGTCTCGGCGACGCCGCCGCCCAGCACGGGCAGCCCGTGCCGTTCGAACAGGTCGCGCCCCTGATACTCGAACAGGTCCACGTGTCTCCTTTCGCTCGCGACGCCAGCGCCGGCAAGCCGCACCATTGCGTCCCGACCTGTTGTGTGCGCGGCGCGTCGCTCGTGCGCCGCCAGCGTGAGGATCGTCCGGCCACTCATGAGATGCCGAATGGCCTTCATCCGCAGACTAACGGCCTAATCGGGCTTCGTGCCCGCGCGGGTACACGGTGTGCAAGACCGCACACCGGAGGGACGAAATCGCTGCTCCGGGGCGGTTGGTGCGGCCGGGGCCGGAGTGTCTGCCGGGAGTTGCGCCCGGATCGGCGAAAAAGTCATGAGGACGCGCCGTAACCCGCCCGGTAGGGGGTCGTTGAGTGTGATGTCGGAGCGCTCAGGCGCCCCGCAAGGAAGCGGCCGATGCCCTGTCGGTCGAGGGGTGGCGGCGGGGCATCGCGCATAGAGAGGCCGGACGTGTGAGGGGTGCGTCCGGCCTCTCCCCTTGCGCTTGACCAGTTAATTCATCCGATCGGGACCGCTGATGTCGGCGCCGGCCCATTCGGCGATGAATTCCAGCGAAGCACCCGGTGTGAATAGTGCGGCTACGCCGAGTGATTGCAATTCGGTGATGTCATCCTCCGGAATGAGGCCGTCGCCGAATATCGCCGTGACGGCGGTGTCACGCTCCGCCGACAGTTCCGGCAACCTGCGAAAGCGGGCCCCGCAGCAGCCACCCGGGCGAACGGCGCCTGCGGGCCTCGAAGCGGAATAGTTGCCTGGGTCACATTACTTTCCGTTTCTTAAACCCCTACAGAGCGTTGAATCGACAGGGTTTGGAAAACGTAACCAATTCGGACAATAGCTGATCAATGTAGACCAGGAACTGTCACGAAATTGGCGCTGCGACTTGTGACGGGGCTGCCGTTTCGTTACCGTGGCCACGGCTGTCACACAGGTTCCCCCACAGCGACAGCCCGGCCGGTCACTTGTTCAACCCAATTCTCGGGGTCCGAACTTGTTCCGCGTCGCCGTAATGCCACTGACGGAGGATCCTTCGTGCGCCAGCGCTTGTCGTCTGAGCCCGATCGCTATCGCGGTCGGCGTCGCGTACCCACCCCTCCGCGCAGCCGCTACGCGGTCGTCGTCACTTCGGCATTCGTCGGCGCCGGTATCGTCGCTCTCGGAGCCTCCGCGAACCTTCAGGACAACAAGGCACTCGACCCGGAAGTCCTGCAGAGCCTGTCCCGTGGTTCCTCGGTCGCGACCGAGGCCCTGGAGAACCGCGCCGACGAAAGCGCTGCCTCCCGCGGTGAGGACCGTGGCGCCAACACCGAACTCAGCGCCGAAGAGGCCGCACAGGACGTCTACCTGCTGCCCCTCGACGAGTACGAGTTCACCTCCGGCTACGGGGTCCGGTTCGGCCAGTTGCACGCCGGGATCGACCTCGCGGCCTCGGACGGCACCCCCTACAAGGCGGTGCACGCCGGCACGGTGGTCCAGGCGAAGTACAGCGGCGGTTACGGCAACTCCATCACCATCCGGCAGGACGACGGCACCGAGATCGTGTACGCCCACTCCCGGCGGGTGCTGGTGAAGCAGGGCGACGTCGTCAAGGCCGGTCAGGTGATCGGCGAGGTCGGTAACACCGGTTACTCGTACGGCTACCACCTGCACCTCGAAGTGCACGCGAACGGCAATCCGGTCGACCCGATCACCTTCCTGCGCGACCGGGGTGTCGACATCAAGCTTCAGATGGAATCCGTCTACGCCGGGATCGCCGCGGCAGAGGCTTCCTGACCTCTCCCGTTACCCGCAAGGCTCGTCCGAAACCCGGAAACGCTCATCGGTTCCGCCCCGCCCGCCGACAGGTTAGGTGACAGCACCAGTCGCCCCCGGCCGGGAGGGAGCAGTCAGCGTGCGGCAGCAGTCCTCTTCCCGCCGCGTAGGCAGACACCGGCGCACGAACCCGCCGCTCCCGAGCAGTTCCCTGATCTCGCTGACCGTCCTGTGCGCGGCTATGGCCGCCGGTATCGGCAGTGTCGCCGCGTCGGCCTCCCCGATCGGCAGCGCCCGCGACAGCAGACCCAACCTGCCGACGGCCGCCCACGCACCCGCGACCCTGCCGATCGTCCCGCCAGCCGGCGACGAGGCACCCGGCAAGTGGTACCCCCGGCTCGACCCGATCCCCGAAAACGCGGGAGCGAACCGTCCGGTCGCCGCCCGGGTCCGGCTCAGGGCCCGGCCGCTACCGGCAGCACCCCGGTCTCGAGCGGCCCGGTCACCCGCAGCCCAGTGGGTGCATCCGAACCCCACCGCACAGATGACGTCCTGCTTCGGTCAGCGCTGGGGACGCTTGCACGCCGGTATCGACCTGGCCGCCCCGCCCGGCACCCCGATCCGGGCCGCCGGTGCCGGGGTGGTGGTCTCCGCCGGGCCGAACGGCGGTTACGGCAACGCGATCCTGATCGACCACCGCGACGGCTGGCTGACCCATTACGGTCACCTGGCGGTGATCACGGTCCAGATCGGACAGCGGGTGTCAGCCGGCCAGGTGATCGGTGCGGAAGGGTCGACCGGGCACTCGACCGGACCCCATCTGCACTTCGAGGTGCATCAGGGCCACTTCCAGAACCCGGTCGAGCCGACCGCGTGGATGCGCGCGCACGGAGTACCGATCCCCGGCTGCGCGATCGCTGCTCCTACAGCTTCTCGATCGGGGCATGACGGAGGATCAACCACATCGTCTGATCGCCGAAGTCGATCTGGACCCGCGTCCCCGGCCCCTGCCCCTCCACCGCCAGCACCCGGCCCAGACCGTAGCGCTGATGGTTCACCCGATCACCGGGATCCACCTTCGGCGCCTGTTTCATCTCGCTCGCGGTCGTGAGCTTGCTGGCGTCGATGCCGAGGCGATCGGCGATGCGCTGAGCCTTGGGTGTACCCCCGGCGAAGCCTCCGCCGCGTTGCCGGTCACCGCCACCGCCGCCGTGACCACCGCGGCCACCGACTCCGCCGCCGGTGCCGGACCAGGAGGTGTACGACCCGCCGGTGCGTTCCCACCGGACCAGTTCGGGCGGCAGTTCGTCGGTGAACCGGGAGGGCGGGTTGTACTGCGGCTGGCCCCACGCCGACCGGGTCACCGCCCGGGACAGGTAGAGCCGCTGCCGGGCCCGGGTGATCCCCACGTACGCCAGCCGCCGTTCCTCCTCCAGCTCGGAGTTGTCGCCGAGTGCCCGCATGTGCGGGAAGACGCCGTCCTCCAGGCCGCTCAGGAACACCACCGGGAACTCCAGGCCCTTGGCGGTGTGCAGGGTCATCAACGTGACCACACCCTGATTGTCCGGATCGTCGTCGGGAAGCTGATCGGCGTCGGCGACCAGCGCCACCTGCTCGAGGAACCCGGCCAGCGTGGCGACCTGCTCCTCCCCTTCCTCAGCCAATGACTCGACCCGCTCGGTGTACTCCCGGGCGACGCTGACCAGCTCCTGCAGGTTCTCCACCCGGCCCTGGTCCTGCGGGTCCAGGCTCTCCTCCAGCTCGCCGAGCAGACCGGACCGCTGCAGCACCGCCTCGAGGACCTCTTCCGGTGGGGCGGTCAGGGCCAGCACCCGCAGGTCGTCGAGAAGCTGTACGAAGTCGGTGATGCTGTTGACCGCCCGGGTGGAGATGCCCGGCGCGTCCTTGGCCCGGCGCAGCGCCTGCCCGAACGAGACCCGGTCCCGGTTGGACAGTGCCTCGACACACGCCTCGGCCCGGTCGCCGATGCCCCGTTTCGGGGTGTTCAGCACCCGGCGGATGCTGACGGTGTCGTCGTCGTTCACGATGGCACGCAGGTAGCCCAGCGCGTCGCGGACCTCCTTGCGCTCGTAGAAGCGCACCCCACCGACCACCTTGTACGGCAGGCCGACGCGGATGAACACCTCCTCGAACACTCGGGACTGCGCGTTCGTCCGGTAGAAGACGGCCACGTCGCCGGGCCGCACGTCGTGGTTGTCGGTGAGCCGGTCGATCTCGCGGGCCACCCAGTCGGCCTCGGCGTGCTCGGTGTCGGCCACGTAGCCGACGATCTGCTCGCCCGGCCCCTGATCGCTCCAGAGCCGCTTGGGTTTGCGGGAGGTGTTGCGGTCGATGACCGCGTTGGCGGCGCTGAGGATGGTCTGGGTGGAGCGGTAGTTCTGCTCCAGCAGGATGGTCCGGGCCTGCGGGTAGTCCCGCTCGAACTCCAGGATGTTGCGGATGGTGGCGCCGCGGAACGCGTAGATCGACTGGTCGGCGTCACCGACCACGCACAGTTCGCTCGGCTCGACCTCGCCGCCGGGCACCCCGACCAGCTCGCGGATCAGCGTGTACTGCGCGTGGTTGGTGTCCTGGTACTCGTCGACCATGACGTGCCGGAACCGGCGGCGGTACGTCTCGGCGATCAGCGGATTCGCCTGGAACAGGTGCACCACGGTCATGATGATGTCGTCGAAGTCCAGGGCGTGAGCCTCGCGGAGCCGGCGCTGGTACAGCTCGTACGCCTCGGCGACGGCCCGCTCGTTGGGACCCTTCGCATTGGCTTTGAACTCCTCCGGCTCGACCAGCTCGTTCTTCAGGTTCGACACCTGGGCGGCGAGGCTGCGAGCGGTGTACCGCTTCGGGTCCAGGTCCAGCTCGCGGGCCACCAGCGTCATCAGGCGACGCGAGTCGTCGGCGTCGTAGATGGAGAAGGTGCTCTTCAACCCGGTGTGCTCGTGCTCGGCGCGCAGGATGCGAACGCATGCCGAGTGGAACGTCGACACCCACATCAGCCGGGCGCGCGGCCCGACCAGCTGGGAGACCCGCTCCTTCATCTCACCGGCGGCCTTGTTGGTGAACGTGATGGCGATGATCTCGCCGGGATGCACGTCCCGCTCGGCCAGCAGGTAGGCGATCCGGTGGGTCAGCACCCGGGTCTTGCCCGAACCGGCGCCGGCCACGATCAGCAGCGGCCCCCCGGAGTGCGTGACCGCGTCTCGCTGCGGGCCGTTCAGGCCGGTCAGCAGCGACTCCGGGTCGAGCCGGCGGGGCGCCGGCCGTGGTGTCTCCGGCACCCGCACCGGCGGGAGGGAGAACAGGGCGTCGGAAGGTTCTGAGGTAGGTCGCATCGCCGAGCCAGTGTATGCCGACCCCCCGACAGCTTTATTCCGCCGACCAGCACCTTCATCCACGCCCGACGATTAATGTGTGGGCCATGCCTCTTTCCCAGCGAAAGCGCATCGTCATGTCGGTGGCCGTACTGGCCACGGTCGCCTTCATACCCTCGGCACCGGGTGCGGCGGCCGCGCCGCCGGCCGAGTTCGCCCCGGTAACCGCGTCAGTCGGCACCTTCGGGGGCGCCACGGTCCAGGGCCAGATCCTCAGTTACAACGACTTCCACGGCGCGATCGACCCACCGACCGGCAGCGGCGCGGTGGTCAACGCCGGCGGCACCAGCACGCCGGCCGGTGGGGTGGAGTACCTGGCCACCGCCTTGACGAAGCTGCGGGCCGGGAGCCCGCACACGATCACCGCCGGGGCCGGTGACCTGATCGGGGCGACGCCGCTGGTCAGCGCGGCCTTCCACGACGAGCCGACGATCGAGTTGATGAACCAGATCGGGCTTCAGGTCAGTGCGGTCGGCAACCACGAGTTCGACGAGGGGGTGGCCGAGCTGATCCGGATTCAGCGGGGCGGCTGCCACCCGGCCGACGGATGCCAGGACGGCGATCCGTACCGGGGTGCGAAGTTCACCTATCTGGCGGCGAACACCATCGACAAGAGGACGAAGCTGCCGATTCTGCCGCCGATCGACATCCGGTGGGTGAACGGCGTACCGGTCGGGTTCATCGGTATGACGCTCGAAGGCACGCCCGGCATCGTCAACCCGGCCGGGATCACGAACGTCACCTTCACCGACGAGGTGGTGACCGCCAACAAGTGGAGCAACCTGCTGCGGGCCTTCGGGGTGAAAGCGCAGGTGCTGCTACTGCACGAGGGTGGTTCGCAGGCCTCGGTCACCCCGACGCCGGGGGTCTCCGACTGCACCGGCTTCACCGGCCCGCTGGTGCCGATCGTCGCCGGTCTCGACCCGGCGATCGGTGTGGTGATCTCCGGGCACACGCACCGCTTCTACTCGTGCAAGCTGCCGAACAGCGCCGGGGCGGACACCGTCGTCACCAGTGCCGGCAGCAACGGCCAGCTGGTCACCGACATCGACTACACGCTGGACAAGCGGACCGGGAAGTTCGCCGCGATCACCGCGAAGAACGTGATCGTGGAGAACGGCGTCCCGGACGGCAACGGTGGCTGGCAGCGCGACGCGGCCGGCACCTACCTGAAGAACCCGGCCACTGTGGACGCCGCCGCCAAGAAGGTGGCCGACAAATACCGTACGGCGGTCGCGCCGATCGCGAACCGGCTGGTCGGCAGCATCAGCGCGGACATCAGCCGGACCACCACCGCGGCGGGTGAGAGCCCGCTCGGTGACGTGATCGCCGACGCGCAACTCGCCTACACCGGCGCGCAGATCGCCCTGATGAACCCCGGTGGCATCCGCGCCGACCTGGACGCCGACCAGTCCTCCGGCGGTGAGGCCTACGGGCAGGTCACCTACGGCGAGGCGTTCACCGTGCAGCCGTTCAACAACCTGCTCGCCACCCAGACCTTCACCGGTGCCCAGCTCAAGAACGTGCTGGAGCAGCAGTTCGCCGGTTTCGGTGGGCAGACCACGCAGCGGATCCTGCAGGTGTCGGCGGGTCTGACGTACAGCTGGAGTGCCTCGGCCCCGGCCGGGTCGAAGGTCAGCGCCCTGGCCCTGAACGGGACACCTGTCGACCCGGCGGCGAACTATCTGGTCACCACGAACGACTTCCTGGCCAACGGTGGTGACGGGTTCAGCAACCTGACGCTGGGCACCGGCCGGGTGACCGCGCCGGGCTTCGACGTGGACGCGCTCGTGGCGCACCTCGCCACCGGCCCGATCGCGCCCGGACCGGCGAACCGCATCTCCACCACGGCCTGATCAGGCCGGACTTTCGTCCCAACACTCGGGCGGTTTCCTTGCGGGACCGTCCGAGGCGGGGGCATACTCGGCTCGTGATCCAGCAGGCGCGATTTTTTACCTATGGCACCGGAGCCCCGGCAGCCGTAGGTCGCGCCTGAACCCCAGACCTACACCAAGCCCCGGGCTCTCCAGCTCGGGGCTTGATGCTGTCCGGGCCGGGGTGGCCGGGACGTCAGCACCTGAGGAGCACGACATGACCGCAGACGTGATGGACCAGACCACCGGCGCCGGTGAGGACGCGGCCGCGGCAAAGATCCGCGGCATCCGCGAGCGCATCAACGAGATCGACAAGACTCTGATCGATCTCTGGCTGGAGCGGTCAGCGCTCTCCCAGGAGGTCGGCAAGACCCGGATGGCCAGCGGTGGTACGCGTCTGGTGCTGGCCCGGGAGCGGGAGATCATCGAACATTTCCGGGAGGCGCTCGGCCCGGACGGCACCCAGGTCGCGTTGCTGCTGCTGCGTTCCGGCCGGGGCCCACTCTGAGCTCCCGGGGGGCTTTCCAACGCTGGAAGGCCCCTCGGGAGACCTCAGCGGATGCGGCGGATCTCCGCGAAGTGGCAGGCGCTCGGATGCGGTGACCGTTCCCGGATCTGCAGGATCGGCTCCTGTTCGCCGCAGACGTGCTGTGCCTTCCAGCAGCGGGTGCGGAACCGGCAACCGGACGGCGGGTCGGCCGGCGACGGGACGTCGCCCTCCAGGACGATCTGGTCGCGGTGGCCCCGCAGGCGCGGGTCCGGCACGGGCACGGCGGAGAGCAGGGCCTGGGTGTACGGGTGGGTCGGCTGGTCGTAGATCGCCACGTCATGGCCCTGTTCGACGATCTTGCCGAGGTACATGACGGCCACCCGGTCGGAGATGTGCCGGACCACCGACAGGTCGTGCGCGATGAAGATGTAGGACAGCCCGAAGTCGTCCTGCAGCCGTTCCAGCAGGTTGATCACCTGGGCCTGGATCGACACGTCGAGCGCCGACACCGGCTCGTCACAAACGATGATCTCCGGTTTGAGGGCCAGGGCCCGGGCGATGCCGATGCGCTGGCGTTGCCCGCCGGAGAACTGGTGCGGGTACCGGTTGGCGTGGTCCGGGTTCAGGCCGACGGTGTCGATCAGGTCCTGCACGGCGTGCCGCCGTTTGCCTTTCGGCACCGCTTCGGGGTGGATCTCGAACGGTTCCCCGATGATGTCACCGACGGTCATCCGCGGGTTGAGTGACGTGTACGGGTCCTGCATCACCATCTGGATGTTGCGGCGGGCCCGGCGCAGTTCGCCGCCTTTGAGCCGGAGCATGTCCTGGCCCCGTACCTCGATCGACCCGGCTGTCGGCTTCTCCAGCCCGACTAGCAGTTTGGCCAGGGTCGACTTGCCGCAGCCGGATTCGCCGACCACGCCGAGGGTCTCGCCGCGCCGTAATTGCAGGTCCACGCCGTCGACCGCCCGGACCGCGCCGTCCTTGCTCCGGCCCTTGGCCGCGAAGTGTTTGACCAGACCTCTGGTCTCGAGGACGACGTCACTCACCGAGGACCTCCCGGGAGAAGTGGCAGCGGGCGGTGCGGTGCGGTGCGATCGAGTACGCCGGGGGTGCCGGGTCCTGACGGCACGGGTCCTTGGCGTACCGGCACCGGGGGTGGAAGGCGCAGCCGGCCGGGATGTCGGTCAGTGTCGGCGGCAGGCCGTGGATCACGCTGAGCTGCTGGCCTTTGAGGTCGAGGCGCGGGATGGATTCGAGGAGCGCCCGGGTGTACGGGTGACCGGGTCGGGCGTAGATGTCGTACACCGGCGCCTCCTCGACGACCCGGCCGGCGTACATGACCGAGATCCGGTCGGCGACGTCGGCGACCACACCCATGTCGTGGGTGATCAGGATGAGGCCCATGTTGCGTTCGCGCTGGAGTTCGGCGAGCAGGCCCATGATCTGTGCCTGGACGGTGACGTCGAGCGCGGTGGTGGGCTCGTCGGCGATCAGTACCTCGGGGTCGAGGGCCAGCGCCATCGCGATCATGACGCGCTGCCGCATGCCGCCGGAGAACTGGTGCGGGTAGTCGCCGACCCGGCTCCGTGCTCCCGGGATCCGGACCTGGTCGAGGAGTTCGATCGCCCGGTTCTTGGCATCGCCGCGGGACATCCCCCGGTGCACCCGGAACAGTTCGGCGAGCTGGAAACCGACGGAGTAGACCGGATTCAATGCGGAGAGGGCGTCCTGGAAGATCATCGCGATCTTGTTGGCACGTACCTTCCGGCGTTGTCTCTCCGGCAGCTTCAGCAGGTCGACGCCGCGGTACCGGACCTCGCCCCGGGTGATGTAACCGGGTGGGCTCTCCAGAATGCCCATGACCGCCTGAGCGGTCACCGACTTGCCGCAGCCCGACTCGCCCAGGATCGCCAGGGTCTCGCCGGGGTTCAGCACGAAACTCGCCCCGTTGACGGCCTTCGCGACGCCGTCACGGGTGCGGAACTCGACGTGCAGGTCGTTGATCTGCAGCAGGGGCGCCCGCGGGTCGAGTCCCGGCAGAACGTCCACCTGCGCTGTGATGTCAGTCATCGGTCGGGTCACCGCAACTTCGGGTCGAAGGCGTCGCGGATGGCGTCGCCCAGCATGATGAAGGCCAGCACGGTGGCCGCGAGGAAGACGGACGGCCAGACCAGCGGGTGCGCCGCGATCCGGGCGTAGTCCTGGGCCTCGGCGATCTGCAGGCCCCAGCTGACGGCATCGCCCCTGAGCCCGACTCCGAGGTAGGAGAGGGTCGCCTCAGCGGCGATGTTGGTGCCCAGCAGGATGGTGAGGACCACGATGAACGAGGCGATCGAGTTCGGCAGGATGTGCCGGAACATCAGCCGGAGCGGGCCGGCGCCCAGCATCCGGGCCGCCGCCACGTAGTCCTGGCTCTTCGACGTGATCACCGCGGACCGCATCACCCGGGCCGCCGCGGTCCAGGTCAGCACACCCAGGGTGATGGTCACCGCGGTCACGCCGTTGTCGCCGGCTCCGGAGAGGCGGCCGGAGAAGACCACCGCGCCGAGCAGGAACGGAACGCCGAGCATGATGTCGGTCAGCCGGGACAGCACCGCGTCGACGATGCCGCCGTAGTAGCCGGCGGACAGGCCGAAGAGCAGGCCGAGCACCCCGGCGAGCAGCGTGGAGAGGATCCCCACCTCGATCGAGTTGCGGGTGCCGTACACGGTTCGGGCGAAGACGTCGCAACCCTGGAAGTCGTATCCGAACCAGGCGCCACCGCTGGGGGCCTTGTGCTGGTTGGACAGCGCGCACGAGGCGGGGTCGGCCGACGTGAACAGCGACGGGACGGCCGCCATCAGCAGGATCAGGACGACCAGCACGCCGGACACCCAGAAGATCTTGTTGCGGCGCAGGTCGGCCCAGGCGTCACCGGCCAGGCTGCGGGTCTTCACGGGGGCCTCGGCCGCGACGATCAGGGCGGGGTCACTCATAGCGGATCCTGGGGTCGAGGGCGGCGTAGAGCAGGTCGACGACGAGGTTCACGACCAGGAAGACGATGACGAGGACGCTGACGAATCCGACCACCAGCGGCCCGTCCTCGGTGCGGATGCCACGGGCCAGGTTGAAACCGACGCCGGGGATGTTGAAGACCTCCTCGGTGACGATCGCGCCGGACATCAGGCTGCCCAGGTCGACACCGATCAGGGTGATCACCGGGATCAGCGAGTTGCGCAGCACGTGCACCCAGGTGACCCGGCGTGCGGACAGGCCCTTGGCGCGGGCGGTCCGCACGTAGTCGGCCCGGAGGTTCTCCACCACGGACGTACGGGTCACCCGCAGCTGGGTGGCGACCACCGTGGTGGCGAGCACGATGGCCGGCAGCAGCAGCGCGTAGAGGGTGGCGTCCTTCGTCGTGGTCGCCGGGAACCAGCGCAGTTCCATGGCGAAGACCAGCTGGGCCACCGGGGCGAGCACCACGATCGGCATGGCCAGCAGCAGCAGGGTCATCAGCAGGGTGCCGTTGTCGAAGAGTCCGCCGCGCCGGATCGCCGACCAGACGCCGGCGGTGACGGCGATCAGGGCCGCGATCACGATGGCCAGCAGTGCCAGCCGCAGGGTCACCGGCCACGCCCCGACGAGCATGTCGGAGATCTCCCGGCCGGTCATCGACCGGCCCAGGTCACCGGTGAGCAGGCCTTTCATGTAGTACCCGTACTGGACCAGGAAGCTGTCGTCCAGGTGGTAGCGCTCGGTCAGCACGGCACGCACGCTGTCGGTGACCGGTTTCTCGCCCGCCAGCGCCTGGATGGGGTCGTTCTGATTGGCGAACATCAGCGCGAAGACTACGAAGGTGGCCCCGAAGAAGGTCAGGATCATCTGTAGTAAGCGCCGCACGATGTAGCGGAACATTCGGCTTCAGCCTCTTCGGCGACGGAGATCAGTGGAACGACAACACAGTAGTGGCGCCACGGTTGTCTGCTCCCGTGACGCCACCACTGTTCGAGCGATCAGATCAGGCGATCGTTTCGATCTCGTACAGGTTCACCTTCATGAACAGGTCGATCTCGACGTTCTGGACCCTCTCCGAGTATCCGTAGACGTTGTTCGAGAAGCGCAGCGGGATGAACGGCATCTCGTCGACCAGGATGTCCTCGGCCTGCTGCCACTTCTTGATCGCGGCCGCCGGCGTGGACGCCGCCGAACCCTGCTTCACCAGGGCGTCGAACCTGGCGTCGGAGAAACCGGAGAAGTTCGACGAGCCGTTGGAGCTGTACAGCGGGCCGAGGTAGTTCTCCATCAGCGGGTAGTCCATCGACCAGCTCAGCCGGAACATGCCGATCGGTTCCTTGGCCCGAGCCATCGCCTGGAGGTCGGCGAACTTCGCCACCGGGTTACCGACGCAGGTGACACCCAGCGCGGCGGTGATCTGGTTGCACGTGGCGTCGACCCAGGCCTTGTGGCCACCGTCGACGTTGTAGGTGATCTTGATCTCGGACGGGCCCCTGCCCTGCTTGTACAGCGTCTTGGCCTTGGCCGGGCTGTACTGGCAGGCCTCACCGCAGCTGTCCTCGCGGAAACCGGCGACCACCGGGGAGACGAAGGAGTGCGCCGGCGACCGGGAACCCAGGAAGATCTGGTTCGCGATCTCGTCCCGGTTGATCGCCATCGAGATCGCCTTGCGGACGTCCTTGTTGCTCCACGTGGAGTCGTAGACCGGGAAACCGAGCACGTCGAAGCCGGAGTTCTCACTCCGCTGGAACCGCTCACCGAGGTCGGCGGGAGCGCTGGACAGCGCCTCGATCGGGATGCTGGTCTGCACATCCAGGCTGCCGGTGACCAGGTCCGCGTACTCGGTCTGCTCGTCCTGGTAGATCTTCCAGGTGACGCCGTCGATCTTCGGGACCTTGCCCTTGAAGTCAGCGACCTTCTCCACGACGATCTGGTTGTCGTGCTCCCACTTGCCCTTCATCTTGAAGGGCCCGTTACCGATGACCTGCTCCGAGAAGCCTTCGACGATCACTCCGTCGGAGGCGAACGCGGCCTTCGGCAGCGGGTAGAAGACCGAGTAGGCGAGCACCGTCTTGAAGCTGGAGAACGGCGCCGAGAGGGTGACCTGGAACGTCAGGTCGTCCTTCTTCACCAGACCGGTGAGCTTGTTCGTCTTCGGGATCTCGGCCTTCAGCGGGCCGTCCTTGTCCGGGTCCTCCGGGTTCAGGGCCGCGTAGCCGGCGATGCGCTCGAAGAAGAAGCTGCCGGTCTGGGCGTTGGGCCCGTACGCGCCGTAGTTCCACGAGTCGATGTAGTTCTGCGCGGTGACCGGCTCGCCGTTGTGGAAGGTGAAGCCCGGCTTCAGCTTGATCGTCCAGACCCGGTTGTTCACGCTCGGTTTGATCGACTCGGCGGCGACCTCGACCGGCTCCTTGCGGGAGTTGAACTCGACGAGCGGGTAGAACAGCGAACTCAGCACCGTCGTGCCGTTGACGTCCGTGACATTCGTGGGCAGGAGGTCCGACGGCTCGGATAGACCGATCACGACCGTGTTGGAGTTGGCGGCCTCGTCGTCCGAGTCACCGCCGCCACAACCGGCGATCAACAGGGAGAAGGCGGCCAGTCCGGCCGCCAACTTCCACGGGCGTTTCCCGAGCATCGGGGGTGCCTCCTTCAGGGGCGCTCACGAGGGGGTGTGTGAGTAGCTGCCACTGTGACACAGAGACACGAAAACCCGGAGCCCCGTTATCAAGCCGATATTAGCCGCTTAAGCCGGAACAAGTCGTTTTCGTCGCTTCTGAGCTGGGAAAACTCCAAGGGGCTCTGATAACAGTACGGAGCGCAGCCTAGCCGAATGGCTTTGCCGGATCGAGACTGAGGGGTCAGACAAGACGCCGATCGGCGGCCCATCGTGACAGTTCGTAACGGTTACTCATCTGCAATTTGCGCAACACATTTGAGACGTGCGTCTCCACGGTTTTGATGGAGATGTACAGCTCTTTAGCGATCTCCTTGTATGCGTAACCCCGCGCCAGCAGCCGTAGCACCTCCCGCTCGCGGTTGGTGAGCTGATCCAGCTCCGGGTCGGCCACCGGCACATCGGGCCGCGAGGCGAACGCGTCGAGCACAAAACCGGCCAGCCGCGGGCTGAAGACCGCGTCGCCGTCGGCCACCCGGCGCACCGCGTCGGCCAGCTCGTCCGGCGAGATCGTCTTCGTCACATAACCGCGGGCGCCGGCCCGGATCAGACCGATCACGTCCTCTGCGGCGTCCGACACCGACAGCGCCAGGAACTTGACCTGTGGATGACTGCGGCGCACCGATTCCAGCACGGCACGGCCACCGCCGTCCGGCATGTGCACGTCGAGCAGGACCACGTCGGGCTGCACCGCGGCGATCCGGCTGATCGCCTCGCTCACGCTGCTCGCCTCCCCCACCACGTCGACGTGGGCGCCCAGCTCGGCACGCACCCCGGCGCGGAACATCGCGTGGTCGTCGACCAGGAAGACGTTCAGTCGCCGGGCCTCCGGCTCGATAACGGGCTCGGTCATCGCACAGACTCCTTACCGGCGGTCACGCTCTCCCGCGCCACGGGAAGCATGAGCCGCACCTCCGTACCGTCACCGGGGGCACTCCGGATCTCGGCGCGCCCACCATGGCGCTGCATCCGCCCGATGATCGACCCCCGGACCCCGTGCCGGCTCTCCGCCACGCCGCTGATCTCGAAGCCCGCGCCGCGGTCCCGGACGAAGACGCTCAACTCATCCTCCTCCACCTCGGCATAGAGCGAAACCGTCTGCACCCCGGCATGCCGGGCCGCGTTGACCAAGGCCTCCCGGGCCGCCGCGACGAGTGCCGCCACCTTCTCGTCGCATCGGGTGTCGCCCACCACGACGGTCTCCACGGTGATCGCGTAGGTGTCCTCCACCTCGGCCGCGGCCTGCTCCAGCGCGGCGGCGAACCGCTCGGTCGGGGAGCCGGTCGGCCGGTAGAGCCAGTTGCGGAGGCTGCGCTCCTGCCCGCGGGCCAGGCGCTGCACCTCCTTGATGTCGGTGGAGTTGCGCTGGATCAGAGCCAGGGTGTGCAGCACCTGGTCGTGGATCATCGCGGCCAGCTCGGCCCGCTCCTGCTCGCGGATGCGGCCCTCCCGCTCGGCCCGCAACTGCCCGAAGGTGCGCCAGACCAGCGGGGCGACCACCACACCGACACCGAGCAGGCCGACGAACGCGAAGATCACCCCGTTGAACACCGCACCGATCGACTCCGACGGCGAATAGACCGCGACCACGCCGATGATGCCGACCGCGACCAGGATGCCGCCGCCGATGAACCGGAACAGGAAGGATCGCCGGTCGTTCTCCGACACCATCGCGGTGAACCACGGGGTGGCCGCGAGGTTCTCCGAGCGCAGGTCACGGCGGGTCGGGTCGGACTGGTGCCAGATCACCCCGGCGCCGACCGCGATCACCGCGATCATCCAGCCGGCCGTGGTGGCCACCTGATCCTCGAAGACCAGGGCCTGCAGCAGGATCACGCCCATGCCGATGGCCGCGAACGGCATCAGGGCACCCAGGTCGCGGCTGGCCGGCTCCTGTTCGTCGGCCCGTGTCTCCTGGGGCAGCACCGCCCAGTAGGCCGCATAGAGCAACAGGCCCAGGGCGTTGAAACCGAGCAGGACGACGAGCGTGATGCGGACGGCCAGCACCGGGATGCCGAGGTGACGCGCCAGACCGGTCGCGACGCCGGCGACGATGCGCTGGTCGCGGGGCCGGTACAGGCGGCGCGCTTGTGGTACGGCAGCGGTGGTCACCCTTCGATCGTCACACGTGCGGCGGTCCCCGGCCACGGGGAAAGCCCCCCGGTCTCGGGGGCCGGATATCTCAGGGTGGCCTCAGGGTCGGTTCCGGAAGCGGCTCGGGTCCGGGCGCGAGCAGGATCGAAGGCATGAACGACCAAGCGCCCGGTGCCGGTCCCGTGAAGGGCGACCAGGCACCTTCCGACCAGCAGCCCGGCGGCTTCCCGCCCGGCTCCAACGTGCCGCCCTGGGTCTCGGCGGCCTCCGCGGCCTGGGACCGTCAGCAACTGGTCCGCCCCCAGCGGGGGCGCTATGTGGCAGGTGTCTGCGGCGCCATCGCCCGGGCGACCAACACCGACCCGGTGCTGTGGCGAGTGCTGCTCGCCGTGCTCGGTGTCCTCGGTGGCACCGGTGTCCTGCTCTATCTCATCGGCTGGCTGATCATCCCGTCCGAGGGCGACAGCGCCTCACCGGTCGAGTCCCTGCTCGGCAAGGGCCAGTCCGGCATGGCGCCGCTCTCGGTGGTGCTGCTCGGCAGCGGCGCCCTGCTGACGTTCGCCTTCATCGTCAACTCCGGCGCCCGGGCCAGCATGCTCGCCGCAGCCGTGGTCCTGGGCGCGTTCCTGCTGATCAAACGGGGCGGGACACCGTCGTTTCCGGCACCCCCGGCACCGCCCCCGCCGCCCGGTGCCACGCCGCCGGCCGAGGAACCGCCGGTGGCGTTCGTGGCGCCGCCCACGACCGCACCGGCCGGCGAACCGATGAACCCGCCTCCGGCGTACACCCCGCCGTTCGCCCCGCACGGCCCGTTCGCCGGGCCGACCCCGCCGCCCCCACCGCCGTTCGCGCCGAAACCGCCGAGGCCCCCGAAACCGCCGAAGGAACGCTCGATCCTCGGCCGGCTGACGTTCTTCGCGGTCGTGATGGTGACCGGCCTGGTCGGGGCGATCGACATGGGCGGCGCCGACGTCGGCATCTCGGTCTACTTCGCGGCGGCACTGGTGACCACCGCGCTCGGCCTGCTCGTCGGCGCCTGGTTCGGCCGGGCCCGGGGCCTGATCGCGCTCGCCCTGATCCTCAGCTTCGCCCTGGGCGTCTCGTCCGGCCTGGAACGCTTCGGCCAGGACTGGACCCCGAGCGTCTACCGCCCGGCCACCCTCACCGCCGTCGCCGATCAGTACGACTTCAACGCCGGCAACGTCACCCTCGACCTGCGGGCCGTCGACTTCGACGGTCAGACCCAGGACATCGCGGTCACCATGAAACTGGGCCAGCTCAAGGTGCTGCTACCGGACTCGGTGGACGCCACCGTCGACGCCGGTGTCGACGGCGGCCGGATGGTGCTCTTCGGTGACGAGTTCAACGACGGCTCGCACCACGAACTGACCGACGCCGGTGCCACCGGTACGAAGGACGGCAAACTCCTGATCAACATCCGGATGGAAGCCGGGAACCTGGAGGTGATCCGATGAAACCGCATCGCATGGACGGTGTCTCCCTCAGCTTCGGCCTGCTGTTCCTGCTGGTCGCTCTCTGGTGGGCCCTCTCCCAGGTGTTCACCCTGCAGCTCCCGGCGGTGGGCTGGATCGTGGCCGGCGGACTGATCTTCTTCGGCGTGGCCGGCCTGCTCGGGGCGATCCGTTCGGGCCGCCGCGAGGTGCCCGCCCCGATTCCGGCCGCCGCCACCGTCGAACCGCCGCCCGGCGACCTGCCGCCGGAGGTGCACGCCTCGATCGTCCGTGAACTGCTGGACGACCCGTCCGAGAAGTTCACCCGGGAGCACCCCGGCGAACACTGAGCACTCCGATTGCCCCGCCCGCGGGACGGACTCCGGCGGGCGGGGCAATATGCTCGACAGATGACCGCGTTTCCGAGTGTTTCCGTCGCGCCCGTCCCCGGCGTGGGTGCCCGGGCCGCCCGCGCCCTGACCGCCGAGTTCGCCCGGCAGAACGCGGCGACGTCCGCTCTGCTGGTCGGCGCCGACCACGCCTCGGCTGTGGTGGCCGCCGCCGTCGAGGCCCTGTTGCCCGGCGACACCCTCACCCTCGTGCCCGGTGCCGACAGCAGCACCGACCTGCTCCGGGGCCACATCACCGGCCTGGGCAGCTGGGTCGCCGACCGGGTGAAGGTCGTCGCGTCCCTCGACGAGGCCCAGCCCGCCGACGTGCTGATCGTCGGTGAGCCGCTGACCGGCACCGCCGAAGAGGCCCGCACCCGGATCGAGCAGCTCACCAAGTACCTCGCCGACGGCGCCGTGCTCTCCGTCGCCGTTCCGGCCGGCCCCGGCCGCACCCAGGGCGCCGCCGCCGAGCTGTTCCGTCAGGGCGCGCTCTTCGGTGTCGGCTCCGACCTGGTGGTCCGCAACCAGCCGCCGCTGCGGGTGCACAAGCTGCGGTTCAGCCCCGCCGAGGTGTCGGCCGCCACCACGCTGGCCCCCGCCTACCGGACGTCGAGCGTGCCGGTGACCCGCGCCATGCACATCGACTCCAACGGTGTCGCCGCCGCCGGGATCGCGCTCGGCCTCGCCGTCCTGGCCCGCCGGGCCCGGCCGAAGTCGAAACTGTGGCTGCTGCCGGCCCTCGCCGCCGCCCCCGTCGCCGCGTTCTTCCGCGACCCGGAACGCGACGTCCCCGGCGACCCGTCGGCAGTCATCGCCGCCGCGGACGGCAAGGTCCTGTCGGTCGAGCGGCTGCGCGACGAGCGGTTCGGCGAAGGCGAGTTCCTGCGCATCGCGGTCTTCCTGTCCGTCTTCGACGTGCACGTCAACCGCGCCCCGGTGGCCGGCCGGGTGGCCGACTACTTCGTCGAGGAAGGCGGCTACGCCAACGCCGCGACCGCCGCCGCCGAACACAACGTGGCCGCCTACACGGTCCTCGACACCGAACACGGCACGGTCGTCGTCGCCCAGCGCACCGGCCTGATCGCCCGCCGCATCGTCCAGCGGGCCCCCGTCGGCACCCTGCTGGCCAAGGGCGAGCGTTACGGCCTGATCCGCTTCGGCTCCCGCACCGACGTCTACCTCCCCGCCGACAAGGCCGAAGCCCTGGTCAGCGTCGACGAACGAGTAGTCGGCGGCGCCACGGTGATCGCCCGCTGGAAAAACTGACCCACCCGAAGAACCCCTTTTCCGGTACGCCACACCACAGCCCCGCACCCACCACGCGAGGTAGTCCCCACCCCGGACCGCCCCGCGACCGCCGGGCCGAATGCGGTGCTCAAGGTAGAGATGTGGTGGGGCTCAGCTCCGCTGAGCCCCACCACACACCAGCCCCAAAGCCCCCCACCACTCACCATCAACCGCCGCACGCCAGGCAGCCCCAGCCTTCATGCGTGGCAGGTTGCGGTTCATCTCGCACCCCAACACACCACACAGCAACGGCACCGCCTATGCGTGCCGCGTTGCGGCTCGCATCGCACCCCAACACACCACACAGCACGGCACCGCCTATGCGTGCCGCGTTGCGGCTCGCATCGCACCTGGAGTCACCGTGCGGCCGGCGCGCTGCAGGGGTGTGGTGAGGGACGCATTCGGCCCGGCGGTCGCGGGGCGGCCTGGACGGCGGGAACGCCTCGCGGGGTCGGGGCGGGGCTGTGGGCGGGCGTACCAGAAAAAGAAAGCCGCCTCTCCGGAGAGAAGCGGCTTTCCTGTGTCGGGCGGGGTCAGGCTCGTTTGGCTCGCATCCACAGGACGGGGCCGCTGACCAGGTACGTCGCGACGATCAGGACGAACGTCATGCGCGGGTCGATCAGGGCGCCGACGATCGGGAGCAGCCACAGCCACGGCGGCAGCTTCATCAGGCGGGCCAGCTTGGCGTAGGGGAAGCTGGACACCATCGCGAAAGCGAGCAGCGTCACACCGGCCAGCTGCACCATGCCGGGCAGCGGAAGGCCGATCAGCACCATCAGCGCCAGGACCGCGGCGGTCATCGTGGTGGGGACGCCGCAGAAGAAACGGCCGTCCTTCGGGGAGACGTTGAAGCGGGCCAGGCGGATGGCGGCGCAACCGGCGACCAGGGCGGTCGCGATCGCGGCGGCGGCCGGTGGGACATCCCCGGCGAGAGACGCGTAGACGACGACCGGTGTGGCCAGGCCGAAGGAGCACATGTCGGCCAGCGAGTCCATCTGCGCGCCGAACGGGCTGGCGACCCCGAGCTTGCGGGCCAGGGCACCGTCGAGGCCGTCGAAGACGACGCAGGCGACCAGGCAGGCGGCGGCGAGCTGCACCTGACCGTCCATCGCCAGGAAGATCGCCAGCAGGCCCAGGGCCAGGCTGGACAGGGTGCAGGCGTTGACGAGAGCGAAGCTCGCACGGCGGGACATGGTGCGCTCACCGGGCAGCAGGGGAATGGAAGCCGACGCCGGGTCGATCTCGGCGACAGTCGCGTCCATCGGAACGCCGGGGGCGGGGATCGTGATGGCCCGCACCGGGTCGGCGCCGACGTGCAGCACCTCGGCCCGGGTCGCGGTGGCGGCCCGGCCGGTCTCGGCGGAGCGGCGGCCCACCCGAACCATCAGGGCTTGCCGCGCGAGGGACCCGCCGCGGCGCAGCCGGCCTGCCCAACGACGCCCGGCAGGACGAGGACTATCCGTCGTTCGACGCCGGCGCCAAGGGGAACTCGGCACGTGCTTCCTCCATGGAGCTAGGTGTTCCGCCGGAGTCTGACGAGCCCAGCGAAATTGCGGGTTACACCATCGCACAGCCGGACGGCCTTGGCGAGAGGCGAACCGAACGCCGGTATCGTTCCCGGCGCCGCTCGTCGGATGTCTCCTCGGCCTTCCGTACGACGATTTTAGCCCGCCTGGGCCAGTGCATCCCGCGCCACTTCAGTGAGACGCAGGTTGCGTGCCTCGTCGGCGGTGAACCAGGCGGCTCGTGCGGTGGACCCACCAGCCGCCTCTGTGACCGCCGCGGCAACCGGTTCCTCCACACTTACCCGATACACGACCCGAATCACATGCCAGTCGAGTGGTATGCCTTCGGGCCCGACGGCGGACGGGTTGTAACTGTGCGAGATCCCGGCCAGTCCGGTGATCCGGCCGAGCTGGGACGTCTCCTCGTACAGTTCCCGGGCCAGGCCCTGCTCCGGTGTCTCGCCGAAGTCGGTGCCGCCACCGGCCAGGTGCCACTGTCCGGCGCCGGGGAAGCCGTCAGCGATCAGGGTCAGCATGACGCGGCCGGCCGGGTCGGTGGCCAGCGCGTACGCGCCGAACCGCTGTACCTGCGCGGGCCGCTCGGGTTCCCCGAAGGGCCCCTCGATGACGGCGGCCTCGAACGGGACGCCGAGCACACCGGCCGCGAACGGCAGCAGCGGGTGTGCGGCCGGGTCGGCCCATGCGGCGAGGTCGCTGGTGCCCGCGGTCTCCGGGCGGAGGGTGCCGCCGGTGACCTCGACGTCGTAGACGATCCTGTCGGTGTGCTCGATCGAGTCGTCGGGGAGCCGGGCCAGGTCGGCGAGGACGGCTCGGACGCCGGTGATCCGCACGTCGAGGCCGGTCTCCTCGGCGAACTCCCGGACGACGGTGTCAGCCGGGTGCTCGCCCTGGTCGATGCCGCCGCCGGGCAGCGACCACACTCCGGGGAAGGCGCAGTCCGCCGAACCGCGGGTGAGCAGCACCTGACCGCCGGTGGAGCGGCAGACGCCGTACGCCGCCGCTCGTCTCCTGATCTTCACCGGCACTAGATTAGCTTCGCCGCCCGCAACGCATCGGCGGTCACCTCGGTGAGCTGCTCGCCGGAGAGTTCGGCGACCTCCTTGAGCGGCATCCATCGCGCCTCGCAGGTGGAGCCGCCGACATCGTGGATGATCACCTCGGTCGGCTGGTCCACCACGACCCGGTAGAACGCCCGGACGCCGTGCCAGTCGATCGGGTAGCCCTCCGGTCCGAGGGAGGCGGCGTCGCGGTGGCTGGCCACGCCGAGCAGTTCGAGGAGGCGGCCGGCCTGCCCGGTCTCCTCGACGAGTTCGCGGATCAGCGCGGTGCCGGGCTGCTCGCCGTAGTCGGTGCCGCCACCGGGCAGGTGCCAGCAGCCGGCTCCGGGGTAGCCGTCGGAGATCCGGGTGAGCAGCAGGTTGTCGTACGGGTCGGTGGCGATCGCGTAGGCCGCGAACCGCTGGGCCCGGTGCAGTCCGTCGGGACCTTCGTAGGCGTAGAACGACGGGAAGACCGGGGCCTCTTCGGGTCGCAGGTCGCCGGCGTTGCGGGAGAGCCCGAGCGCGGCCGCGGTGAACGGCCGCAGTTTCAGCTTCTCGGCCTCTTCCAGGGTGTGCCATCGGGCCAGGTCGGTGGGGCGGCCGACCCGGTCGACCAGGTTGCCACCGCGCACCGAGACCTCGTAGACGAGCCGGTCGGTGTGGATGGTGACACCTCGGTGCGGCATGGAGCGCATGTCGGCCAGGACGTCATGCAGTCCGGTGACTGCGACGGAGAGCCCGGTCTCCGCCGCGGTCTCGCGGACGACGGTGTGGTTGGGATCTTCGCCGTGATCGACGGCGCCGCCGGGCAGCGACCAGACTCCGGGAGTACCGGATTTGGACGATGCCCGGACCAGGAGGACGCGGCCTTCGTCGTCACGAGCGACGGCGTAGGCGGCGATCCTGCGGAGCGGTTCCAGTGCGGGGGTCACGGGACGGCATTCTGCCCGGAATATGTTACCTCTCAAGAACTTCTGTCAAGTTCCTGACAGTAGGATAACGGCCTGTAACTGCAGCTCAGGGCGGGTTGCGCCGCCCTGGGCGATTGATCCACTACTGACCGTCACTCCCACTCGATGGTGCCCGGCGGCTTGCTCGTCACGTCCAGAACCACTCGGTTGATCTCGCGGACCTCGTTGGTGATCCGATTCGAGATCTTGGCGATCAGGTCGTACGGCAGCCGGGACCAGTCGGCGGTCATGGCGTCCTCGGAAGAGACCGGCCGCAGCACGATCGGATGCCCGTAGGTCCGCCCGTCGCCCTGCACACCCACACTGCGCACGTCGGCGAGCAGCACCACCGGGAACTGCCAGACCTCCCGGTCCAACCCGGAGGCGGCCAGTTCCTCGCGGGCGATCAGGTCGGCGGCGCGCAGGATGTCGAGCCGCTCCCGGTCGATCGCGCCGATGATCCGGATCGCCAGGCCCGGCCCCGGGAACGGGTGCCGCTGCACGATCTCGTCAGGCAGGCCCAGCTCCTTGCCGATCGCGCGGACCTCGTCCTTGAACAGGGTGCGCAGCGGCTCGATGAGCGAGAACTGGAGGTCGTCGGGGAGACCGCCGACGTTGTGGTGCGACTTGATGTTGGCGGTGCCGGTGCCGCCGCCGGACTCGACCACGTCGGGGTAGAGAGTGCCCTGCACCAGGAACTCGATGTGCCGCTCAGCATCCAGTTTGCGAGCTTCTGACTCGAATGTCCGGATGAACTCCCGGCCAATGATCTTGCGCTTCTGCTCCGGGTCGGTGACGTCCTTCAGGAAGCCGAGGAACTGCTCCTCCGCGTCGACGACGATCAGCCGGACTCCGGTGGACGCGACATAGTCCTTCTCCACCTGCTCGGCCTCGCCCGCGCGCAGCAGACCGTGATCGACGAAGACACAGGTGAGTTGATCACCGATCGCCTTGTGGACCAGGGCCGCCGCCACGGCGGAGTCGACGCCGCCGGAGAGCGCGCAGAGGACCTGCTTGTCGCCGACCTGCTCACGGATCAGGGCGACCTGGTCGTCGATGATGTTACTGGGAGTCCAGGTGGGCTCGAGACCGGCGATGTCGTACAGGAACCGCTTCAGCATCTCCTGGCCCTGCTCGGTGTGCGCCACCTCGGGGTGGAACTGCACACCGGCCCGCTTCGAGGTCAGGTCCTCGAAGGCGGCGACGGGAGCGCCGGGGGTCGAGGCGGTGACGGCGAAACCGGCCGGGGCGACCGAGACGCTGTCGCCGTGGCTCATCCACACCGGGAGATCGGCGGGCAGCTCACGGAGCAGGGTGCCGCCGCGGGTTTCCAGAAGGGTCCGGCCGTACTCCCGGGAGCCGGTGTGGGCCACCGTGCCACCGAGGGCCTGGGCCATCGCCTGGAAGCCGTAACAGATGCCGAAGACCGGGACATCGCTGTCGAACAGGCCGGCATCGAGCGTCGGAGCACCGGGCTCGTAGACGCTGGACGGGCCGCCGGAGAGGATGATCGCGGCGGGATTCTTCGCCAGCATCTCGGCCACCGGCATCGAGTGCGGAACGATCTCCGAGTAGACACGGGCCTCGCGGACCCGGCGGGCGATCAACTGAGCGTACTGGGCGCCGAAGTCGACGACGAGAACGGGACGCGGGGTACTCACCCGGCGAGTTTACTCACCGGGCGAGCACCCCGTAGTGGTCAGGCTCGGTAGTACGTGCGGATCGTCGTGTACTTCACGTTGCCCGCCTTGTCGTACGCCCGGACCCGGACCTTCATCGTCTTCTTCTGGCTGGCCACCTTGAAGCTGAGCAGGTACCCGGCCGTGGTGTCGGTCGCGACCACCTTGCCGTTCACCAGCAGCTGGACCTTGCTGATGCCGGACTTGTCGGAGGCCTTGACGTAGACCTTGACCGTGCCCTTGACCTTCTTCTTGGTCGCCGGGGCCTTGGTGATCGAGACAGCCGGAACGATGTTGTCGGCGATCACCGTGCGGATCGGCAGCCACTTCGTGTTGCCGGCCTTGTCCGTCAGCCGCAGCTCGACCGTGATCGGGCCGTTGCGGCCGGCCGTCTTCAGCACCGGCGCGAACGGGGCGGTGTAGTCCCAGCTGTGCCACTTGCCGTTCACGTACAGGTCGGCCTTGCGGACGCCGGACCAGTCGTCGGCCGCCCCGGTCAGCGTGATCGGGGCGTTGGCGCGCACCTTCGCGTTGGCCGCCGGGGTGAAGCCGGTGGCGGTCGGCGGGACGACGTCAGCACCCTTGGTCAGCGCGGCGGCCGCGTTGACCCGGCCGAACTTGGTCCAGCTGTTCTTCGTGGCCGAGCTGGTGATCGCCCGCTGGAGGCTCCAGTTGGTGTAGGCCGGCCGGTGGGACGCGACGAGCGCGGCCACTCCGGCGACCAGCGGCGAGGAGAACGACGTGCCCTGCACCGGGTAAAGATCGGTCCAGTTGTCCTGGTAGTAGCGGCCTTTCAGGGTCATGCCCGCGGTGATACCGGGTGCGGCCACGTCGACCCAGCTGCCGTAGGTGGAGAACGACGCTTTGGCGATGCCGCCGGTGCGGGTGTCGGTCGCACCGACCGACAGCACCTCGGCGTACGCCGCCGGGTAGGTGTAAGTGGTCTTGCCGTCGTTGCCGGCCGCCGCGACGACCAGGGCACCCTTGGCGTTCGCGTAGGCCACCGCATCCCGCAGGACCGCTGCGGACGACTTGCCGCCGAGCGACAGGTTGATCACCTTCGCGCCCTGCTTGGCCGCGTAGATGACCCCGTTCGCGATGGCGGAGTAGTAGCCCTCACCGTTCTTGTCGAGCACCTTGACCGGGAGAATCTGGCACTGCTCACAGACGCCGGCCATGCCCGCGCCGTTGTTCGTCTTCGCGGCGATCAGCGAGGCCACGATCGTGCCGTGTCCCTCGTCGTCGGTGGGGTTCTTGTCCCTGTTGACGAAGTCGTAGCCGGGCAGGACCTTGCCCACCAGGTCCCCGACCACCTTCACGCCGGTGTCGACGACGGCGACCTTGATCGCTTTGCCCTTCGTGGTGTCCCACGCGGTGGGCACCTTGATCTGGGGCAGTTCGGGCTGGTACGCGAAGTACGGATCGTTCGGCGTCACATCGAGCTTCGTGGCGACGTGGTCGACCTCGACATAGGAGACGTTCGGGTCGAGCTTCAGGGCCGCGGTGACGGCCGAGGCCCGGCCACTGGGAACGCTGATCGACTTCACGCGCACTTCACTGAGCAGGCTCTTCGACAGCGAACCGGCCTCGGCCAGCCCGAATCGGCCCAGTGTGGCCAGTTCGACTTCCGGCGCCACTCCGGCCCGCAGGCCGACCAGCAGGCGGACCGGCAGTTCCGGGGTCGCGGCGCTCGTCACCGAGGCGTTCGCGGAAATCGCCGCGATACCGGCCCCGGCGAGCAGCGCGGTGGCGGACAGACCGACGACGATCCGCCGATGGAGGGATTTCATTCGGTGAGTGCCTCCCCGTGGAGCGACGCATCGCGGACCGATGAATCGCCGGGACAGAGTACCGGCGATCTTAAATTAAGCAATACCCCGCTTCATTGACCGAGACCTGCCTGAGCCATTGAGCGGCACCACGATCTCATTTACTGTTCCGCTATGCGGAACAGCAAGATCACTTGGTCGATCATCGGCGGTACCGCCCTGGCCCTGGTCGCCGGAGTGGGCGTGGCCGTGGCGATCAACCGGGGTCAGGGCGAGCCCGCCTCGGCACCGGCCGGCGCCGCACCCACGATCAGCGTCACACCGAGCGCGGCCCCGGCACCATCGCCCGGTGCCGACATCAAAGGGCCACTCGACCTGGTGTTGATCGGTGTGGACACTCGGGTCAGCATCCCGGGCTACCCACCGCACGCCGACACGATCATGCTGATGCACGTGGAGGCCGACCTGAAGTCGGCGTACCTCTACTCACTGCCCCGCGACCTCCGGGTCGAGATCCCGGCCTACCAGAAGTCCGGCTTCCCGGGTGGGCGCCACAAGATCACCGAAGCGATGAGCCGGGGCGCGGCGATTCCCGGTTCGGAGAAGAAGAACGTCGAGCAGGGTTACGAACTGCTCACGAAAACTCTCAGTGCGTATACCGGGATCAAAACCTTCCACGGCGGCGCCATTCTCAATTTCGGCGGTCTGGACAAATTGGTCGATGAGCTCGGCGGCATCGACATCGTCGTCGACCAGAAGGTCAAGTCCCGGCACCGCAAGCCGGACGGTTCGATGCGGCCGGAGTCCGGCGGCGACTACACCGGACCGCAGGCCACCTACCAGCCCGGCAACCAGCACCTGGTCGGCTGGCAGGCACTCGACTACGCCCGGCAGCGCTACGGCCTGCCCAACGGCGACTACGACCGGCAGCGACACCACCGCCAGCTGGTCGAGGCGATCTTCGGCAAGTCACTGTCGCAGGGTTTGTCCGATCCGGCGAAACTCGGCGGAGTGATCAGCGCGCTCGGTGACGCGCTCGTCTATGTCGGCGGGCGTACGCCGTTCGAGTACGCCTACGCCCTTCGGGACCTCACGACCGAGAACATCACCACCGTCTCGCTACCCGGTGAGGGAGTCGGCAGCGGCGGCAACTACCTGGGTGAACAGCTCGAGCCGGAGGGCAGGGCATTCGTCAAGGCGGTAGCCAAGGGCACGCACGTCGCATATCTCGCCGCACATCCCAAACTGGTCGACAAGTAGCCTCGGGGGCATGAGACGACGGGGCGGCGCACTGGTTCTCCTGCTGGTGCTCTCCGGCTGTTCGACGCCGCCCCCGGCAAAGCAGCCGGCCTTCGCTCCCGGTGCGGACGGGGCCGGTGATCCGTACTTCCCGAAGTACGGCAACGGCGGCTACGACGTCGCCGGTTATGACCTGAACCTGACGTACGAGCCCACCACCAACCGGCTGGCCGGCACCGCGACGATCACCGCGACCGCCGTCCAGGACCTGTCCCGGTTCAATCTGGACCTGTCCGGGCTGACCGCGTCCGAGGTGACCGTCGACGGCACCGAGGCGACCGCGACCGCCGAGGGCGCCGAGTTGGTGGTCACCCCGGCCGCCGGCCTGATCCGCGGCCGGCCGTTCACCGCTGTGGTCACCTACAGCGGCACTCCCGGCCCGATCGAGAACGACACCCTCGGCACCTCCGGCTGGCTCCGCTCCGGCAAGACCGGCGCGATCGCTCTCGGTCAGCCGGAGTCGGCGAGCACCTGGTTCCCGGTCAACGACCACCCCACCGACAAAGCCACCTTCAAGCTGGCGATGAGCGTGCCCGAGGGTGTCGAAGTGCTCAGCAACGGCGTGCCCGGCGAGCATCGGACCAGCGGCGGCCGGACGATCTGGCACTGGTCCGAGGACTCGCCGATGGCCAGTTACCTCTCCACCGTCGTGATCGGTCAGTACCGGATCACCTCCGGCGCCCATCAGGGCCGCCCGATGGTCACCGCGATCCCCGAATCACTGCCCGCCGACGGCGACGCGGCCCGGTCCCTGGCCCGCACCGGCGAGGTCACCGACTTCCTGGAGACCCAGTTCGGGCCGTACCCGTTCAGCGCCAACGGCGGCGTGGTCGTCGACGACGATCAGATCCGCTACGCGCTGGAGACCCAGTCCCGCCCGGTCTACGGCAACACGTTCTTCGTCGGCGGCGAGAACACCCAGGTGGTCGCCCACGAGCTGGCCCACCAGTGGTTCGGCGACAGCGTGGCCCTGACCCGCTGGCAGGACATCTGGCTCAACGAGGGCTTCGCCACCTACGCCGAGTGGCTCTGGTCCGAACACTCCGGTGACGAGACCGCCCAGGAACTCTTCGACGAGCAGTACCGCGCCTTCAACTGGTCCGAGACCCCCGGCGACCCCACCCCGCAACGCCTCTTCGGCAACGCCGTCTACCAGCGCGGCGGCATGACCGTCCACGCGCTGCGCAAAACGATTGGCGACAAGGCCTTCTTCACGCTGGTCAAGGACTGGACCGCCCAACACCGCAACGGCAACGTCACCACCGCCCAGTTCATCACCGCCGCGTCCGCCGCCGCCGGAAAGCCGTTGGACAGCTTCTTCGAAGCCTGGCTGAACGGCACCACAAAACCAACCATTTAGTACGGTCGTCAAAGGTCCCGCCCCACCCCGCGAGGCGGTCCCATCCCCAGACCGCCCAGCGGCCGCCGGGCCGAATGCGGTGGAGACGAAACCCGCCTGCCCAGCGTGGCAGCTTGAGGTGCGAACCGCACCCCACCTCAGCACACAATCGAGATCTCGGGGTTGTGTGGTGACTTGAGGTGCGAATCGCACCCGGACTCACCACACAACCGGGGTCCCGGCTTTGCGTGGTGAGTTGGGGTGCGAAACCGCGCAGACGGCGGGCCGGACGTGGGGGCGGTCAGCGGTCGAGGACCAGGGAGACCTTCTGGAACTCCTTGACATCGCGGTAACCGCACTTGGCCATCGCGCGCTTCAGGCCACCGAACAGGTTCAGCTGGCCGTCGGCGCTGTTCGCCGGGCCGTAGAGGACCTCTTCGAGGGTGCCGTCGGGCTCGCCGGCGATGCAGAAACCACCGCGCGGCAGGGACGGGTGCGACGCCGACGAGTGCCACCAGGCACCGCCCGCGGGAGCGCCCGCGGCCAGCGACAGCGGCTCGCCGAGCATCACCGCGTCGGCGCCGCAGGCGATGGTCTTGGCGATGTCACCGGAGGTGGCCACACCACCGTCGGCGATCAGGTGCACGTACCGGCCGCCGGTCTCGTCCAGGTAGTCGCGGCGGGCGGCCGCGGCGTCGGCGATCGCGGTGGCCATCGGCACCCGGATGCCGAGCACGGTGTCCGTGGTGGACCACTCGTCGGCGCCGACACCGACGATCACACCGGCCGCGCCGGTGCGCATCAGGTGCAGGGCCGTCTTGTAGTCGGTGCAGCCGCCGACGATGACCGGCAGGTCGAGGTCAGCGATGAACTCCTTCAGGTTCAGCGGCTCGTCCGTCGTGGACACGTGCTCCGCCGAGACCAGGGTGCCCTGGATGACCAGGATGTCGACACCGGCGTCCAGCACCACCGGCGCCAGCGCCAGGGTGTGCTGCGGCGACACCCGGACGGCGGTGGTGACGCCGGACGCGCGGATCTGCTTGACCCGCTCGGCGATCAGCTCCGGCTTGATCGGCTCGGCGTAGACCTCCTGCAGACGCTTGGTGGCGTCGGCGTCCTCATCGAGCGAGGCCAGCTCTTCGAGGATCTTGGTGGGGTTCTCGTACCGGGTCCAGAGGCCTTCCGCGTTCAGTATCCCCAGGCCACCGAGACGGCCCAGGGCGATCACCGACTCGGGACTCTGGGTGGCGTCCGACGGGTGCGCGACACAGGGGATCTTGAAGGGGTACGCATCGAGTTTCCACTCGGTCGACACGTCGTCCACGTCACGGGTGCGACGGCTCGGAACAATGGCGATGTCGTCCAAGTGGTAGCCGCGCTGCGCGGTCTTGCCTAGGCCGATCTCCACTACGTCACGCATTCTGGGGCGCCCTCAAGTCTTAGCGGGAGTGGTAATTCGGAGCCTCGACGGTCATCTGGATGTCGTGCGGGTGGCTCTCCTTGAGGCCCGCCGCGGTGATCCGGATGAGCTGTCCACGCTCCTGCAGGTCGGGGATGGTCTCCGCGCCCACGTAGCCCATGGCCGCGCGCAGCCCGCCGATGAGCTGGTGCGCCACCCTGGACAGAGGACCACGATAGGGCACCTGACCCTCGACGCCCTCCGGGACCAGCTTGTCCTCGTTCACATCCTGCTGGAAATACCGGTCCTTGGAGTACGACTTCGCCTGACCGCGCGACTGCATGGCCCCGAGCGAACCCATCCCGCGGTAGGACTTGAACTGCTTGCCGTTCATGAAGATCAGCTCGCCGGGGCTCTCCTCGGAGCCGGCCAGCAGACTGCCGAGCATCACGGTGCTGGCGCCGGCCACGATGGCCTTGGCGATGTCGCCGCTGTACTGGATCCCGCCGTCACCGATCACCGGGACACCGGCCGGGATGCAGGCCCGGGACGCCTCCATGATCGCCGTGATCTGCGGCACGCCGACGCCCGCCACGATCCGGGTGGTGCAGATCGCGCCCGGCCCGACACCGACCTTGACCGCGTCGGCACCGGCCTCGACCAGCGCCTTGGCACCCGCGTAAGTGGCGATGTTGCCACCGACGATGTCGATGCTGACGTCCTTCTTCAGGCGGGCGACCATCTCCAGCACGGCCCGCTGGTGCCCGTGCGCGGTGTCGACGATGACCACGTCCACACCCGCGTCGACCAGAGCACGGGCCCGCTTGTAGGAGTCGTCGCCGACACCGACCGCGGCCGCGACGCGGAGCCGGCCCTGCGGGTCCTTGGCGGCGTTCGGGTACTGCTCGGACTTGGTGAAGTCCTTCACGGTGATCAGCCCGCGCAGGTGACCGGCCTCGTCGACCAGCGGCAGCTTCTCCACCTTGTGCTTGCTGAGCAGGGCGAGCGCCTGGTCCTTGGTGGCACCGACCGGAGCGGTGATCAGCGGCGTCCGCGTCATGACGTCGCGCACCTTCGCGTTGAAGTCGCTGACGAACCGCATGTCACGGTTGGTGACGATGCCGACCAGCACGCCCTCGGCGTCCACCACCGGGGCGCCGGAGATGCGGTACCGGGCGCAGAGCGCGTCGACCTGGTGCAGGGTGTCGTCCGGCCCGCAGGTGATCGGGTTGGTGATCATCCCGGACTCGGAGCGCTTCACCAGGTCGACCTGGGCCGCCTGGTCCTCCACCGAGAGATTGCGGTGGAGCACGCCGATACCGCCCTGACGCGCCATGGCGATCGCCATCCGCGCCTCGGTGACCGTGTCCATGCCCGCGGAGAGCAACGGGATGGAGAGTTCGACGTTGCGGGTCAGTCGCGTGACGGTGTTGACCCGGCTGGGCACCACGTCCGACTCACCTGGCTGCAGCAGCACGTCGTCGAAGGTCAGGCCGAGAGGAACGGTACGAGCGCTGTCAGTTTCCACAAATCATCCCTAGAGAAGAGGCGGAGTTCATCATCCTACCCATCCCGGAGCGGCCACTCAGGCGGCGGACAGAACGTGCGGGCCAGCACACATGCGGGAGAGGTGAGTACGGTATGGGGGTGCAAGATGAGCCGATCGACCCGTTCAACGGCGACCCGACCGACCCGGCCGCTGGTCTCGACGACCTCAACGAGGACGCCGAGTCCGAACCGCTGACCGAGGACGAGCGGCAGGATGTCCTGGAAGACCTCTCCGATCTGGAGATCTATCAGGCGCTGCTGAGTCCGACGGGCATCCGCGGTCTGGTGATCGAGTGTGAGGACTGCCACGAGCCGCACTATTTCGACTGGGATCTGCTCCGCGGCAACCTGCGTCATCTGCTGAGCAGTGGGCGCCCACGGGTGCACGAGCCGGCGTATGACCCGGACCCGGACCACTACGTCACGTGGGAATATGCGCGTGGCTACGCCGATGGCGTCCACGACACCCTGACCGAGGGCAGCGACGACGAGGCGCAGTGACCGCCACCACCGCATTCGGCCCGGCGGCCGCGCGTCGGCCGCGGCCCGCGCGGACCTCGCGGGGTAGGCACAGCGGCTGTGGTGGCACGTACAAAAAATCGGGGTGGATGGTTTTCACCACCCACCCCGCCGCACGTTAAGCGACAAGCCCCGCTCTGAAGCCCGCCGCCACCGCGTGTGCCCGGTCGCGGGCGCCGAGTTTGCGGAAGAGCCGTCTCGCGTGGGTTTTGACGGTGTCCTCGGAGACGAAGAGTTCCCGGCCGATCTCGGCGTTGCTCTTGCCGTCGGCCATCCCCCGCAGGACCTGAAGCTCACGCTCCGTAAGGGTGAGCCGCCGTCCGGTGGGTGCCGCCTCCCCCATGCCGACGCCTGCCTCGTTGCCCGGCCAGGCCACCATCGGCCGGCCGGTCGCCGGGTCGATCGGGGCGTCGCCGCGCTGTGCGGGGACCATCGGCGCGTTGGGCCCGAGCATCGCCGGAACCGCCGCCGCGTTGTGGACGCCGATGCCGCCGGGTCCCTGTTGGTACTGCCCCCGGGCGGCCGGGGAGTTGTTGTTCCGGATGCCACCGGCCACGGTGGCCGGCTGCGCGTTGGCGCCGTTCATCGGCATGCCCTGCGGGCGTACCGGCAACAGCAGCAGGAGCAGCGCCTTCGCCACGACGCTGACCAGGTCGTGCTCGACGCCACGAATCACGCCCCGGGCACCGGCGGCGACGGCCGCCGCCGCCACCCGTGGATCTTCCGCACCGAAGAGCACCAACTGTGCCTGCGGGGCTCGTGCTAGTACGCGCCGGGTGAACCCGACGCTGTCAGGCCGGGTCACGGCGGTGTCGGCCAGGACCACTTCGGCGGGCCGTTCCGCCAGTCGGATCATGGCCTCGGTCTCGCTGACCGCGGTCCGGACGACACCGGTCATGCCGAGCCGGGCCGCGGTGGACGCGACGGTCTGGGCCGCCAGCGGGGTTCGGACGCACACGAGGACGGTACGCACAGTGATCCTCCTTCTCTCTCAGAGGAGATCACGCGAGGGCCGCAGCATTACGCGCTTTAGATGGAAAAAACGGGAAAGAAAGGTATGACTCGCCACCCCTTTGCCATGCCGCTCACGAAGACATCGACGTGTTGCGTGTGAGCCGGGCGATGCCGGGGTACACCCGCAAAAGGCCGGTTCCTGGCCCCTCACGACGAACGCTCCGCGGTGCCGCGCGGGAGGAGGGTGTAGATGTCGAACGTTCGCAGGCTGCCCGGTCCCATCGCCGATATCTGGGACTGGCAGCGACTGGGTCTCTGCCGGGGCCGGGACAGTGCGCAGTTCTTCCACCCCGACGGCGAGCGCGGGTCGTCCCGCAATCGCCGCGAGGCCAAAGCCAAGAACCTGTGCGGCGCCTGCCCGGTTCGGGCGGAGTGTGCCGCACACGCTCTCGCGGTTCGCGAGCCGTACGGAGTCTGGGGAGGTTTCAGCGAATCGGAGCGGCTGCGGCTGCTCGCGGTCGGCTGGGAAGACCTCGCCGATCGTCACGGACGGGTCGACCTGCTCCGGCTCGAGGCACGCCTCGGCCGGCCCCACAAATCGGCGGTTCCCGCGCAGCGACAGGCACCGGCTGCCTGACGCCGCCCGGCGTGCAACACCACACGGCTTCCGACACGGTCCTCCCCGGAGGGCCGTGTCGAGTGGTTCAGCGGTTCTTCAACCGCATTGGTGGACATGCAAGCCACCGTATGAGCGACTTGCTTTCCCGAGTCGGACCGAAAGTGCGGCTTTCCCCTACTCGACGACGACCTCGACCTGATGCCATCCGGTCGCCCCGTCCGGGGCCGGCGGGGCCAGAGCCGGGGTCTGGGTCACCCCGTCGAGATCGGTCGCACGGACCCGCAGAGTGTGCCGACCAGCCGAGGCGGGCCAGGTCAGGCTCCACTGGCGCCAGGTGTCCGCGGAGACCGCCTCAGCAAGCGCGGCGGTCTGCCACGGACCCTCGTCGACCTGCACTTCGACCTTGGCGACCCCGCGATGTGTCGCCCATGCGACTCCGGCCACCGTTACCGTCCCGGCGGGCTTGACCGCACCGTCACGCGGGGTGTCGATTCGGGACTGCGTCTTCACCGGCGCCTGGGCCGACCAGCCTCTCGGCACCCAATAGGCGTCGAAGTCGGTGAACCGGGTCAGCTCGATCTCGGTGATCCACTTGCACGCGGAGACGTACCCGTACAGTCCGGGAACGATCATCCGCACCGGGAAACCGTGCTCGATCGGCAGCGGCACCCCGTTCATCCCGACCGCCAGCAGAGCGTCCCGGCCGTCGCGCAGCACCGCCGTCGGCGTGCCACAGGTCCAGCCGTCCACCGACCGCTGCACGGCCTGATCCGCTTCAGGCAACGGGTCGGCCAGGTCCAGCAGCGCCTTGATCGGAGTGCCGAGCCAGAGCGCGTTGCCGATCAGATCACTGCCGACTTCGTTGGAGACACAGGCGATCGTCACGTACCTCTCGACCATCGGCAGCCGCAGCAGATCCGCCCACGTGATCGTGACCGGATTGCGCACCATTCCGTGGATGCGAAGTTCCCAGGAGGCGGGGTCCACCTGTGGAGTGACGATGGCGGTATCGATCCGGTAGAACTCCCGGTTCGGCGTCACGTAGGACACCGCGCCGTCCACCTGGACACCGGCCGGCAGAACCGGGGCACTCCCGGACGGCGACGGCAGCGCGATGTCGGCCCGGGCGGCGGTCACCGCGCGGCGCGACGTCAGCAACCGTCCGCCGAACCCCGAGGCCGCCGACACCGCCGCGACGATGCCCAGGTCCCGGAGGAAGCGACGACGGTCTCTTTCGATCTGGTACGGGGTTCGCATGTCGACAACCGCAACGGCCCGTCCCGTTTCGGGAGCACCGGGCCCGTCGTGGTCCGGAACGTCGGCCGCCGCCGGGCCGAATGCGGTGGTCCCCGCCTCGGGTCCCGCCGTCTCCGGTCCCGCTTTACCGGCTGCCGTCTCCGGTCCCGCCTTCTCGGCCGCCGAAGTCAGGTGCCGCAGCACCAGGACGGCCAGTGCCGCACCCAGCAGTGACGGAATCGCAGCCGACGCCCCCGCTCCCGGCCGGGTCACCGCGGCGACCGCCCCCACCAGCCCGAACAGGGCGACCCCACCGACCGCGAGCAACCAGCGCCGCCGGGCGAGCACCCCCAGCCCGAACGCGTAGGCGGCGAGCAGCACTCCGGTCCCGACCAGCAGCGCGGTCTTGTCGTGCACCCCGAAGACGGCGATCCCGAAGTCCTTGACCGCGGCCGGCACGTGATCCACCACCACGCCACCGACCGCCACCAGCGGCGACGACCGATTCCCGGTCAACGCGGCGACCACTTCAGCGACCCCGAGCGCCGCTCCGGCCGCCACCACTCCGGCCAGCCCGGCCCGTACAGAAGGCTTCACGACACCATCCTCCCTCGCCGGTCAGTCCTTCATCAGGTCGCCGAACCTGTGGACGACGGAACCCATGTACACCGCGCTGATCAGAAGCATGAAGAAGCCACCGCCCAGCACGTTCAGTCCCTGGTCTCCGAAGACCACGCTCCCGACCGCGTAGACACCCACGACGCCGATGGCCAGGGCCGCCAGCGCACTGAGGGAGATCAGGATGAGCCGCCGGTTCCGGATGTAGCCCCAGCGCACCCGCGCGGCCAGACTCGGCGTCCGCTGCGGGACCGGAATCGAGTCCGGATCGCGGGCCGGCATCGTGACCCGCGACTCCGGATCCACCGCGGCGTCGATCGCCGCTGTGACGGCCGGCCCGCCGTCGAAGAGGGTGGGTTCGACCTGCACCTGGATGCCGTCGTGACCGATCAGCCGCCGGGCGCCGTCCGGCCAGGCCAACAACACCGCGCAGCGGTCGAATCGGACGGTGGCCGGCTCGTCGCCACGGATCAGGCTCACCCCGTCCGTACCGATGATCAGGGTGGTCTCCGGTTCGTCCGACGATCGGTGGCCGAGCTGTGGGTGGGCCTGCCCGTCGACGACGAAGTCCGAACGGCTCGGTGCCTCGGCGTACCCGGCCCAGTCGGCACGGGTGCGCCCCGGGGCCATCAGCAGCCCGTCCGCGACGGCGACGGCGGCGAGCGCGGCGATGTCCGCCCGGCTGACCGCCCGCAGTTCGGCCAGGAACTCCTCGTCACTCGTCAGCACCGGCTGCCCGGCGAGCAGGTTGAACACCTGTCCGGGAAGACGGCCGCCGGTGTCCGCGGCCCGGGTCACCTCGTCGGCCCGCCGGTTGACGACGGCGGTGATGTCGGCCTCGTCGATCAGGCCGAGTCGCATGGCGGCCAGCACGTCGACGAAGGCGCCGAGGACCGCGCCCTGTTTCTCCGGCAGCGCGTCGGCCAGCGCGGTGATCAGGGCGGTGCCGTCGGCGCGGGAGGTGTAGTCGGTCTGGACCGTGTAGGAGAGGCCGCTCTCCTGGCGCAGCGATCGGAACAGCACTCGTTCCAGGACCCCGGAGAAGACCGTGGCTGCGACACCGCGGGGCACCACCGTGTCCCAGGCGACGACGTTGGACGGTCCGGGGAACCAGGCGGGACGCACCGGAAGTGCCGACGACGCGGCCGGGGCCGGCTGCCGGTCGCCGTCCGGGAGGCCGAGGTCGAGACCGGCGGGCACCGCGGGCCCGGCGATCCACAGGGCGGCGTTGTGCCGGTTGAAGAACCGTGCCGTCCAGGCGCTCAGGTCGTCGGCGCTGATCCCGGACAGTCCCCACTCCGGATAGGCGCTGACCCCGTAGTCACTGGCACCGTGCCGCCAGAGGGCCAGCGCCTCACCCGCGCCGCCGCTACGGCTGTTCTCCTCGGTCCGCAGGATCTCCTTCTCCACCGGGAGACGCTCCATCGGCAGGTCCCGCAGAGCCGCGCAGACACCGTTGAGGAAGGTGACGACGTCGGTCTCGGCACCCCGCGTGTGGAAGTAAGTGAACTCCGCACCGGTGGCACCGTTGTAGTGGTGGTCGGCCACTCCGATCGAGTGCAGGGCCAGGTGTTCGATCAGGTGGGTGATGCCGCGCCGGGCCAGCGGTTCGTCCACCACGCCGACCCGGAAGACCAGCCCGGCGTGCATCGGCCCGGTGGCGGGCGCGTGCAGCACCGGGATGCCGCCGATCTCGAGTTCGGTGATCACCGGTCTCCTCCCAGCGCCCGGTCCCGGGCCTTACCGAACTCGGTGGCGGCGTCACCCAGGTGGGACCAGGGTTCCTCGACGGCGAGGCCGTCCATCCGCTCGAACGCGGCCGCGGCGGCCTGCTGGTCGCCGAGCAGCGTGAAGCACAGGGCGAACGTGTTCAGGGCTTCGAGCCAGCCGTGACCACGGGTGAAACCGGGATGGCCGACGGACCGTTCGGCGGCTTGGTGAATCTCGGCCCGTACCTGCTCCTTGGAGAGGTAGCCGGTCAGGGTCTCCGCGGTGCTCTGCCCGTAGACCGACTTGTCGAGGCCGTGGTCGAGGTGAGCCGCCGCGACCAGGGCGCCGTGCGCTCCGCCCGAGGGTGCCGCCGCCACCGCCTCCCGCGCGAACTCGTGCATCAGCTCCCAGGTCCCGCCCCATTCCGGGGACAGGCTCCGCGCCATGTCGAACTGGCCGGGCAGGTGATCGGGATCGGCGACGGTCAGCCGGTCGTAGCGCCGGCGGGTCTCCGCCGGTCCGAGGCCCAGCCCGCGGGCGGAGACCAGGCGGGCGCTCCAGATCGCCGGGTCCACCGGGTTGAACACCGCGCCGTCGATCAGCACCCGCTCCGCCCGGCACATCTGGTCCCGGAAGCGGGTGGGCCGGTCGTCGTCCTCGTACCAGGCCCGGGTCTCGGCGCGGATCGTCCAGCCGATGTGGAGAAGGTGCTGGCCGAGCAGTGCCGACGCGGTGCCGTCGGACGGATCCGCGCGCAGCACCTCGCGCAGGAAGTCCTCGATGTCCGGCGCGCCGCCGACGAGACGGATCAGCCCGGTCCGCGCCATCGGGGCGACGGAGTCGAGCACGGCACGGCAGCCGGGCCAGTCACCGGCGGTGACGGCCGCGCGCAGCACGACCGTTTCCGGATGAGCGGCCGCCGGGTCGAAGACCACGTCGATGGGGTGTGACATGGCGGGCAGCATAAGGGCTGGATCTCGGCGGAGGTATCGGAGAGATCACCTGACGGCGCGGGTCAGTCGGGGCGGGCCGGGTTCCGGGAGGCCTGCTGCCGGCGCAGCTCGACGGCGGCGTCGACGGCGATCCGGCCGGCGAACGTTCCGAAGAGGATGCTCGCTGAGGCGACCAGGCCGTACTCACCGAGGTCGGCGAGCACTCCGGAGTCGTCGGCGGGTCCCTGGGTGAGCATCATGGTGAGCACCCCGAGCCCGCCGGCCACCACGAAGAGGGTGGCCATCCCGGCAAGGAGCAGAGTGACCAGCGGCCGGCCGCCCTCCACCGGTTCCTCCTCGCGGGCCGCGGCCGGGCGGGGCTGCGGGATCCGGTCGCGGTCACGGGGCGGCATGTCGATCCGCAGCCGGGCCGGGATCCACTGGTCGACGTCGTGGACCACCTGTTCGGCGTCCCGGTAGAGGGTGGGTTCGACCCGGGCCATCACGGCGTCCTCACCGATCAGTTGCCGGGCGCCGTCCGGCCAGGCCAGCACGGCCGCGCACGCGTCGTACCGGACGGTGCCGACCACGTCGCCCTCGACCACACTGATGCCCTGGGCGCCGCTGATCAGGCGCAGGTTGCGATCACCGCGACCCCGGTGGGTACGCCCGTCGAGCACCGTCTCCGACATGGTCGGCGCGGGTGCGTAGCCGGCCCAGTCGGCGCCGCCGGTGCCGGGTGTCATCAGCAGCCCGGCGTCGTAGGCGGCCGACGCGACTCCGGCCACATCCTCGGCGGTGACCGCCCGTACTTCGGCGAGCGCTTCGTCGAGGGTCTGCACAGCCCGGCCGGCGAGCAGGTTGAACGCCTGTCCGGGTAGGCGGGCGCCGCGGCATTCGGCGTCGCGCAGTCCCTCGCTGGTGTGTTTGACGACGGTGCCGACCTCGTCGGAGTCGATCCGGCCGGCCCGCAGGGCGGCGAGCACGTCGACCAGCCCGCCGAGGGCGGCGTCCTGCCGTCCGGTGACCGCGTCGGCGAGGGCGAGGATACGGGCGGTGCCGTCGGCGCGGGGCTCGTATTCGGTGCGGGTCTTCTCGGCGGCGCCGGCCCGGTCGCACAGTTCGTGCTGCAGGCGGCGTTCCAGGACGGTGGCGAAGACGGCGGCTCCGGCGTCGCGGCGGACCACGGTGTCCCAGCCGGCGGTGCCGTCCGGGCCGGTGAACCAGGCGGGGGTGGCCGGCAGGACGGTGACCGCGGTGGGCACGGGTTGCCGGGTGCCGTCCGGAAGGTCGAGGCGCAGTTCGCCGGGCATCTCGTCACCGGCTACCCAGAGCGCGGCGTTGGCCCTGGTGAACCAGCGGGTGATCCAGTCCTGGATCTGGTCGGTGGTGAGTCCGGGCAGGGCCCATTCGGGGTAGCTGGCGACGCCGTGGGAACGGGCGCCGTACCGCCACATCGGCATCGGATCACGGTCCCGGACGGTGCTCATCCGCTCGCGGACGGCGGCGATCCGGTCGGCCGGCGGGTTCCGCAGGGCCGCGCACACTCCACTGAGGAAATCGGCGATCTCGGTGGGCGTACCGCGGGTGTGGAAGTAGGTGTGCTCCGGTCCGGTACTGCCGGGACCGTCGGTGACCAGGTGCTCGATCAGCCGGGTGATGCCGCGCACCGGCAGGGTCTCGTCGGCGGTCCCGACCCGGAAGACCAGGCCGGCGTGCATCGGGCCGTCCGCGGGTGCGAGCAGGGCCGGCACCCCGTCGACCTCGAGTCGCGTGATCACTGCTCGCCTCCCGTCGCCCGCTTGCGGTACCTGCTGATCACCGTGGCCGGGTCACCCAGGAGATCCCACGGCTGTGCCGAGTCCAACTCGCCGAGTGCCCCGAACAGTTCGGCCGCGGCCTGCTGGTCACCGATCAGGGCGTACGCCATGGCGAAGGTACTGGTCACGCGCACCCATCCGTGCGTGTGCCGGAAGTCCGGGTGGGTGACCGACCGGTCGGCGGCCTCGGCCAGTTCGGCGCGGACGGTCTCGTCGCCGAAGTGGCCGCGGTCGGCGGCGACATACCGGTCGAGGTGGTACTCGGCGAGCAGCACCGGGCTCAGTGAGCCGGGCGGGGCTTCGGCGGAGGCGGTCCGGGCGAACTCGTACGCGGCGGCGGGGTCCTGCCCGCACAGGTATCGCAGGTACTGGGACTGGCCGGGCACGTGCTGCGGGTCGATCTCGGCGAGCCGGTCGTAGCGGCGGCGCGCTTCGGAGGGGCCGAGTCGCAGGCCACGGGCGGTGCGCAGGCGGACGGTCCAGATCGCCGGGTCGAGCGGGCTGCGGGCGGCGGCGTCGACGAGCAGCCGCTCGGCGTCCACGAATCGGGCGTCGCCGGCCAGGTGCCGGCCCAGCAGCGCGCCGGCGGCCCCGTCCGACGGGTCGCCGGTCAGCACGCCGCGGAGGAAGTCGGCGATGCCCTCGGTGTCCGCGGCGACGGCGGTGAGGCAGGTACGTTCCACCGGTTCGGCGGTGTCCAGGGTCTCCCGGCAGGCCGGCCAGTCACCCGAGTCCAGGGCGGTGCGCAGAACGGCGACTTTCGGGTACGCCGCGGCCGGGTCCAGGAGCATGGCGGGCAGCATAGATCTTCCACAATCGGCCGGGTTTTCCGGGTGATCGTGTAATTAGGACACCAGGGGATCGTCGAGCAGGTGGTCGAAGGCCAGTTCGGCCGCTCCGATCAGGGCCGCGTCGGTGCCGAGTTCCGGAGTGCGCAGCCGCACCTGCTCGCGGCAGGCCGGCAGGCCGATGGCGTTGAGGCGGCTGCGGATCTGCGCGGCGGCCCCCAGGTAGACGTCGCGCAGTGTCCCGCCGAAGATCACCACCTCCGGGTTGAAGATGTTGATCAGGTTGCCGACCCCGAAGCCGATCCAGTCGCCGACCTGCCGTAACGCGTGCTGGGCCTGGCTGTCCCCCCGCATCGCGGCGTCCACCACGGCCAGCACCTCGTCCCGGCCGCTGCGGTCGGCGCGCCCGGCCAGGCGCAGCAGTGCGTGCTCGCCGATCTCGGTCTCCCAGCAGCCTCGCGAGCCGCAGCTGCACGGACGGCCGTACGGGTTGACGACCATGTGGCCGACTTCGCCGCCGTACCCGCCGTGCCCGGTGATCCGGCGGCCACCGGCGACGATCCCGGCGCCGACACCGACGTCGCCGTACAGGTAGATGACGTTGTCGGAACCGACCGCCGCGCCCCGGGCGTGTTCGGCCAGCGCGCAGACGTCGGAGTGGTTGCCGACGCTGAGCCGCCCGTACTGCCCGAGTTCGGAGGTCAGGTCCGCACCGACCGGCTCCTCGACCCAGCCGATGGTCGGGGCCAAGCGGACCATCCCGTCGGCACGGCGCACCATGCCGGCCACCGCGACTCCGCTGCCGACGCAGCGGGCGCCGTCCGGCACCCCGGACCGCATGGTCGCGACGAACCGGGCCAGCGGCCGGATCGCCTCCCCGGCGCTCATGCCGGGTGGGCGCTCGGCCTCGTACTGCTCCAGGATGCGGCCGCCGAGCCCGACCCGGGCCGCGCGCAGCCGGTCGACCTCGATGCTGAGCGCGTAGGCGTACACCCGTCCCGATTCGGGCCGGACGACGAGTGAGGGGCGCCCGGCCCGGCCGGTCTCGCGGGGTGCCGCCTCACTGACCAGCCCCGCCCCGATCAGGTCGGCGGTCAGTGCCCCGATGGTGCTCCGGTTGAGTCCGAGGCGGGTGGTGAGTTCGGCCCGGGAGGTAGCGCCGTGCACATGCACGTACCGCAGGAGGCTTCCGAGGTTGTGCCGTCGGACGTCGTCCTGGTTCGGTCCGGTCCTCATCAGCGTCCCGGCCCCCGCCCGGGAGTGCGCATCGTCAGCCGCCCGATGCCGCGGCTCTGCGCCGGGCCAGCGCGTCGACGCTCGCGGCCGCCAGCAGAACGAGGCCGGTGAAGATGAATTTGACGCCGGAGTTGAGGGCCAACAGGGTCATCCCGTTCTCGATGACGATGATCACCGCACCCCCGATGACCGCGTAGATGATCTTTCCCTGGCCGCCGAACAGGCTGGTGCCGCCGATGACCGCGGCACCGACCGAATAGAGAAGAATGTTACTGCCGCCGGTGTTCGGATCGACAGAGCTCTGTCGGCTGACGATCAGGATTCCGCCGATCGAGGCCATGAACGAGGCGATGGCGAAGACCGAGACCCGGATCCGGTCGACCGGGATGCCGGCCCGGCGGGCCGCCTCGGCGTTGCCACCGACAGCGTAGACGTGCCGGCCGTAGGTGGTGCGGCCCAGCACGAAGGTCCACAGGACCAGGAAGAACAGGATGATCGGTACGACGATCGGGATGCCCTTCAGCGACGTGATCGACACGTTGACGGCCCGCTCCAGGGTCAGCACGTAGGTGGCCGACAGCGCCAGGGCCGCCACCCCGGCGATCCGGGCCAGCACGATGCCGGCCGGTTCCGCGATCAGGCCCCGGATCACCCGCGCCCGCCAGCGCAGGAACTGGGCCAGGCCGAACCCGGCCACACCGGCCACCGCGAGGATCCAGCTGGCGCGCACCGACAGGGTGCCGTTGTTGAGCGACGTCACGAACTCGTCGTCGATCGCGATGTTCTTGCCACCCTCGAGCAGGGTCAGCAGCACACCCTGGAAACCGAGGAACGCGGCGAGGGTCACCACGAACGACGGGATGCCGAGCTTCGCCACCAGCAGGCCGAGCACGATGCCGATCAGGACGCCGGTCGCCATCGCCGCCGGGATCGCCACCACCCAGGGCAGGCCGTGCGTGGTCAGCAGGATCGCCATGACCGCGCCGCAGACACCGCTGCCGAACCCGGCGGACAGATCGATCTCGCCGAGCAGCAGCACGAAGACCAGGCCCATCGCGATGAAGACGATCTGGGCGCTCTGGTTGAACAGGTTCGCGAAGTTGAGCGCGCTGAGGAACGTCTCACTGCGGGCCGAACCGAAGATCAATATCAAGATCAGCAGGCCGAGTACGGCCGGAAGGGTCCCGAGGTCGCCGCCGCGGATCCGGGCCCAGTAGTCCCGCAGGTGGCCGCCGACCGTGGGCCTGTCCCGGCTCACGACGGGGTGCCGAGATGCCCGCTACGGCCGCCGGTGATCAGCTCGACGACCTGCGAATGCGTCACGTCGGTGGCCTTCACCTGCGCGGCCGTCCGGCCCAGGTAGAGCGCGGCGATCCGGTCCGAGACCGCGAAGACGTCGTTCATGTTGTGCGAGATCAGCACCACGCCGAGACCGTTGTCGGCGAGGCGGCGGACCAGTTCGAGCACCTGGGCGGTCTGCGCGACACCGAGCGCGGCGGTCGGCTCGTCCAGGACCAGGACCCGGCTGTTCCAGAGGACCGCCTTGGCGATGGCCACGGTCTGCCGCTGACCGCCGGACAGGCTGGAGACCCGCTGACGGAGCGAGGTGACGGTACGCACGGAGAGGCTCCGCAACGTCTCCTCGGCCATCTCCTCCATGGTGGCCTCGTCCAGGACGACACCCCATTTCCGCTCCCGGCCGAGAAACATGTTCTGGACGACGTCCAGATTTCCACAGAGAGCCAGGTCCTGGTAGAGGACCTCGATGCCCAGTCCGGCGGCGTCCCGTGGCGAGCTGATCGCCACCTCCCGGCCGTCGAAGGTGATCGTGCCGGCGTCGATGGCGTGGATACCGCTGATGCACTTGACCAGTGTGGACTTGCCCGCGCCGTTGTCGCCGACGAGAGCGGTCACCTCACCCGGGTAGACGCTCAGGCCGACGTCGTGGAGAACCTGGACAGGACCGAAACTCTTGTCGATCCCGCGCAGTTCCAGAAGGGGTGTCGCGGCCACGGCTGGTCCTCCTTCACCTGATGCCGACTTTGGCGCAGGCCTCAGCGAAGTCGGCGCTGCAGAGTTCTTCCCGGGTGACGTAACCGTCGGCGACGACGTCCTTCACGGTGGCCGCGGTGATCGCCTGCGGGGCCAGCAGGACAGCCTTGGTCCCGGTGCCCTCGATCGTCTCGGTCGTGCTGACCTGCTCCTGCTTGACCAGCGCGATCGCCAGCTCGGCGGCCGCGTCGGCCTCCTTCTTGATGGCCTTGTAGACCGTCATGCACTGGTCGCCGATGAGAATGTTCTGCAGCCCCAGAACGGTGGCGTCCTGACCGGTGACCGGGACCTTGCCGTTCAGCTTGTTCTTCTTCAGCACCTGGATCGCCGCGTTGCCCAGGCCGTCGTTGGCGGCCAGCACACCCGTGATGCTCTTGTCCTGGGTCAGCTGCTGCTCGAAGATGGTGCCGCCCTGGGCGCTGTCCCATTCCGGGACGTCCTGGTCCGGGCCCTTGAGGTATTCGCCGGAGTCGAACTTCGGCTGGAGGACCGAGTCGTACCCCTTTTTGAGCAGGGTGCTGTTGTTGTCGGTGGCCGAGCCGTTGAGGTAGGAGACCACCGGCCGGACCACCCGCTTCTCGGTCAGGCAGTCGACCAGGCCCTGCCCCTGGAGTTTGCCGACCTCGGTGTTGTCGAAGGACACGTAGTAGTCGGCGCCGCCGCCCAGGGTGAGCCGGTCGTAGTCGATGGTCGCGATGCCCGCGGTCCGCGCCTTCGCCAGGACGGCCTGACCCGTGCCGGAGTCGAGGTTGGCGATGATCAGGACCTTCACGCCGCTCGCGATCATGCCGTCGGCGATGGTGGTGAAACGGGTCTTGTCCCCCTCGGCGTTCTGGATCACGGCCTCGACGCCGGCCGCCTCGAACGCCTCGGTCAGATACTTGAAGTCGGCGGTCGCCCAGCGGGCCGAGCTCCTGGTGTCCGGCAGGATGACACCGACCTGGACGGCCGGCCCCGTCTCGGCACCCGAGCCGGAGTCCTCCTCGCCGGTGCAGGCGGACAGGCCTCCCGCCGTCAGGAGACCGACCACGGCAAGGACGGAGAATCCGTTACGCATCCCTGTGTCCTTTCGAGGGGAGAGTTGCGCCCGGCAACGTATTTCTCCAGTGGCCGAGAACACAAGGCACCATGACGATCTATCTCGAAACAAGGGATAACAATCCAGCGGCGTCAGGACCGGATCGGCGCGACTGTCGCTCCGGTGAGCCGGATCAGGTCGGCCGGCGCGAGGGCCACCTGGAGGCCACGGCGGCCCGCTGACACGTACATCAGGTCGAGCCCGGAAGCCGTGTCATCGATCACCGTCGGCAGCCGTTTACGCTGCCCGAGCGGGCTGATCCCGCCCCGGACGTAACCGCTGCTGCGCTCGGCGGCGGCCCGGTCGGCCAGGGCCGCCCGCTTCCCACCGGCCGCGGCGGCCAGCGCCTTCAGATCGAGGTCACCGGTCACCGGCACCACCCCGACCACCAGACGGCCGTCGACCTCGGCCACGAGTGTCTTGAACATCATCTCCGGGGCGACACCCAGCGCCTCGGCGACCAGGGCGCCGTAGTTGGACGCGTCCGGCGACACCTCGTACGGATGCAGCGTGTGGGTCACCCGCTCGGCGGTCAGCAGGACGGTGGCCGGCGTACCCGCGGCTCTCTTGGCCATGCGGGAACGCTACTACCCGTCAGGCGACCGACGTGAGAAGGGCGAGCGGTGCGCCACCCACCCGGGTCAGCACCAGTCCGGCGGTGTTCGGCCCGGACAGCCGGAGGTCCTTGCGCAGCTGCTCGGGGACCAGCGCCGAGCCCCGTTTACGGATCTCCAACACCCCGATCCCCCGTTCCCGCAGCAGTGTCCGCAGCCGTTTCAGCGAGAACGGCAGCACGTCGGTCACCGCGAGACGCCGGGCGAACGGGGTGTCCACCGGCTCGTCGGTGTAGACGTAGGCGATGTCCGGATCGGCCAGCCGGCCACTGACCGTCGCGGCGAACTCGGCCACCAGGTGCGAGCGGATCACCGCCGGATCCGGGTCGTAGATCCACGAACCGATCTCGCCGACCGGGGCGCGTTCGGTGCCGGAGCCGGTCAGCACGACGTCCGGGCCGATCAGCGAGGCCCGGCGCGGGACCCGGGCCAGCGGACCGCACCAGAAGGCCGCCTCGACCAGGTCGCCGCCGACACTCACCCACTCCCCCTCGGCGCCCGGGGGCAGCAGGTCGTGGTCGATGCCGGGCGCCAGCTTCAGCACCGTGTGCGGCACCCGGCCGGCCAGCCCGGCGACGAAGTCCCAGGGCGGTGAGTACGACTTCGGGTCGAACACCCGGCCCCGGCCGGCCTGGCGGCGCGCCGGATCGGCGAAGACCGCGTCGTACCGCTCCACCGGCACCGTGGTCGCGTCGGCGCACGCCACGGTGATCCGGTCGGCCAGCCCCGCGGCCGCGGCGTTCGCGGCGGCGAGTGCCGCGGTGCCGGGATCGGCATCCACGGCGTGCACGGTGATGCCGTGCCGGGCCGCGGCCAGCGCGTCCGACCCCAGCCCGCACCCCAGGTCGGCGAGGCTCCGGACACCGGCGGCGGCGAGCCGGGCGGCGCGCCGGTCCGCGACCACCGCGCGGGTCGCCTGCTCCAGACCGGCCCTGGTGAAGAACATCCGGGCGGCGTCCGAGCCGAACTTCATCGCGGCGCGTTCTCGCAAACTAGCCTGGGTCAAGGCGGCCGCGGCGAGTTCCGCGCCGAAGCCCCGGGCCCGCATGGCCGAGGCCGCGGCGAGCGGCTCACCGCCGGCCACCTCGGCCGCCACGGCCAGGGCTTCCACCCCGTTCGGGGTCTGCAACAAATGCAACAACTCAGGGGTCACGACAGGCATTCTCCCTGGCGTGACAGGTTGGCACTCTGGTTGACGGAGTGCTAGTTCCGGCATAGTCTCCGATTAGCACTCTCACCATGAGGGTGCCAACCGCCCGGGTCCTCCGTGGCGGTTAGGCACCAGGCGGACCGGCACCCGCGACGACGGCCCCGCCCGGTGGCATGAGGCATTGACCGGCCTGATCCAAGGTCGGCGAAACCTGATACCCAGGAGGGTATGCCCGTGACTACCGCGACAAAGGTTGCGATCAAGCCGCTCGAGGACCGCATCGTGGTCCAGGCGAACGAGGCTGAGACCACGACCGCTTCCGGCATCGTGATCCCCGACACCGCCAAGGAGAAGCCCCAGGAGGGCACCGTCCTCGCCGTCGGCCCCGGCCGGATCGACGACAAGGGCAACCGCGTCCCGCTCGACGTCAATGTCGGCGACGTGGTCCTGTACTCGAAGTACGGCGGCACCGAGGTCAAGTACGCCGGCGAGGAGTACCTGGTGCTCTCCGCCCGCGACGTCCTCGCGGTCATCGAGAAGTAAGACCTAACTGATTGCGCTTGCGCCCTGTTCCGATCGCTCGGGGCAGGGCGCTGGTGCGTGAAGGGACCATAAATGGCGAAGATTCTCAGCTTCTCTGACGACGCCCGGCACCTGCTGGAGCACGGCGTCAACACGCTCGCCGACACGGTCAAGGTCACCCTCGGACCGCGCGGTCGTAACGTCGTCCTGGACAAGAAGTTCGGCGCGCCCACGATCACCAACGATGGCGTCACCATCGCCAAGGAGATCGAGCTCACCGACCCGTACGAGAACCTCGGCGCGCAGCTCGTCAAAGAGGTGGCGACCAAGACCAACGACGTCGCCGGTGACGGGACCACGACGGCGACCGTGCTCGCGCAGGCGCTGGTCCGCGAGGGCCTGCGCAACGTGACCGCGGGTGCCAACCCGATCGGCCTCAAGCGGGGCATGGACCAGGCCGCCGAGCACGTCTCCAAGGCGCTGCTGGCCAAGGCCGTCGAGGTCGACGACCACCAGGCGATCGCCAACGTGGCCACCATCTCGGCTCAGGACGCCGCCATCGGCGAGCTGATCGCCGAGGCGATGGACCGGGTCGGCCGCGATGGTGTCATCACCATCGAGGAGGGCTCGGCACTGCACACCGAGCTCGAGGTGACCGAGGGTCTGCAGTTCGACAAGGGTTTCATCTCGCCGAACTTCGTGACCGACGCCGAGTCGCAGGAGGCGGTGCTGGAGGACGCTCACATCCTCCTCACCACCCAGAAGATCTCCAGCATCGAAGAACTGCTTCCGCTGCTGGAGAAGGTGCTGCAGACCGGCAAGCCGCTGCTGATCGTCGCGGAGGACGTCGAGGGCCAGGCCCTGTCCACCCTGGTGGTCAACTCGCTGCGCAAGACCGTCAAGGTCGCCGCGGTGAAGGCGCCCGGTTTCGGGGACCGCCGCAAGGCGATCCTGCAGGACCTGGCGATCGCCACCGGCGGTGAGCTGATCGCGCCCGAGCTCGGTTACAAGCTCGACCAGGTCGGCCTGGAGTCGCTGGGCAGCGCCCGGCGCATCGTGGTCGACAAGGAGAACACCACCATCGTCGATGGTGGCGGCAACTCCTCCGACGTCGCCGACCGGGTCTCGCAGATCCGCAAGGAGATCGAGGCGTCCGACTCCGACTGGGACCGCGAGAAGCTTCAGGAGCGGCTGGCGAAGCTCTCCGGCGGCATCGCGGTGATCAAGGTCGGCGCGGCCACCGAGGTCGAGATGAAGGAGCGCAAGCACCGCATCGAGGACGCCATCGCGGCGACCAAGGCTGCGGTCCAGGAGGGCACCGTCCCCGGCGGCGGCGCTGCTCTGGCCCAGGTCGCCAAGGAGCTCGAGGGCAACCTCGGTCTCACCGGCGAGGAGGCGCTCGGCGTCGGCATCGTCCGCAAGGCGCTCGTCGAGCCGCTGCGCTGGATCGCGCAGAACGCCGGCCACGACGGTTACGTCGTGGTGGGCAGGGTCAACGAGTTGGGCTGGGGCCACGGCCTCAACGCCGCCACCGACGAGTACGTCGACCTGGCCGCGGCCGGCATCATCGACCCGGTGAAGGTGACCCGCAACGCGGTCTCCAACGCCGTCTCGATCGCCGGGCTCCTGCTGACCACCGAGAGCCTCGTGGTGGAGAAGCCGGCCGAGGCGGCTCCGGCCGCCGCCGGTGGCCACAGCCACGGCGGTCACGGGCACGGACACCAGCACGGTCCGGGCTTCTGACCGATCGGTTTCAGGAGAGGGCGCGCCCACCGGGCGCGCCCTCTCTGGTCTCTCCCTGCCAGGACCGCCACAGCGTCGCGTAGACCCCACCGGCCGCCACCAGGTCGTCGTGCGCTCCGAGTTCGACGATCCGGCCGTTCTCCACCACCGCCACCCGGTCCGCGTCGTGCGCCGAGAAGAGCCGGTGCGCGATCGCCACCACGGTCCGGCCGCTCACCACCGCCGCCAGTGACCGTTCCAGATCACGGGCGGCTCGCGGGTCGAGCATCGCGGTCGCCTCGTCGAGCACCAGTGTGTGCGGGTCGGCGATCACCAGCCGGGCCAGCGCCACCTGCTGCGCCTGCTCCGGTGAGAGCGGGCGCCCACCGGCGCCGACCACCGTGTCCAGCCCGTCCGGCAGCTCGTCCACCCAGTTCAGGGCCTGGACCGCGGTGAGCGCGGCCCGGATCTCCCCCTCCGGCGCGGCCGGCCGGACGAGGGCCACGTTGTCGCGCAGCGTGCCGATGAAGACGTGGTGTTCCTGGGTGACCAGGGCGACCTCGGCACGCAGCCGTTCGGGCGACAGTTCGGTCAGCGGCACCCCGCCCACCGTGACGCTGCCCTCGCTGGGCCGGTGGACTCCGGCGAGCAGCCGGCCGAGGGTGGACTTGCCGGCCCCGGAGACCCCGACGACGGCCAGCCGTTCGCCCGGTTCGAGGACCAGGTCGACGCCGTGCAGCACCTCCCGGCCCGGTTCGTAGCCGAAGCGAACCCCGCGCACCTCGATCCGGTTGCTCCCGGTTTCCGGTGTCCCGGCCGGTACCGGGGACGGGCCCGCGGCGACGCCGAGCAGCCGGGCCAGGGCCGCCGCGCCGATCTCCAGCTCGTCGAGCCAGCCGACCAGCCGGTCCAGCGGGTCGACCAGCTGCTGCACGTAGATCACCGCCGCGGTCAGGGCGCCGAGGGTGATCCGGCCGTGCAGATACAGCCAGCCGCCGGCGAGCAGGGTGAGCACCATCGGCAGCACGTAACCGGTCTCGATCAGCGGCCACCAGACGGTCCGTAGCCGCAGCGTGTACCGCTCGGCCCGCCAAGAGTGCCGCAGGGCGATGTCGGTGCGCCGGATCCGCTGGTGACCACGGCCGAGGGCCTCGACGGTCCGGGCGCTCTGCACCGTCTCGGCCAGCCCCTCGGTGACCTCCGCCCAGGCCGCGTTCTGTCGCAGGTAACCACCCGGCGCCCGCCGCAGATACCACCGGGTGCCCGCCACCATGAACGGCACCCCGACCAGCAACGGCACCGCGAACAACGGGCTGACCAGAACCAGAGCCCCGACCACCAGACCGAGAGTGATCAGGGCGATGAGTGTCTCCGGCACCGCGAACCGGACACACTGCGCCAGCGCGTCGACGTCCCGGGTGGCCCGGGTCAGCAGGTCACCCGGACCGGCTGATTCCACCCTGGACAGCGGCAGGGCCAGCACCCGGCTGACGAACTCGGTCCGCAGCCGGTGCAGCACCCGCTCACCCAGCCGGGCCGACGCCAGGTGCGCGCTCCGGATCAGCAGCGCCTGAGCCACCACGAACGCCGCGATGGCCACTGCGGTCTGATCCAGTTCGGACATCGGGGCGTGGTCGTGGACACCCTGCACCAGGTCGCCGAGCAACCGGGGACCGGCCAGCCCGGCCAGGGCGGCGGCCACGTGCAGACCGATCACGGCGCGGAACATCCCCGGGTGCAGGCGGATCAGGTCCCGGGCGTACCGACGGGCCTGCGCCGTGGTCGCCACCGGGAGCGGACGGTTCACGCCTTCTCCTCACGGCCCACCAGACGGGCATAACCGGGCACCGTCTCCAGCAGTTCGGTGTGCTGCCCGGTCGCCACCACCCGGCCGTGCTCCACGTACCAGACCTGATCGGCATGGGACAGCAGCAGTGGACTGGAGGTGCAGATCACCGTGGTCCGGCCGAGCCGGGCCACCCGCAGCCGGTCGGCGATCCGGGCCTCGGTCCACGCGTCCACCGCGTTCGTCGGCTCCACCAGGATCAGCGTGTCCGGGTCGGCGATCAGGGCCCGGGCCAGGCGCAGCCGCTGCTGCTGGCCGCCGGAGAAGGACCGGCCGGCGCCGGTGACCACGGTGTCCACGCCCTCCGGCAGAGCGGCGACGATGTCAGTGGCGTCGGCCGTGGTCAGGGCTTCGAGCAGGACATCGCGGCGGTACGGGTCCAGATCCGACCGTAGCCGCCCGGAGAACAGACGCGACTCGTTGTCCGACACCAGGATCCGCTGCCGCACCTCGGACAGGGCGGCCGCCGCCAGCGGGACCCCGCCGAGAGTGGCACCGTCGGCGTACCGGCCGAGACGGTCGGCGATCCGGGCCGCGTCGGCGGGGGCGCTGGCGGCTATCGCGGTGAGACGGCCGGGCGTCACCCGTACCCCCGACCCGGGGTCCTCCAGATCGCCCACCGGGAGCGGAACCGGGACCTCGGCCACCGGCAGATCGGTGCGCTCGCCCAGCATCGCCACCACCCGGCGGCCGGAGACGTGACCGCGGGTGATCTTGTCGATCGCCTCGGTCAACTGGCGCAACGGCGCGACCAGAAAGGCGGCGTACGCGTAGAAGGCCACCAACTGGCCCACCGTGATCCGGCCGGTGACCGCGAACCGGGCACCCATCCAGGTCACCAGCACCAGGAACACCCCCGGCAGCAGTGCCTGCGCCGACTCCAGCAGCGACTCCACCCGCGCGGTGCGCACCCCCGCCTCACCGAGCGCCCGCGACTCCGCCCGGTAGTGGGCCGCCACGGTCGCCTCGCCGCCCACCCCACGCAGCACCCGCAGCCCGCTGACCAGATCCGCGGCCCGGCCGGTCAACCGCCCCTGCCGCTCCCGGTAGTCCCGCTGCCGGTGATGCAACGGCGGGATCAGCACCCCCACCACCAGCATCATCACCGGCACCCCGAGAAGCACCACCAGACCCAGCGACACCGACGTGTACAGCAGCAGGCCGGTGACCGTGATCACCGCCAGCAGGGCGCCGATCCCCCGCGCGGTGATCTCGACGGCCCCGCCGATGTGGGTGATGTCCGAGGTGCCGATCGCGACCACCTCGCCCGCGTCCATCCGGCGGGGCAGGGCCGAACCCAGAACGTTCGCCTGCCGGAGCACCACCTGCACGGTCCGGAACGCGGCACCGAGCCAGTTGGTCACCGCGAACCGGTGCCGGGAGATACCGGTCAGCGCCTGCACCATGCCGAATCCGAACAGCAGCAGACCCCAGCCGAGCAACCCGCGGCCGCTTCCCGCGACGGCGGCGTCCACCGCCCGGCCGACGATCGCCGGCACCAGCGCCTGACACCACATCCAGACGATCGCCAGGAGCACCGCGACGACGACCGTCCGGCGGGCCCGCCGGCCCAGCCAGAGCAGGAAACGCGTCGCGGAACGGGACTCGGGCACGCCGGGATCGGCCACTGGCAATCTTCGCATCAGGCCCCGACGGTAAGGCCCGGATGCGCAGACTGCGACTACTCAGCGATCGACGGGATTGAAATCCCAGACGTGCGGAGCACGTGCCACCAGGTTCTCCGGCGGGGTACGCGGGTTCTCCGGGGAGTTGCGCCATTTGGTGATGACGACGATGCGATGATCGGTGGACGAATAGACGTCACTCGACACATGTTGTGGCAGTACCTCCAAGGCAGGCACCGCCGTGTCGCAGACCCAGGCCAGCAGCTCGTCGAAGCCACTGCGCGAGGCCCGCACCTCCCACATCCGCGCGATCATGAACGTTTCCTACCCCGGCACACTCACCGCGGTCAAACCCATGGCGGAATCCGCCGGCAGATCGAGACGGCTCGGTGCCACTCCGGCCGCCACCAGATGCGAGCCGAGCGCGGCCACCATCGCGCCGTTGTCGGTGCAGAGAGCCGGGCGCGGTACGCGTACCAGGATCCCGTGTTTCGCCGCCCGCTGTTCGGCCAGCACCCGCAGCCGCGAGTTCGCCGCCACCCCGCCGCCGATCACCAGCGTCTTCACTCCGGTGGACCGGCAGGCGTCGATCGCCTTCGCGGTCAGCACGTCACAGACCGCCTCCTGGAAACTCGCCGACACGTCCGCCACCGGCACCGGCTCGCCGGCCCGCTCCCGGGCCTCCACCCAGCGCGCCACCGCCGTCTTCAGCCCCGAGAACGAAAAGTCGAAACGGTGCGCGGCCTGATCCTTCGCCGCCGTCAGGCCCCGCGGGAACACGATCGACGCCGGATCGCCCTCGCGCGCCGACCGGTCGATGATCGGGCCGCCCGGGAACCCCAGCCCCAACAGCCGAGCCACCTTGTCGAACGCCTCACCGGCCGCGTCGTCGATGGTCGCGCCCAACGGGGTCACCCCCGCCGTCAGATCGTCGACCAGCAGCAGCGACGAATGCCCGCCGGAAACCAGCATCGCGATCGCCGGCTCCGGCAGCGGGCCGTGCTCCAGCGTGTCCACCGCCACATGTGCGGCCAGGTGGTTCACGCCGTAGATCGGCTTCTCCGCGGCCAGCGCGTAACCCTTCGCCGCCGCCACCCCGACCAGCAGCGCACCGGCCAGACCAGGGCCGCTCGTCACCGCGATCGCGTCCACGTCGGCGAGCGTCACACCGGCCTCGTCCAAGGCCCGCTGCATCGTCGGGACCAGCGCCTCCAGATGGGCACGGCTGGCCACCTCCGGCACCACCCCACCGAACCGGGCATGCTGCTCCACACTGGACGCCAGCGCGTCCGCGAGCAGGGTGTGGCCGCGCACGATGCCGACACCGGTCTCGTCGCAGGAGGTCTCGATCCCGAGGACCAGGGGCTCGTCACGCATCACGCATCATCACCAGGGCGTCGGTGTTACTGGGTTGGTAGTAGCCGCGCCGAATGCCGACCGGCTCGAATCCGTACGTCGCGTAGAGCTTCTGCGCCGGAGCGTTGTCCACCGCCACCTCCAGCAGCGTTTTCCGGGTCCCCTGCCGGGCCGCCTCGGCGAGCAGCGCCTCCAGCAGCCCCCGGCCGATCCCGAGCCGCTGCGCGTCCCGCCGGACCGCGATGTTCTGCACCCACGACTCGTCCTCGTCCACAACGGACAAACCGGCGTAGCCGACCACGCCGTCATGAGTGCGGGTGTAGGCCACCAGATAGAACTGCCGGGTCGCGAGTTCGTTCCAGAACATCGCGGGGGACCACTTCTCCGGGCCGAAGAGGTCCTCTTCGATCGGCAGCACCTCGTCGATGTGCCACCAGCGGAAACGCTCGATGGCGTAACCGCCGGAGTCGCGGGCGGGCGCGAGGGGGTTCTGGTTGTGACTGGATTCTTCGACGGCTTCGGGCAGCTCGCTCATCAGGTCAGCACCGACTTCCGGGCGGCCGGCTCGACCGCGTCCGGGCGCCGCAGATAGAGCGGCGTGAGGATCTCACTCGGCGCGCCCTCGCGGATCCGCTCGACGGCGATCGCGACCAGCGCGGCGCCCGGCGGATAGAGCAGGTGCTCCTCCACCGGAACGCCGAACACATCGCCGTATTTCAAAGCCCCTTCACCGGCGGCCCGGTCCGCAGCCCCGGCCAGCGAGGTCGCCACCGCGCCCGCGAGGAGCACCGCCACGTCGGCTGGTTTGGCCACCTCGGGGCCGGTCACCCGGACACCGTCGGCGTAGGTCGCGAAGTAGACCTCGCGCCGCCGCGCGTCGGTCGCGATCAGCACCCGCCCCGGACCCGCGGCCCGCCCCAGAGCGTCCAGCGAGCACACCCCGTAGGTCGGGATGCCCAGCGCCTGCCCCATGCTCGCCGCAGTGGCCAGCCCGACCCGCAGGCCGGTGTACGGCCCCGGGCCGACCCCGGCCACGATCGCGGTGAGGTCGCGGGGCCGGAATCCGGCTTTGGCGAGGGCGGCGGCGATCTCGGGAGCGAGTTTCTCCCCGTGGGCGCGCGGGTCGACGGTCCGCCGTTCCACCACGCCCACCAGACCGTCCGCGGTCACCTCGACGAGAGCCGCGGTCGACGCGGGAGTTGCGGTGTCCAGAGCGAGTACCAGCACAGCGAAACCCTAGACCGTGGCCGCCGGGTCCCAGTCGATGACCGGCCGTCCGCCGTCGGCGAGCGCCTTGTTGGCGGCGCTGAACGGGCGGCTGCCGAGGAAACCGACCCGGTTCAGCGGGCTCGGGTGGCCGGCTTCCAGGACGACGTGCGCCGGGTTGGTGACCAGCACCGCCTTCTTCTTCGCATAACTGCCCCAGAGCAGGAAGACGATCCGCTCGTCACGCTCGTTGAGGGCTTTGATGGTGGCGTCGGTGAACGCCTCCCAGCCCTTGTTGCCGTGCGAGCCGGCCTTGGCCGCCCGGACCGTCAGAACCGCGTTGAGCAGCAGCACACCCTGTTTCGCCCACCCGGTCAGGTCGCTGCTGGCCGGCTTGGGGACACCGAGGTCCTCGGTGAGCTCCTTGAAGATGTTGCTCAGGGACGGCGGACGGCGCACCCCCTCGCGGGCGCTGAAGCTGAGGCCGTGCGCCTGGCCGGGACCGTGGTAGGGGTCCTGACCGAGAATGAGCACCCGGGTCTGCGCCGGGGAACACAGCCGGTACGCCGCGAACAGGTCCTCCACCGGGGGGTAGACGGTCTGTGTCGCGTACTCCTCGGCCACCCACGTGCCCAGCGCGGCGGTCGCGGCCGTGTCGAGGTGGGGAGTCAGCTCGTCTCGCCACTCGGCGGGGAGAAGCTCGGTCAGGTTCACATGGTCTCCAGTCGGTGTGCCCAGTCGCCGCCGTGCGGCCGGAGGTCGACGACCCGGGTGTCGTCGTCCAGCCGGTCGATGCGGATCTGCAGATATTCGTCGTTCAGTTGCTCGACCATCCCGGCGCCCCACTCGATCACGGTGACCGCGTCGTCGGCGGAGGCGTCCAGGTCCAGGTCGTCGATCTCGGCCCGCGGGTCGGGCCGCTCGCCCAGCCGGTAGGCGTCGGCGTGCACCAGCGGCAGCGGCCCCCGGTGCACCCGGGCGATCACGAACGTCGGCGAGGTGATCGGCCCCTGCACACCCAGGCCGGCGCCGATGCCCTGGACCATCGCGGTCTTGCCGGCGCCGAGCGGCCCGGTGAGCAGGACCAGGTCACCGGCGCGCAGCACACCGGCGAGCCGTCGCCCGAACTCGCGGGTGTCCTCGACCGTCTCCAGTTTCACGTCAATTTCTCCAGGAAGGGGATCAGTGCGGCGTTGACCTGGTCGGCTTTCTCCAGCATCACCACGTGGCCGCTGTTCTCGATGGTGAGCAGCTCGGCCTCGGGCAGGTTCGCGATGATCTGCTCGGAGTGGGTCAGCGGGGTCAGATAGTCCCGGTCACCGACGACGACCAGCACCGGGACGCCGCGCAGCACGGACAGTGCCGGGACCCGGTTGTGGGTGTAGAGGGTCTGCAGATACTTCGTGAGGGTCTCGGCCGACGTCTTCGAGTTCATGCTCTCGACGAAGGTCACCAGGGTCGGGCTGGGCTTCGGCTCGCCGAACCCGTACCGCCGGGTCAGCAGCCAGGCCAGGTCGGTGGAGACGACCCGGGCCCGGTCGATGGTGCCGCCGCCGAGCTGGGCCGCCTTGTCCCACAGCGGGAAGAACGGGGAGCTGAACCGGGCCACCAGGTTGGTGATGCCGAGTTTGGCCTTGTCGAACAGACCGGCCGAGGTGGAGATCAGCACCACGCCGGTGACCCGGTTACCGAACCAGGCCGGGAACTGCTCGGCGAACGCCATGATCGTCATGCCGCCCATCGAATGGCCGACAAGGATTATCCGGCCGTGCGGCACCGTCTCCTCCAGCACGGCGGCCAACGAACGGCCCAGAGCGGCCAGATCGTACGTCCCCGATTTCAGGTGGCTCGACTTCCCGTGACCGGGCTGGTCGTAGAAGACCATCCGATGTGTCCCGCGCTCGGCCAGCTCCTTGCGCTGGAAGTAGAAGGTGCCCATGTCGAGGGCGAACCCGTGCACGAAGACGATGGTCGGCTCGTCGGTCGCCCCGGCCGGCTCGATGATCTCCACGTGCAGGTCGGTGCCGTCGGCCGCGGTCACCGTCCGCTCATGATCGAAGGGCTGGTCGCCGAAGGGCTCCTCGACGTAGGGATCACCGGGCTCGTTGACCGAACGGCGCACCAGCGCCCGCTCGACGGCGAACGCGGTGGCCAGACCGGCCGCGGCCACACCGACCGCGGCCCCGAATATGCCAGCGCCCTTGACGACTCTCGACCGGTTCACCGGGCGACCTCACCGTCGTAGTGACGCGGCACCCGGCTGCTGCCGAACCGGGTGACGATCTCGTAGTTGATCGTGCCGGTGGCGGCCGCCCAGTCGTCGGCGGTCGGCTCCCCGGACGTCCCCGGACCGAAGAGGACCGCGACGTCACCGGCGGAGACCGGCTCGTTGCCCACGTCGATGACCACCTGATCCATGCAGACCCGGCCGGCGATCCGCGCGGTCGTGCCGCCGACCCGGATCGGGCCGGTGCTCGACGCGTGCCGGGGCACCCCGTCGCCGTAACCCAGCGGCACCACCGCGAGGGTGGTCTCCCGCGGCGTCACATAGGTCAGCCCGTAGGAGACGCCCTGACCAGCCGGAACCCGCTTGGTCATCATGATCCGGGCGCGGGCCGTCATGGCCGGGCGCAGCCCGTGGGACTCCCCCGCGATCGGCGACAGACCATAGGCCGCGATGCCGACCCGGACCAGGTCGAAGTGGGCGTCCGGCCGGGTCAGGGTGGCCGCCGAGTTGGCGATGTGCCGATAACGCGGGGTGATGCCGAACCCGGCGGCGACGGCGAGCCCCGCGTGGAACGCGGCGAGCTGCCGGTCCACCGACTCGTGACCGGGCTCGTCGGCGCAGGCGAAATGGCTCCACACCCCGACGACCTCGATGTCACCGCCGGCCTGCGCCTTGGCCGCCGTCTCCAGCAGGATCGGCCAGTCGTCGGCGACCGCGCCGCCCCGGGCCAGGCCGGTGTCGAGTTTCAGGTGCACCCGGGCCGGACGGCCGGCCTGCCGGGCCGCGGCGGCCAGCTCGTCGATCAGCTCCGGAGTCGCGGCGCTCAGGTCGATCCCGGCCGTGACACCCTCGTGCAACGGCAGCCCCGGAGCGAGCAGCCAGGCCAGCACCGGCGCCTCGACCCCGGCCCGGCGCAGCGCGAGCGCCTCGTCGAGAGCGGCGACACCGAGCCAGGTCGCCCCACCGGCCAGCGCGGCCCGGGCGGCCGGCACCAGGCCGTGCCCGTAACCGTCGGCTTTGACCGCGACCAGCATCTCGGCGGAGGTGCGGGCACGCAGCACCGCGACGTTGTCCCTGATCGCGTCCAGATCGACGCGGACTTCGGCCTGCCACATGCCTCCACCCTACTGAGGCGTATGACAATTTCTGACGGTCAGCCCAGGAGATCGGCGACGACCGGGCGCAGTGCGGACGCCACGTCCGGCGCGGTGACCGGACCGTCCTGGGCGGCCCGCCGCCCGGCGAGACCGTGCACGTAAGCGGCCGTCACCGCGGCCCGCACCGCGGGCATCCCGGCGGCGAGCAGCGACCCGAGCAGACCGGCCAGCACGTCCCCGCTGCCCGCGGTGGCCAGCACCGGGCTCCCGGTCGGGTTCGCCCAGATCTCCCCCGACGGAGTGGCCACGATGGTCCGGTCGCCCTTGAGCAGCACCACCGCGTTCGTCCAGGCGGCCAGCCGAGCCGCCGCACCGGCCCGGTCGGCACCCGGCGCCTCCCCGGCAAGCCGCTTGAACTCACCGTCGTGCGGCGTCAGCACCAGCGGGGCGTCCCGGCGCAGATGCGTGGCGTGCTCCCCGCCGACCAGCAGGTTGATCGCGTCCGCGTCCAGCAGTACCGGCAGCGCGGTGGCCAGCACGCTGCGCAGTTCGGTGCGTGCCTGGTCACCGGTACCCAGTCCCGAGCCGCACACCCATGCCTGCACCCGGCCGGCGTCCGCGACCCGGTCGGCCACCACCACCGACGGATGTGCCCGGACCACCTCACGGTGGGCGCTACCGGCATAACGCACCATGCCCGACGGACCGGCCAGCGCGCCCGCGGTGGAGAGCAGCGCGGCACCCGGATAGAACGCCGAACCGGTGGCCAGGCCGACCACGCCGCGGGTGTACTTGTCCGAGGTCGCGCCCGGCCGCGGCCACCACCCGGCGATGTCGGCGGCCTCCGCCACCCGGACCGCCGGATCGGTCACCAGAGCCGGGCCGAGACCGATGTCGATCAGATCCACCAGGCCACAGCGGGTCGCGGCCGGGCCGATCAGATGAGCCGGTTTGAGACAGCCGAACGTGACCGTCACATCAGCGGTCACCGCCTCACCCGGCACGTCGCCGGTGTCCACGGTCACTCCGCTCGGGACGTCGACGGCGACGATCGGCGGACGGTTCCCCGTACGATCGCGAAGATCTTCGAGACGGCGCACGATGGACGCCGCCGCCGGCCGCAACCCGCCGCTCGCCCCGATCCCCACGATGCCGTCGAGCACCAGGTCGGAACGGCCCGGCAGGTCACTGACGGTGAACCCACCGGCCTGGCGCAACGCCGTCAGACCGGCCAGATGCACCCGCTCCGGAGTCAGCAGCAGAGCCCGGACCTGAGCGCCCCGCCGGGCCAGCGCGGCACCGGCGAGCAGCGTGTCACCGCCGTTGTCGCCACTGCCGACCAGCAGCAGCACCCGGGCGCCGTAAACCCCGCCGGCCTCCTGCAGCAGCAGGGCACAACGCCGGGCCAGACCGGCCGCCGCCCGCTGCATCAAGGTGCCATCGGGAAGCGTCGCCATCAGGCTCTTCTCCGCCGACCGTACGTCGCTGACCCGCCAAGCCCGCCGCATAGTCTCTCCGTCCGTCAACTGCCCGCCCCGCGTCCTACCTGGCCACGAACCCACGTCTCGCCTGGTCACGGGCTCGCGTCCCGGCTCGTCAGGGGCCCGCTTCGGCGACGACCATCGCGGAGGCGATGCCGCCGTCGTGGGACAGCGACAGATGCCATCGGGCGATGCCGCGCGCGTTCGCCGCGGCGGCGACCGTACCGGAAACCGTCAACCACGGCCGCCCGTCCGGATCGGAGACGACCTCACAATCGTGCCAGCGCAGACCGGCAGGCGCCCCGAGCGCCTTCGCGACGGCCTCCTTGGCCGCGAACCGGGCCGCCAGCGACTCGGGTGATCGCGGATTCCCGGAGCCGGTCAGCCGCTCCTCCTCGGTGAAGAGCCGGTTCGCGAGCAGCGGTGTCCGCTCCAGCGCCCGGCCGAAGCGCTCCACCAGGACGACGTCGATGCCGACAGACACGATCACAACAGTCACCCTATCGGTGCGCCAGGTCACCACCCCAGATCAAGGTCAACCCCCTCCGCCGGTACGTCCACCGCTCCAGCCTCCCCGTCAAGCCCTCCTCCGGCCCTGTGGACAGGCCGTCCACAGGGCCGCCCACGGCCCTTCCCAGCCCTCTAACGTCGGCGCAATCCCCGTCGTACCGCTTGGAGGTCGCTCAATGAATCCCTCTCCCCAGACCAGCGTCCCCAGCCCCCGAACCACCTCCCCCACTGCCCTCACACCCCAGTCCACTTCCGGCCCGCAGGTCACCTCCAGCCGATCTCCAGCAACCGTCTCCACCGGATCTCCGGGCGGCTCCACCGGATCCTCGGCAAGCGGCTCCGCCGGATCTCCGGCAGGTGGCGGCTCCGGCTTTCGGGTCGACGCTGAGGCTCTGCGTGGTGACGCGGCTGCCGTGACGGACTTCGCGGGCCGGGTCTCCGCCGGGGCAGCCCCTGCGCCGCGGGCCGCACCGGCACCACGCTGGGCGACCACCAGCACGAACACCCTGGCCACCGACACCGCACGACGGCTGCTCAGCGTGCTGGCCCACGACATCACCGAGACCGCCGACCGGATCCGGGCCGTCGCCGCCGACTACGAGGAGGCCGACGTCCGTGCGGCAGGCCGAATCCGGGCCACTCGATGAACACGACCGCGATCACCTACTCCCGGCTGCGTGTCACCGACCCGGCAGCTTGGCGGTCCACCGCGCTCGCCTGGCGCCGATGGGCGGCGCTGGCCGGTGCGCTCTGCGGCGAGTTCGGCCCGCTCCTGACCCGCTTGCGAGATTCGTGGACCGGTTCCGCCGCGGAGGCGGCGGCGGCCCGGCTGGCTGCGCTCTGCCGCCGGATGACATGTCTGCGGGTCTTCTGCTGGCGGGCCGACCAGGCGCTGAGCGAGTTCGCAGCGGGCATCACCCGGGCCCGCGCACTACTCGACCAGGCCCGGACCGCGGCCCGGAACGCCGGCCTGGTCATCGACGACTCCGGCATGGTGCGTCCTGCCGCGCTCGGGTCGGCCGCCCCCGGTTCACCCTCTACCCAGGCCGGTGCAGGCGGTTCGGCGTCCGCCGGGCCAGGCGGACGCGGCGCAGACTCTGCCGGGAACGGGACCGGGAACGGGACCGGCGGCTCGGCCTCTACCCGGACCGGGGTGGGCGGCTCGGCTTCCGCTGGGACCGGGGTGGGCGGTTCGGCTTCGGCCACCGCCGATCCTGCGGCGGTTCAGGCGGTCGCCGCGGTGCTGGCTTCGGCCTTGGAGGTCGCCGCTGACGCCGACGCGACCGCGGCGGCACGGCTCGCCGCGCTCGCTGACGTTTCCGATGTTCCGGCGGTCTCGTCCTTTCCGGCGTGCGACGCCGATCCGGCCGAGGTTCGGCGCTGGTGGTCCGGGTTCACTCCGGCGCAGCGGGACTGGCTCCTGGTCACCGACGCGGTGTCGCTGGCCGGCGCCGAGGGGATTCCGGTCGCTGATCGCGACATCGCCAACCGGCTGCTGCTCGGCGACCAGCGCCGGGACCTGGAGTCGATGGCGAAACGCGGCACCGACCCGGACCGGATCCGGGACCTGCGCGAAGGCCTCGACCGGTTGAACGCCCGGCTGGAGGACGACACCGGACCCCGGGCCTACCTGGTCGGGCTTAGTCTCGCCGACGAGGGCCGGGCCGTGGTCGCGCTCGGTGACCCCGACCGGGCCACCAATGTCCTCACCCACGTCCCCGGCATGACCTCTGACCTACGGTCGCTGAGTGGCGAGCTGACCCGGGCCGAGCGGGTGGCCGTCCGCTCCGGCGAGCTGGGACCGGGTGGGTCGACCAGTGCGGTGATGTGGCTCGACTACGACGCACCTGATTTCCTGCACGAGGCGGCTTCACCGAGGCAGGCCAGGGAGGGTGCGGTCGAGTTGCGCCGGTTCCAGGAAGGGCTGCGGGCCACGCACGAGGGCGAGCCGGCCCGTCAGACGGTGCTCGGGCACAGTTACGGCTCGCTGCTGGTCGGTTCGGCCGCGGCCGGTGGCCGATTGGAGGCCGACAGCGTGGTCTTCGTCGGTTCGCCAGGTGTCGGGGTCGACTCGGCCACCCTGCTGGGTGTGCCGGCCGATCACGTCTGGTCCACCACGTCCCGGACCGACGTGATCCAGCTGGCGAAGGAACCGAGGGATCTCCTGCCGGGCGCGCGTCTCCCGGACCTGTCGCCCGGTCCCGAGCGTGACCTCTGGTTCGGCCGCAACCCGAGCCACCCGAGTTTCGGTGGCCGGGTGTTCGCCAGCCAGGCCGACGCCGGCCACCTGGGCTACTGGGACGAGGACCGTCCCGCTCTCGACGCCATGGCCCGGATAACCCTGGGCGGAAAGCCTTGACCCCACCCCGGCACCCGGAAGGCAGCGACCCGCGAGGCCCCACCCCCGGAAAGCAGTGAGCCACCGCACCGGGAAGCCGATGAGCCGCCGGGCCTTGAGGTCCGGCGGCTCAGCGGGGGCGATTACTCGACGGTGACCGACTTGGCCAGGTTGCGGGGCTGGTCGACGTCGTTTCCGCGGGCCGCGGCGATCTCGCAGGCGAGGATCTGCAGCGGCACGGTGGTCATCAGCGGGGCGAGCAGGGTGGGCGTGTGCGGCACCGTGATGAGGTGATCGGCGAACTGCCGGACGTCCTCGTCGCCCTCCTCGGCGATCACGATGGTGCGGGCGCCACGGGCCCGGACCTCCTGGATGTTGGAGACGACCTTGTCGCGCATGACACCCCGGCCGGTCGGCGAGGGCACCACGCACACCACCGGGGTGCCGTCCTCGACCAGCGAGATCGAGCCGTGCTTGAGCTCACCGGCGGCGAAACCCTCGGCGTGCATGTAGGCGAGTTCCTTGAGCTTCAGCGCGCCCTCCAGGGCCACCGGGAACCCGACGTGCCGGCCGATGAACAGGACCGTGGAGGCGGTCCGCAGGTCACGGCCCAGTTCCCGGACCTGGTCCATCCGGCTGAGCAACGTACGCAAGCTGTCCGGGGTGGCCTGAAGCTTCTCGACGACGGCGGCGACCTCGTCGGAGTACATCACCCCGCGGACCTGGGCCAGGTGCAGGCCGATCAGGTAGCAGGCCACCAGCTGGGTGAGGAACGCCTTGGTGGAGGCGACCGCGATCTCCGGACCACCGTGGGTGTAGAGGACGGCGTCCGACTCGCGCGGGATGGTGGACCCGTTGGTGTTGCAGATGGCGAGGACCCGGGCCTTCTGCTCCTTGGCGTGCCGCAGCGCCATCAGGGTGTCCATCGTCTCGCCGGACTGGCTGATCGCGATCACCAGGGTCGAGCGGTCCAGGATCGGGTCGCGGTACCGGAACTCACTGGCCAGCTCCACCTCGCAGGGGATCCGCACCCAGTGCTCGATGGCGTACTTGGCGACCATGCCGGCGTGGTACGCCGTACCACAGGCCACGATGAACACCTTGTCCACGTCCCGCAGGTCCTGGTCGGTGAGGCGGACCTCGTCCAGGATGATCTCGCCACGGTCGGAGAGCCGGCCCAGCAGGGTGTCGGCGATCGCCTGGGGCTGCTCGGCGATCTCCTTCAACATGAAGTACTCGTAACCGCCCTTCTCGGCGGCCGACATGTCCCAGTCGACGTGGTACTCCTTGCCGACTGCGGGGGTGCCGTCGAAGCCGGAGATCTCGATGCCCTCCGGGGTGATCAGGACGATCTGGTCCTGGCCCAGCTCGATGGCTTCCCGGGTGTGCTCGATGAAGGCGGAGACGTCACTGGCGAGGAAGTTCTCCCCGGCGCCACGGCCGACCACGAGCGGCGAGTTGCGCCGGGCGGCGACCACCGCGCCGGGCACGCTCACGTCGGTGGCGAGCAGGGTGAAGGCGCCTTCGAGGCGGTTGGCCACCCGGCGCATGCCTTCGGCGAGCAGGGCCGGGCCGTCCGCGGCGCCGGACTCGCGCAGCGTGCGCATCTCGGCGGCGAGCAGGTGGGCGGCGCATTCGGTGTCGGTGTCGCTGCGGAACTCGACGCCGGTCGCCTCCAGCTCGACGCGGAGGCGGGCGAAGTTCTCGATGATGCCGTTGTGGATGACGGCGACCCGGCCGTCGGCGGAGAGGTGCGGGTGGGCGTTGCGGTCGGTGGGTCCGCCGTGGGTGGCCCAGCGGGTGTGACCGATGCCGGTGGTGCCGGTTCCGATGCCGTCAGCGGCTCGTTCGGCGAGCGCCTTCTCCAGGTTGGCGAGTTTGCCCGCTTTCTTCTCAGTCTGGATCAGTCCGCTGTCGATGATGGCGACACCTGCGGAGTCATACCCGCGGTACTCCAGGCGGCGCAGCCCGTCGATGACGATGCTGAGCGCCGGTCGGTTTCCTACGTATCCCACGATCCCACACATGAGGGCCAGACTAACCGACTTTCGCTCAATCGTCATGCTCGGGAAGCGCACTTTTGAGCATCCTATGTGATCGGAACGATACTCCGGCCACCCCGCCAGGGCACCAGCGGCCGACCGGTCAAGTGCACTGACCCGTACGGCTGAGTGATCCTTCACGTGCGTCCCGGGCGTACCGTGTAGTAATCGTCGGGAGGAAGACATGAGCGATCCGAACGAGCCCCGGCAGCCGCCCAAGCCGCCGACGTTCACGCCACCGGGCCACCACTCGGAGTACCCGCCAACGTCCCAGTTCCCGCCGGTGAGCCCCGGCCCGTACCCCCCGCAGCCTCCGGGCTATCCGCAACAGCCCCCGGCCTACCCACCGGAGCCCTCGGCTTACCCGCCGGGCGTGGCCCAGCCGCCGGCTTACGCCCAGGGTGTGGCACAGCCACCGCCGCCGTACCAGCCGCCCCCGGAGTACGACCAGACCGCCGGCTGGGCTCAGCCGCCGCCGTACGACTCCGGCACCGGCTACCAGCAGCCCGGCTACGGCCCCGCGCAGGGCACGCCCGGTTACGGCCCACCACCGGGACCTCCCGGTTACGGCCCGCCGCAGGGACCTCCTGGCTACGGCCCGCCGCAGCGGCCCAAGCGGAGCGCCGTCCCGTTCATCGCCCTGGTCCTGGCCATCGCGCTGTTGCTGTGCGGCGGCGTGGTGGCCGTCGGCAAGATCCTGGTGGACCGCACGACCGAGAAGGCACAGGAGATCGCCGGGCCGATCCTGGACCCGACGTTGCCGGCGCTGCCCACCGACGGTCCCGAGCTACCCGGGCTGCCCACCGATTTCCCGGACTTCCCCGGCCTGCCCACTGATCTACCGACCGGGATCCCCGGCCTCGGCACCGAGATCAGCGTGACCTACGAGGTGACCGGCGACGGCCCGGCCGAGATCGTCTACATCGAGTCCGGGAACTCCCCGAAGCGGGTCGGCAGCGCGAAACTGCCGTGGAAGATCACCACGAAGCTGACCAGCCCGGCCGCGGTGTACGTGGTGGCCATCCGGTCCGGTCTCGGCGACGGCGGCATCAAGTGCCGGACGACCGTCGACGGCGAGCAGGTGGCCGAGCACAGTGCCGAGGGCACTCTGGCCACGGCCAACTGCTACAAGCTGGTCGTGGAGTAAAGAGACGAGTAAACGAAACCGGGCCGGTTCCTGACAAGCAACAAGGAACCGGCCCGTTAAGTACAAGACGTCAGGCGGGACTGGCTGACCGCACGTCCTCGGCGATCCGCTCGGCGACGGCCCGCGCCTGCTCCTCGGTGGCGGCCTCGACCATCACCCGGACCAGCGGCTCGGTGCCGGACGGCCGGAGCAGCACCCGGCCGGTCTCGCCCAGCTCGTTCTCGGCGAGCGCGACGGCGGCCTGCACGGTCGGCGCGGCGGCACCCGCGTCGCGGTCACCCACCCGCACGTTGATCAGCACCTGGGGCAGCTTGTGCACGACAGCGGCCAGGTCGGCGAGGGACTTGCCGGTCGCCGCGAGCTGAGCCATCAGGTGCAGGCCGGTGAGTACGCCGTCGCCGGTGGTGGCGAAGGCCGGCATCACGATGTGCCCGCTCTGCTCACCGCCGAGGGCGAGGCCGCCGCTGGACAGTTCCTCCAGGACGTACCGGTCGCCGACCTTGGTCTCCAGGAGCCGGATGCCGGACTGCTTCATGGCGATCCGCAGCCCGAGGTTGCTCATCACGGTGGCGACGAGGGTGTCGTCGGTGAGGGAACCGGCGTCCCGCATGGCCAGGGCCAGGATCGCCATCATCTGGTCGCCGTCGACGACGTCACCGGCGGCGGTGACGGCCAGGCAGCGGTCGGCGTCACCGTCGTGGGCCAGGCCCAGGTCGGCACCCTCGCGGAGAACGACCTCACGGACCGCCTCCAGGTGGGTGGAGCCGCAGTCCTTGTTGATGTTCAGGCCGTCCGGGTCCGCGTGAATGGCGATCACCTCGGCGCCGGCTTCCCGGTATGCCACCGGCCCGACCTCGCTGGCCGCGCCGTTGGCGCAGTCGACGACGACCTTGAGACCTTCGAGCCGGTTCGGGATCGAGTTCACCAGGTGCTTGATGTAGTGCTCGGCACCGTCGAGCAGGTCGTTGACCCGGCCGATGGCGGCGCCGGTGGGCCGGCCGATCAGCCCGTGCCCGTCCTCGATCGCCTTCTCGATGCGCTCTTCCAGCTCGTCCGGCAGCTTGGCGCCACCGGCGGCGAAGAGCTTGATGCCGTTGTCGGCCATGGGGTTGTGCGACGCGGAGATCATCACTCCGAGATCGGCATTGGTCTGCCCGACGAGGTACGCGACAGCCGGCGTGGGAAGCACCCCGACCCGCACCACGTTGGCCCCCGCGCTGGTCAGGCCCGCGACGACCGCGGCCTCCAGCATCTCGCCGCTGGCCCGCGGATCGCGGCCCACGATAGCGAGCGGCGTGTGGCTGCCGTCACTCTCGACGAGAACCCGAGCGGCCGCGACAGCGACCGACAGGGCGAGTTCAGGGGTGAGCAGATCGCCGTTCGCGAGGCCGCGAACGCCGTCTGTGCCGAAGAGTCGCCCCATGGTGGCTTCCTTTCGCCGGTAAATGCGACCTCAAGCCTGCATCAGCGTTCGGCTGGCCACGAGTACCGGAACGGCTAGTTGGGGAGGGAGGGATGGCAAACATCGACGGCCGAGCACGTCCCCCGAACCGGGGACACACTCGGCCGTCGACTTCAGACGTAGCGCAAAAATTAGCGCTTCGAGTACTGCGGGGCCTTACGGGCCTTCTTCAGACCGTACTTCTTGCTCTCCTTGACGCGAGCGTCACGGGTCAGGAAGCCGGCCTTCTTCAGCGCGGGGCGGTCATCCGGCTCGACCGAGATGAGGGCGCGAGCGATGGCGAGACGGAGTGCACCGGCCTGGCCGGTGATGCCGCCGCCACGCAGGTTCGCGTAGACGTCGAACTGGTCGGCGCGCTCGGTGGTCACGAACGGCTCACGGATGAGCTGCTGGTTGACCTTGCTGGGGAAGTAGTTCTCCAGGTCGCGGCCGTTACAGGTGATCTTGCCGGTGCCGGGAACGAGGCGCACCCGGACGATGGCCTCCTTGCGGCGGCCGACGGTCTGGACGGGACGGTCACCGGGACGCGGTGCGCGGACCGGGGCCGGCGCGGCCGTCTCGACGACAACAACCGTCTCAGCGGGCTCCTCGACGGTCTCGACGGTCTCGACGACCTCGGGCTCGATGATGTCCGTCATGCTGCTGCCTTCTCCCGCGCTCACTGCGCGACCTGGGTGATTTCGAACGGCTTCGGCTGCTGGGCGGCGTGCGGGTGCTCAGCTCCCGGGTAGACCTTCAGCTTCTTGATGATCTGCCGCGCGAGCTTGTTGTGCGGGAGCATGCCCTTGACGGCGAGCTCGATCGCCTTCTCGGGACGCTTGCTCAGCAGCTCCTCGTAGCCGACCTGCTTCAGACCACCCGGGTAACCGGAGTGCCGGTAGGCAACCTTGGTCTGACGCTTGTTGCCGGTCAGGGCGACCTTGCCGGCGTTGATGATCACCACGAAGTCGCCAGTGTCCATATGCGGGGCGAACGTCGGCTTGTGCTTGCCGCGCAGAAGAGTCGCGGTGTGGGTAGCCAGGCGGCCCAGAACGACGTCAGAAGCGTCGATAATGTGCCACTGACGCTCGATCTCACCCGGCTTCGGGCTGTACGTACGCACAGAATTACCTTGTCTCGTCGTCGGTCTGGAGGCGCGCGCTGGCCGCATCGAGCAGATGCGTCAAGCAACCCCGCAGAGGGACCACTCGCAACAGTCGCACAACAGCAGGCAACGATACCCGGCTGAGCGGCGCGTGGTCAAAACAGGCAGTGTTTCTGGCACCGAGCATCCGGCGAGTGTTCTGGTTGCAAACACTCAGCCCTGGTGGTACCAAACGAATCCGAGCATACCCCGTCCGGCAGACCCGCCCACAGCGGGTCGCACCACTCGCCCCGCTCGACTTAGCAGGCTCGAAACAAATGGGACGCTCGTAGGAAATTCCACCCCGGCAGGCTTCCGGTCATGGCCAACGGTGCGCACCTCCGGACGACGCGGCCCGGCATCAGCCGAAGCCGCGCCCTCGGGCGCACCCTGGAGAGACAACCGTCAGGGTTGAGGACGGACCTGACGGTGTTCACCGAGCCGGCTCGCCGGTTCGGTGAGGAGGAGTCGCGGCGTGCCCCGGACGGAGGCATGGCGAAGAACGCAGGCGTGACATGGGAGCGGGTCGACGCTGAGGACGGCGGGCTTCGAGCGTGCCCTTCGGTGGACCGTTCGGCCACGCCGCGACTTCTCGGCCCGGGAATCGGATGACAGACCGGGCCCCGGGCGCTCGCCGGGCGGTGCTGACCGCGGCCGCTCTGGCGGAGCCGGCAGCAGCGCTGTCCGGCTACACCATCGGCGTGACCTCCGACCGCCGTAAGGACGAACTGGCCACCCTGCTGGAGGCGCGCGGCGCCCGCGTGGTGATCGCCCCGGCACTGCGGATCGTCCCGATCTCCGACGACGCCGAACTGCGTGCGGCCACCCGCGCCTGCCTCGACAGTCCGCCGGACATCGTGCTGGTCAACACCGGCATCGGGATGCGCGGCTGGCTGGAGGCGGCGGACGGCTGGGGCCTGGCCGATCCGCTGCGGTCCGTGCTCTCCCGCGCCTACCTGGTCGCCCGCGGCCCGAAGGCGCGAGCCGCGGTCCGGGCCGCCGGGCTGCACGACCAGTGGTCCCCGGAGGGCGAGGGCTACGAGGAGGTCGTCGAGCACCTGACCGCCCGAGGGCTCCGCGGCCTGACCGTCGCGATGCAGTTGCACGGCGAGAGCCAGCCGGAATACTCCGAGGCTCTGGAGTCGGCCGGCGCCCGGGTCATCGAGCTGCCGGTCTACCGCTGGGCGCCGCCCACCGATCCGGCTCCGCTGCACCGCCTGGTCGACCTGGTCATCGGCCGGCTGGTGGACGCGGTGACGTTCACCTCGGCCGCCGCCGTGCAGGCGGTGCTCCGCGCTTCCGGGACGGGTGCCGACGCCCTGGTCGACGCGTTGCGCGACGACGTGATGGCCGCCTGTGTGGGCCCGGTCACCTCGGCGCCGCTGCGCGGGCAGGGCATCCCGGTCGTGACTCCGGGACGGGCCCGGCTGAGCGCTCTGGTCCGTACCATCGTCGATGAACTTCCGAAACGGGCCGTGTCCCTCCAGGTCTCCGGTCACTCGCTGGTCCTTCGCGGCCATGCCGCGGTGGTCGACGGCGAGTTGCGCCCGCTGGCCCCGGCCCCGATGGCGGTCCTGCGGGCGCTGGCCACCTCACCCGGCCGGGTCCTCTCCCGCGCCGCCCTGCTGCAGACTCTCCCGCGGGGCGCCGACGAGCACGCCGTCGAGATGGCGGTGGCCCGCCTGCGCGCCGGCCTGGCCGTGCCCGGAGTGATCCAGACCGTGGTGAAACGCGGTTACCGCATACCGCTCTGACCAGGGTCGGAGCGGATCCGGGAGTAGATCGCCAGGTCCACCCGCCCGGTCCGGACCTGCCCGGCGTTGCGAGCGACCCCTTCCAGCACGAAGCCGGACTTGACCGCGACCCGGTTGGAAGCGAGATTCCCCGGCGGTACGCGTAACTCGACCCGTTCGAACCCGAGGTCCTCCAGCGCCCACCGGGTGAGCGCGGACGCCGCTTCGGTGGCCAGACCGAGACCCCGGAACCCGGGCATCGACCAGTACCCGATCTCGGTCACCCGGGCCGTCCAGTCGGTGCGTTTGAGGTCGATCACACCGGCGAAGTAGCCGTCGTACTCGAGCACCCGGACCACCCCGTGCCCGCTGACCCGCAGAGCCGGGGCCAGCCGGGTGACGAAGAGCGTCGCGTGCTGCTCGGTGTACGGCCACGGCAACGGCAGCCACCGCTGGGTGACCTCGTCG